>NZ_JBQEOW010000007.1:0-254197 GCF_052045405.1 Serratia sp. 22278 | reverse complement strand
GGTGCATCCGGGAGGATTCGAACCTCCGACCGCTCGGTTCGTAGCCGAGTACTCTATCCAGCTGAGCTACGGATGCAAATGGCGGTGAGGCGGGGATTCGAACCCCGGATGCAGCTTTTGACCGCATACTCCCTTAGCAGGGGAGCGCCTTCAGCCTCTCGGCCACCTCACCATACGCTTCTTTCGAATTGTGCCTGACTTGCTTTGGAGAAGCTCATCGGCACTGCGTGGCGCACATATTACTTTCTCCGACTTTTAAGTCAAACAATTTTTCCCAACTCATGCGCGTTTGCACAATTCGCACCCAACATGGGCGATTTCACGGCAAAAAGGGCGTTTTATCAACAGGCAACCGCAACGTCTGCAGCAATAAAGCAGGAAACTCACCGGGAAAATAATCACGAAAAAGAAGAGGGAGAACGAAAGAAGTGGGTAAAACGATGCAGTAGCGTCTCGTCTGGCAACGAGACGCTGCTTCGGAATCAGTAAGTCGTCTGCTGAGACTTCTCTGCCTGAATGCGCTGATAGATTTCTTCACGGTGAACTGAAACCTCTTTGGGGGCGTTCACACCAATACGCACCTGGTTGCCTTTTACCCCTAGCACAGTGACCGTAACCTCATCGCCAATCATGAGGGTTTCACCAACTCGACGAGTCAGAATTAACATTCTTTGCTCCTTGAAAGATTAAAAGAGTCGGGTCTCTCAGTTTCCCCGTCATTATCCATCATATGTGGTGAAAACGTAAGCCGCGCAATCCACAATAAGTGTAAGCAGACTTGGTCCCACCTCAGATAATGGTAAGTTTAGCCGACCAGAAAAACTTTGTTCCCGCAATTGTAACTAAATTGTGTTAGCACAGTATAAAAACGCCATAATCAACAAAGTATTATGGCGTTTGTCCGTGCTATTTATTTATGTTCACAGCTTTGAGGCCACCCAGGCTTCTACGCTGTTTAACGCCGCTGGCAGGGCGTTGATATCCGTCCCCCCCGCCATCGCCATATCAGGGCGACCACCGCCCTTGCCGCCGACCTGCTGCGCCACGTTGCCGATCAACTCGCCAGCTTTCACGCGGTCAGTCAGATCCTTGGTCACGCCCGCGACCAGGCTGACTTTGTCATCAGCCGTCGTCGCCAACACGATAATGGCCGAACCCAATTGATTTTTCAGGTCATCCACCATGGTGCGCAGCATTTTGGCTTCGACATTGTCCAACTGGCTGACCAACAGCTTCACGCCGTTAACCACTTTCGCCTGGCTGGACAGCGACGCGCTTTCCTGCGCCGCCTGCTGATCTTTCAGCTGCTGCAGTTCTTTTTCCAGCGCGCGCGTGCGATCGAGCACCGAGCGCACTTTATCGGTCAGGTTGTTGCTGTCGCCCTTCACCAACTGAGCAACGTCTTGCAACAAATCGCTTTGCTGATGCAGCGTAGCGATAGCGCCAGCGCCGGTCACCGCTTCAATACGGCGGATGCCCGCCGCGGTGCCCGATTCGCTCAGAATGCGGAACAGGCCGATATCACCGGTGCGGCTGGCGTGGGTGCCGCCGCACAGCTCGGTGGAGAAGTCGCCCATGGTCAGCACGCGCACGTTGTCGTCGTACTTCTCGCCGAACAGCGCCATCGCCCCCTTCTCTTTGGCATCTTCCAACGCCATCAGCTCGGTCTGCACCGGCAGGTTACGACGCACCTGCTGGTTAACCAGATCTTCCACCGCGCGAATTTGTTCCGGCTTCATCGCTTCAAAATGCGAGAAGTCGAAGCGCAGGTATTTGTCGTTAACCAGAGAGCCTTTCTGCGCAACGTGCTCGCCCAACGTTTGGCGCAGCGCGGCGTGCAGCAGGTGGGTCGCGGAGTGGTTCAGACGGATGCTGTTGCGGCGCTCAGTGTCGATCTGCGCGTCCACGCGATCGTTCAGCTTCAGCGAACCTTGCGCCAGCTTGCCTTGATGGCCGATAGCCTGACCGTATTTCTGGGTGTCGTTGACCACAAACTCGGCGCCGGCGGCTTTCAGCACGCCTTTATCGCCGACCTGGCCGCCGGATTCACCGTAGAACGGCGTCTCGTCCAGCACCACCACCGCCTCTTCGCCGGCGTTGATCTGATCGACAGGCTGGCCGTCGCGGAACAGTGCGATGATCGTCGCCTGCTGCTCGTCATGATCGTAGCCGCTGAACTGGCTGCTGCCGTCCACGCGGATCAGGCTGTTGTAGTCGGCGCCGAAGCCGCTGGATTCGCGCGCGCGGCGACGCTGTGCTTCCATCGCTACTTCAAAGCCCGCTTCGTCGACTTTCAGACCGCGTTCGCGGCAGACGTCAGCGGTCAGATCGACCGGGAAACCGTAGGTATCGTACAGACGGAAAGCGGTTTCGCCGTCCAGAGTATCGCCCTGCAACTTGGCCAGCTCTTCGTCCAGCAGCGCCAGACCACGCTCCAGCGTGCGGGCAAACTGCTCCTCTTCGGTTTTCAGCACCTGTTCCACCAGCGATTGCTGGCGTTTCAGCTCGTCGGCCGCCGGGCCCATCACTTCGATCAGCGGCGCTACCAGCTTGTAGAAGAAGGTATCTTTCGCGCCCAGCATGTTGCCATGGCGGATCGCGCGACGAATGATGCGACGCAGCACGTAGCCGCGGTTTTCGTTAGAGGGGATCACGCCGTCAGACACCAGGAAAGCGCAGGAACGGATGTGGTCGGCAATAACGCGCAGAGATTTGTTGTCCAGATCGTTCGCGCCGGTCACTTTCGCCACGGCGGCGATCAGGGTGCGGAACAGGTCGATCTCATAGTTGGAGTTCACATGCTGCAACACCGCCGCGATGCGTTCCAGACCCATGCCGGTATCCACCGAAGGTTTCGGCAGCGGCAGCATGGTGCCGTCGGACTGACGGTTGAACTGCATGAAAACGATGTTCCAGATCTCGATGTAACGGTCGCCGTCTTCTTCCGGGCTGCCTGGAGGGCCGCCCCAGATGTGATCGCCGTGATCGTAGAAAATCTCGGTGCACGGGCCGCATGGACCGGTGTCGCCCATCTGCCAGAAGTTATCGGAAGCGAAAGGCGCGCCCTTGTTGTCGCCGATGCGGATAATGCGCTCGGCCGGTACGCCGATTTGCTTCTGCCAGATGTCGAATGCTTCGTCATCGGTTTCATACACGGTGACCCACAGTCTCTCTTTCGGCAGGTTGAACCAGTTTTCACCGGTCAGCAGTTCCCACGCGTAGCTGATAGCATCGTGCTTGAAGTAATCGCCGAAGCTGAAGTTGCCCAGCATTTCAAAGAAGGTGTGGTGACGAGCGGTATAACCGACGTTTTCCAGGTCGTTATGCTTGCCGCCTGCGCGCACGCAGCGCTGCGAGGTGGTGGCGCGGGAATAGGCGCGTTTGTCGAGCCCCAGGAAAACATCCTTAAATTGGTTCATGCCGGCATTGGTAAACAGCAATGTCGGATCATTGTTAGGCACCAGGGAGCTACTTGCTACAACCTGATGACCCTTACTATGAAAGAAATCGAGAAACGCTTGACGGATCTCAGCGGTGCTCTTGCTCATAATTTTCCTGGAAAGGCTAGAATAACGACACGTGAGCCGGTGGCGCGTCATCCCGACGATGACAACCAGCTCACGAACAAAAAGTGGGGATAAGATAAATTTTCTTCAGAGGGAAGTAAAACCCCGTGTGCGTTCATTGCGCAAAATCACGGTAAATTGACTGAATTTCTTCCTGGAAGAAGCCGCGATAGAGCAGATAACGCTGCACTTTGGCTTTCTCTTTCCAGTCGGTTGGCAACGCATCGCCAAATTTTCGCTGCGCCACCTGTTTCGCCTGTTCGCACCAGTCGATATCGCATTCCGCCAGCGCGTCCTGCACCAGCGCTTTATCCACGCCCTTTTGCATCAGTTCGCTGCGGATGCGCTGCGCGCCATAACCTTTGCGGCTGCGGCTGCCGATGTAGCTGTGGGCGAAACGCTTATCGTCCAGCCAGTTGTGCTGGTAACAGTAGACGATAACCTGATCGATCAGCGCAGGATCCACCGGCTCTTCGGCCACCGTCGGCGATGTCGGCGCATGCGGCCCCTTGCCGCCAAACCGGGCTTTCGCCACAAACGGCTGCGCCGCAAGTTTGCGGCGCAGTTCAGCTTCACTATGATCGCGTTGCGACAGCAGGCGCATGGCGCGGCTTAGCAAGTCATTCATCATTCAAGCCTGAATTCAGAGGATATGCGCCACATAAACGGCGGCGCACATCTTCAGCGATTAGAACTGCTCGCTGGTTTCCGCTTCGTCATCTTCGAAGTCGTCACCGGAGGCAGCCACCAGCTCACCGCCGCTGTGCAGCAGCAGGTCGCGCAGCTTCTTATCCAGCTCGGCGGCGATAGCCGGGTTTTCTTTCAGGAAGTTACAGGCATTCGCCTTGCCCTGACCGATCTTCTCGCCGTTATAGCTGTACCAGGCGCCGGCTTTTTCGATCATCTTGTGCTTCACGCCCAGATCGACCAGTTCGCCACGGCTGTTGATGCCTTCGCCGTACATGATTTGGAACTCAGCCTGTTTGAACGGCGCAGCGATTTTGTTCTTCACCACTTTCACGCGGGTTTCGCTGCCCACCACTTCGTCGCCTTCTTTGATGGCGCCGATACGACGGATATCCAGACGCACCGAAGCGTAGAACTTCAGGGCGTTACCGCCGGTCGTGGTTTCCGGGTTGCCGAACATCACACCAATTTTCATACGGATCTGGTTGATGAAGATCAGCAGGGTATTGGCGTTTTTCAGGTTGCCGGCCAGCTTACGCATGGCCTGGCTCATCATGCGCGCCGCCAACCCCATGTGCGAATCGCCGATTTCACCTTCGATTTCCGCCTTCGGCGTCAGCGCCGCCACGGAGTCGACGATGATGACGTCAACCGCGCCGGAGCGGGTCAGCGCATCACAGATTTCCAGCGCCTGCTCGCCGGTGTCCGGCTGGGAGCACAGCAGGTTGTCGATATCGACGCCCAGCTTTTTCGCATAGATAGGATCCAGCGCGTGCTCGGCATCGATGAACGCACAGGTTTTGCCTTCGCGCTGCGCGGCGGCGATCACCTGCAGCGTCAGAGTGGTTTTACCGGAGGATTCCGGGCCGTAAATTTCGACGATGCGGCCCATTGGCAGGCCGCCGGCGCCCAGAGCGATATCGAGTGACAGTGAGCCGGTGGAGATCGTTTCCACGTCCATGGAGCGGTCTTCACCCAGGCGCATGATGGAGCCTTTGCCGAACTGTTTCTCAATCTGGCCCAGTGCCGCAGCTAACGCCTTTTGCTTGTTCTCATCAATAGCCATTTTTGCTCCTTCGTTTCGCAATGCCGGTGTTACCCCACACTGCCACTGAATGTATGTTGTGCAGGAAATGTCACTAATTATACTGTATGGTCATACAGTATCAAGCCTAATTTACAAAAATTCGTCGATGGCGGTTTGCAGCGCGAAAATCGTCGCCTGCAGCCGCACCGCGTCGCGGTCGCCCTCGAATTGCATCTTGCGCGACAGCCCCCGGCCATCGCTGCCGGCGAAGCCGAACCACACGGTGCCGACCGGCTTTTCCGCGCTGCCGCCGTCCGGGCCGGCGATGCCGCTCACCGACAGCGCCAGATCGGCCTGCGCCGCCCGCAGCGCCCCTATGGCCATCTCGCGCACCACCTCTTCGCTGACCGCGCCATGCGCCGCCAACGTCGCTTCGCTCACCCCCAGCAGATCATGCTTCGCCGCATTGCTGTAGGTCACGAATCCGCGATCGAAATAGGCGGAGCTGCCCGCGACATCGGTAATGGCCTTGGCGATGCCGCCGCCGGTGCAGGATTCCGCGCAGGTGATCCAGCGGCCCTGCGCCTTCAGTTTTTCCCCTGCCAGCACGCTGAGCCGGCGCAATTGGTTTTGACTCATAACCCCTCCCTCGCGAATTCAGGTATATGCGCCCGATAGTAACATTTATCAAGGCGGCGCGGCGGCTGGCGCGCAGAAATGCGCAGCGCCTCGCAGGAGGTGCGGTTTTAAGCGCCCGGCCAAGCTGCTAGTATCAAAAGAAGCGCCCCATCGAGCGGCGGCGCACCAGCACAAGGAACATCACGGAGGCGGCACGCTGCGGCGGCCTCAGGGCGCACCAGAAGAGATTAGGATGATAGCGTGAAAAAAACGTTGGGCGTATTTTTGCCGTTGTACACCACCACCCTGCTGCTGCTGTTGGGCTCAGGCCTGCTCACTACCTACGTCTCGCTGCGGCTGACCTCCATTCACGTCAGCAGCGCGCTGATCGGCGCCATCATCGCCGCCAACTACATCGGGCTGGTGATCGGCGGCAAGGTCGGCCACTTTCTCATCGCCCGCGTCGGGCATATCCGCGCCTACGTGGCCTGCGCCGGCATCATCACCGCCGCGGTGCTGGGCCACGGCCTGACGGCGTTCATTCCCGCCTGGGTCGCGCTGCGTCTGGTGATCGGGTTGTGCATGATGTGCCAGTATATGGTGCTGGAAAGCTGGCTGAACGACCAGGCGGAATCCAACCAGCGCGGCATGGTGTTCGGCTTCTATATGGCGGCGACCTATCTCGGCATGTCGCTGGGCCAGATCGTGCTGATGCTGCAGAGCAACCTGGGCATCACCACGCTGCTGGTGATCGCGCTGTGCTTCGCGCTTTGTCTGGTGCCGATCGCGCTTACCACCCGCACCAATGCGCGCCACATGTCGCCGGCCCCGATGGAGCTGCGTTACTTTGTCGGCGCCATTCCCAAGGTGCTGGCCACCACGCTGGTGATCGGCATGGTGGTGGGCTCGTTTTACGGCCTGGCGCCGGTCTACGCCAGCCTGCAATCCTTAACCACTCAGCAAACCGGCCTGTTCATGGCGCTGGCCATCTTCGCCGGGCTGATCGCGCAGTTCCCGCTCAGTTGGCTGTCGGATCGCTATAATCGCCCGTTGCTGATGCGCCTCAACGCCATTTTGCTGATCGTGGCGGCGCTGCCGCTGGCGCTGCTGCCGCACATCGATTTCCCGCTGCTGCTGGCGGTCGGGTTCGTCGTCAGCATGTTGCAATTTACGCTCTACCCGCTGGCGGTGGCGCTGGCCAACGATCTGATCGAGCCGGAACGCCGCGTCTCGCTGGCCGCCTGTCTGCTGATGGCGTTCGGCGTCGGCGCCAGCATCGGGCCATTGGCGGTCGGCGCGCTGATCGAACCGCTGGGCGGCAATATCCTGTACGCCTTTTTCGCCCTGTGCGGCGTGCTGCTGGCGGCCCTCAGCCGCACGGCGAAAGCGGAAGAACCGCAGCTGGCGCAGGACGCGCCGGTGCCCCACATCCCGCTGCCAGACAGCCTCGCCAGCTCGCCGCTGTCGCCGGCGCTCAATCCGACCTTCGATGAGCAGATCATTCACGACACCATGCCGCCGCCGGAAGCGGCGCCCGAGGTCGACGAGCCACAGCCTGAAGCACAAGAGGCGGAGCCCTTGCCTCAAGGCGCCGATCCTGAAGAAGACACCGGCCTGAAAAAGGCGCACGCCATGCTGTAAACGGCGGCGTTACAGATCCTGGAAGGAGCCCAACAGAAAACCGCGTTCGGCGATCGCCGCTTTCAGCGTCGGCGCGGTCAACACATCCAGCTCGGCGAGGCGCGGATGGCAGTATTGGCTCTGCAGGATCGTCGCGTCGAGGAACGCCGGGTGGCACATCATTTCCAATGATTCTGCGCCCTGCTCGTCGGCGCGCGCCAACCTTTGCAGGAACAACGTTTCGGAAATCGTCTCACCGTAGAATCCCGCGTCGAAAGCGTCAGTGCTATAGGGGGCATGCAGCGTGATGCCACGCCGTTTCGCCTCTTCGCGATCGAGACGCAGCGGCAGCCCCTGCGCTTGCGCGAACGCCTCCACCAGCGGATAAATTTGCGGCTGCATATGCACATGGTGATGGCTGTCGATATGCGTCGGCGGGCGGCCAAACAGCGTCACAAACCGCGCGAACTGGCGCTGCAGCTCCTCGCGAATTTCGTCCAGCGACAGCTCGCCGGCCTCGGCGCGGCGCCACAGCCATTTGCCCAGTTCGCCATGTTCGTTGACCAACGAAGGCATGGCGCCCAGCGGCTTGCCATGGGTCAAAACGAAATGCAGCCCGATCGGCAACCCCGGATATTGCCGGCTGAGCGCCGCCGCGTGCTGCGCGCCGCCGCCGTTCACCATCGCCGTGGTGGAGGAAACGACGCCATGCTGATACGCCTCGATGACGCCATAGTTCTGCCCTTTGCTCAGGCCGAAATCGTCGGCATTTACGATCAGTAGTTTTTCCATAGAGGCTCCCGCGGGATAGATTTTTGGCAAGGGAAGGCCGACCGCTCGGCGCGGCATTCCCCCTCGTTAAGGTAAAAATCAAATGATTAACCGACCGGCGCCCTGAAGCTCATCGGCATATCGGCGTTGATACTGATCGGGAGCGGCCCTAAAGAGGGCCGTAACACTTTTTTCGGTAATTGCCCGGGGTCACGTCGGTGAGCCGCTTGAAGTTTTTAATGAACAGGCTGACGTCGCCATAGCCGGAATCGAAGGCGATATCGGAAACCGAATAGTTGGTGACCTCCAGCTGCGTCTTGGCGAAGTTGATGCGGATCTCATTGATCACCTGCATCGGCGTTTTATGGTAGTAACGCCGCATCGCCCGGGTCAGGTACTCCTGGGTTTTCCCCGACAGCGCCACCATGTTCGCCAACGCCCGTTCACCGAACATCGCCTTGTCATGCATGCCGGCCAGGGTGTTCTTCAGCCACTGCGGGATATCATCACCGCCGTCGGTGTCTTCTTTATAGTGACGGATGCGGCTGATCACGTAGAAGGTCAATGTTTCGAGAAATTCGGCGAAGTCATCCTCGCGAAACTGCGGCGAACTCACCACCGATTCGATATAAGCCAAAAACTCGCTTCTCAGGCTGTAGGCCTGCGAGGCGACAAAGCAACGCGGCAGCTGTTGCAAGTAATGTTCTTCAAAGAACGCTTTGCTGACCGCCACGTTGAAGATTTTCGTCGCACCGAACTCGTAAAAGCTCTGGTGGTAGGAACCGATAGGGATAAAGACGAAATCCCCGCGTTCCAGCAGCACCCGCTTGCCGTTGATCTCCTGATAGCATTTGCCGCTCAGCACGATGGTGAACTCGTAATAGTCGTGCTGATGCAGCCCGGTGGCGCTTTCCACCTTGTTATAGATGAACAGGTGAAAGTCTTTGCAGTTAAAGAAATCCTGCTCGCGAATCAGCTTCACGTCGTTGGCACTCAGCGAAATTCGGTTATCGGACACGGCGCCGGCCTCCCGTTAGTCAAATCCGTTGCGTCTGGCCGCCTCGGCAAACCAGTAACCGCTTTTTTTGATGGTGCGCCGCTGATCCGCCCGATCCAGCCGCACCAGCCCATAACGATTCTTGTAGGCATTCAGCCAGGACCAGCAGTCGATAAAGGTCCACAGATGATAGCCCTTGCACTGCGAGCCTTCCGCCAGCGCGCGGTGCAGCCACTTCAGGTGTTCGCGAATAAAGTCGATGCGGTAATCGTCCTCCACCCGCCCATCGGCGCCGATAAACGCTTCTTCGCCCTCGACGCCCATGCCGTTTTCCGAAATATAACAGGGCAGATTGCCGTAGTTCTCTTTCAGATCCATCAGGATGTCGTACAGCCCCTTCTCGTAGATCTCCCAGCCGCGGTGCGGATTGATTTTGCGGCCCGGCATTGCATAGTAACTGAACAAATCCTCCGGCGATGCGATCGGCCCCTCGGCGCGCCGTCCCTCTTTCGCCTGCACCCTGCGCGGCTGGTAATAGTTGACGCCAAGGATATCCACCACGCCGCCTTCGATCAGCTGCGCATCCTGCGGTTCGCAGTAAGGCATCAGCCCATGCTGCGCCAACAGATGCAGCAACGCCGCCGGATAACGCCCTTTGGCGACCGGATCGAGGAAACTGCGGTTGAGCAGCAGATCGGCGTCGTGTGCGGCCTGCCGATCCTCCGGCGCGTCGGAGCGCGGATAGGTTGGGCTCAGATTCAGAATGATGCCGATGCTCCCCGGCAGCCTCCGCGCTCTGAAACGCTGCACCGCCATGGCGTGCGCCAGCACGCTGTGATACGCCACGGTGACCGCCCGTTTGAAGTCCACCACGCAAGGGTAGTGCAGGTCATTCAGGTAACCGGCTTCCACCGGCACGATCGGCTCGTTGAAGGTAAACCAGTGGGTGACCCGATCGCCAAACAGGCCGAAACAGGTATCGGCGTAACGCGCATAGGCTTCGACCACCGCCCGGCTTTCCCAACCGCCGCGCTGTTGCATGCACAGCGGCATATCGAAGTGATAGAGATTGATAAACGGGGTGATGCCCTGCGCCAGCAGCTCGTCGATCATCGCGTTATAGAACGCCACCGCCTGCGGGTTCACCTCACCGTCGCCGTCCGGGATCAACCGCGACCACGAGA
The DNA here is from genome assembly GCF_052045405.1 of Serratia sp. 22278. Lineage (NCBI taxonomy): Bacteria > Pseudomonadati > Pseudomonadota > Gammaproteobacteria > Enterobacterales > Yersiniaceae > Serratia > Serratia sp. 22278. The sequence continues at coordinate 243,727 of NZ_JBQEOW010000007.1, read as the reverse complement.
TCGAGGTTCTGAAAGTATTATGGCCCAGCGTTTTGAGCAGCCCGATATCGGTGCGGAAATGGTCATAAAAGGTCGAGGCCTCGGTCGGCCCCACCCGTCCGTGAAAGCGCTCGGGCGCGATCTCGTACCAATAGTCGAAGATGTTGCGACTCTTGCCGTCCCGCGCGGCCGCCCCTTCAGACTGCGGCGCGGAGGTGGCGCTGCCCCACCAGAACCCGTCGGCAAATTGATATTCCATACTCGCGTCCCTCGCGGGGCGGCCGCGCCGCCCCGTTCCACAGTTAGAATTTCAGCGCCTTGGCGATGTCTTCTTCGCTTTCCGTCGCCGCGTCGATCTGGCTCTGCGCCTTGTTGGAGATCGCCACGAACGGCAGATAGATCACGGTGGCGACCGCCAGGTTGAACAGGCTCAGCAACATGGCCATGATGCTGCCGTTGGTGTTGAAGAACGCCCCCAGGCCGACCGGCATGGTCCAGGGTGCGATGTTGGTGATCGGCGGGATCAGCCCGGAGTAGTAGGCCAGGGAGGTGATAATGGTCAGCACCGGCTGCACCAGGATGAACGGAATGAACATCACCGGGTTCATGATCACCGGCAGACCGAACAGTATCGGTTCGTTAATCTGGAAGATGCCGGATGGCGTCGCCAGTTTGGCGACCTGGCGGTAATCTTCGCGGCGCGAGGCGATGAAGATGGCGATGATCAAGCCCAGCGTCGAGCCGGTGCCGCCGAGGTAGATGTAGGAATCGACGAACGGTTTCGCCCACATGTGGAACTCTTTTCCGGCGGCCACCGCCGCTTCGACCGAACCGTATTTGTTGTACAGCTCCACGTTTTCCAGCGCGAACGGCGTCATGATGCCGCTGTCCAGCGCCGCCAGCGCCATGGAGCCGTGCACCCCAAAGAACCACAGCAGCGAGGAGAACAGCACGTACACCCAGCCCACCACGCTGCCCATCTTGGCCAGCGGCGCCGAAATGCCGTCCATGATGATCTGGTGAAAGTTGGTGCCCCAGTGCGCCAGCGCGAACGCCACCAGCCCCATGATGGAGAGGATGATGAAACCGGGGATCAGCGCCGAGAAGGAACGCGACACCGAAGCCGGCACGCTGTCCGGCAGGCTAATCACCCAGTTGCGCCGCACGATGAAGGCAAACATCTCGGCCACCGCCAGCCCAATCACCATACCGGAAATGATGTTGGCGCCGCCCAACCAGTTGGCTCCCACCGCATAGGCCTCGCCGACATTGAACGGTGTGACGGTCATAAAGGCCGCCACCGCCAGCAGCGCCGAAGCGAGCGGATCGACCTTGCGCTCTTCCGCCAACGCCATGCTGATAAAGAACGGCGTCATCAGTGACATGATCCCCAGCGTGCCGTTGTAAACGCTGCCGCCGATGCTCTTCAGACTATTCAGCGTCTCTATGGTAGAGGCATCTAACCTTACGCCCAGAGAATAGAAGAACGATCCTTCGCCGAAGCTCAGAAACACATTGTTGATCAACACGAACATCGCCCCGGTCAAGGTCAGCGGCATCAGGCGGATAAAGCCATTCTTGATGGCGTTGACGTGGGGCTGCTTACCGATTTTTACGGCGAAAGGCAGGATAACCTTCTCGAGCGAGGCAATGAGGGTATTCACGGCGGCCTCCTGTTATTGATTGGCTTTCTTGATGGCGGCCACCGCGGCCTTCAGCACGCCCAGCCCATCGACCTTGCCGTACAGCAGCGGATCGATGACCTCAACGGGTTTATTGGGCAGCTGTTTTTGCACTTCCGGCAAGGTGTAGGCGATCTGCGGCCCCAGCAGGATCAGATCCGCCTCAACGCCTTTCTCCGCAGCCAGCGCTTCCGGGTAGGCGGCGATGATCACCGGCACTTCATATTTCTCGGCCTGCGCCTTCATTTTTGATACCAACAGGGAAGTGGACATACCGGCAGAACAAAACAGATAGATTTTTTTCTTTTCCATACCAAGCACCTCAGATAATCAAAAAAACCCCGTGTTATTTGTATGCCAGATGCAATCACGATTGCTTCACGCACATTCCTTATGAAAATTTCCGTCACGTTGCCCTGGTTACGGACAGTATACGGAGCATGAAAAACGGATCGGTAAGCCAGGAGAAGACATAACCGTCTCTCATTGACCTGACGGATTGACCCCCTTCACATTTCGCACAAAAAAATAGTGTGACCGGGCTCTCAAATAACCGATAAAAACTCGGAATATTCGCAATAAATATTCAAATAACAATTATAAACAGCAAGTTACAAACTCACCGAGAATTTAAGGGGTTATTTGCGCCTGAACAAACGAAAAGGGAATAAAAATAGTTCAAGCTTGATTCACCTACGGCCATCCGAACGCGATAACCGGTGAAGAGGATTAGGTGGGCAGACGCAGCAACTCGATCACCGTGCTCAGCGCCACGGAATGATTCCTGCGGTTGGGATAATAGAGGTAAAAACCGGTAAACGGCACGCACCAGTCGGTCAACACCCGCCGCAGCCGCCCGCTCGCCAGGTGTTCTTCTACTTCTTGTTCGATGGCGAAAGCGATGCCGACGTGCGCCAGCGCCGCCTGCACCATCATCCTGCCGTCATCGAGTATCAACGGGCTGTTAACCGCCACGGAAAACCGCTGCTCGCCCTGCTGAAATGCCCATTTGTAGCGCTCGCCCGATGAGGCCTTACGCCAACCGATGCAGCGGTGCTGCAGCAAATCCTGCGGATGCGTCGGTTCGCCGTGCCGTTGAAAATAATCCGGCGTGGCGACGATGGCGAAACGCAGATCCGGCGTCAGACGCACCGCGCGCATATCGTTGTGCAGATCCTCGCCGAGCCTAATGCCGGCGTCAAAGCCCTGCTCGACAATGTTGGCGAACCCCTCGTCCGCCACCACTTCCAGCGTAATGCCGGGGTACTCGCAGGCCAACCGCCCCAGATGCGGCACGATGGCGAGCTCGATGGCCGAACGCGGCGCGTTGATGCGCACCAGGCCTCGCGGCCCTGCACGAAACGCATTCAGGCTCTCCAGCGCGGCGTCGATGTCGGTAAAAGCCGGCACCAACTGCGCCAGCAGGTGCTCTCCGGCCTCCGTCGGCGAGACGTTGCGGGTGGTGCGATTCAGCAGGCGAATGCCCACCTGCGCTTCCAATTCGCGCAGGGTGTGGGTGAGCGTCGGCGGCGTCACGCCCAATCGGGCGGCGGCGCGGCGGAAGCTGCGTTCACTGGCGATAGCCACAAAGGCCGCCAGGCCGGACAGTTCAGGTTTTTTCATGCTATTGATATAAATTATCTAATAGTGAGATGAATTTTTAGCGGATAGTTATCCGTCATCTAACAACATAGCATTGCGATCGACCCCATTACCAGGTATCGATACGATGATTAATGCTACAGCTCCAACTCATGAAACGCCGCGCCGTCTGGCGGGCAAAGTCGTACTGGTGAGCGGCGGCGGCACCGGCATCGGCCGCGCCGCCGCGCTGGCCTATGCCCGCGAAGGCGCCAAAGTCGCGCTGGCCGGCCGACGCGCGGCGGAAATCGAAGCCACGGCGCGCGACATCGCGCTGGCCGGCGGCGACGCCCTGCCCATCGTGGCCGACGTCTCCCAGGAAGACGATATCCGCCAACTGATCGCCACGGTGACCGCCCATTATGGCCGGCTCGACGTCGCCTTCAACAACGCCGGCATCATCGGCAACTTCGCCCCCATCACCGAACAGAGCAGCGAGGATTTTGACCGGGTAATCGCCATTAACCTCAGAGGCGTCTGGCTGGCGATGAAATACGAGATTGAAACCTTTCTGGCTCAGCGCTCGGGCGGCGTGATCATCAACACCTCCTCCTGGCTGACCCACGGCGCGCTGGCCGGCTCATCCAGCTACTCCGCCAGCAAGGGTGCGCTCGATGCGATGATCCGCGCAGTGGCGCTCGAATACAGCGGCCAGGGCATCCGCGTCAACAACATCAACCCCGGCATCATCGACACGCCGATGGCGCGCGGCAGCGTGGCTGACAGCGCGGCCTTCGCGCCCTTTATCGCCCACACGCCCGCCGGCCGCCTGGGCGAATCGGAAGACATCGGCGATGTGGCGCTGTGGCTGGCGACGGACGAAGCCCGCTTCATCACCGGCCAAAGCCTGCTGGTGGACGGCGGTTACACCATCGCCGGCATGCGTTGAGGAGACGAGGCCATGAACTACGTTCGGCTTGGCGACAGTGGCCTGAAAGTGTCTCGCCTCTGCCTGGGTTGCATGACCTACGGCGATCCGGCCTGGCGGCCCTGGGTGCTGAAGGAAGACGAAGCGCGCCCCTTTATCCGCGAGGCGCTGGAAGCGGGCATCAATTTTTTCGATACCGCCAACATTTACTCCGGCGGAGAAAGCGAGCGCATTCTCGGCCGCGCGCTGAAGGCGTTTGCCCGCCGTGAAGACGTGGTGATCGCCACCAAGGCCTATTTTCCAATCGACGCGCAGCCGAACAGCCGGGGGCTCTCGCGCAAGCACCTGCTGCACAGCGTCGACGCCTCCTTGCAGCGGCTGGGAACGGATTACCTCGATCTGTTCGTGCTGCACCGCTTCGACACCGAAACGCCGCTCGAAGAAACCGCCGACACCCTCGACGGCCTGGTGCGGGCGGGCAAGATCCGCTATCTCGGCGCCTCCTCGCTGCACGCCTGGCGCCTGATGAAAATGCTGGCCTTTCAACGTCAGCACCGCCTGGCGCCGTTTATTTCGCTGCAAAGCCAATACAACCTGGTGACGCGTGAAGATGAAGAGGAGCTGATCCCGCTGTGCCTGGAGGAGGGGCTTGGTCTGACGCCCTGGTCGCCGCTGGCCCGCGGCGTGCTGGCCGGCTCCGGCAGCGGCGGCACGCTGCGCGCCGCCACCGACGAGCAGGCGCCCCGTTGGTACGGCGGCAGAAACGAGGTAGAACGCACCGTCACGGCTGTCGCAGAGGTGGCGGCCGCGCGCGGCGTTCCACCGGCGCAAATCGCGCTGGCCTGGCTGTTGGCCAAACCCGGCGTGGCGTCGCCGCTGGTGGGCATGTCCAAGCCGCACCATCTGCAGGATGCGCTGGCGGCGCTCGAGCTCAGGCTATCACCGGAAGACGTGGCCGCGCTGGAGGCGCCAATGGCGCACGCTGCCCGCCCTGAGCGCTGGTAGCCCCCTTTCCCCCATTCCCGGAGATAAACATGTCATACGCTGTTACCGCGCGAGCGGCGTTGCTCGCCCTCGCTGCCGCATTCACCCTTAGCGTTCCGGCGCAGGCCGCCGCCAGCGCAGACTGCACAGAAAGCAGCATGACGCTGCCGCCTGGCGCGCTTTACCCCAACGGCATCGCCCGCGCGACGGACGGTACGCTGTATATCGGCCTGATCACCAGCGGCAACGTGCTGCGCAAGCGGCCGGGTCAAGCGTGGGAAACCTTTTTCCCCGGCGCCGACACGGTGTTCGCCTCAAACGCGCTACGACTGGACGAACGGCGCGGGCTGCTGTGGGGCAATTCGCCGGACTTTCTCTCCGGCGGCAAAGCGCGCGCCAACCGCATCTATGCGCTGAACGTCGCGGATGGCACCCTCAACCGCAGCCTGGCGCTGCCGGCGGGAGAAATGGGCAACGATATCGTGCTCGGCGCAGACGGCACGGTGTACGTAACGGAAACCCGCGGCGGCGGCATCCTGCGCCTGCGGCCGGGCGAAACGGCATTCAGTACGCTGTATCGGGATCCGCAATTGGCGGCTCCCAGCGGGTTGGGGGCCGCCGGGATCGTGCTGCTCGACGACCGGCTGATGGCAGTCGCCAATTTCGGCACCGGTAAGCTCTACACCCTCAGCTATAACGATCCAAAGCCGCAGTTGACGGAAATGCAGCTGCCGCGCCTCATCGAAAACCCGGACGGGATGGGATTGGCGCCAGACGGCGCGCTGATCTTGCTGGAAAACGGGATCCAGAGCGGCCAAGGGCGGATCCTGCGGATCCCGTCACCCAAGGCGGCAGGGATGCACCAGCTTGAGGTCTTGCGCGAAGGCATGGAGTCGCCGGTCAACCTGACTATCACCCCACAAGGCTGCGCCTTCGTCAGCGAGTCGCGCATCCGCCACCGTCTGCTGCCCGGCCATGAAACCGAAGTGCCCGACAGCTTCCGCCTCTATCAACTGCCCTTGCCTCTCACCGCCGCGCAATAACCTCTCCAGCACCACTGCGGGCGGCGACACTTGCGTTGTTGCCCGCAGGCGAACAACAATCTCGCTGCGTTACAAACCGGCCTTGCGCAGCGCTTCCCATTTTTACCTGTGACAGCCGATTGCCCGCTGGGCTAGTATAAGCGTCTGTGCAAACCTTGGGTTTGAGCGCGCCGTTTGGCGTTTTGATGATTTGATTTGCGCCGCCCGGCAAGCGCTAAAAGGGGCGGCGTCTGCTGAAACAATGTGATAGCGAATGACGACAATGAAAATCACAGTTCCCTTTACATTCAATGGATTGGAAAAATAATCGCATGAATAGCACCGATAAACTCGATTCGCACACGCCGATGATGCAGCAGTACCTGCGCCTCAAGGCCCAGCATCCTGAAATCCTGCTGTTCTACCGCATGGGCGACTTCTACGAGCTATTTTACGACGACGCCAAGCGCGCTTCTCAACTGCTGGATATCTCGCTGACCAAACGCGGCGCCTCGGCGGGCGAGCCGATCCCGATGGCCGGCGTGCCGCACCACGCGGTGGAGAACTACCTGGCCAAGCTGGTGCAGCTCGGCGAATCCGTCGCCATCTGCGAGCAGATCGGCGATCCGGCCACCAGTAAAGGGCCGGTCGAACGCAAAGTGGTGCGCATCGTCACCCCCGGCACCATCACCGACGAAGCGCTGCTGCAAGAGCGCCAGGATAACCTGCTGGCGGCGATCTGGCAGGACGCGCGCGGCTTCGGCTACGCCACGCTGGACGTCAGCTCCGGCCGCTTCCGCGTCGCCGAGCCGCAGGATCTGGAAACCATGGCCGCCGAGCTGCAGCGCACCAATCCGGCCGAGCTGCTCTATCCGGAAACCTTTGAACACATGGCGCTGATCGAACAGCGCCACGGCCTGCGCCGCCGCCCGCTGTGGGAATTCGAGCTGGAGACAGCGCGTCAGCAGCTCAACCTGCAGTTCGGCACCCGCGACTTGACCGGCTTCGGCGTCGAACAGGCGCACCAGGCGCTGCGCGCCGCCGGCTGCCTGCTGCAGTACGTCAAAGATACCCAACGCACTTCGCTGCCGCACATTCGCGGCATCACCATGGAACGCCAGCAGGACGGCATCATCATGGATGCCGCCACCCGCCGCAACCTGGAGCTGACGCAGAGCCTGTCCGGCGGCAGCGACAACACGCTGGCGGCGATCCTCGATCGTACAGTCACGCCGATGGGCAGCCGCATGCTGAAACGCTGGCTGCACATGCCAACCCGCGACATCAAGGTCCTGACTGCCCGCCAGCAGGCGATCGGCGCATTGCAGGAGCTGTTCGCGGATCTGCAGCCTTCGCTGCGTCAGGTAGGCGATCAGGAACGTATTTTGGCGCGTCTGGCGCTGCGCACCGCCCGGCCGCGAGATCTGGCGCGCATGCGCCATGCTTTCCAGCAACTGCCGGACATCCGCGCGCTGCTGCAGGATGTGAAAACGCCGCACGTGCAGCAGTTGCTGTCGCAGGTAGGCCAGTTCGACGAACTGCGCGAGCTGCTGGAACGCGCGGTCATTGAATCACCGCCGGTGCTGGTGCGCGATGGCGGCGTGATCGCCCCCGGTTACAACAGCGAACTGGACGAGTGGCGGGCACTGGCCGACGGCGCCAGCGACTATCTCGATCGGCTGGAGATCCGCGAGCGTGAAAAGTTGGGGCTGGATACGCTCAAGGTCGGCTTCAACGGCGTACACGGCTATTATATTCAGGTCAGCCGCGGTCAGAGCCACCTGGTGCCGATCCACTATGTACGCCGTCAGACGCTGAAAAACGCCGAGCGCTACATCATCCCGGAACTGAAAGAGTACGAAGACAAAGTGCTCACCTCCAAGGGTAAGGCGCTGGCGATCGAGAAAAGCCTGTACGACGAGCTATTCGATCTGCTGCTGCCGCACCTGGCGGAACTGCAACAAAGCGCCGCCGCGCTGGCCGAGCTGGACGTGCTGGCCAACCTGGCCGAGCGCGCCGATACCCTGAACTACGCTTGCCCGACCATGAGCGAGCAGCCGGGGATCCGCATTACCGAAGGCCGCCATCCGGTGGTGGAGCAGGTGCTGAGCGAGCCGTTTATCTCCAACCCGCTCACCCTGTCGCCGCAGCGCCGCATGCTGATCATAACCGGTCCGAATATGGGCGGTAAAAGCACCTATATGCGGCAAACGGCGCTGATCGTGCTGATGGCGCACATCGGCAGCTACGTGCCGGCCACCAAGGCCACCATCGGCCCGGTGGATCGCATCTTCACCCGCGTCGGCGCGGCGGACGATCTGGCTTCCGGCCGCTCCACCTTCATGGTGGAGATGACCGAAACCGCCAACATTCTGCACAACGCCACCGAGCACAGCCTGGTGTTGATGGATGAAATCGGCCGCGGCACCTCCACCTACGACGGCCTGTCGCTGGCCTGGGCCTGCGCCGAGAACCTGGCCAACCGCATCAAGGCGATGACGCTGTTCGCCACCCACTACTTCGAGCTGACGACCCTGCCGGAGAAAATGGAAGGCGTGGTCAACGTGCATCTGGATGCGCTTGAACACGGCGACACCATCGCCTTCATGCACAGCGTGCAAGACGGTGCCGCCAGCAAAAGCTATGGCCTGGCGGTCGCCGCGCTGGCCGGCGTGCCGCGCGACGTCATCAAACGCGCCCGTCAGAAACTGCGCGAGCTGGAGTCTATTTCCAGCCACACCGCATCGGGCAGCGTCGACGCCACCCAGATGACGCTGCTGCAGGAAGAGACCTCGCCGGCGGTAGAAGCCCTGGAGGCGCTGGATCCGGATTCCCTGTCGCCGCGACAGGCGCTGGAATGGATCTACCGGCTGAAAAATATGGTGTAGTCTGGCGCCAAACGCGGGCATAAAAAAACGGTGAGCATCATGCTCACCGTTTTTATTTGATGCGGTTCAACAACCGACGTTATTCGCGGAACAGCGCCTCAATGCTCAGGCCCTGCATCTGCAAAATCTCACGCAGACGGCGCAGACCTTCTACCTGAATCTGACGGACGCGCTCGCGCGTCAGGCCAATCTCCCGGCCTACGTCTTCCAGCGTCGCCGCTTCATAGCCCAACAGGCCGAAACGACGCGCCAACACTTCACGCTGTTTGGCGTTCAGTTCGAACAACCATTTGACGATGCTTTGCTTCATATCGTCATCTTGCGTGGTGTCTTCAGGCCCGTTGTCCTTCTCGTCGGCCAGAATGTCCAGCAGCGCTTTCTCCGAATCCCCGCCCAGCGGCGTATCCACCGAGGTGATGCGCTCATTCAGGCGCAGCATGCGGCTGACGTCATCCACCGGCTTGTCGAGTTGCTCGGCAATTTCTTCAGCGCTCGGTTCATGATCCAGCTTGTGGGAAAGCTCGCGCGCGGTGCGCAGATAGACATTCAGTTCTTTGACGATATGGATAGGCAAACGAATGGTACGGGTTTGGTTCATGATCGCCCGTTCAATCGTCTGACGGATCCACCAGGTTGCATAAGTGGAGAAGCGGAAGCCGCGTTCCGGGTCGAATTTTTCCACTGCGCGAATCAGACCGAGGTTACCCTCTTCGATCAGATCCAGCAGCGCCAGACCGCGGTTGCTGTAGCGGCGGGCGATTTTCACCACCAGCCGCAGGTTGCTTTCAATCATGCGGCGGCGGGACGGCACGTCACCGCGCAGAGCACGCCGCGCAAAATAGACTTCTTCCTCTGCGGTCAGCAGAGGTGAATAACCGATCTCACCCAGATAGAGCTGCGTCGCATCCAATACGCGTTGCGTAACGCCTTGAGACAACAGCTCTTCTTCCGCTAAATCGTTCTCGCTGGTCTCTTCTTCTACCAGCGCTTTTTCATCAAACGACTCGGCCTCAGCTCCATTCTCGTCGAAATCCGCATCATCATGTAACTCGTTAACTTTCAGCGTATTTTGGCTCATATGCTGCTCCTACCCGTGATACCGCGAGCAGAATCTCAGCGTATTCTGCCCAATCTATCGCTGCGGAAGATAACGCAGCGGGTTTACGGATTTCCCCTTGTAACGAATTTCAAAATGCAAACGTACTGAACTGGTACCGGTGCTACCCATGGTGGCTATTTTTTGACCCGCCTTCACTTCTTGTTGTTCCCGGACCAGCATTGTGTCGTTATGAGCGTAGGCGCTCAGGTAATCATCATTATGTTTGATGATGATTAGATTACCGTAACCCCGTAAAGCGTTGCCTGCATACACTACGCGGCCATCGGCGGTAGCGAAGATAGGCTGCCCACGGGAACCGGCGATATCGACACCCTTATTCCCACCTTCTGATGAGGAAAAGTTATCAATAACCTTACCGTCAGTCGGCCATCTCCAGGTACTGACCGGAGCGCTGTTGCTGACGGTGCTGCTCACAGGTGGAGCGGCTTCCGGCGCGGTAACAGGCGCAGTCGCGGTCCCAACCGCTGCGGCACCTGCTGCAGGTAACATCTTACCTACATTCTGTTTACCCGAGTTTTCAGAATACGCGTTAGTTGATTGAGAATCAACCGTTGCCGTCTGGATCTGGGAGCTGGAAGGTGGCTTCGGAACACCGCCTTTGGTCGCGTCTGTCGTCGCCAACATGCCGCCGCCGCCGTTGGCAGAACCATTACCAAGCTGAATGGTTTGGCCAACATTCAGGCTGTATGGCTCGGGAATATTGTTGCGCTGCGCCAGGTCGCGGAAATCATTGCCGGTGATCCAGGCAATATAAAACAGCGTGTCACCGCGCTTGACCGTATAAGTTTCGCCGCCGCTGTAGCTCCCTTTAGGGATGGCGTTATAACTGCGGTTATAGACTATGCGGCCCTCTGGGCTGGCCTGCTGCACTCCGCCATTATTATTGCCGGATGGAGCGGCACCGCCGCCCCCCACGCTGCTGATAGGAGCCGACGTCGAGGCCGTATTCGTACAACCCGCCAACCACAAACTTACCATCGTACACACCGCTACCCGGCGTAACGTAATCATTGGGCTTCCCGTGCTCATGCTTCCCCCATGACAGCAATATCAGTGATATATCCAAAATACCCTTTACATCGTAGCCGAGCTTTTGCCACTTCCCAGTTTCTGCGATGTAAAGGCGCCGCCGGCCGATCCCTGAACGCCAGGTCATCTCGCGCCGGAGCATCAAAACGCGCGCCAATGCTAACCACATTGGCGTTGCCGCACCATAAGACAACTACGTAGAAAGGCCAATTCTAGTGAAAATTAGCCTGATTGGAACGAGAAAACCTTATCCGGCCATGATGAAAGTGCAACAGATTTTGCAGACGGTCGAAAATTCAGACAATCGCTAGGCCAATTCGCCTTTCACCAACGGCACAAAGCGCACTGCCTCTACCGCATCGATAACGAAATCGTTGCCATGACGCTGAATGCGTTTGAGGGTTTGAGCCTGCTCGCCCACCGGCAACACCAAAATGCCGCCATCGTCCAGCTGCTCCACCAGCGCCTGCGGGATCTCCGGCGGCGCGGCAGTGACGATGATCGCATCGAACGGGCCGCGCGACGCCCAGCCCTGCCAGCCGTCGCCGTGGCGAGTGGAAACATTGTGAAGATCGAGCTGTTTCAGGCGGCGCTTGGCCTGCCACTGCAGCCCCTTGATACGTTCGACGGAACAAACGTGTTGCACCAGATGCGCCAGGATAGCGGTTTGATAACCGGAACCGGTACCGATCTCCAGCACCCTTGAGGTAGGTTTCAGATTCAGCAGCTCGGTCATCCGCGCCACCATATAAGGCTGGGAAATGGTCTGACCGGAACCGATCGGCAATGCGGTGTTTTCGTAGGCCTTATGATCCAGCGCTTCATCGACAAAACGCTCGCGCGGCACCGCTTCGATCGCCCGCAGCAGCTTTTCGTCCCGGATCCCCTGCTGCCGCAGCTGCGTCAGCAATGTTTGCATGCGCTTATTCACCATTCCCCGCTAACCTCTGCCTTGGTTAACCATGTTTTCACGACTTCTTGCGCCGCGTAGGCGGTTAAATCCACCTGTAGCGGCGTTATCGCCACATAGCCTTGTTCCACCGCCGCAAAGTCGGTATCCGGCCCGGCATCAAATTTATCACCAGGCGGCCCGATCCAGTAGATATTTTGTCCGCGCGGATCCTGCTGGCAGAAGACCTTGTCGGCAGGATGGCGGCTGCCGCAGCGGGTAACGCGCAGGCCTTTGATCTCAGCCAGCGGCAGATCCGGTACGTTAATATTCAGGATTTTTCCGGTACGTAACGGTTCACGCTGCAACGCGCGCAGGATGCGGCAGGTAATGGCCGCTGCGGTCGCGTAGTGTTGGTGACCGTTCAGAGACACCGCCAGCGCGGGCAGCCCCAGGTGCCGGCCCTCCATCGCCGCCGCGACGGTGCCGGAATAGATAACGTCGTCACCCAAATTCGGCCCGGCGTTAATGCCGGAGACCACGATATCGGGCGCCGGGCGCATCAATGCGTTGACGCCAAGGTAAACGCAGTCGGTCGGCGTCCCTTGCAACACCGCAATATCCCCGTTGGCCAGCGTCTGCGTGCGCAACGGCGACTCCAGCGTTAAGGCGTTGGAAGAGCCGCTGCGGTTACGATCCGGCGCCACGACCTGCACTTCGGCGAATTCCCGCAGCGCCGCCGCCAGCACCTGAATGCCCGGGGCGCTGACACCGTCATCGTTACTCAGCAATATCCGCATCACTGTCATCCTGCTGCATAATTTCACGCACCACGCTGGTCGCGAAGCTGCCTGCCGGCAGCCAGAAGCGCAATTCTACGGTAACGTCATCCCACCAGTTCCACTGCAAATTTTGCGGCTGCAACAGCAGGGCCCGGCGAGCGGGGTCGACACGCTCGCGCTTTAAAAGCGTAAGCAATTCCGGCTGTTCCGCCAAGCATTGTTGTTCAAAAGCCAAGGCTTTGCCGGCGGTGCCTGGCTCACCGTCGCCCGGTAAGGGAGCCGTAACCGCCAGCTCACCGGCATCCAGCCGCTGCTGCAATGCCTCCAGCTCATCGGCTTTGGCGACGAACCAGCTACCGCGGCCGCTCAGCTGCAGGGCGTCCCCCTCCAGCGCGGTGCGCTGCAGGCCGTCGGCCAGGCGTTGGCTCGCGATCAGATTGAACAGCGCGCTGCGGCTGGCGGACAGATAGAAACTGCGCTTGCTGCGCTCTTTGACACGAATTTCATCATTCGCCCAGCGGCGCGCCATCGCCAGATTGTTGCCGCCGCGGCCGAAACGCTGGCTGCCGAAGTAGTTCGGCACGCCCTGCGCAGCGATGGCCTGCAGGCGACGTTCCACGTCCTGCCGATCGGAAATCTGGCGCAGCACCAACGTAAAGTGGTTGCCCTTCAGGTTGCCGATGCGCATTTTACGCAGGTGGCGGGCAGACGAGAGCACCTCGCAGCCTTCCAGCGTAAACCGGGAGAAATCCGGCGTGTCCTTACCCGGCATATGCAGGCAGAACCACTGCTCGGTCACCGCGTGGCGATCCTTCAAACCGGCATAGCTGACAGAACGGGCGTGAATGCCGGCGAAGCGCGCCAGGTAATCGGCCACGAACTGGGTATTGCAGCCGTTTTTACGGATATTCACCAGCACGTGCTCGCCTTCGCCGTCCGGCGCAAAGCCCAGGTCTTCCACCACCACGAAGTCTTCCGGATTGGCTTTCAACACCCCGGTGCTCTGCGGCCGGCCATGCAGCCAGGTCAGATTCGCCATATCCATGCGGTTATTCCTTGATCAGCAAGGCGACCGCTTCGCACGCGATGCCCTCGCCGCGCCCGGTGAAACCGAGCTGCTCGGTGGTCGTGGCCTTCACGTTGACGTCATCCATATGGCACTGCAAATCTTCCGCCAGGAAGACGCGCATCTGCGGGATGTGCGGCGCCATTTTCGGCGCCTGGGCAATAATCGTGATGTCGAGATTGCCGAGGCGGTACCCTTTGGCGCGGATGCGTTTCCAGGCTTCGCGCAGCAGCTCGCGGCTGTCCGCGCCCTTGAAAGCCGGATCGGTATCGGGGAACAGCTTGCCGATATCGCCCAGCGCCGCCGCCCCCAACAGGGCGTCGGTGGCGGCATGCAGCGCGACGTCACCATCGGAGTGGGCCAGCAAGCCTTTGTCGTAAGGGATGCGAACACCACCGATCACCAACGGGCCTTCGCCGCCGAATTTATGTACATCAAAACCGTGACCGATACGCATGATGCGCTCCTTAATTGTCTAACTGGGTCAAATAGAACGCCGCCAGCGCCAAATCCTCCGGCCGCGTTACTTTAATGTTGTCCGCCCGGCCGGCGATCAGCAGCGGATGATAGCCGCAATGTTCCAGCGCCGAGGCTTCGTCGGTGACGTTCGCGCCTTCATCCAGCGCGCGCTGCAGGCACAGCTTGAGCAGCGGCAGCGGAAACAGCTGCGGCGTCAGCGCATGCCACAGATCCTGCCGTTCGACGGTGTGGGCGATGGTTTCGCGGCCGGGTTCGGCGCGTTTCATGGTGTCGCGCACCGGCGCGGCGAGAATGCCGCCGACCTTGCTATGTGCAGTGATCGCCAGCAGACGCTCGAGATCGTCGGCGTGCAGGCAGGGGCGCGCGGCGTCATGCACCAGCACCCAGTCCGCATCACCCGCCAGTTTCAGCCCGGCCATCACCGAATCGGCGCGCTGCTTGCCGCCTTCGGTGACGATCACCCGCGGATCCTGAGCGATGGGCAGCCGTTCGAACTGACGATCTTCCGGGCCGATCGCCACGATCACCCGTTCAATGCGCGGGTGACGCAACAGGGCATGGATAGCGTGTTCGACGATGCTGTGCCGGCCGATGGTTAAATATTGCTTCGGGCATTCCGCCTGCATGCGGCTGCCGATACCGGCAGCGGGCAGGACGGCAATCACCGAGGGAAAGGTACCTGCGGAGTGATTCATGCGTTATTTTTGTGCGTTGTTTTGCGAAGAAGACGCCGCGTTGCGTCTGGATTGGTCAGGAACCAGACGATAGAAAGTCTCACCGGGCTTGATCATGCCCAGCTCATTACGCGCACGCTCTTCGATCGCTTCCTGTCCGCCGTTCAAATCATCGATTTCGGCAAACAGCTGATCGTTACGCGCTTTCAACTTGGCGTTGTTGCCCTGCTGGACCGCAACGTCTTCATTGACCCGCACGTAATCGTGAATACCATTTTTGCCCAGCCACAGTGAATACTGTAACCAACCGAGCAATGCCAGCAATAGCAGCGTAAGTTTTCCCATCTCCGCCCCCTGAAAAACCGACCAATCATCCCACAACTTCTCGTTGGACTCCACACTGAGAG
Organism: Serratia sp. 22278; assembly: GCF_052045405.1. Lineage (NCBI taxonomy): Bacteria > Pseudomonadati > Pseudomonadota > Gammaproteobacteria > Enterobacterales > Yersiniaceae > Serratia > Serratia sp. 22278. The sequence goes on along the minus strand of NZ_JBQEOW010000007.1, from coordinate 228,216 downwards.
CGGCATTTCAGCGCCAAATTCAGAATACGGATGAAGGGTTCCCGTGTTTATCGCCTAATTCCGCTGTGAAAGCGGCAAAAAACGCCCCTTTGGCTCGGCGCGCGCGCCGCGTTTTCCAATGAGACACACGCTGCCCCACCTCCATTATGCAGCAAGAATCACTGCATCACCGCTTCCTGACCCATCGCTTACGCCACAGCAAAGCAAAAAGTGAATATTTAACACCATAGAGAGAATAATCCTCATGCAGCGGTTGCACTTTCATTCATTGAAGCTTATTTTTATGCACTCATAGTGCATAAATAATTCCAATATATAACCATTCATTATCGGGGATCGCGATGTTAAAACGTTTAGTTCTGATCGGCGCCTGCCTGGCCGCCACCTTCTCCACCGCCGCGTTGGCGGCTGAACCAACCTACGTCGTCGGCTCCGGCGGCACCTATCGGCCGTTCGAATTTGAAAACAGCCAAAAGCAGCTGGAAGGTTTCGACATCGACATCATCAAGGCGGTGGCCAAGGCTGAAGGCTTCCAAATCAAACTGATCAATACGCCGTGGGAAGGGATCTTCGCCACGCTGAACTCCGGCGATCGCGACATCATCATTTCCGGCATCACCATCACCGACAAGCGCAAGCAAATGGTTGATTTCTCAGCGCCTTACTTCCCGGCTGAGCAGGCTATCGTGGTGCCGCAAGACTCGACGGTGGACTCCATCGCCGCGCTGAAAGCGCTGAAGGTCGGCGTGGTAAACTCCAGCACCGGCGACATCGTGGTGTCCGACGTGCTGGGTAAAAACAGCACCGCCATCAAGCGCTTTGACAACACCCCGCTGATGCTGCAGGAGCTGTATGAAGACGGCATCGGCGCGGCGGTCGGCGACGTCGGCGTGGCCAAGTTCTATATCAAAACCCACCCTGAGAAAGCCTTCAAGCTGGTGCCCGACGCCAAGTTCGAGCGCCAGTATTTCGGCATCGCCGTCGCCAAAGGCAACGATGAACTGCGCAACAAGATCAACGCCGGCCTGAAGAAAATCGTCGCCGACGGCACCTACGCCAAGATCTACCAAACCTGGTTCGACAGCAACGTACCGACGCTGCCGGCGGAATAATCCCCAGTCGCCGGCGCCCGCAAGAGCGTCGGCGCGCCACCGTTTCAGCCTACCAAGAAGGAATACCCCTTGAACTTCCGCTGGGAGATCATCCAGGAATACGCGCCGCTGTTTATGGAAGGCGCCTGGATGACCATCAAATGCACCATTATCTGCGTGCTGCTGGGCACCACCTGGGGCTTGATCCTCGGGCTGGGCCGTTTGGCGCAGGCGCCGCACGGCATCTGGAAACCCATCCTGCATTACGGCGTTCAGTGGCCGGTGCGCATCTACATCAGCGCCTTTCGCGGCACGCCGCTGTTCGTGCAGATCATGGTGGTGCACTTCGCGCTGGTGCCGCTGTTCATCAACCCGCGTGACGGTCTGCTGGTCACCAGCGGCCTGATGAGCGTCGATTTCGCTCGCGCGCTGCGCGCCGACTACGGCGCCTTTCTCTCCTGCGTGGTGGCGATCACGCTCAACGCCGGCGCCTATGTGTCGGAAATCTTCCGCGCCGGGATCCAGTCGATCGATCGCGGCCAGATGGAGGCATCGCGCTCGCTGGGCATGAGCTATGGCAAGACCATGCGTCAGGTGATCCTGCCGCAGGCTTTCCGCCGCATGCTGCCGCCGCTGGGCAACAACGCCATCGCCATCGTCAAGGATTCGTCGCTGGCCTCCGCCATCGGCCTGGCGGATCTGGCCTATGCCGCCCGTACCGTCTCCGGCGCCTACGCCACCTACTGGGAGCCCTATCTGACCATTTCGCTGGTCTATTGGGTCATCACCTTCCTGCTCTCGCTGCTGGTGCAGCACATGGAAAAGAGGTTCGGTAAAAGTGATTCGCGTACATAACCTGCAAAAACAGTTCGGCGAAAGCCATGTGCTGCGCGGCATTTCTTGCCAGATCGCCGCCAACGAAGTGGTGTGCGTCATCGGCCCTTCCGGCTCGGGAAAAAGCACCTTCCTGCGCTGCATCAATGCGCTGGAAACGCTCTCCGGCGGCGAGATCGAGGTGAACGGCTTCGCCGTCCACGATCAGAAAACCGACCTGAACAAAATGCGTGAAAGCGTGGGCATGGTGTTCCAGCGCTTCAACCTGTTCCCACACATGACGGTGTTGGAAAATATCATCATGGCGCCGGTGAGCGTGAAGAAACAGCCGCGCGCTGAAGCCATCGCACAAGCCGAGCAGCTGCTGCTCAAGGTTGGCCTGCTCGACAAGATCGACGCCTATCCCAACAGTCTGTCCGGCGGCCAGCAGCAGCGGGTGGCCATCGCCCGCGCGCTGGCGATGGAGCCGAAGATCATGTTGTTCGACGAACCGACCTCCGCGCTCGATCCTGAGCTGGTGGGCGAAGTGTTGGCGGTGATGAAATCACTGGCCCTCGAGGGCATGACCATGGTGGTGGTGACGCATGAGATGGGCTTTGCCCGCGAGGTGGCCGACCGGGTACTGTTTATCGATCAGGGGATCATTCAGGAAGAGGGGCAGCCGCAGCAGATCTTCAGTCACCCGTCCAATCCGCGCACTCAGGCATTTTTGAGCAAAGTTTTGTAACCTTCGGCACGGCTTTGCAATCCTGCGGGCGCCGGCATCGGCGCCCACTCTCTCACCACCCGGTCAGGAAGCTGAACACCAGCCAGAACAGGCACAGCACAACGGCGCCGGTCAGCAGCAGCGTCAAGATCAGACGGCCGCGCAGCAGCATGCTGAGAGTGATGCCGATCAGCACCGACAGCGGCATCAGCGCCAGGAAAAACGGCCAGGTATAGAGCAGGAAAAACAGCGTGTTGGAACCGTAAACCAGAAACGGCAACGCGAACGCCAGCCAGTAGAAAACAAAGCCGCTGACGCCGCCCAGGAAAGAATAAGAAGGCTCCTCTCTCTCCTGTTTTGACTGCTTGGAGTCGATCAAGATAGGCGTGACATTTTGCATAGTGATCCCTGGTTATTCGGCTCGCTCTGCGGCGGCTTAGAGTAAAAAGCGCATGGCGAAAAACGCCACACGCTTTTTTTGAATTCAGGGTTTGATAATAGCCTGACCACGCAACACGTCTAACAATTGCGCAATCAAATTTGTTACCAATTGTTGGCCGTCGAGGTGGATTTCCGGCTGCTGCGGCGCCTCATAAACCGCGTCGATACCGGTGAAATTGCGCAGCTCGCCGGCGCGCGCTTTCTTATATAATCCCTTCGGATCGCGCGCCTCACAGATCGCCAACGGCGTGTCGACGAACACCTCGATAAAGCGATCGTCGCCGAGCATCTCGCGCACCAGTTGCCGCTCGGCGCGGTGCGGCGAAATGAACGCGGTCAGCACCACCAGCCCGGCATCCACCATCAGTTTGGCCACTTCGCCCACCCGGCGGATGTTCTCGCGCCGATCCTCGTCGGAAAAACCGAGATCCCGGCACAAACCGTGGCGCACGTTATCGCCGTCCAGCAGATAGGTGCTGACGCCAAGCCCATGCAGCGCTTGCTCCAGCGCGCCGGCGACGGTGGATTTGCCCGAGCCGGACAGCCCGGTAAACCACAGCACCGCGCCGCGGTGGCCGTTGCGCGCTTCGCGATCCGCGCGCGTGACCGCGTGCGGATGCCAAACCACGTTCTCATCGTCCGGCCCGGTCGCCCTCAGTTCAGCGGCCACCTTATCGGCCACCGAGCAGATCGCGGGCGCCCCAGTGCGGGAAGTGCTTGCGCACCAGCGCATTCAGCTCCAGCTCGAAGGCGCTGAATTCTCCGCGCGCCGCCGATGCGGCCTGCAGCGTTTCACGCACCAGACCGGCGCCAACCGTCACGTTGCTCATGCGATCGATGAAGATCAGCCCGCCGGTGTCGTGGTTGCTCTGGTAGCTGTCCAGCACCAGCGGTTCGTCGAAGGTCAGCTCCACCAACCCGATGCCGTTGAGCGGCAATGTGTCAGCCGGATGCTGCGCCAGCGTGTTGATCTCCACCTGATGGCGGATGCTCTCCACGCGGGCGCGGGTCTTTTTGCCGGCGATCTTGATGTCGTAGCTCTGGCCCGGCACCAGCGGCTGCTCGGCCATCCATACCACGTCCACCCGCGCGCTCTGCGCCGCCTGCAGGTTTTCGCCGGCGTCGACCAGCAAATCGCCGCGGCTGATGTCCACTTCATCTTTCAGCACCAGCGTAATCGCCTCGCCCGGCACCGCTTCTTGCAGATCGCCGTCAAAAGTCACGATGCGCGCCACGCTGGACTCCACGCCGGAAGGCAGCACTTTGATGCGTTGCCCCACCCGCACCACGCCGGCGGACAGCGTGCCGGCATAACCGCGAAAATCGAGGTTCGGGCGGTTGACGTACTGTACCGGGAAACGCAGCGGCTGGTTTTCTCGCTCGCTGATCACATCAACGCTCTCCAGCACTTCCAGCAGCGTCGGGCCGCTGTACCACGGCATATGGGCGCTTTCGCTCGCCACGTTGTCGCCGTCCAGCGCCGACAACGGCACGAACTTGATGTCCAGATCGCCAGGCAACTGCTGGGCGAAGGTCAGGTAATCCTGTTTGAACTGCTCGAACACCGCTTCCTGATAGTCCACCAGATCCATTTTGTTTACCGCGACCACCAGATGGCGAATGCCCAGCAGGGTCGCGATAAAGCTGTGGCGGCGAGTCTGATCCAGCACCCCTTTACGCGCGTCGATCAACAGGATCGCCAGATCGCAGGTCGAGGCGCCGGTGGCCATGTTGCGGGTGTACTGCTCATGCCCCGGGGTATCGGCAATGATAAATTTACGTTTTTCGGTCGAGAAATAGCGATAGGCCACGTCGATGGTGATGCCCTGCTCGCGCTCGGCCTGCAGGCCGTCCACCAGCAGCGCCAGGTCGAGCTTTTCGCCCTGAGTACCGATGCGTTTGCTGTCGCTGTGCAGCGTCGACAGCTGATCCTCGTAGATCTGGCGGGTATCGTGCAGCAGGCGGCCAATCAGGGTGCTTTTGCCGTCATCGACGCTGCCGCAGGTCAGAAAGCGCAGCAGGCTCTTGTGCTGCTGCGCGTGCAGGTAGGACTCGACGCCGCCCTGGTCAGCGATTTGTTGTGCAATTGCGTTGTTCATCCGGCGGCTCCTTAGAAATACCCTTGACGCTTTTTCAGCTCCATCGAGCCGGACTGATCGCGATCGATCATCCGCCCCTGGCGTTCGCTGGTGGTGGAGACCAGCATCTCTTCGATGATCTCCGGCAGGGTTTGCGCCTGCGAATCCACCGCGCCGGTCAGCGGCCAGCACCCCAGGGTGCGGAAACGCACCATGCGCTGGCTGATCACTTCACCCGGCTGCAGATCGATGCGATCGTCGTCCACCATCATCAGCATGCCGTCGCGCTCCACCACCGGGCGAGGTTTCGCCAGGTACAGCGGCACGATGTCGATCTTTTCCAGGAAGATGTACTGCCAGATATCCAGCTCGGTCCAGTTCGACAGCGGGAACACGCGGATGCTCTCCCCTTTGTTGATCTGGCCGTTGTAGTTGTGCCACAGCTCCGGCCGCTGGTTTTTCGGATCCCAGCGGTGGAAGCGATCGCGGAACGAATAGATGCGCTCTTTGGCGCGCGATTTCTCCTCGTCGCGCCGCGCACCGCCGAAGGCAGCGTCGAAACCGTACTTGTTCAACGCCTGCTTCAGGCCCTCGGTTTTCATGATATCGGTATGCTTGGCGCTGCCGTGCACGAACGGGTTGATGCCCATCGCCACCCCTTCCGGGTTTTTATGCACCAGCAGCTCGAAGCCGTACTCCTTAGCGGTGCGATCGCGGAATTCGTACATTTCGCGGAACTTCCAGCCGGTATCGACATGCAGCAGCGGGAACGGCAGCGTGCCGGGGAAGAACGCCTTGCGCGCCAAATGCAGCATCACGGAAGAGTCTTTGCCGATGGAATACAGCATCACCGGGTTGGCGAATTCAGCGGCGACTTCACGGATGATATGGATACTCTCCGCCTCCAATTGCCGCAAATGAGTGAGTCGTTTTTCGTCCATAACAGATCCTTAAAAGCCTTGCCTATGCCAAATTCACGACGGCCGGGCGCGCGGCCCCTTCCGTCTGCGATTGATGCCCGAACCAGGCGATTTGATGGTGCAGTTCCACCACTTCGCCAATCACCAGCAGCGCCGGCAGCGGCGCCCGTTGGGCCAGGTGTTCCAGGTGTTCCAGCGTGCCGATCTGCACCTGCTGATCGGCGCGCGTGCCGCGGCTGATCACCGCTACCGGCGTCGCGGCGTCGCGACCGTGGGCGATCAGACGTTGGCTGATGTCCGCCGCCTTCATAGTGCCCATGTAGATAGCCAGCGTCTGCCGCGCCCGGGCCAGATCGGCCCAGTCCAGACCATCGCCGTCCGGGCGGCAGTGGCCGGTGATAAAGGTCACGCTCTGCGCGTGATCGCGATGCGTCAGCGGAATGCCGGCGTAGGCGGTCGCCCCCGCGGCGGCCGTGACGCCCGGCACCACCTGGAACGGAATGCCGGCGGCGGCGGCCACCTGCAGCTCTTCGCCGCCGCGGCCAAAGATGAACGGATCGCCGCCCTTGAGGCGCACCACGCGTTTGCCCTGCTGCGCCAGCTCCACCAGCAGCCGGTTGGTCTCTTCCTGGATCACCGAGTGCGCGCCGGCGCGCTTGCCCACGCAGATGCGCTCGGCGTCGCGGCGCACCAGATCGAGGATCTCGCCGCTGACCAGATGGTCATACAGCACCACGTCCGCCTGCTGCATCACCTGCAGCCCGCGCAGGGTCAACAGCCCCACGTCGCCCGGCCCGGCGCCCACCAGGGCGATCTCGCCCTGTGCGCCTTCATCGCCTGCGGCGAAGCGGTGTAAATCCTGCTCCAGCTGCCGTTCCGCCTGCGCCGTCTGGCCGTTGGCCACCAGCGTGGCGAAACGGCCGCCGAAGGTTTTCTCCCAGAAACGGCGACGTTCGCCGATCGAAGCCAACCGCCGTTTGACCTGGCCGCGCCAACGGCCCGCCACCTGCGCCATCTGCCCCAAACTGGCGGGCAGCAACGCCTCCAGCTTTTCGCGCAGCAGTCGCGCCAGCACCGGCGCCTGGCCGCTGGACGACACCGCCACCACCAGCGGCGAGCGATCGATGATCGACGGGAAAATGAATGAGCAGCGCGGCTGATCGTCCACCACGTTGGCCAACACCCGGCGTTTATCCGCCTCGGCGAACACCGCGGCGTTCAGCGCGTTGTCGTCCGTGGCGGCGATCGCCAGAAACACGTCGTCCAACTGCTGCGGATCAAAGCTTTTCCCCAGCCAGAGCACCTGCCCTTGCTGACGTTGTTGTTCCAGTTCCGGTGAGAGCGACTGCGCAACTATCCGTATTTCAGCCCCGGCGCGCTGAAGCAGATCGACTTTGCGCGCAGCCACGTCACCACCGCCAACGACCAGCACCGGGCGTTGTTTCAGGTCGGCGAATATTGGTAGATAGTCCACAACAGCCTTTTCATATAACAGAAAGATAGTGTGACTATACGGGCTGAGATTTAGCCTCTGAAATGACGAAAAGGAATGATTAGTTCCTTTATGGAATATAGGCCGCAACGCAGGAAGCAAACGGTAATACTCACGGCGGCGGTTTGCGCGTTCGTGCGAAATTAAGAGACAGGGAAATTGTGTAATGCCGCCCGGCGTCTCATACTGGGTGCCGAAGAAAAATGATCGGCAGCGCCGATAGCAAAGAAGGATTTTTCGGTATGTTTTCCCGTTTTTACCTGAAGACCAGCCTGCTGGCCCTCGCACTCGGCGGCGTCTTCAGCGTTTGTGCCGCACAGCCCGTAAAAGACGCGCCAATGGGCCGTTTCGCCGCCGAACAGACCCGCCACATCGCCACTTACTTCCCCGGCCGCATGGCGGGCAGCCCGGCAGAATTGCTCACCGCCGACTATCTGAAGCAGCAATTCAGCAAGATGGGTTACCAAAGCGACATTCGCAGCGTCAATACGCGCTATCTCTACACCAGCAAAGACGGCAAGAAGAACTGGAACAACGTCACCGCCAGCTCGGTGATCGCCGCCCGCAACGGCGACAGCCCAAAACAGATCGTGGTCGTCGCCCACTTCGACACCTATACGCCGCAGAGCGATGAGGATCTGGATAACAACCTCGGCGGCTTGACGCTGCAGGGCGTCGACGACAACGCCTCCGGCATCGGCGTGATGCTGGAACTGGCGGAACGCCTGAAGAACATTCCCACCGCCTACGGCCTGCGCTTCGTCGCCACCAGCGCCGAAGAGATCGGTTCACTGGGGGCGCAGAACTACTTGCAACGCATGAGCGCGGAAGAGAAAAGCAACACCGTGCTGGTGATCAACCTCGACAGCCTGATCACCGGCGATCGTCTGTATTTCAACGCCGGGCGCAACACGCCGCCGCATATGGCGAAGCGTTCCCGCGATCGCGCGCTGGATATCGCCCACCGCTACGGCATCGCCGCCGCCACCAATCCGGGCAGCGCACAGCATCCGAAAGGCACCGGCTGCTGCTCTGATCAAGAGGTGTTCGACGCCGCGGGCATCCCGGTGCTGTCGGTGGAGGCCACCAACTGGTCGCTGGGCGACAAAGATGGCTACCAACAGCGCGCCGTCAGCCCGCACTTCCCGCAGGGCATCACCTGGCACCGTCCGCAGTATGACAATTTGCAGTATCTGGATCGCTACCTGCCGGGGCGGATCGACAAACGCAGCCGCGACAGCGTGCAGATCCTGCTGCCGCTGATCAAAGAGCTGGCGCAGGCGCACCCGCCGAAAGCGCAGAAGAAAAAGTAGCCCGCAAAAAAACAGGGCCCAGCATTGCTGAGCCCTGTCATGTTGATCGCGCCGTTTAGCCTTCGTGCAGGCCGCACTCGCGCTTCAGGCCGAAGAAACGTGTCTCTTCCTCGCTCATGCCCGGCTCCCACTTCTGGGTGGTGTGGGTATCGCCGACCGACAGGTAACCCTGCTCCCACAGCGGGTGATAACTCAGCCCGTGTTCGGTCAGATACTGGTAAATCTTGCGGTTGTCCCAGTCGATGATCGGCAGGATCTTGAACACCCCACGCTGCACCGCCAGTACCGGCAGATTGGCGCGGCTGCCGGACTGCTCGCGCCGCAGGCCGGCGAACCAGCTCTGCGCGCCCAGCGTCTCCAGCGCGCGGTTCATCGGCTCGACCTTATTGATCTGGTTGTATTTTTCAATCCCTTCCACGCCCTGCTCCCACAGCTTGCCATAGCGCGCCTCTTGCCAGGCGGGAGACTGCTCCGCGCGGAACACCTGCAGATTCAGCTTCAGTTGGTCGGTCAGTTGATCGATAAAGCGATAGGTTTCCGGGAACAGATAACCGGTGTCGGTCAGGATCACCGGGATATCCGGCCGGATACGCGTCACCAGGTGCAGGCATACCGCCGCCTGAATGCCGAAACTGGACGAGAGTACGAATTCGCCGGGCAGATGCTCCAGCGCCCATGCAACGCGCTGTTCGGCGCTGAGGGTCTCCAGTTGGCCATTGACCACCGCTAATGCCAGCGCCTGCCCGGATTTGGGCAACGCGTTCAGCGCCGCCAGATCGAATTCAGCCATGTTGTCTCTCCTGATACTTGAAATGACCTGTGCGGCCCCTCTGCCCAGGGGCCGCCGGCCTCACTCCCAAAAATCTCGCGCCGGATCCAGCACCGGTTTGACGATGCCCGCGCGAACGGTGAAGTCGCCGAAACCTTCGCCGGCGTTGCGCTCCTTCGCCCAGCGCCCCACCAGCAGATCGATCTCGCTCAGGATCTCATCTTCGTTGATGTTCTCGCGGTACATGCGCGGAATGCGCGTGCCTTCGCGGTTGCCGCCCAAATGCAGGTTATAGCGGCCGACCGCCTTGCCCACCAGCCCCAGCTCCGCCAGTAGCGCGCGGCCACAGCCGTTCGGGCAGCCGGTGATGCGCAGCACGATATGCTCGTCACCCACCCCGTGCCGATGCATGATCCCTTCCACCTTGGTGACAAACTGCGGCAGGAAACGCTCGGCCTCCGCCATCGCCAGCGGGCAGGTCGGGAACGACACGCAGGCCATCGAGTTTTTGCGTTGCTCGCTGATCTCGTCGTCGATCAGGCCATGATCGCGCGCCAAGGCTTCGATCTTCGCCTTTTCGCTTTCCGGCACGCCGGCGATGATCACGTTTTGGTTCGCCGTCAGGCGGAAGTCGCCTTTATGGATCTTGGCGATCTCCGCCATGCCGGTCTTCAGCGGTCGCCCCGGATAGTCCAGCAGGCGGCCGTTCTCGATAAACAGCGTCAGGTGCCACTGATCGTCGATGCCCTTCACCCAACCGATGCGATCGCCGCGGCCGGTGAATTCATACGGCCGAATCGGCGCGAAGGTGATGCCGGCGCGCTTTTCCACTTCGGCGCGGAAAACGTCCACCCCGACGCGCTCCAGCGTGTATTTGGTTTTGGCGTTCTTGCGATCGGTGCGGTTGCCCCAGTCGCGCTGTGTGGTCACCACCGCTTCAGCCACCGCCAGCGTATGCTCGAGCGGAATGTAGCCGAACTCGCTGGCCTGACGCGCGTAGGTTTTCTTGTTGCCGTGCTCAATGGACAGCCCGCCGCCCACCAGCAGGTTGAAGCCCACCAGCTTGCCGTTTTCGGCGATCGCCACGAAGTTCATGTCGTTGGCGTGCAGATCGACGTCGTTCTGCGGCGGGATCACCACCGTGGTTTTGAATTTGCGCGGCAGGTAGGTCGGCCCCAGAATCGGCTCTTCGTCGGTAGTGGCCACCTTCTCCTGATCCAGCCACACCTCTGCGTAGGCGCGGGTGCGCGGCAGCAGGTGTTCGGAGATCTTCTTCGCCCACTCGTAGGCTTCCTGATGCAGCTCGGACTCCACCGGGTTGGAGGTGCACAGCACATTGCGGTTCACGTCGTTGGCGGTCGCCAGCGCGTCCAGCCCCAAGCGGTTCAGCAGCTGGTGCACCGGTTTGACGTTGCCTTTCAGAATGCCGTGAAACTGGAACGTTTGGCGGTTGGTGATGCGAATGCTGCCGTACAGCGTGCTCTCCTGCGCGAACTTGTCGATGCCCAGCCACTGCTGCGGGCTGATGATGCCGCCCGGCAGGCGACAGCGCAGCATCATGGCGTGGCGCGGCTCCAGCTTCTGCTCGGCGCGTTCGGCGCGAATGTCGCGGTCATCTTGCTGGTACATGCCGTGAAAACGGATCAGCAGGAAGTTGTCGCCGTTGAAGCCGCCGGTCAGGCCGTCGTTCAAATCTTCGGCGATAGTGCCGCGCAGGAAGTTGCTTTCCTTCTTCATGCGCTCCGCATCGGCCAGTTTGCCTTCGACTACCAAAGGCCCGGGGTGTTTATCACTCATCAGTAAACATCTCGCTGATAACGGCGCTCAAGGCGCAGCTCACTTAAAAATTCATCCGCCTGCTCGGTATCCATGCCACCGTGCTCGGCCACCAGTTCCAGTAATGTGTTTTCCACGTCTTTCGCCATGCGATTGGCATCGCCGCAGACGTAAATGTGCGCGCCTTCCTGAATCCAGCGCCACACTTCCGCGCCCTGTTCGCGCAGTTTGTCTTGTACGTATATTTTATGTTGCTGGTCGCGGGACCAGGCCAGATCGATGCGGGTCAGCAGGCCGTCTTTCACGTAGCGCTGCCATTCAACCTGGTACAGGAAATCTTCGGTAAAGTGCGGGTTGCCGAAAAACAGCCAGTTTTTGCCGCCGGCGCCGTCGGCGTCGCGCTGCTGCATAAAGGCGCGGAACGGCGCGATGCCGGTGCCCGGGCCGATCATGATCACCGGCGTTTCCGGGTTGGCCGGCAGACGGAAGTTGTCGTTGTGCTCGATAAACACCCGCACGTCGCCGTCCTCCTCCAGGCGATCCGCCAGGAAGCCGGAGGCGCCGCCGCTGCGGGCGCGCCCGTCGATGTCGTAACGCACCACGCCCACGGTGATGTGCACTTCGCTTTCGTTCTCCGCCTGCGAAGAGGCGATGGAGTACAGGCGCGGCGTCAGCGGACGCAGCAGACCGATCAGCTGTTCGGCGCTCAGATCCGCCGGCGCCTGGCGCACCATGTCGACGATCGGCGTGTTATGCGCGTAATGCTGCAGCGCGGCTTTATCCGCCAGCAGGCCGATCAGCGTTTCGTCGCGCGACAGCGCGGCGTATTTATCGACGATCGGCGTGGTGTTCTGCGTCAGCTCGAAATGGCTGCGCAGCGCCTGCGCCAGCGGCAGGGTCTGCCCTTCCACCTCGACCGGCTCGTCGCCTTTCAGCCACAACAGCTGCACCAGTTCGTCCACCAGCGCCGGATCGTTGTCGAACCATACGCCGAGCGCATCGCCCGGCTGATAGCGCAGGCCGGAGTCGCCCAGATCGATCTCGATATGGCGCACGTCTTTATCCGACGCGCGGCCGGTAATTTTCTGCTTGACCGCCAGTTGGGCGGTGAGCGGTTGTTCCTTGCTGTACGGACTGCTGTCGATCAGGTCAACCGCGCCGCTGGCCAACACGCCCGGCGCGGTGCTTTCCGCCGGCGCGCGCGCCTTCAGCACCGACACCACCTGTTTGCGCCAGGCGGCGGCCAGCTCCTGGTACTCCACGTCGGCATCCACGCGCTCCACCAGGCGCTCGGCACCCAGCTCGGCCAGCTTGCCGTCGAAATCTTTACCTGACTGGCAGAAATTCTCATAAGAGGTGTCGCCCAGCCCGAACACCGCAAACGCGGTGTCATTGAGCTTCGGCGCCTTCTTCGAAAACAGGAATTTATGCAGCGCCACCGCTTCTTCCGCCGGCTCGCCTTCCCCTTGCGTGGAGGCGACGATCACCAGCAGGCGCTCTTGAGCTATCTGCTTGAACTTGTAGTCGCCGGCGTTGATCAGCGTGGCGCTCAGATTGGCGGCCAGCAGATCGTCGCGCAGCTGCTCCGCCAGGCGGCGCGCATTGCCGGTCTGCGAAGCGGAAATGATGGTGATGCCGGCGGCAGCCGCAGGGGCGACAGGCGCCATGGCCACGGCTCCGGGCTGTTGATTGACCATGCCCCAAAAATAACCGGACAGCCACGCCAGCTGCGTCGGCGAATAGTCGCCGATCGTCGCCTGCAGGCGTGCCAGCTGTTCGGGCGTCAGCGGGAGCAAAGATGTTGGAGGAGCCTGAGTCGTCATTGCTGTACTTATTTCCTATACTTAGCGCCTTTCCTGCCAGGCGCGCGCCAGTGCCAGTCGCTGTCTCTTCGCTGCGTCGGGTATGCGGAAAAGATCAGGAGAGTTTGTAAGGTTACCGAGCAGAATAGCAACGATTAAATAAGGGATAGCAATAAATCATAACCAAAATGACTAAGCTGTTTTTCTGGTAAGGCATAACGCTTAAACCGTTAAACAAAGTTTTTTATCCAGATGAAATTAAAGCGCTTTTTTTCATCGTTTTTTCACCGTTCAACATTTCGGCTCATAACCCCAGCCGATAGGTGCCGCAAACACCAAACAAAAAAAGTGTTAAACGGGCGCGTTGGCCGTGGCGGTAGACCATAACGGTATAAATGGCAAGCAGACGCGCTTTCCGGTACTATGCGGCGGTTTTTGAGTCAATGAGGCCGTAATAATGGCAACCACGCTGTTTAAAGATTTTCAGTTTGAAGCCGCACACCGCTTGCCGCACGTGCCGGAGGGCCATAAATGCGGCCGTCTGCATGGGCATTCGTTTATGGTGCGTCTGGAAGTGACCGGTGAAGTGGATCCCCACACCGGTTGGGTGATGGATTTCGCCGAGCTCAAGGCTGTGTTTTCCCCGATCTGGGAACGGCTGGATCACCATTATCTGAACGATATTCCAGGATTGGAAAATCCCACCAGCGAAGTGCTCGCCGCCTGGATTTGGCAGCAGCTCAAGCCCCAGTTACCGGAACTGACTGCGGTGATGGTGAAAGAGACCTGTACGGCGGGATGCGTATATAAAGGTTAAAAGAAAGGGCGCCGCAATGGCGCCCTGATTTTAGGCGATGTTCAGATACTTGTGGGTCTGCATCGACAGCCGCCAATTGCGCGCGATACAGGTTTCAATACACAGACGGGTCGCCTCTTCTTTCTGGCTGATCGGCTGCAGCGCGATAATGCGCGCCTTGTCATCCTGCAACGTCGCCAGCAGCGCATCCAGCGCCTCGATGTCGCGCTCGCGCGCCACCGGATGCTTCACCTCGTCGGCGCGCCGCAGCGCCTGATCCAACACCTTCATGCCGCCGCGCATATTCACCTTGGGCGAAACCGTCACCCAGGTGTTGGCGGAACAGCGAATTTCGTGGGTGCCGCTGGTTTCAATCTGGCAACGGTAGCCGTGCTGTTCGAACAGCTCGGTCAGCGGCGCCAGATCGTAAATGCAGGGTTCGCCGCCGGTGATCACCACATGGCGCGCGGTGTAGCCTTGTTGGCGCATCACCGCCAACAGCTGCTCGGCGCTGGCATTGCCCCAGGCGTCGCTCTCTTCTGTTTTGACCAGGATCCGTTGCAGGTCTACTTCCCGATGGGCTTCCTTTTCCCAGGTATGTTTGGTGTCGCACCAACTGCACCCTACCGGGCAGCCCTGCAGGCGGATGAAAATGGCCGGCACGCCGGTGAAAAAGCCTTCGCCCTGCAAGGTTTGGAACATCTCGTTGATCGGGTACTGCATCGGTTTCTCAATCTGGAAAAGTAAAAAACGATTATCGCAGATTCCGGCTCGGCGACCAAACGGCCAAAATTGTATTAAATTTTTTCCTCCGCGCCGCCGCCAGCATATCTCACCGCCAATGGCGTTCATTTAATTTGTTAACCGGTATTAGGCCTTTCATCCGCGGTGCAACCTGCTCCACAGAAAACAACACGCAGTTAACAAATAAGATAATTATATTTGACATAAAGCGCCGACGCGCAGATGTATATACAAGCAAACACAAGCCGAGCATCAGTTTCGGCCACATACTATTCATCACGACTACATCTGCGTTTAGAGGGTGCCATGACTCATTCCACCAGCGAGTTAAACATTCAACAGGCCATCGACGACAGCAAGTTTTCGCTGTTTCACTGGACACTGATCGTTCTCGGATTCCTGATCCTCGCCATCGACGGTTTCGATACCGCCGCCATGGGCTATATCGCCCCCTCGGTCGCCAAAGACTGGGGCATCGTGAAGCAGGATCTGGGGCCGGTGCTGAGCGCCGCGCTGCTGGGGCTGTCGCTCGGCGCGCTGATAGCCGGGCCAATCTCCGACCGCATCGGCCGCAAGCGCGTGCTGGTGTTTTCCTGCCTGTTCTTCGGCCTGTCGAGCCTGGCCACCGCCTACGCCGGCTCGCTCAATAGCCTGACGCTGTGGCGTTTCCTCACCGGCCTCGGGCTGGGAGCGGCGATGCCCAACGCTATCACGCTGATCTCCGAATACGCGCCGCAGCGCTGCCGTTCGCTGGCGATCAATACCATGTATTGCGGCTTTCCGCTGGGCGCGGCCGGCGGCGGCGCCATTTCATCGTGGCTGATCCCGAGCTACGGCTGGCACAGCGTGCTATTGCTCGGCGCCATTGCGCCGCTGGCGTTGACGGTTTTGCTGATCCTGCTGCTGCCGGAATCGGTCAAATATATGGTCAACCGCGGGCAGGATGCGGCGAAGATCAAACGCATCGCGCAACGCTTCGTCAGCCAGAGCCTCGACGGCGTGACGCGTTTTTACCTGTACGAAGAGAAGCTGACGCAGGCCAAGACCAGCGTCGGCCTGCTGTTCAGCCGCCCTTACCTGCTCGGCACGCTGATGCTGTGGGTGACCTACTTCATGGGGCTGGTGATCTATTACGTGCTGCTGAGCTGGATGCCAATCCTGATGCAGGGGCTGGGCTATCAGCTGGAACAGTCGGCGATGCTCACCTCGCTGTTCACCTTCGGCGGCACGCTGGGCATCCTGGTGGCCGGCTGGCTGATGGACCGCTGGAATGCGCACAAAGTGGTCTCGAGTGGCTTTGTCGTCACCGCCCTGCTGATCGTGGCGATGGCCACCGAAGACAAGCAGATCGTGCTGCTGGGCGCCTTCATCTTCCTGATGGGCGTCACCATGAACGGCGCGCAGTCCGGGCTGCAAACGCTAGCGGCCACCTTCTACCCGACCCACAGCCGCGCCACCGGCATCGCCTGGATGCAGGGCATCGGCCGCTTCGGCGGCGTCGCCGGCACCATGATGGGCGCCCAACTGCTGGCGATGCAGTGGGAAGTGCAGAGCATCCTGATGTTCCTGTGCGTACCGGCGCTGATCGCTGCCATCGCCACGGTGTGCAAGATGAGCCGCAAGCCGATGCTGCAACCGGCCGCCTGAGCCTGGCAAGCCCGCCCACGGCGGGCTTTCTTCCCGCGGTGATAGGGCTTGTTTATCCTCCGCCGCCAACTGTAATCAGTCTGTAAAAATATTGTGACTAGCCGCCCAAAAATGAGTCAATTTTAATTCATTTTTGCCGAACAGCTCACTTTTCTCCGGCTTTTCGCACATGAAGCCGGTGATAAAAAATCGCATATCAACCTGATATAAAAAGAAAATAACTTTTTCTTATGCCACTTTTCAGCGGCAACTGGTCAGTGTTGCATATGCTTGTACATACAAGTATATGTTAATAAGCCCTACGCATTGTTATGCCGTGGTACTCATCCCCACCGCGGCATGGAATCTGCACCGATACTGTTTGAGGAAAATGCTGTGACTACAAATAACAAAGTTCGCAATGTCGATGTACGCGCGCCACGCGGCACACAATTAAACGCAAAAAGCTGGCTGACCGAAGCGCCGTTACGCATGCTGATGAACAACCTCGATCCTGAAGTTGCGGAGAACCCACATGAGCTGGTGGTGTACGGCGGCATCGGCCGCGCCGCGCGCGACTGGGATTGCTACGACAAGATCGTCGAAACCCTGAAAACGCTGGAAGAGGACGAAACCCTGCTGGTGCAGTCCGGCAAGCCGGTCGGCGTATTCAAAACCCACAGCAACGCGCCGCGCGTGCTGATCGCCAACTCCAACCTGGTGCCGCACTGGGCGACCTGGGAACACTTCAACGAACTGGACGCCAAAGGCCTGGCCATGTACGGCCAGATGACCGCCGGTAGCTGGATCTACATCGGCAGCCAGGGCATCGTTCAGGGCACCTATGAGACCTTCGTCGAAGCGGGCCGCCAGCATTACGACGGCAGCCTGCAGGGGCGCTGGGTGCTGACCGCCGGTCTGGGCGGCATGGGCGGCGCGCAGCCGCTGGCCGCCACGCTGGCGGGCGCCTGCTCGCTGAACATCGAATGTCAGCAGAGCCGCATCGATTTCCGTCTGAAAACCCGCTACGTCGATGAGCAGGCCAAAGATCTGGACGACGCGCTGGCCCGCATCAAAAAATACACCTCAGAAGGCAAAGCCATCTCCATCGCCCTGTGCGGCAACGCGGCGGAAATCCTGCCTGAGCTGGTGCGCCGCGGCGTGCGCCCGGACATGGTCACCGATCAGACCAGCGCCCACGATCCGCTGAACGGCTATCTGCCGAAAGGCTGGAGCTGGGAAGAGTATCGCCAGCGCGCCCAGACCGAGCCGGCCAAGGTGGTCGCCGCCGCCAAGCAGTCGATGGCCGATCACGTCAAAGCCATGCTGGCGTTCCAGCAGATGGGCGTGCCGACCTTCGACTACGGCAACAACATTCGCCAGATGGCGAAAGAAACCGGCGTCGACAATGCCTTCGACTTCCCGGGCTTCGTGCCGGCCTACATCCGTCCGCTGTTCTGCCGCGGCATCGGGCCGTTCCGCTGGGCGGCGCTGTCCGGCGATCCGCAGGACATCTACAAAACCGACGCCATGGTGAAAGAGCTGATCCCGGATGACGAACACCTGCACCGCTGGCTGGACATGGCGCGCGAGCGCATCAGCTTCCAGGGCCTGCCGGCGCGCATCTGCTGGGTTGGCCTCGGCCAGCGCGCCAAGCTGGGTCTGGCGTTCAACGAGATGGTTCGCCGCGGCGAACTGTCCGCCCCGATCGTCATCGGCCGCGACCACCTGGATTCCGGCTCCGTTTCCAGCCCGAACCGTGAAACCGAAGCGATGAAAGACGGTTCCGATGCGGTTTCCGACTGGCCGCTGCTGAACGCCCTGCTGAACACCGCCAGCGGCGCCACCTGGGTTTCCCTGCACCACGGCGGCGGCGTCGGCATGGGCTTCTCCCAACACTCCGGCATGGTGATCGTCTGCGACGGCACCGACGAAGCCGCCGAGCGCATCGCCCGCGTGCTGCACAATGACCCGGCTACCGGGGTCATGCGTCACGCCGACGCCGGTTACGATATCGCTATCGACTGCGCCCGCGAGCAAGGCCTGAACCTGCCGATGGTTGCCGCGACCCAAGGAGAAAAAGCATGAAAGCGCTGACTATTCGCCCGGGCAAACTGACGCTGGCCCAGCTACGCGACGTGTATCAACACCCGGTGACGCTGACGCTGGACGACAACGCCTATGCCCCAATCCAGCGAAGCGTGGCCTGCGTGGAACGCATCGTTGAAGAAAACCGCACCACATACGGCATCAACACCGGGTTTGGCCTGCTGGCTTCGACGCGCATCGCCCGCGACGATCTGGAAAATCTGCAGCGCTCGATCGTGCTGTCACACGCCGCCGGCGTGGGCGAGCCGACCGACGACAATCTGGTGCGCCTGATCATGGTGCTGAAGATCAACAGCCTGTCGCGCGGCTTCTCCGGCATTCGCCTGGAAGTTATCCAGGCGCTGATCGCGCTGGTCAACGCCGAAGTCTATCCGCATATCCCGCTGAAAGGCTCAGTCGGCGCCTCCGGCGATCTGGCGCCGCTGGCGCACATGAGCCTGGTGCTGCTGGGCGAAGGCCAAGCGCGCCATCAGGGCCAATGGCTGCCGGCAACCGAAGCGCTGGCCAAAGCCGGCCTGAAACCGCTGACGCTGGCGGCGAAAGAGGGCCTGGCATTGCTGAACGGCACCCAAGTCTCCGCCGCCTTCGCGCTGCGCGGCCTGTTCGACGCGGAAGACCTGTTCGCCGCCGCGACCGTGGCGGGCAGCCTGACGGTGGAAGCGGCGCTGGGCTCCCGCAGCCCGTTCGATGCGCGCATCCACGAGGTGCGTGGCCAGCGCGGCCAGATCGACGCCGCCCTCGCCTACCGCCACCTGCTCGGCGCGCGCAGCGAAGTCTCCGACTCGCACCGCAACTGTGAAAAAGTGCAGGATCCTTACTCCCTGCGCTGCCAGCCGCAGGTAATGGGCGCCTGCCTGACGCAGATCCGTCAGGCCGCCGAGGTGCTGGAGATCGAAGCCAACGCCGTCTCCGATAACCCGCTGGTGTTCGCCGAGCAGGGTGACGTGCTGTCAGGTGGCAACTTCCACGCCGAACCGGTGGCGATGGCCGCCGATAACCTGGCGCTGGCATTCGCCGAAATCGGTTCGCTGTCCGAGCGCCGCATCTCGCTGATGATGGACAAACACATGTCGCAGCTGCCACCGTTCCTGGTGGAGAACGGCGGCGTGAACTCCGGCTTCATGATCGCTCAGGTCACCGCCGCGGCGCTGGCCAGCGAAAACAAAGCGCTGGCGCATCCATCGAGCGTCGACAGCATTCCGACCTCCGCCAACCAGGAGGACCACGTTTCCATGGCGCCGGCCGCCGGCCGCCGTCTGTGGAGCATGGCGGACAACGTGCGCGGCATTCTGGCGGTCGAGTGGCTGGCCGCCTGCCAGGGCCTGGATTTCCGCAACGGCCTGAAGACCTCGGAAGGTCTGGAGCAGGCGCGCCGTCTGCTGCGCGAGCATGTCAGTTTCTACGACAAGGATCGTTTCTTCGCCCCCGACATTGAAGCCGCCAGCCAGCTATTGGCGGCCGGTCACCTGACATCGCTGCTGCCTGCGGCGCTGCTGCCTAGCCAGGCATAATCATCACACACTGAATCACGCAGTTTGTTCTGCCCCGCCGGGTGCGTTCCACCCGGCGCGGGCAGCGCGTGCCTGTTCGGCAAACACTTAACGGGAAGCAACATGCGTAACGAAACGACACAACTCAGACGCGGACTAAACGCGCGGCATATCCGTTTCATGGCTCTCGGCTCGGCGATCGGCACCGGCCTGTTCTACGGCTCCGCCGGCGCCATCCAGCTGGCCGGCCCGGCGGTGCTGCTGGCCTACCTGGTGGGCGGCGCGGCGGTATTCATGGTGATGCGCGCGCTGGGTGAAATGGCGGTGCATCAGCCGGTTTCCGGCTCGTTCGGCCACTACGCCAGCCACTATCTCGGCCCGCTGGCCGGGTTCCTCACCGGCTGGACCTACACCTTTGAAATGGTGATCGTCGCCCTGGCGGACGTCACTGCCTTCGGCATCTATATGGGGCTGTGGTTCCCGGACGTCGCCCAGTGGGTCTGGGTGCTCAGCATCATCCTGTTTATCGGCGCGCTCAACCTGTGCAGCGTCAAGGTTTTCGGCGAGCTGGAGTTCTGGCTGTCGCTGGTCAAGGTCGCCGCCATCGTGGCGATGATCGTCGGCGGTGCGGCGGTGATGCTGTTCGGTTTCGGGCAAGCCCAGCACGCCACCGGCATCAGCAACCTGTGGCAGCACGGCGGCTTTATGCCTAACGGCATTGGCGGCGTGGTCGCGTCATTAGCGGTAGTGATGTTCGCCTTCGGCGGCATCGAGATCATCGGCATCACCGCCAGCGAGGCGAAAGACCCCGCCAACGTGCTGCCGAAGGCGATCAACGCCGTGCCGGTGCGCATCCTGCTGTTTTACGTGCTGACGCTGACGGTGCTGATGGCGATCTATCCGTGGAACAGCATCGGCCAGAACGGCAGCCCGTTCGTTGAGATCTTCAGCAACCTCGGCATCAGCTCCGCCGCCAACGTGCTGAACGTGGTGGTGATCACCGCGGCCATTTCGGCCATCAACAGCGACATCTTCGGCGCCGGCCGCATGATGTACGGCATGGCGCAGGACGGCCAGGCGCCGCGCAGCTTCACCAAGCTGACCGCCAGCGGCGTGCCGTGGATGACGGTGCTGGTCATGTCAATCGCCCTGCTGCTGGCGGTGGTGCTCAACTACCTGATCCCAGAGAAGGTCTTCATGATCATCGCCTCGATCGCCACCTTCGCCACCGTCTGGGTGTGGCTGATGATCCTGCTGTCGCAGATCGTCATGCGCCGCACGCTGTCGCCGGAAGAAACGCGTCAGTTGAGCTTCCCGGTGCCGTGGTGGCCGGTGGCGCCGGCATTGGCGACCGCCTTTATGGCGTTCGTCATCGGCCTGCTCGGCTACTTCGAAGAGAGCCGCATCGCGCTGTACGTCGGGCTGGTGTGGATCGCGTTCCTCACCGCGGCTTACTGGCTGTGGGTGCGCAAAAAAGGCGGCGGTTCGCCGGTGACCACCGCGACGCAACAGATGTAACGCTCGCTTCGGCCAAAACCCGCTGCGGCGGGTTTTTTTATTGCGCCTGCGCCAGCGCCTGCAGGATATCCGCCTGCAGATCGTCAAACGCCTCCAGCCCGGCGGACAGCCGCACCAGCCCCTCGCTGATGTGGTGCCGTTTCCGCTCTTCCGGCGTGTAGGCCGAGTGCGTCATGCTGGCCGGGTGTTGCGCCAGGCTTTCGCAATCGCCCAGGCTGACCGCGCGCAAGATGAGCTGCAGCGCATTGAGGAAGCGAATGCCCGCACGCATTCCGCCCCGCAGTTCAAACGCCAGCATGCCGCCGGGGCGCGCCATTTGCCGCCGTGCCAACGCATGCTGCGGGAAGTTCGCCAGGCCGGGGTAATACACCCGCTCGATCGCCGGATGCTCCGTCAGCATCTCCGCCAGGCGCTGCGCGTTATCGCAATGACGATCCATGCGCAGCGGCAAGGTTTTCATCCCGCGCAGCACCAGCGTGGCATCCTGCGCCGACAGTACCGCCCCGTTCATGTCCTTTAGCCCCTCCAGACGGATCGCCTCGGCCAACGCCTGACGCGTCACCGCTATCCCGGCCAGGAGATCGCCGTGCCCGCCGAGGTACTTGGTCGCCGAGTGCACCACGATATCGGCGCCTAACGCCAGAGGCCGCTGCAGATAGGGCGTACAGTAGGTGTTGTCCACCAGCAGCAACGCTTGATGCCGATGGGCGATCTCCGCCACGGCGGCGATATCGATCAAGCGCATGTTGGGATTGGCCGGCGTTTCGCAATACACCAGCCGGGTATGCGGCCCCATGGCCGACGCCAGCCGCTCCGGCCGGGTCAGGTCAACGTGGGTTATCTTGACGCCAAAGCGCGCCAGACCATGATGAAAGTAGCTGAAGGTGCAACCATAGACGGTTTCATCGACAATCAGCTCATCACCCGGTCTGAGCAGCGTCCAACAACACGCGGTGATCGCCCCCATACCGGAAGCGAACGCCACCGCCGCCTCCCCCTCCTCCAGGTTGGCGATGCGTTGCTCGAGCAGGTTTAACGTCGGGTTGGCGATGCGCGAATAAAAGTACCCCGGCTCGGTGCCGGCAAAGCAGGCGCCGCCGTATTCCGCCGTGGGAAAAGCAAACGTAGAGCTCATAAACACCGGCGGAGACAGTGCCCCCTGATACCGTTGAGGATCGTAGCCGTAATGAATAGCCCGGGTGGCAAAGTCGTGGCCAACTGCTGTAGCGGACATAACACAACTCCTTACCTGAGTGGGTGAAGCTTAATTCGACGATTCATCTGACAGGGCTGACGGCAACGCGCTGTCTCGCGTGCGCTGGCCGATGATTTGTAAAGTACGCAGCAGCAACGTTAACCCCAGCAGGGTATCCGGCTGCTTCAGCAAGGCGTACAGCGCGCGAAAACTGGCCGGCGGAGGATTCAACTGCAGCTCGCTGTGCGCCATCTGCAGCGCCGTTCCGCCTTCCCAGCCGAGGGTCACCAAACCTTCAAAGACGCCGGCCAGTTTCTCCACCAGCGCGTTGTCGGCAATATCCACCACGTCCGACAACAGCGACAACAGATCGACCACGTTATCCAACCGGCCGCCCGCCAGCAGCGGCTGCAGTTTCTCGAGCAACGCCGCCAATGATTGCAGGTCCGCCGCATGCACCGTGCTTTCCGTCATATCAGCCCCCTTACCGTGGCCCAGTAAAGGCCGCGGTTAAACCCATTGCGCAGCATGCCGCCCACCTTGGTGGCGGGCGTCGGCAGCACGTCGTGACGGTAGTCGTACACCAGCGGCATGCCGGCATTCAGCCCCATTTGCGCAACCGCCTGCACCTTGCCGTCATAATGGCTCACGGTTTGGCCCAGCCGCATTTCCGCCACGATGTTGTCGGCAATGACCGGCGCCTGATTATGGCAAGAGCCGCCGGCCTTGCTGACCGGCAAATCCACGGTATCGCCTATGACATACACGCCCTGCTGGCCGTAGACCTGCAGCGTTTGATGATCGGTCGGCAGCCAGCCTTCACCGTTTTGACTCTCGCTCAACCCGGTATTGCGCACCGCCTCGACTGCGCGAATCGGCGGCGTCGCCATCAGAATGTCGAACGGCTGCTCTTCCCCCTCAGCGGAATAGGCGACGTTACGCTGGGCGTCTACCCGGCTGAGGGTAAACCCTCGCTGGTGGCGAATGTCGCGCGCGGCAAAAATGGCGGGCAGCGCTTCACCGGTCGGGCGCTGTAAAAACAGGCAGTTACGCAAGAGTTGAGAAATGGTCGGATAGGTGTACACAATCTCCACCGCCTTGCGCACGCCGCGCCGCCGCAGGTAGTCATCCAGCATCAGGGTGGTTTCGATCGGTGCGATGCCGCACTGATGGGGCACGTTGGGCGTTTCAGGGAAGGACACGGTAATGAAAATGCGGCCTTTCTCGATCGTCGCCAATTTATGCGCTAACCGCCTGGCGGCCTGATACTGGTAAAAATGATCGCCCGCCTGCGCCAATCCTTCGATGCGCTCTGGCCAAGGTACGCAGCCGGTGGCGAAAACCAGAAAATCATAGGAATAAAATTTACCGCTTTGCGTAGCTATGCTTCGCTGTTTTAAATCGAAAGATTCCGCCTTATCAATAATAAACTGTATTTCGGGCCGCAATAAACTCCGCTGTGAGCGCGTGAGCTCTTGCTTGAAAAAAGTATTGAACGCCACATACATAAACGCCGGCTTGTAATAATGCAGCGGTGAATCCGATATCATTAATAACTCGACTTTATTATTAATAATTTCCCGGTGCAATTTTGCGGCCAATAAATTGGCCAGGATGGTGCCGCCGGTTCCGCCGCCGACAATGATGATTCGCTGTCGCATCAAGCCCTCGCTCAACCGGCCAGCAAGCCGGCAGTATTAAGGTATGGTGATGATGAAGGTCTACGGCAGAACGGCGAAAAATAAACTGCCTTATTGGCAGTCTAGTAACGAATAGTTATAAAGCAAATAAAATGGGAATATAAAATAAACGCATTCACTATCTTTAATGAAATTATCGGGTTAAACAAAACCACGCTTTCAATGAAAAACTTATTATTAAACTGACAATCATCACGAATTTAAAACATAAAAAAACCCGCCGCAGCGGGTTTTTATTTAGCAACCGAATCGGTCGAACTTATTGGCCTTTAACTTCTTTCAGGCCGTTGAACGGCGCACGGTCACCCAGCGCTTCTTCGATACGGATCAGTTGGTTGTACTTGGCAACGCGGTCAGAACGGCTCATGGAACCGGTTTTGATCTGGCCAGCCGCAGTCCCTACCGCCAGGTCGGCGATGGTCGCGTCTTCGGTTTCACCGGAACGGTGAGAGATCACCGCAGTGTAACCGGCGTCTTTCGCCATCTTGATAGCTGCCAGGGTTTCGGTCAGAGAACCGATCTGGTTGAACTTGATCAGGATGGAGTTAGCGATGCCTTTCTCGATGCCTTCTTTCAGGATCTTGGTGTTGGTCACGAACAGATCGTCGCCAACCAGCTGGATTTTGTCGCCCAGTACTTTGGTCTGGTAAGCGAAGCCCGCCCAGTCGGATTCATCCAGGCCGTCTTCGATAGACACGATTGGGTACTGTTTGGTCAGCTCTTCCAGGAAGTGAGTGAACTCTTCGGAAGTGAAGGCTTTGTTACCTTCGCCGGCCAGCACGTATTTACCGTCTTTGTAGAATTCGGAAGCCGCGCAGTCCATCGCCAGAGTGACGTCTTTGCCCAGCTCGTAGCCCGCCGCTTTTACCGCTTCAGCGATAACCGCCAGCGCTTCGGCGTTGGAACCCAGGTTTGGCGCATAGCCGCCTTCGTCGCCCACGGCGGTGTTCATGCCTTTGGCTTTCAGAACTTTCGCCAGGTGGTGGAACACTTCAGAACCGATGCGCACCGCTTCTTTCAGGGTCTTCGCGCCAACCGGCTGAATCATGAATTCCTGAATGTCGACGTTGTTGTCAGCGTGCTCGCCGCCGTTGATGATGTTCATCATCGGCAGTGGCATGGAGAATTTGCCTGGGGTGCCGTTCAGTTCAGCGATGTGCTCGTACAGCGGCATGCCTTTAGAGGCTGCGGCCGCTTTCGCTGCTGCCAGGGAAACCGCCAGAATGGCGTTGGCGCCGAAGTTGGATTTGTTTTCGGTGCCGTCCAGCTCGATCATGATCTTGTCGATGTTCGCCTGGTCTTTGGCATCTTTACCCAGTACTGCCTGAGCAATCGGACCGTTTACTGCAGCAACGGCTTTCAGTACGCCTTTACCCAGGAAACGAGACTTGTCACCGTCACGCAGTTCCAGCGCTTCGCGGGAACCGGTAGAAGCACCTGACGGCGCAGCAGCCAGGCCGACGAAACCGCCTTCCAGATGAACTTCGGCTTCAACAGTCGGGTTACCGCGGGAGTCGATGATTTCACGACCGATGACTTTAACGATTTTGGACATTAGGTTTTCCTCAGTACAAGTTAAACTAAAACTCCAGACAAACAGCGCGCGGTTCTCACCGCGCGCCGCCTACCAAATATGTTATTTCACCTGGCGCTTCTGATGCTCGCCTGCGGCTTTCACGAAGCCGGCGAACAGCGGATGCCCATCACGCGGCGTAGACGTAAATTCCGGGTGGAACTGACAGGCTACAAACCACGGGTGATTCGGCAGTTCAATGATCTCAACCAGCTTGTTGTCGGCGGAACGACCGGCGACACGCAGCCCTGCGGCTTCGATCTGCTTCAACAGCATGTTGTTAACTTCGTAACGGTGACGGTGACGCTCGACAATGGTCGGTTCGCCGTACAACTGACGCACCAGGCTGTTGTCGCTCAGGTTGCACTGTTGGCCACCTACGCGCATCGTGCCGCCCAAATCGCTTTCTTCGCTGCGCACTTCGACGTTGCCGTCTTCGTCGCGCCATTCGGTGATCAACGCCACCACCGGGTACTTACAGTCTGGCATAAACTCGGTGGAGTTGGCGTTTTCCATCCCCGCCACGTTGCGAGCGAACTCCATCAACGCCACCTGCATGCCCAGGCAAATGCCCAAGTAAGGAATGTTGTTCTCGCGCGCATAGCGCGCGGTCATCACTTTGCCTTCCACGCCGCGGTAGCCGAAGCCGCCCGGGATCAGGATCGCATCCAGCCCTTTCAGCACTTCCACGCCGCGCGTTTCCACGTCCTGCGAGTCGATCAGCTTGATGTTCACGGTCAAACGGTTTTTCAGCCCGCCGTGCTTCAGCGCTTCGATTACCGACTTGTAGGCGTCCGGCAGCTCAACGTATTTGCCGACCATACCGATGGTCACTTCGCCGCCCGGATTGGCTTCTTCGTAGATCACCTGTTCCCATTCGGCCAGGTTGGCTTCCGGCGCGTTCAGGCTGAATCGTTTACAAATATAATCGTCCAGCCCCTGAGATTTCAATAGGCCTGGGATTTTATAAATAGAATCAACGTCTTTCAGAGAGATAACCGCTTTTTCCGGCACGTTGCAGAAAAGCGCGATTTTAGCGCGTTCGTTAGCAGGAACCGCGCGATCGGAACGGCAAATCAGCACATCAGGCTGAATACCGATGGAAAGCAGCTCTTTTACGGAATGCTGGGTCGGCTTGGTTTTCACTTCGCCCGCCGCCGCCATGTACGGCACCAGCGTCAGGTGCATGTACAGCGTGTGCTCGCGGCCCACTTCCACCGCCATCTGACGGATGGCTTCGAGGAACGGCAGCGATTCGATATCGCCGACGGTGCCGCCGATTTCCACCAGCACCACATCGTGGCCTTCGCCGCCTTCGATGATGCGCTCTTTGATCGCGTTGGTGATGTGCGGAATGACCTGCACGGTCGCGCCCAGATAGTCGCCGCGGCGTTCTTTACGCAGCACGTCGGAGTAGATGCGGCCGGTGGTGAAGTTGTTGCGACGCGACATTTTGGTGCGGATGAAGCGCTCGTAGTGACCCAAATCCAGATCGGTTTCTGCGCCGTCTTCGGTGACGAAAACTTCCCCATGCTGAATCGGGCTCATGGTGCCCGGATCCACGTTGATGTACGGGTCCAGTTTCATGATGGTAACGTTGAGGCCACGGGCTTCAAGAATAGCCGCCAGAGAGGCTGCGGCAATGCCTTTACCCAGAGAGGATACGACCCCGCCGGTCACAAAAATATAATTAGTTGTCATGCTGAACCTGAGAGTTTAGGTTTAAAGACGATGGAAGAACCAGGACGGGAAAGTAGTATACCCGAACCTCTCCTGACCTACAAACGATCGTTTTGCTGTCCATCATCTCGGCCGCCCTCCCGTGTTCATCAGGGTTTACTCCGCCGGCGCCGCATAAACCCTCCAGGAAATACAAAGAGTTAGCGGAGAAAGTTTCTTTTTACCGCCCCTCTCGAGCGATAAAACGCCTTAGATTTCAGTTTGTTGGCCTTTTGCTGCCGACGGCAGCCATGCGCCTGTGACCTGACCGCAAGCTTAACCGTTTCAGCTTTCGTGAACCTTGTCGTCGATCAACATTGTAGCGGCGGTTCAGCTTCCCTAAACCCGATTAGCCTGGGATCGAGGAGCATCGGATTAACGACTGATGTAGAGCATGCGTTCAGGCATATCAACAATCACACGATGCCCCCGCATAAAGCCCATCCCCAGCAGACCATCAAAACCCAGCGCCTCAGACGTTGGGCCTTCGGTAACGATGGCCAAATCGTTGTGATGCCGGCCCCGGCGATCGGTCAAGGTGAATCTGGTCACTCGGCAATCCAGGTTCTCAGCCTCAGGCTCAATGGAGCGACAGCCGGAAAACAAGAGGCCAGCCGGCAAGCCTGCGGCAAACAAAAGAGAATGGCTGGCGCCGGTATCAACAATCAGGCGCAACGGTTTATTGCCAACGAAGGCCGTCACGCTCAGCCCCTCATCGGTCTGTTCGAATGGATATGAAGCCCATATTGCAATGTCTGAAGGCAGATGAGTCAACATTTGCAAGCGGTCGTTTTCGAAGTCCATCAGCACCTTTCGATCGCGGAACAACCCAAGCCCCATCACTTCACTTACCGGCACCTCGTTTCCCAGGCTGAGTCCCCAGGGCTTAAAACTCACCGCTTCGACGTCGTTAAACGGGATATTGCCAATAAACAGCCGACTAATCCGCCAGGCAGACACCTGATTTTCACCGCCAGAGAGATCTCTCAGCCGCCGAGGCGCCAGCTGCACCGCCTTCAGACTCGGTTGCGCGACCAGACGCTCCAGATCGTGTTGATAAAGGTGTATCCCTTCTGCGCTGCCGGTATCCAGCATGAGCGTGTGTAACCGGTTATCGATCTGCACATCGACTAATGGCAGCCTGCGCTCATCATACCGCAGCCGCCCAACATCAGCAGGAGGAGACGCCGTGCTGAAACCGGGGAAAAAACAGGCTAAAAGCATTAGCCTCTTGATCATGACGCCACCTTCCCTTGTCTGCGTGGAACGTCCTTCATGTTCACCCCGGCGCCATGAACGCCGGAAGCGCATCAGATTTCAGATTTCTTCACCTGCTGCCAGGCGTCTTCCATCTGCTCCAGCGTGGCGTCTTCAAGCCGCAGCCCGCGTTGCTGGACGATCGCTTCCACCTGGCGGAAGCGACGTTCGAACTTGCGGTTCGCCGCCTGCAGCGCATTCTCCGCCTTGTGCCCCAGATGGCGCGACAGGTTCACCGTGGCGAACAGCAGATCGCCGATCTCCTCTTCCAGCTTGCTCTCATCGACCACCGCCTGGCGGGCTTCGTGCATCACTTCGTCGATCTCTTCATACACTTTGTCCAGCACCGGCCCCAGGGTATTCCAGTCGAAGCCGACCGAGGCGCAGCGTTTTTGGATCTTGTGCGCCTTCATCAACGCCGGCAGCGCCTGCGGAATGTCGTCCAGCACCGAGTGCAGCGCTTTTTCGGCGCGCTCGCCGGCCTTCAGCTGCTCCCAGCGCGCCGCCACGGCTTCGCTGTCTCCCGCCTCAGCGTCGCCGAAGATATGCGGGTGACGGCGCTCCAGCTTGTCGCTGATGGCGGTGCACACCTCATCGAAATCGAACAGCCCCTGCTCCTGCCCCATCTGGGCATAGAACACCACCTGGAACAGCAAATCACCCAGTTCGTCGCGCAGATCGGCGTAGTCCTGCCGCTCGATGGCATCCAGCACTTCGTAAGTCTCTTCCAGCGTGTAGGGCGCGATGGTGGCGAAAGTTTGCTTGCGGTCCCATGAGCAACCGACCTGCGGATCGCGCAGCGTTTTCATGATGTTCAGCAGGCGCTGCAGCGGAGTGGATTGGGTCATAAAAAATCTCTGAGAAAGAATGAGGGCGCATGGGGGCGCCCACCGAATTCATGGATCTCGGGCCGTATCGATGGCGCATACGGCCCGAAAGGCGATGTGGGCTTAGTTGCCGTGCAGACGCTTGGCGTCTATCACGTCCGGCAGCTGGTTCAGCTTCGCCAGCACCCGGCTCAGCACCTGCTGGTTGTAGATTTCGATATCCATGTCGATAGTGGCCAACTGTTTCTTGGTGTCGCTGCGGCTGGCGACGCCCAGCACGTTGACCTTTTCGTTGGCCAAAATGGTGGTAATGTCGCGCAGCAGCCCGCTGCGATCGTTGGCCATCACGCGCACCACCAGCGAATAACCGCTGGAGTAGCTTTCGCCCCATACCGCATCGACGATGCGCTCCGGCGCGTGCGATTGCAAATCGACCAGCTGATCGCAGTCCGCACGGTGGATCGAAATACCGCGCCCCTGGGTGATAAAGCCGACGATGTCGTCGCCCGGGATCGGCTGGCAGCAGCGGGCGATGTGGTGCATCAGGTTGCCCACGCCCTCCACCACCACGCGGCCGTTATCCTTGTTGCGGGCCGGCGGCGGCGCTTTCTGCTGCACCAGCTGGCGCAATGCCTCGCGATCCTGCTCTTCGGCGCTCGGTTTGTTGAACTTGCCCTGCAGGTAATTCACCATCTGGTTCAGGCGAATGTCCCCGCCGCCGATCGCCGCCAACACCTCGTCCAGCGAGTTCATGTTGTAGCGCGGGATCAGCAGCTTTTCGGCCTCTTTCAGACTGATGCCGAGATGTTCCAGTTCGTTGTCCAGCATCTGGCGGCCGGCGAGAATGTTCTTGTCGCGATCCTGCTTGCGGAACCAGTTGTGGATCTTCGAGCGCCCGCGGCTGGTGGTGACATACCCCAGGTTCGGGTTCAGCCAGTCGCGGCTCGGGTTCGGCTGTTTCTGGGTGATGATCTCAATCTGATCGCCCATCTTCAGCTGATAGGTAAACGGCACGATGCGGCCGCCGATCTTGGCGCCGATACAGCGGTGACCGACGTCGCTGTGAATGTGGTAGGCGAAATCGAGCGGCGTAGAGCCGGCCGGCAGATCCACCACGTCGCCTTTCGGGGTAAATACATAGACCCGATCGTCGAACACCTGGCTGCGCACTTCGTCGAGCATCTCGCCGGAGTCCGCCATTTCTTCCTGCCAGGCGATCAGCTTGCGCAGCCAGGCAATGCGTTCTTCGTAGCCGGAGCGCACGGTCACGCCCGCGCCCTCTTTGTACTTCCAGTGCGCGGCCACGCCCAGTTCGGCGTCTTCGTGCATTTGCCGGGTGCGGATCTGAATCTCGACGGTCTTGCCGCGCGGCCCCAGCACCACGGTGTGGATCGACTGGTAGCCGTTCGGTTTCGGGTTAGCGACGTAGTCGTCGAACTCATCCGGCAAATGGCGGAAGTGGGTATGCACGATGCCCAACGCCGCGTAGCAATCCTGCAGGCGCTCCGCCACAATGCGCACCGCACGCACGTCGAACAGTTCGTCGAACGCCAGGTGTTTTTTCTGCATCTTGCGCCAGATGCTGTAGATGTGTTTCGGCCGGCCGTAAATCTCCACCCGAATGCCTTCGTTGGCCATTTCTGCGCGCAGCCCGGCGACGAAATCGTCAATGAACTGTTCGCGATCGATGCGGCGCTCATGCAACAGCTTGGCGATGCGCTTGTATTCTTCCGGATGCAGGTAGCGGAAGCAGAAATCCTCCAGCTCCCACTTCAACTGGCCGATGCCGAGCCGGTTGGCCAGCGGGGCGTAGATGTTGGAACACTCTTTCGCCGCCAGCACGCGTTCGTCTTCCGGCGCGTCTTTCACCTCGCGCAGGTGGGCGATGCGCTCCGCCAGCTTGATGACCACGCAGCGGAAATCCTCCACCATCGCCAACAGCATGCGGCGCACGTTGTCGACCTGTTCGGAGGCCATCGAGTCGTTTTGGGTGGCTTTCAGTTGGCGAATGGCGTCCATATCGCGCACGCCGTGCACCAGCGCGACGATCCCCTTGCCGAACGCTTCGGTCAGGGTCTCTTCCTGCACGATGCCGGCGTCCACCAGCGGGAACAGCAGCGCGGCGCGCATGCTGTCATTGTCCATGCTCAGCGTCGAGAGAATTTCCACCATCTCCAAGCCGCGCCACAGCAGCAACGAGGCGTCAGGATGGTTTTGGGTCTGCTGCTCACAATAACGCCAGGTTGCGGCCAATCGCTCACATGACTGCGGGTTAGGTAGCCCCAAGCCGGCGATCCACTCATCGAGAGCGAACTCACCCGCCGTATTCAGATGTGCACTTCTTACCGCAACCATAACTTCTCCCTACTTTGCAGCGACCTCTGGCGCACGCTCGTTGATAAACAGCGCCATTGATTCAAGATGCCCCGTGTGCGGAAACATATCCAACATCCGCACGCGCGCAAGACGATAACCGGCATTCAACAGCACGTTGCTGTCGCGAGCCAGCGTGGTGGGGTTACAGGAAACATACACCACCCGCGCCGGCGCCAGTTTTACAATGTGTGACATCACCCCGGCCGCACCGGCGCGGGCGGGATCCAGCATCACCTTATCAAACCCTTGTGCTGCCCAAGGTTGCCGCGCAACGTTGTCCTCCAGATTCTCATGGAAGAACGACGCATTATTCAGCTTATTCTTATGTGCATTATATTGCCCATTCGCTACCAGCGTGGCAACACCTTCGATGCCCACCACCGCGGCGGCGCGGCGCGCCAGCGGCAGGGTGAAATTACCCATGCCGCAGAACAGGTCCAGCACCCGATCATTGGGTTGAATGTCGAGCCATTCAAGGGCCTGCGCCACCATTTGTTGGTTTACGACGTCATTGACCTGAATAAAGTCGCGCGGACTGAAGTCTAAGCGTAGCCCGTCAACCTGATAATACGGCGTTTCACCGCACAGTTTTTCCACCCGTTCGCTGTCCGGCGCCAGATAAACGGCGACCTTTTCCCGCTCGCCAAACGCCAACAGCGCCTGCCGATCCGCCTCTTTCAGCGCGTCGAGATGACGCAGCACCAGCAGCGGGCCGTTATCCGCCAGCACCAGCTCCACATGCCCCAGCCGCCGCACCGCCTGCAGCCCGCTCAGGCAGGCGCGCACCGGCGACAGCAGCTGTTCCAGCTCCGGCCGCAGCACCGGGCAGTGCTCCACCGCCACCAGCTCGCTGGAGGCCGCCTGGCGAAAGCCCATCATCAGGCGCTGCAGCTTCGGCTGCCATGCCAGGCTCAGGCGGGCGCGGCGGCGATAGCCGTATTCCGGGCCGGCGATCACCGGTTCCTGTTGCGGGGTTACGCCGGTTTCGCGGGCGATCATGCGCACCAGCGCCGCCGCCTTGCTCTGCTGTTGCAGCGCCTCATCAGCATGTTGCTGCTGGCAGCCGCCGCACACGCCAAAATGCGGGCAGCGCGGTTCTACCCGCTGCGGGCTGCGGCTCAGCAGGCGTTTGAGCTTGCCTTTGGCGAACTGGCGCTTGTCTTCGGTCAACTGGATTTCCGCCTGCTCGCCCGGCAATACGCCCGGCACGAACACCGCTTTGCCGTCGTGGCGCGCCACGCCCTGGCCAAAAGGATCGAGATCGCTCACCGTCACGGTGAAGATTTGTGAGCTCTGCCGGGTCGTCACGCGGCGTTTGGGAGAGTAGAATTGCGCCATATTTGTCGATTGTGTGCTGGTTCATTAAGCTAGTGTCAGCTGTCAATTCTCCCACATTGGAATCCCATGACCAAATACAGCCTGCGTGCGCGCATGATGATCCTGATTCTGGCCCCGACCTTGCTGATTGGTTTGCTGCTCAGCACCTTCTTCGTGGTGCACCGCTATAACGAGCTGCAGGAGCAACTGGTCGACGCCGGCGCCAGCATCATCGAGCCGCTGGCGGTGGCCAGCGAGTACGGCATGACGTTCCGCAGCCGCGAATCGGTCAGGCAGTTGGTCAGCCTTTTGCACCGCCGCCATTCGGACATCGTACGTTCGATCACCGTGTTTGATGCGCAGAACAATTTGTTCGTCACCTCCAATTATCATCACAACTTCGCTCAGCTGCAGCTGCCGAAAGGCGTGCCGTTGCCCACCGATCTGATGCTCACCCGACGCGGCGATTCGCTGATCCTGCGCACGCCGATCCTGTCGGAAAGCCAGTATCCGGATGAAACCGCCGACGGCGGCAGCCACCCCGACAACAACCTGGGCTATGTGGCGATCGAGCTGGATCTGCAGTCGGTGCGGCTGCAGCAATATAAAGAGGTCTTTGTCTCTACCCTGCTGTTGCTGCTGTGCATGTGTATCGCCATCCTGTTCGCTTACCGGCTGATGCGCGACGTGACCGGCCCGATCCGCAATATGGTGAACACCGTCGACCGCATCCGCCGCGGCCAGCTCGACAGCCGCGTGGAAGGCTACATGCTCGGCGAGCTGCACATGCTGAAAAACGGCATCAACTCGATGGCGATGTCGCTTACCGCCTATCACGAAGAGATGCAGCAGAACATCGATCAGGCCACGTCAGACCTGCGCGAAACGCTGGAGCAGATGGAGATCCAGAACGTCGAACTGGATCTGGCGAAAAAACGCGCGCAGGAGGCGGCGCGCATCAAGTCCGAATTCCTGGCCAACATGTCGCATGAGCTGCGTACTCCGCTCAACGGCGTGATCGGCTTCACCCGCCAGATGCTGAAAACCGATCTGAGCGCAACCCAGACCGACTATTTACAGACCATCGAGCGCTCGGCCAACAACCTGCTGACCATCATCAACGACGTGCTGGACTTCTCCAAGCTGGAGGCCGGCAAGCTGGTGCTGGAGCATATTCCGTTCGCCCTGCGCGAAACGCTGGACGAAGTGGTGGTGCTGCTGGCGCCCAGCGCACATGACAAAGGGTTGGAGCTGACGCTGGATGTGCACAACGACGTGCCGGAGCAGGTGATCGGCGACTCGCTGCGCCTGCAGCAAATCATCACCAACCTGCTGGGCAACGCCATCAAGTTCACCGAAACCGGCAATATCGACATTCGCGTCGAGCTGCGCAAACAGCTGGATCGCCGGGTGGAAGTGGAAGTGCAGATCCACGATACCGGCATCGGCATCTCCGAACGCCAGCAGTCGCAGCTGTTCCAGGCATTCCGCCAGGCGGACGCCAGCATCTCCCGCCGCCACGG
Organism: Serratia sp. 22278; assembly: GCF_052045405.1. NCBI lineage: Bacteria > Pseudomonadati > Pseudomonadota > Gammaproteobacteria > Enterobacterales > Yersiniaceae > Serratia > Serratia sp. 22278. The sequence continues at coordinate 193,224 of NZ_JBQEOW010000007.1, read as the reverse complement.
CGGCACCGGGCTGGGGCTGGTGATCACGCAAAAGCTGGTGAAAGAGATGGGGGGCGATATCTGCTTCCACAGCCAGTTGAACCGCGGCTCGACCTTCTGGTTCCACATCACGCTGGATCTGAACGAGGGCATGCTGTCGCTGGCGCCGAGCCTGCCGGATCTGAACGGCAAAACGCTGGCCTATATCGAGTCCAACCCGACGGCGGCGCAGGCGACGCTCAACATGCTCAGCGTCACGCAACTGGTGATCACCCACTCGCCGACGCTGGGCCAGTTGCCGCCAAGCCACTATGATTTCCTGCTGGCCGGCGTGCCCATCCCGTTCCGCGACAACATGGCGCAGCACGAGGACAAATTGCTGGCCTCGCTGAAGCTGGCCGATCGGGTCATTCTGGCGCTGCCGTGCCAGGCGCAAATCGATGCCGAGCTGCTTAAACAACAAGGCGCGCTCGGCTGCCTGATCAAGCCGATCACCAGCACCCGACTGTTCCCGATGCTCCGGATGGAGGCGCCGGCACGCCTCACCGCGCAGCCTGAGCGTAAACGCCTGCCGCTGACGGTGATGGCGGTTGACGACAACCCGGCTAACCTGAAGCTGATCGGCACGTTGTTGGGGGAACAGGTAGAAAAAACCCTGTTGTGCGAGAGCGGCGAGGAAGCGCTGGCGCTGGCGCGCGACAACGTGCTGGATCTGATCCTGATGGACATTCAAATGCCGAAGATGGACGGCATTCACGCCAGCGAGCTGATCCGCCAACTGCCGCATCACAACTCCACGCCGATCGTCGCCGTCACCGCCCATGCAGCCAGCGGCGAGCGCGAGCACCTGTTGCAGGCCGGGATGGACGACTACCTGGCCAAGCCGATCGACGAGAAAATGCTGACCCGCGTGCTGTCGCGCTATCACAGTGGCGAAATGGAAAACGCCGTCGCCGACGACGCGCCGCTGTCGCTCGACTGGCCGCTGGCGTTGCGTCAGGCGGCCAATAAACCGGATCTGGCGCGCGATCTGCTGCAAATGCTGCTCGATTTCTTGCCGCAGGTGCGCGAACGGGTGCAGGCGCTGCTCGACGGCCAGCATGACGACGAAATCCTCGATCTGGTCCATAAGCTGCACGGCAGCTGCAGCTACAGCGGCGTGCCACGCCTCAAGCAGCTGTGTTTCTACCTCGAGCGGCAACTGCGCCAGGGCGTCACCAACGACGAACTGGAGCCGGAATGGCTAGAGCTGCTGGATGAGATTGAACTGGTGATCCACGCGGCGCACGCGCATCTGACGCAGCCTGCCTGAATTCGCAGGCCGTTACGCAAAAAGGCACGCCGCAGCGTGCCTTTTTCTTTTAGCGCCTGACGTTTATCACTGCGCCAGCAGGTACAATTGGCTCTCGCCGCGCTGAATATTCAACGCCAGCACCGACGGCTTGCTGTCGAGAATCTTACGCAGCTCGCCCAGGTTCTGTATCGGCTGTTGGTTCACGCCCAGGATCACATCGCCTTTTTTCAAGCCGATGCGCGCCGCGGCGCTGCCGGCTTTCACGCTGTCGACCTTGACGCCTTTCTGGTTGCCGACCTGGGTGTTGCTCAGCTCGGCGCCCTCGATGCCGGTGTAAATATTGCCCGAGGCCACCTGGGTCTGCGCGCTTTGCTCCAGCGTGACATCAATGGTCACCGGTTTGCCGTCGCGGATAATGCCCAGCGACATTTTGCTGCCGACCGGCAGCGTGCCGATCTCCGCCCGGAATGAGGCGAAGCTGGAGATGGCCTTGCCGTTCATGGTGACGATCACGTCACCGGCTTTAATGCCCGCCTTCGCGGCGGAAGACTTCGGCATCACCTGGCTGACAAAGGCCCCGCGCTGCGCATCAACCTTCATCGCCTTGGCCAGCTCAGAGTTCAGCTCGGTGCCCATGATGCCGAGCTCGCCGCGTTTCACCTGACCATACTCGACCATTTGCGCCGTCAGGTTTTTCACCATGTTGCTCGGAATGGCGAAGCCGATACCGATGTTGCCGCCGTCCGGCGCCAGGATCGCGGTGTTGATGCCGATCAGCTCGCCGTTCAGGTTAACCAGCGCGCCGCCGGAGTTGCCGCGGTTGATCGCCGCATCGGTCTGGATAAAGTTTTCGTAGTTTTCGATGTTCAGGCCGCTGCGCCCCAGGGCGGAAACGATGCCCGAAGTGGCGGTTTCGCCCAGCCCGTACGGGTTGCCGATCGCCACGGTGTAATCGCCGACGCGCAGCTGATCGGAATCCGCCATCTTGATCGCCGTCAGATTCTTGAAGTCTTTCAGCTGGATCAGGGCGATGTCCGAGCGCGGATCCTTGCCGATCACCTTGGCGTCGAAGCGGCGGCCGTCACTCAGCTGCACCTGGATCTTGTTGGCGTTATCCACCACGTGGTTATTGGTCACCACATAGCCCTTGGCGGCATCGATGACCACCCCGGCGCCTAGCGCCTGGAATTTCTGCTGCGTGCCCTGCGGCTGGCCATCCGGCCCAGGCTGTTCACCGCCCTGACACATCGGCGAGCCCTGGAACGGCGAACCGTCCTGGCAGAACGGCGAATCTTCACCGAAGAACTGTTGGAACTGCTGCGGCATGCGCGGCGTGTTGACCGTGGTGCTGCCCTCAACGTTAATGCTCACCACGGAAGGCATCACCTTTTCCAGCATCGGCGCCAGGCTCGGCAGCTGTTGGGTGGAGGAAGAGGCGGTTTCAGCGGCGCTGGCCGTCACCGGGCCCATCGCCATGCCGATGCTGAATGCCAATGCGCTCAGAACTAATGCGGTTTTTTTCATCTGTGTGTCTCTTATAAAGTCGTTCAAAAAAGAATGGCCGTCTTGCGTGCTTATTCAGAGTTAATTAATAGCCTGAAGTTCCGGCACAGATGATTGGCAATAGTAAACAAATATTGTCCGTCTTTACAAAAATCAAGACAGCCAACCGGTTGGAATTGCTGATAATTATTCCTCAGCTTAATTATTCCGCCGCCATTAATCGACGATATTCATCATAGGCATAAAGGTCGGTCATTCCGCTGATATAGTCCTGCAATAAACGCGCGCGGAAATAATATTCCCGAATGGCTTGCTGCTCCGGCGATAAATGCTGCAGCCCTTCTACCGCCTCCGCATACGCCAGCCGATGCTTGGTGGACAGCTTGTGGAACAGACGCGTTTCGATCGGGTACGCGCGGTGGCTGTCTTCACGCACCAGCAGGGTGAAGTCCGCCAGCGACATCGCCAACAGCGGACTGTAAATGTCCAGCAGGCCGCTGATCACCCGATAGCCTTGCAGCTCGAGCTGCTCGACCTCCGGGTGGTTGAACACATGCTTGAACGCCACATTTTTAAATATTTTCAACAGCCGGTAGGCCGGGCTGGAATCCTCCAGCAGCGCCTGATTGAAGCTGCCCTGATATACCGCGTCCAGATTGTCGATAAAGCGCTGCGCCGCGTGCGGCACCAGCCGCGCCACGGTAAACACCCGCAGATACATGAAGAACTGATCTTCCGCGCTGCGCCGCGCGCCGCCGCGATCGATCTTGCGAAACGCGCTGGCGACGGTCTTGTCGAACAGATCGCCCGGCGCCACCTCGCCCCATTCCTGAATCAGGTGCTGATACAGCTGCTCGACGGTGAAAATGCTCTTCTCCACCGCGTCTTCCAGATCGGCCACGCAGTACGAGATATCGTCGGCGGCCTCCATAATGTAGGTCAGCGGGAAACGATCGAACTCGCCCATATGCAGCTCACGCCGCAGCCGATCGACGAAGGCTTCTTCCGCCAGATAGTAGCCGGGCTTTTTCATCAGGTAACTGTGGCTGGCGGGGATGTCGCTCGCCCAGTAGGCCGGGCGGGTGTATTTCAAAATGCAGCCGACCTGCGCGTAGGTCAGGTTGAGCTTGAGCAGGCTGTACACCATGCGGATCGCCTGGGCGTTGCCCTCGAAGTGGCTGAGATCCTGACGGATCCGGCTGCGCAGCCGGTTCAGATCGCTCTCCCCTTCATGCAGGCGCAGCGTCGCCACCTGGCAGCGATCGTGGCTGCCCGGCTCACTGCCGCAGCTGGCGGGATCGAGCCGCTGGGCGAACCAGTCATTGATCGCCGATTCGCCGAAATGACCGAACGGCGGATTGCCGATGTCGTGCATCAGGCAGGCCATTTCCACGATGCTTTCAAACGGATCGAGCAGCCGGGTCAGGCCGAGTTCGTCGATCTTCCCCGCCTGTTTGAAGCGGTTGAGGATCTCTTTGGCGATATGGCGCCCGACCTGCTGCACCTCCATCGAGTGCGTCAGGCGGCTGCGCACCGCCGCGTTGCGCTCCAGCGGAAACACCTGGGTTTTTTGCTGCAGACGGCGAATGGCGGCCGAGTTGACGATGCGCCCGCGATCGCTCTCGAACTGCCGCACGATGTCGTACTCTTCCTCGGCCTCGATCGGTTTGCTGAAAGGCCGTTGGAAGCTGATTTTTTGCTTGAAGTCGATCCCGGACATCTGTTTCTCCGCCGTTGCGCCCTGCCCCCGTGATAACAATTCCCGGCAGCGGATGCAACGCATTATCTCTGATACACAGCCATGATAGACTATGCCGCAATTCTCACGGCCAATCAGCGAGTGTTATTTATGAAAGTAGGCATCATCGGCGCAATGGAGCAGGAAGTCACCCTGCTGCGCGATCAAATCGAAAACCGTCAAACCATCCAGCGCGCGGGCTGCGAAATCTACACCGGCCAGATCGGCGGCGTTGACGTGGCCCTGCTGAAATCCGGCATCGGCAAAGTCTCTGCGGCCATGGGCACCACCCTGTTGCTGGAGCACTGCAGCCCCGACGTGGTGATCAATACCGGCTCCGCCGGCGGCCTGGCCAGCACGCTGCGCGTGGGCGACATCGTGGTGTCGGAAGAAGTGCGCTACCACGACGCCGACGTCACCGCCTTCGGCTACGAGCCGGGCCAGATGGCCGGCTGCCCGGCGGCGTTCGTCGCCGATGATGCGCTGATCGCGCTGGCGGAAAGCTGCATCAAACAGCTGGATCTGCACGCGGTGCGCGGCCTGATCTGCAGCGGTGACGCCTTCATCAACGGCGCCGAGCCGCTGGCGCGCATCCGCGCCACCTTCCCGCGCGTCGCCGCCGTGGAAATGGAAGCCGCGGCGATCGCCCACGTCTGCCATCTGTTCGGCACGCCGTTCGTGGTGGTGCGCGCCATTTCCGACGTCGCCGACAGCGAATCGCACATGAGCTTTGACGAGTTCCTGGTGGTAGCGGCCAAGCAGTCCACGCTGATGGTCAACGCCATGCTGCAAACCCTGGCCAAGCGCGGTTGATGTGAGGCAGCGCTTCACCTCGATGCTCTGTCTGTTGGCGCTCTGGCTGGCCCTGCCGGTCGGCGCCGCCCAGCGGGTGATCAGCCTGGCGCCCAACGCCACCGAACTCGCCTATGCCGCCGGCATGGGCGATGTGCTGGTGGCGGCGAGCGCCTATTCCGATTACCCGCCGCAGGCCGCCAGGCTGGAGCAGGTAGCCTCCTGGCAGGGCATCAATCTGGAGCGGGTGCTGGCGCTCAAGCCGGATCTGATCCTCGCCTGGCGCGGCGGTAATCCACAACGCGCGTTGGATCAGCTCGCCGCGTTCGGCATCCCGATCTTCTATGCGGACGCCGACAATCTCGAAGGGATCGCCGGCTTGCTGGATAAGCTGGCGCGCTACAGCCCGCACCCGGAGCAGGCGCATCAGGCGGCGGACGGCCTTCGCCACCAGTTCGCCGCTCTCAAGCAACAGTACGCCGCTAACTCGCCACGGCGCGTGCTGCTGCAGTTCGGCACCCAGCCGCTGTTCACCAGCTCCGGCGCCACATTGCAAAGCCAGGTGCTGGCGCTGTGCGGCGGGCAGAACGTCTTCGCCGACAGCCGCACCCCTTGGCCGCAGATCAGCCGCGAGCAGGTGCTGGCACGTCAGCCGCAGGCCATCGTCATCACCGGCGGCGAGAAAGAGGCCGCCAATGTGAAAGCCTTCTGGGCACCGCAGCTGCAGGTGCCGGTGATCGCGCTGAACGAAGACTGGTTCAATCGCGGCGGGCCGCGCATCCTGTTGGCGGCGCAGCAGCTGTGCCGCCAGCTGGCGGAGATCCGCTGATGCTGGTGTTCTGGTTGGATATTCTCGGCACGGCGGTGTTCGCCGTCTCCGGCGTGCTATTGGCCGGCAAGCTGCGCATGGATCCGTTCGGCGTTCTGGTATTGGGCGTGGTCACCGCGGTCGGCGGCGGCACCATCCGCGACATGGCGCTGGCCAACGGCCCGGTATTTTGGGTCAAGGATCCCACCGATCTGGTTGTGGCGATGATCACCTGCGTCTTGACGCTGCTGCTGGTGCGCCAGCCGCGCCGCCTGCCGAAGTGGGTGCTGCCGGTGCTGGACGCCGTCGGGCTGGCGGTGTTCGTCGGCATCGGCGTCAACAAGGCCTTCGCGGCCGGCACCGGCCCGCTGGTGGCGATCTGCATGGGGGTGATCACCGGCGTCGGCGGCGGCATTATCCGCGACGTGCTGGCGCGCGAGATCCCGATGATCCTGCGCACCGAAATTTACGCCACCGCCTGCATCATCGGCGGCATCGTGCACGCCACGGCGTTCTACACCTTCAACATGCCGCTGCAACAGGCCATGATGCTGGGCATGCTCATCACCCTGGCCATTCGGCTGGCGGCCATTCGCTGGCATCTCAAGCTGCCCGCCTTTATTCTCGAACGCTGAGCAGCCGCGCATCACTCGCGGCCGTCCGGCGCAGGAGAACGGCACGGAAGTGATTCTCGTGGAAGGGTAGGCATAAAAAAACCCGCCGGCCGTAAGGCGAGCGGGTTGATGTTCTGACAGGCAAACTCAGATGCTGAACGACGAACCGCAACCGCAGGTGGTTTTGGCATTCGGGTTGGTCACCACAAAGCGCGATCCTTCCAGCCCTTCGGTGTAGTCCACCGAACCGCCGACCAGATACTGCAGGCTCATCGGATCGACCACCAGCGCCACGCCCTGCTTCTCGATGGTCATGTCGCCATCGTTGACCTTGTCGTCAAAAGTGAAGCCGTACTGGAATCCGCTGCAGCCGCCGCCGGTAATGTAAACCCGCAACTTCAGGTTCGGGTTTTCTTCGTCAGCAATCAGGAACTTAACCTTGTTTGCTGCTGCCTCGGTAAATTGCAGGGGCAGTGCCGTTTGATCACTCATACTCTTTACTCCCAACATTGTTCAGCATCAGATCGCGACTATGGCTGCCTGATTAATATTAACGATTATCCGATACCTGAGTGTTGCGTTCAAGTATTCACCGCATTTGTTGTATTTTCCTTACTTGTTTTCTGCGCCGCCTCCCGCGCCAGCTGCGCCTCCTGCTTTTGCAGCGTGCGGGCCAGGATCGACGAATACAGCGGCTTGCCGCCGAGCAGCTGCGCCACCACCGTGGCGCCGAGGCAGGTAATGATCATCGGTAAAATAAGCTGGTAGTTGTCGGTCATTTCCAGCACCAGCACGATGCTGGTCAGCGGGGCGCGCACCGTGGCGGCGAACAGCGCCCCCATGCCGGCGATGGCGAAGGTGCCCGCCTCGATGCCGTACTGCGGGAACAGATGTGCCCCCGCCAGCCCGAAGGCGGTGCCGAACAGCGTGCCCAACGCCAGCATCGGCGCGAAGATGCCGCCCGGCGCGCCGGAACCGAAGCACAGCAGCGTGGTGAAGATGCGGGTGATAAAGATAAACATCAACATGCCGACGCTGTAGTTGCCCGCCGCGGCGATCGGGATCAGCCCAAAGCCGCCGCCCGCCGCCTCCGGCTGGATCAGCCCCAGAATGCCGCACACGCCGCCGAGCAGCCCGCCCATCAGCAAGACATTGCGCATTCTGCCGCCGTGCAGGCGCGCGAACATGTCTTGGGTGCGGAAGATCAGCGCGTTGAACCCCACGCCCACCGCGCCGAAGATTGCCCCCAACACCAGATAGAGCCACAGGGTATTGATGGGCGCCGAAGAAAGTTTGTCGACCGCGATCACCGCCCCCTGGCCGTTAAACAGCTGGAACACCACGCTCGACATGATAACGCCGATAAACACCGCTTTAATCGAGATCAGGTTGTAGCGGAACTGCGGCCGCATCTCTTCGATGATGAACAAGATGCCGGCCAGCGGCGCGTTGAACGCGGCGGACAACCCGGCGGCGGCCCCGGTCGCCAGCAACGTATGACGCGCCTCGGCGCCGCGAATGCGCAGCACGTCCAATACCATGCGCCCGACGTTGCCGCCCATTTGCACCGTGGGCCCTTCGCGCCCCAGCACCATGCCCGCCCCCAGGGTGCCCATACCGCCGATGAATTTTACCGGGATCACGCGCCACCAGCGTACCGGCCGCAGCTCTTCCAGCGCGCCTTCGATTTCCGGAATGCCCGAGCCGCCCGCCTCAGGCGCAAAGCGCCGCACCAGGTAATAGCCCAGCGCCGCCAGCGCGGCGGACAGGATAAACGCCAGGGGCCACACCAGAAGCCAGGAGTCGGCGACCTGCGCCAGCGAAGCCAACCGCTGCTGCTGCACCCACTCCACCGCTTTATCGAAGGCCACGCCGAGCAAACCGGCCAGCGCCCCCACCAGCGCGGCCATCACCAGGATCGCCACCGGGGTTTTATCGCGGCGAATAAACTGACGCACCGCATCGCTGCGGCGCAGACGCGGGCTCAACGTCCCGACTGGCTGTGATTGTGATTCTGTCATCGCGAGTGATTCGTCAGGTAATTTGTAATACAAATAGGCAGGGCGATAATTCTACCCCAACCTGGCGGCGGACGCTGCCGTTAATGGTATCTGACTGTGATCGTTTCATAACGCGGCGCTCTCCTCTAGAATAGCGCGGTCAAATCATTCAAAAGAGAATCCAGGAGCCGATTTATGAGCCTACACAGCAAGTCCGAAAGTCTGTACGCCCAGGCGCAACAGTTGATCCCCGGCGGGGTAAACTCTCCGGTGCGTGCATTCACCGGCGTGGGCGGTGTGCCGCTGTTTATCGAGCGGGCAGACGGGGCTTACCTGTTCGATGCCGACGGCAAGGCCTATATCGACTATGTCGGTTCCTGGGGGCCGATGGTGCTGGGGCATAACCACCCGGCGATCCGCGACGCGGTGATCGAAGCGGCGCAGCGCGGCCTGAGCTTCGGCGCGCCGACCGAGATGGAAGTCAAAATGGCGCAGCTGGTCACCGAGCTGGTGCCGACGATGGATATGGTGCGCATGGTGAACTCGGGCACCGAAGCCACCATGAGCGCCATCCGCCTGGCGCGCGGCTACACCAACCGCGATAAAATCATCAAGTTCGAAGGCTGCTATCACGGCCACGCCGACTGCCTGCTGGTGAAAGCCGGCTCCGGCGCGCTGACCCTCGGCCAGCCGAACTCACCGGGCGTGCCGGCCGACTTCGCCAAGCACACTCTGACCTGCACCTATAACGATCTGGATTCGGTGCGCGCCGCCTTCGAACAGTACCCGTCCGAGATCGCCTGTATTATCGTCGAGCCGGTCGCCGGCAACATGAACTGCGTGCCGCCGCTGCCAGAATTCCTGCCGGGCCTGCGCGCCCTGTGCGACAAGTACGGCGCGCTCTTGATCATCGACGAAGTGATGACCGGCTTCCGCGTCGCGCTGGCCGGCGCGCAATCCTATTACGGCGTCGAACCGGATCTGACCTGCCTCGGCAAAATCATCGGCGGCGGCATGCCGGTGGGCGCCTTCGGCGGCCGTCGCGAGGTGATGGACGCGCTGGCGCCCACCGGCCCGGTCTACCAGGCCGGCACCCTGTCCGGCAACCCGATCGCCATGGCGGCGGGCTACGCTTGTTTGACCGAAGTCTCACAGGTCGGCGTGCACCAGACGCTGACCGAACTGACCGAGATGCTGGCCGCTGGCCTGCTGCACGCGGCGCAGGAGGAGAATATTCCGCTGGTGGTCAACAACGTTGGCGGCATGTTCGGCCTGTTCTTCACCGACGCGCCGGCGGTCACCTGCTACCAGGACGTGATGCAGTGCGACGTGGAACGCTTCAAGCGTTTCTTCCACCTGATGCTGGAAGAAGGGGTGTATCTGGCGCCGTCCGCCTTCGAAGCGGGCTTCATGTCCGTGGCGCACAGCAAGGAAGACATCCAGCGCACCATCGACGCCGCACGTCGCTGCTTCGCCAAGCTGTAATCCCGGCCGAATGGCCAAACAAAACGGGCGCCTCGGCGCCCGTTTTGTTTTTCTCAGCGGCTTAAAGCAGCGTGCCGTAAATGGTCAACAGCGCCACCACCACCACGATGATCATCGTCACCTTGCGCGCCAGCGTCACCGCCGCCCGCGGCGTTTGCACCGGATCCATATGCGGATCGCGCGCCAGCGAGAACTGGGCCAGCCGCGTCAGCACCTGATACGACGACGAATGCCGATCCCCCAGCGAGGCGAACCAGGCCGGCAACGCGCGTTCGCCGTGGCCGAACAGCGCATAGGCCACCCCGGCCAAACGCACCGGGATCCAGTCCAGCCAGTTCAACAGGTGATCGATGCCCGATTGCGAACGCTCCAGCGGCGTATTGTGGCGCGCCAGCCAGGTTTGATAGGCGCGCAGGAAGGCATACCCCGCCAGCGCGATCGGCCCGTACGGCCCAAAGACCACGAACCAGAACAGCGGCGCCAGGTAATAACGGAAGTTAATCCATAGCAGCGCGTTTTGCAGCTCGCGCAGGCGCAGCTCTTCGCTGCAGTCCACCGGCAAGCCGTGGATCAACGCCAGCTCTTCCGCCATCTGATCGCTGGCGTGGATATCCCCCTGCCGCGCCGCTTTCAGGTAGGCGCGGTAGTGTTTGCGCTTGATGCCGGCGCCGACACACAGCAGATCGATGACGATCCACAGCAGCAGCGTCACCACGCCGAAGAACAGCCCGTGCGACAGCCACAGAACGCCCCAGACGATCACCATCCAGGCGGCGGTCATCGCCAGTGTCTGCGCCAGCGAAACCCGATGCAGCCGCTGAAATACCACTTCGAGGCGATGATCCAGCTGCCAGTGCTCTCCCAGCTTGAACAGGCGTTCCCAGGCCAAAACCAGCAACAGCGTAAACAGCGTCATTAGCGATTCCTCTCCCTTTTTCTTGTCTCAAGCATAGCGTCGGCGGGCGCGCCGCGTTGTTCCAGAGATGCCAGATAGCGATCCCAATCGAACGCCGGCCCGGGATCGGTCTTGCGGCCGGGGGCGATATCGCAATGCCCGGCGATATTGGCCGCCAGCGGTGGGTAATGTTCGGCCAGCAGCACGGTGACCGCCTGCAGCGTGCGATATTGCGCCTCGGTGTAGGGCAACTGGTCAGTCCCTTCCAGCTCGATGCCGATGGAGAAATCATTGCACCGATCGCGCCCCTGATACAGGGAAACGCCCGCGTGCCAGGCGCGTTGGTCGAAGGGCACATACTGCACGATCTCTCCGCCGCGGCGAATCAGGCAATGCGCCGACACCCGCAGCTGATGGATATCGGCGAAATAAGGGTGCTGCGCAGGGTCGAGCGTGCCGGTGAACAGCTGGTCGATATAGGGGCCACCGAATTCGCCGGGCGGCAAGCTGATGTTGTGGATGACCAACAGCGAGGGCGGCTCGTCATCCGGGCGCCGATCGCAGTGCGGCGAGAGCACTCGCGTCACCCCGACAATCCAGCCATTTTCCAACTGCATCAGACACCTCTCTGCGGTGGTACTTATTCCTGCAACAGAGTAGCATGTTCCCCTACGATCTAACCGTCCATTTCGGAGTTTTCCATGCCGACACGCCGCTACAGTGCCGACAGTCGCCGCACCGAGCTTCTTGAACGAATTGAAAGTGATATTCCCTATGCCGTCGCCCAGGCGCTGCGCGAAGACCTGGGGGGGGAAGTCGACGCCGGGCGCGATATTACCGCGCAATTGTTACCGGCAGACAAACAGGCCGAAGCCACCGTCATCACCCGCGAAGCCGGCGTGTTCTGTGGCCGCCGCTGGCTGAACGAAGTCTTTATTCAGTTGGGCAATCAGGTGCAGGTGGAGTGGCTGGTGGCGGACGGCGACCGTCTGACGCCGAACCAACCGCTCTGCCGGCTGCGCGGCCCGGCGCGGGTGATGCTGACCGGCGAGCGCACCGCGCTGAACTTCGTGCAGACGCTCTCCGGCGTGGCGACCGAGGTCAGCCGCTACGTGGCCCTGCTGGAAGGGACCCGGACTCGCCTGCTCGATACCCGCAAAACCTTGCCCGGCCTGCGCACCGCGCTGAAATACGCCGTGCTGTGCGGGGGCGGGAGCAACCACCGGCTGGGGCTGTCCGATGCCTTCCTGATCAAGGAAAACCACATCATCGCCTCCGGCTCGATCAAAAACGCAGTGGAAAAAGCCTTCTGGCTGCACGCCGACGTGCCGGTGGAAGTGGAAGTCGAATCGCTCGATGAACTGCAGCAGGCGCTGGATGCCGGCGCCGACATCATCATGCTGGACAACTTCAGCGTCGAGATGATGCGTCAGGCGGTCGCCCAAACCCAGGGCCGCGCCCAGCTGGAAGTGTCCGGCAACGTCACCAGTGAGACGCTGCGCACCTTCGCCAACACCGGCGTGGATTACATTTCGGTCGGCGCGCTGACCAAGCACATCACTGCACTCGATCTGTCGATGCGCTTCAAATGATCCCCTCGCCCCCGGCCGCCGCCGGGGGCGTCACCGTAAAATTGCGAACCCCCTCTCACCGTTTTTTTCACCGCTGCAAACCACATCATTACTGATGGAGGCGCGCCGAGAAACGCGTAAAAGCCCCTCGCCGTGCCCCCGAGCAAGCCGCTACCGTTGTCTTCCACACCCCAATGGAGGAAACAACGCATGGAAACGCAACGCGGCTTTACCCTGATAGAACTGATGGTGGTGATCGCCATCATCGCCATCCTCAGCGCCATCGGCATTCCCGCCTACCAGCGCTACATCCAGAAAGCGGCGATGACCGACATGCTGCAAACCATGGCGCCGTATAAAATGGCGGTCGAGCTGTGCGTGCTGGACGAAGGCACGCCCGCCGGCTGCGAGGCCGGCAGCAAAGGCATTCCCACCGGCGGCACGTCGCGCTATGTCAGCGGGGTGAAAGTCGTCAAAGGCGTGATCACGCTGACCGGCAGCCAAACGCTGCAGGGCCTGGCGGTGGCATTAACCCCCAAGTCGAACGCCGATGGACTGACCCGCTGGACCCGGCTGTGCAGCAGCGAAAACGCGACGCTGGTTGAGGTGTGCCAGGAAGTCTTCCGCTTCGACAACGCGGCGGAGTAACGGCGATGAATGCGCAAATCAGCGAAGAGGTTCACGCCCTGTGCCGGCGCTATCAGGCGCTGGCGCTGAGCGAAGACCCGACCACCCTGACGGTCGCGCTCAGCGAAGAAGCGCCGCAGGGGCTGCTGGCGGCGCTGCGTTTCGCCACCGGCAAGCGCATCCATTTGGAACAATGGCCGGCGGCCAGGCTGGAGATGGCGCTGAACCAGCACCACGAGCCGCTCCCGGCGCCATTGACGGCCGAAGAGGACACGACCGACATCGCCTACCCCGACGACGGCGATGCGCCGGTGGTACAGTTCATCAACCAGACGCTGCGCCTGGCTATTCAGCGCCGCGCCTCGGACATCCACTTCGAGCCCTTTCGGCAGCATTTTCGCATTCGTCTGCGCATCGACGGCGTGCTGCAAACCCTCGCCTCACCGCCGCCGCAGCTGGCCGCGCGCCTCATCGCCCGGCTGAAGATCCTCGGGCAGCTGGATATCGCCGAGCGCCGTCAGCCTCAGGACGGGCAGCTCAGCCTGACGCTGGACAGCGCGCGCTATGCCATGCGTATCGCCACTCTGCCGACGCTACACGGCGAAAAAGTGGTGCTGCGCGTTCAGCAGGGCGAGCAGCAAGAGCTGCCGCTGGACCAACTGGGCATGAGCCGGGCGGATCTGGCGCGCTACGCGGCGGCGTTAACCTGCCCGCAAGGTTTGATCCTGGTGACCGGCCCGACCGGCAGCGGCAAGACGGTGACGCTGTACAGCGGTCTGCGCCAGTTGAACGATGCGCAGAGCAACCTGTGCAGCGTCGAGGATCCGGTCGAGATCCCGCTGTTCGGCGTTAATCAGACCCAGATCAACGCCAAAACCGAGCTGAGCTTCGCCCGAGTGCTGCGCGCCCTGCTGCGCCAGGATCCGGACGTCATCATGATCGGCGAGATCCGCGATGCGGAAACCGCCGAGATCGCGGTCAAGGCCGCGCAAACCGGCCACCTGGTGCTGTCGACGCTGCATACCAACTCCACCGGCGAGACCCTGACGCGGCTGATGCACATGGGTATCCCCGGCTACCTGCTCGCCGGCTGCCTGAAGCTGGTCGTCGCCCAGCGGCTGGTGCGCAGGCTGTGTCGCCACTGCCGCTACCCGCACAGCCAGCCGACGCATTTTCCCACCGCGATCTGGCCGGAACCGCTGACCGCCTGGCGTGCCGACGGCTGCGAGCACTGCTTCGGCGGCTACTATGGGCGCATCGGCGTGTATGAACTGTTGGCCATTACGCCGGAAATTCAGGCAGCATTGCTGGCGAACGCCGCTCCCAGTCTGCTGGCGGATATCGCCCGCGAACAGGGGCAGCTTTCGCTGCTGCAGGCGGGTCTGGCGCTGGCCGCCGAAGGCACGACCTCGCTGGAAGAACTGTACCGCGTCATCGACGTCGTCCGGCTCGGCGTAACCACGCCATGAAAGCGCGCCGGTTGTTTCTGTGGCAGGCCTTCGACGCTCAGGGCGCCTTACGCAGCGGCGAACTGATGAGCGATGAAAAGCGGCAGGTGAGCAGGTTGCTGATCGAACAAGGCCTGCAACCTTGGCGGATCGGGCACGGCAAACGCGTCACGCCCGGCCAATGGCGCGGAGAACCCTTAATCCACTTCACCCGCCAGCTCGCTACCTTGTTGCAGGCCGGGCTGCCGCTGGTCAATACGCTGCAGCTTCTGGCGGCAGAGCACCCTTCGGCAGCCTGGCGTTGCCTGTTGCGCCTGTTGGCAGAACAGGTGCGCGAAGGGCAGCCGCTCTCCGAAAGCCTTGCCGCGCAACCAGGCGTTTTTCCACCGATCTATCGCCAACTGATCGCCATCGGCGAACTGACCGGCAACCTCGATCGCTGCTGCCTGCAGTTGGCGCAACAGCAGGAGGCTCAGCACCTGCTGCGCCGCAAAGTGACCAAAGCGCTGCGGTATCCCCTTTTCATCTGTGCGGTGGCGCTGCTGGTCAGCGTGCTGATGCTGGTGATGGTGCTGCCGGAATTTGCCAAGGTTTATCAGTCGTTCGATGCGCCGCTGCCTTGGTTTACCCAAGGGTTATTGGGGCTGTCCGCGCTGCTGATCGCCGTTGGCCCCTATTTGGCGCTGCTGCTCGGCGCGTCGCTGTTCGGCTACTTCCGCTGGTTGCATCCGCGCCCTCCGTGGCGCCAACGCGAACAGGCCGCCTTGCTGCGCCTGCCGCTGATTGCCCGGCTGGTGAACGGCGGCGCGCTGAGCCAAACGTTTCGTATCCTGACCATGACCCAACGCGCGGGGCTGACGCTGGTGGAAGGCTTGAACGCGGCGGCGCTGGCGGCGGATCATCTGCTGTACCGGCAGGCGCTGGAGCAGGTGCAACGGCAGATCGCCGA
Source organism: Serratia sp. 22278 (assembly GCF_052045405.1). Classification (NCBI taxonomy): domain Bacteria; kingdom Pseudomonadati; phylum Pseudomonadota; class Gammaproteobacteria; order Enterobacterales; family Yersiniaceae; genus Serratia; species Serratia sp. 22278. Next base: position 177,521 of record NZ_JBQEOW010000007.1, on the reverse strand, counting down.
AGGCGAAGCGTTTCATCAGGCCCTGAGTCTGCAACCGCTGTTTCCGCCACTGTGCCGGCAGCTGGTGCGGGTGGGCGAGGAGTCCGGTTCGCTGGACGCCTTGCTGGATAAGTTGGCGCAGTGGTATGAACGGCAGACGCACGAGCTGGCCGATACGCTGGCGCAAACGCTGGAGCCGCTGCTGATGCTGGTGGTGGGCGGGATTGTCGGCGCTTTGGTGATCGCCATGTATCTGCCTATCTTTCAACTGGGCAGCGTGCTGGGATAAAGAAGAGGATAGCGGGCGACGCGGTGCGCGGCGCCCGAATGCAAGCTGCGGCTTATTTGCTGCCGAAGACGCGGTTTTCCTGCTCCGCCACGCGGATAAAGGTGGTGCGCTTGGTCAGCTCTTTCAGACGCTCGGCGCCGACGTAGGTGCAGGCGGAACGCAGGCCGCCGAGGATATCGCGCACGGTAAACTCCACCTCGCCCCGCAGCGGCAGCTTGACGGTTTTCCCTTCGGCCGCGCGATACTCCGCTACGCCACCGACGTGGCGCTTCATCGCCGACTCGGAGCTCATGCCGTAGAACAGCATGAACTTCTCGCCGTTCTCTTCCACCACGGTGCCTTCGCACTCGTCGTGGCCGGCCAGCATGCCGCCCAGCATCACGAAGTCCGCGCCGCCGCCGAAGGCTTTGGCGACATCGCCCGGCACCGAGCAGCCGCCGTCGCTGACGATTTGGCCGCCCAACCCATGGGCCGCGTCGGCGCATTCGATCACCGCCGACAGCTGCGGGTAGCCCACGCCGGTCTTCACGCGGGTGGTGCATACCGACCCCGGGCCGATGCCAACTTTAACGATGTCGGCGCCGGAGAGGATCAACTCTTCCACCATCTCGCCGGTGACCACGTTACCTGCGCAGATGACGTGATCCGGGCAGGCTTCGCGCGCTTTCTGCAGGAAGGCGACAAAGTGTTCAGAGTAGCCGTTGGCCACGTCGATACAGATGAATTTCAGCGCCGGAGACAGGGCCAGGATCTGCTGCATTTTGGCGAAGTCGGCTTCGGAGGTGCCGGTGGAAACCATCACGTGGCGCAGCACCGATTCCGGCATGCGCTGCACGAAGTCAGCCCATTGCTCGACGCTGTAATGTTTGTGTACGGCGGTGAGAACGTCGAAAGAAGCCAGGGCCTCGGCCATGCGGAAGGTGCCCACCGTGTCCATGTTGGCCGCGATAATCGGCACGCCGGACCAGCTGCAACCTGAATGCTTGAAGGCAAACTGACGTTCCAGTTCAACCTCGGAGCGGCTTTTCAGCGTGGAGCGCTTAGGGCGGATCAACACGTCTTTAAAGCCCAACTTCAAATCTTCTTCAATACGCATGACTTATGATTTCCTGGTTAATGGCGACGGATCGCAAGGAGGATATTCGAACCTCTGCCCGGCGGCTTTCCAGTGGCGCAAAAAGACGGCGGCGAGATTAATGCCAGTTCCAGTGACGTTATAATACGCGCTAATAATCGCCGAACAAGACTGCGAATTCGCCTTTATTTACGCTACAATCTGACAAATTTACCTGCATAATCGCAGTGTGATTGCCCGCTCATTTTTGCCGTGCCGCTGCGTTTTTTCTTGCCACCCGATCGGTGCCGATGCGCAAGCGCCGCCTGCCGACTTGCACTTCTGCGCGATCGCTTTATGATTCGACTATTATTTTTTTATGAACATCGGATGCACCTAACACCATGGCCTACATTGTTGCGTTGACCGGGGGCATAGGCAGCGGCAAGACGACCGTCGCGAACGCCTTTGCGCGCCACGGCGCAACCCTTGTCGACGCCGACGTGATCGCCCGTCAGGTCGTCGAGCCGGGCACCCCTGCCTTGGCCGCGATCGCCGAAAGATTTGGTAATGAAATGTTGCTGCCGGACGGCGCGTTGAACCGCGCTGCGCTGCGTCAGCGCATCTTCAGCCATCCCGATGACAAAACCTGGCTGAACCAGCTGCTGCACCCGCTGATACACCGTGAAACCCAGCGCCAACTGGCGCAGGCCACCAGCCCGTACGCGCTGTGGGTGGTGCCGCTGCTGGTGGAAAACGGTCTGCAGGATCGCGCCGATCGGGTGCTGGTGATCGACGTCGACGCCGAAACCCAGCTGGCTCGCACCATCGCGCGCGACGGCGTCAGCCGTGAGCAAGCGCAGAGCATTCTCGCCGCCCAGGCCACGCGCCAGCAGCGCCTCGCCGTGGCGGATGACATTATTGACAACAGCGGCGCCGCTCAGGGGATAGAGCCACAGGTCGCCGCACTGCATCGTCGCTACCTTGAACTGGCGGCAACAGCGCCCCAACAGGATTAAACTGCATGAGTGATGTTTCCCCAACCGTTCTCTTTGAACACCCGCTGAACGAAAAAATGCGCACCTGGCTGCGCATCGAATTCCTGCTGCAACAGCTGCACGGCCAACGCGCCCTGAGCGAGACCGCCATCGCCCTCACCTTCTTTCGCACCGTCTCCGATTTGCTGGACGTGCTGGAGCGCGGCGAAGTACGCACCGAACTGCTCAAAGAGTTGGAACGCCAGCAGCAGAAACTGTTGGCCTGGGCCGATGTGCCGGGCGTGGATATGGCGCTGATCGACCAGCTGCGTGGCCAGCTGAAGTCGCGCTCATCGGCGCTGATGGCGGCGCCGCGCCTCGGCCAGGCGCTGCGCGAAGACCGGCTGATCGGCCTGGTGCGCCAGCGTCTGAATATTCCCGGCGGCTGCTGCAGCTTTGATCTGCCGACCCTGCACATGTGGATGCACGCGCCGCAGCAGGATCGCGATGCCGACGTCGCCGCCTGGCTGCAGTCGCTGGATCCGCTGAACCAGGCGCTGATCATGGTGTTGGATCTGATCCGCCAATCCGGGCCGTTCCGCAATCAAATCAGTCTGAACGGTTTTTTCCAGGACAACGCCGAAGGGGCGGATCTGCTGCGCTTGCGCCTCCATCTGGCACCGCAGCTTTATCCGCAGATTTCCGGCCATAAGACGCGCTATGCCATTCGTTTCCTGCCGCTGGATAGCGAAAATGGCGCGGTGCCTGAACGCCTGACGTTCGAACTGGCCTGTTGTTGAACTTGTGAAAGAAAGCCTTCTCAGCACTGACAGAAGGCGTAAGGAACCGTTATGACGACCGTAGTAAAATGCCCAACCTGTGGCACCGGCGTGGTTTGGGGTGAAGTCAGCCCATTCCGGCCGTTTTGCAGCAAACGCTGCCAGCTGATCGATCTCGGCGAGTGGGCCGATGAAGAGAAGCGCATTCCGAGCAACAGCGATCTGTCGGAAAGCGAAGACTGGAGTGAAATGGACGATCGCTGATCGCCCGCTATTGGCCTGGCGGACGCCAGGCCAAACTGGTTATTGCGCGGCGTTCGCCTGCGCCACCAGCAATTGAATAATGCCGACATTGGCTTCCGGGAACTCGTCTTCACGCAGATCCGCCTGTTTTACCCAGCGCATCGGTTGCCCCTCACGGCCGAACGGCTCACCCGCCCAGGCTTCTACCAGATAAAAATTCAGCGTCACGATACGATCGCTGAAGCGGTGCTCCACCACCTCCAGCAGTTCGGCGCGTTCGGCTTCGATACCGGTCTCTTCCCGCAGCTCGCGGCTCAACGCCTGTTCCGGCGTTTCACCCTGTTCGATCTTGCCGCCGGGAAACTCCCAGAATCCGGCCATGTGCGCGTCAGCGGCGCGGCGGGTAATAAAAATTTCCCGCTGAGCATTACGGATGATGCCCACGGCGATATTCAGATGTTTCATCTCACCCTCCTGATGGGTGTCAAAAAAACAGGGGCTCAGCAAGCTGAACCCCTGGGTGTTATCGGTCAACCGCGGCCGGCATTACTGCAGGCGACCGTGGCACTGCTTGTATTTCTTGCCGGAACCGCATGGGCAAGGATCGTTGCGGCCCACTTTACGCTCGGCGGTCGCCGGCGCATTCGGATCTTCAGTCGCCAGCGCGTTCTCGTCGTGGTGGCTCAGCTGTTGCTGCTGCGCCAGACGCTCGGCCTCTTCACGGCGCTGCTGTTCCAGCGCTTCCACCTCTTCCGGCATCCGCACCTGTACCTTGCTCAGCACGCTGATCACTTCATATTTCAGCGATTCCAGCATGGTGGCGAACATGTTGAAGGATTCACGCTTGTACTCCTGCTTCGGATCCTTCTGCGCGTAACCGCGCAGGTGGATACCCTGGCGCAGGTAGTCCATCGCCGCCAGATGCTCTTTCCACAGAGAATCCAGCGTCTGCAGCATCACGCCCTTCTCGAAGTTGCGCATCATCTCGCTGCCGACCACTTCTTCCTTACGCTGATACTGCTCTTTGGCGTTCTCCAGAATGCGTTCGCGCAGCGTCTCTTCGTGCAGCTCCGGCTCTTTGTCCAGCCACTGGGCGATCGGCATCTCCAGATCGAAGTCGTTCTTCAGGCGCTCTTCCAGCCCCTGAATGTCCCACTCTTCTTCCAGCGACTGCGGCGTGATGTAGTTGTCGATGGTGCTCTTGAACACGTCCTCGCGGATGCTGGCGATGGTTTCGCTCACGTCGGACACGTCCAGCAATTCGTTGCGTTGGCTGTAGATGGCGCGGCGCTGATCGTTGGCGACGTCGTCGTATTCCAGCAGCTGCTTACGGATGTCGAAGTTGCGGCTCTCTACCTTGCGCTGAGCATTGGCGATCGCCTTGGTCACCCACGGGTGCTCAATCGCTTCGCCTTCTTTCATACCCAGTTTACGCATCATGCCGGACACGCGATCCGAGGCGAAGATACGCATCAGGGCATCTTCCATCGACAGGTAGAAGCGGGATGAACCGGCGTCGCCCTGACGACCGGAACGGCCGCGCAGCTGGTTATCGATACGGCGCGATTCATGGCGCTCGGTGCCGATAATATGCAGGCCGCCCGCCGCCAGCACCGCGTCGTGGCGCTCTTTCCAGGCGGCTTTGATAGCTTCGATCTGCTCTTCGGTCGGTTCTTCCAGCAGCGCCACTTCGGCCTGCCAGCTGCCGCCCAGCACGATGTCGGTACCACGGCCCGCCATGTTGGTAGCGATGGTCACCGCACCGCTTTGGCCGGCCTGGGCGACGATGTCCGCTTCCATGGCGTGGAATTTGGCGTTCAGCACCTTGTGGTCGATGCCCGCTTTGGTCAGCTCACGGGACACCACTTCGGATTTCTCGATTGAGATGGTACCCACCAGCACCGGTTGGCCTTTGGCGGTACGCTCGCGGATATCTTCAATGATGGCGCCGATCTTCTCTTTCTCGGTCATGTACACCAGATCCGGCATATCCTTACGGATCATCGGACGGTTGGTTGGCACCACGATCGTGTCCAGCTTGTAGATCGAGCTGAATTCGAAGGCTTCGGTATCGGCGGTACCGGTCATCCCGGCCAGCTTCTCGTACAGACGGAAGTAATTCTGGAAGGTGATCGAAGCCAGCGTCTGGTTCTCGTTCTGGATCTCCACGCCTTCTTTGGCTTCCACCGCCTGGTGCAGACCGTCGGACCAACGGCGGCCCTGCATGGTACGGCCGGTGTGTTCATCGACGATGATCACTTCACCATCTTTCACGATGTAGTCCACGTCGCGGGTGAACAGCACGTGGGCGCGCAGCGCGGCGGTAACGTGGTGCATCAGCATGATGTTGGTCGGCGAGTACAGCGATTCGCCTTCATCCATGATGCCGGCGTCCACCAGCATCTCTTCGATCAGGATCAGACCGCGTTCGGTCAGGTGGACCTGACGCGCCTTCTCGTCCACCGAGAAGTGCCCTTCACCCTTGAAGGTGTCGGAGTCTTCTTTTTCCTGGCGGATCAGTTTAGGGATCAGCTTGTTGACCTTGATGTACATCTCAGAGCTGTCTTCGGCCGGGCCGGAGATGATCAGCGGCGTACGCGCTTCATCGATCAGGATGGAGTCCACCTCATCCACCAGCGCATAGTGCAGTTTGCGCTGCACGCGCTCTTCCGGGCTGAACGCCATGTTGTCGCGCAGGTAGTCGAAGCCGTATTCGTTGTTGGTGCCGTAGGTGATGTCGGCGGCGTAAGCTTCGCGCTTGGCCGGCGCCGGCATGCCCGGCAGGTTGATGCCGATGCTCAGGCCGAGGAACTCGAACAGCGGACGGTTGTTTTCGGCATCACGCTGCGCCAGATAGTCGTTGACGGTCACGACGTGCACGCCGCGGCCGCTCAGGGCGTTCAGGTAGGCCGGCAGCGTCGCGGTCAGGGTTTTACCTTCACCGGTGCGCATCTCGGCGATGCAGCGGTCGTTCAGCACCATGCCGCCCAGCAGCTGCACGTCGAAGTGACGCATGCCGAACACGCGCTTGCTCGCCTCGCGCACCACGGCGAAGGCTTCAGGGATCAGGCTGTCCAGCGACTCGCCTTTCTCCAGGCGTGCGCGGAACTCGTTGGTTTTCGCTTTCAGCTCGTCATCGGACAGTTTTTCCATGTCCGGTTCCATGCGGTTGATCTGCTCAACCACTTTGCGCATGCGGCGCAGGGTACGATCGTTACGGCTGCCAAAAACTTTGGTTAATAATTTCACTAACATGATGTTTGATATCTCTGTCATGACCGCCGAACACGGCAGTCAACTTGCTATTATTTATGGTTTTTGTGCCCGAAGGGCGAGATCAGACGAGGGCGGCGGGCCCGGCGCGAATGCCCTGCACCTGCGCCACCCACAGGCCGGTCTGGTGGCGCGCCAGCGTGGGCAGCACCTCAAGGTGAGTGTGGCGAATGATGGTCGGCGGTTTCGGCTCGTGCGTCAGCAGCGCGTTGAGGGTAGACAGCAGCGCCAGTTGCGCTACCTGCAAAGGGGGTTCCGCTTCGGCTTCGCTCTCCTGCACCCGCGCATAAACCGCCTGCGGCGCCAGCGCGAAAGAGAGGTGACGAATGACGGTGCGCAGCGCATGTTGCTGCCAATAATCTACGCTGAAGGTAGGACGGCGATGCGCGTCCTGCAGCAGGGCCAGGCTGTTGAACGTGCCATTGGCCGAATTTTGCCGGTTAAGGCTGGACGACGTATTCGGCAGTGCGGCCTGATCGGGGGCGCCGGACAAATTGGAAGACGCGCCAAGCGTGGCCGCAACCATCCCTAACAGGAGATGGGGCCAGAAATAACGTCTGCCAAATTGTCGCCAACGATTTAGAATACCGATCACGAGTTTATAATCCGCCGGAGCCCATTATGCGCGATAGCCGTCCACAATTATTAGATGTCCTGTTCGACGACGCGTCTGCCGGCAGCAAAGGGCCGCTGCATAACGTCCAGCAACGCGCGGTGGCGCTGCTCAAGCTTAACCGTGCAGTGAAGGGCCTGTTGCCCGCTCCCCTGCATCCCTGGTGCCGCGTCGCGAATTTCCGACAGGGTATTTTAGTGCTCGAAACGGCAAATGCCAGTTGGATGATGCGCTTGCGCTACGAACAACCCGCTTTGCTGTCTGCACTACGAGCGCAAATTCTACCATCATTGTCGTCGATCGACATCAGGATTAATCCGGCCTTGATGGCGAAAGGCAGCAACCAGGTGCAAAACGCAGAGAAAGCGCCGGAAAAACCCGTGCCGATGCGGCATTTGAGTCTGGAAAGTGCGGAAGAGCTGAGAGGGTTGGCGAGCCGTAGCCCGGAGAAACTGCGCAAGATATTGGAACGGCTGGCTGCATTGGCCGGAGAGGGTACCAACACAACCAGTCGTGATAAGTAATCAGCGACACAAACTGCAAAACAGCCGGCATCATGAGCCTGAATGATCAGGCTCTCAGGGGATGCGCCTGCCGTTATTCGCAGGCGAGGAATTCGGACCTTACGCCAATACGGTAGACGGCGCCTTGAATGCCAACGGCATTTCGGCTTCGTCCTGGAAGGTCACGTATTCCCACGCTTCCTGCTTGGCCAGTACGGCCTGCAGCAGTTTGTTGTTCAGCGCGTGGCCAGACTTGAACGCGGTGAATGCGCCAATGATGTTGTGGCCGCACATGAACAGGTCGCCGATGGCGTCCAGCATTTTGTGACGTACGAATTCGTCTTCGAAACGCAGACCGTCTTCGTTCAGCACGCGATAGTCATCTACCACGATGGCGCAATCGAAGCTGCCGCCCAGGGCCAGGCCGCGGGACTGCAGGTATTCAATGTCGCGCATGAACCCGAAGGTGCGCGCACGGCTGATTTGACGCACGAACGACTCAGCCGAGAAATCAAGACGGTAGCGCTGAGAGCTGGCGTCGATAGCCGGGTGGTTGAAGTCGATGGTGAAGTCCAGGCGGAACCCGTTGTGCGGGGACAGCTCGGCCCATTTGTCGCCGTCTTCAACGCGTACGGTCTCTTTCAGACGCAGGAATTTCTTCGCCGAGTTCAGCTCTTCGATGCCGGCATCCAGCAGCAAGAACACGAACGGACTGGCGCTGCCGTCCATGATTGGGATTTCAGCGGCGTCGACTTCAATGACGATGTTGTCGATGCCCAGCCCAGCCAGCGCGGCGTTGAGGTGCTCAACGGTCGAAATACGCACGTCATGCTCATTCACCAGGCAAGTACAGAGCATGGTATCACGCACGGATTTTGCATCAGCCGGAAAATCAACCGGTGGATTCAAGTCAGTGCGACGATAGATGACCCCGGTATTAGCCGGCGCTGGGCGCATTGTCAGCGTGACTTTCTTGCCGGTATGCAAACCGACGCCAGTCGCCTGAACAATACGTTTTAATGTCCTTTGTTTGATCATCGTTTTATCTCGCAATGTTATCCATCCTACCAGCCAAGCATACAGCATGGCCGGCGGGACAGTTTAGCACAAAGAGCGGAGATTCCAAATTCTCAGGATATTCTTAGTCTGCCTGTTTACGCAGGAAGGCTGGAATATCAAGATAGTCGGGCTCTTTATTCGGCTGCGCAGCTTGGTCGTTGACCACCTTGGCGGCAGGTTTCACTTCCTGCGGCAGAGGCGACATGCCGTGCTGCTGATAACGGTGATCCATCACTGGCTGGCTGGCCTGCTTATTGGTCACCAGAGTGATTTCTGGACGCTTGTCCATACCGATACCGGTTGCAACCACGGTTACGCGCAGTTCGTCGTTCATTTCCGGATCCAGCGAGGTACCGATAACCACGGTAGCGTTGTCGGAAGCGAACGCACGGATGGTGTTACCCACGGTTTCGAACTCATCCAGACGCAGATCGAAGCCAGCGGTAATGTTGACCAGCACGCCGCGCGCGCCGGACAGGTCGATGTCTTCCAGCAGCGGGCTGGAGATCGCCATTTCGGCCGCTTCTTCGGCACGGTCTTCACCGCAAGCCACGCCGGAACCCATCATCGCGTAGCCCATTTCGGACATCACGGTGCGCACGTCGGCGAAGTCGACGTTCATCAGGCCCGGACGGGTGATCAGCTCGGCGATACCCTGCACCGCGCCTTTCAACACGTCGTTGGCCGCACCGAACGCGTCCAGCAGAGAGATCCCGCGCCCCAGCACTTTCAACAGCTTGTCGTTCGGGATGGTGATCAGCGAGTCCACGTGTTTGGACAGCTCAGCGATACCCTGCTCCGCGAATGCCATGCGCTTCTTGCCTTCGAAGTTGAAAGGCTTGGTCACCACGGCCACGGTCAGAATACCCAAATCTTTAGCCACTTCAGCCACCACTGGCGCCGCACCGGTACCGGTACCGCCGCCCATGCCGGCTGCGATGAAGACCATGTCTGCGCCGTCCAGCGCTGCGCGCAGGGCTTCGCGGTCTTCTTCCGCTGAATTGCGACCCACCTCAGGGTTCGCGCCCGCACCCAGACCTTTGGTAATACCGCTACCAATCTGGATGGTTTGGCCAACCGCCGTTTTGCGGAGCGCCTGGGCGTCCGTGTTCACAGCGAAGAATTCAACACCTTCGATGCGCTCGCGCACCATGTGTTCAACGGCGTTGCCACCGCCGCCGCCGACGCCGATGACTTTAATCACCGCGTCATTGGTTAGTTCCATTGGTTCAAACATAGTTTCTCTCCGTTTTGTGCCTGTCGCTGCGAGATCATAAAAAGATTACTCAGCATGATCTCTTTGTTGAAACATTAAAACTCTTTTCTCAGCCAGCTATTGATGCGTTTAAACCAATTGCCCACCGAGGCGCGTTTTTCTACTTCCGTCTCACCGTTCAGGTGAGACTCTTTTCCATAGTGCAGCAGACCTACCGCCGTCGAGTAGTAAGGCTCCTGCGCATAATCCGTCAGACCCGTGATGTTCAAGGGTTGGCCGATGCGTACCTGGGTGTGGAACACCCGTTGCGCACAGGCTGCCAGGCCATCAATCTGGGCGGCGCCACCGGTCAGCACGATACCTGCCGCCAGATGATGCTTCACCCCTTGCTGACGCAGTTGCTCCTGCAATTGCAAAATTTCATCGTTAACCAGATTCAACAGTTCGGTGTAGCGTGGCTCAATGACTTCAGCCAGCGTCTGTCTTTGCAGACTGCGTGGGGGACGTCCCCCAACGCTAGGCACCTCTACATTCTCATCCTTGCTAACAATCGACCCAAGCGCACAACCGTGTCGAACTTTAATCGCTTCCGCGTCGGTCGGCGGCGTGCCAAAGGCGTAAGCGATGTCGCTGGTGACCACGTTCCCGGCGTAAGGGATCACTTTGGTGTGGCGCAGCGCGCCGCCGGTGTACACCGCCATATCCATGGTGCCGCCACCGATATCCACCACGCAAACGCCGAGTTCGCGTTCATCTTCGGTCAGCACCGCGTAGCTCGCGGCCAGACCGGCGAAAATAAGTTGGTCAACTTTCAGGCCGCAACGTTCCACGGCCTTGACGATGTTCTTCGCCATATCGTTATGGCAGGTAATCAGATGCACCTTGGCCTGCATGCGCACGCCGGACAGCCCAACCGGGTTTTTGATGCCTTCCTGATAATCGATGGCGTATTCCTGAGGAATCACATGCAGGATGCGGTGTTCGTCGCGCACGCGCACCGATTTGGCGGTGTGCACCACGTTCTCCACGTCGTCCTGCGTCACTTCCTCTTCCGAGATCGGCACCATACCGATTTCGTTCTGGCAGCTGATGTGCTTGCCCGACAGCGCCAGATACACTGACGAGATCTGGCAGTCCGCCATCAGCTCGGCCTGATCGATGGCGCGCTGTACGCACTTCACCACCGACTCCAGGTCGTTTACGCCGCCCTTATCCATGCCGCGAGACGGGCAGCTGCCCACCCCGATAATGTTGACCATGCCATCGGGCAGAACTTCCCCTACCAACGCGGAGACTTTTGCAGTACCGATCTCCAGTCCAACTACCAGTTTTCTGTCCGTCGACTTGATCATTGTTGTTTTGCCTGTGCCTGATTCTGTTGCTGATTACTGTTTTGCTGACCGCCAAGCGCCTGCGGATCGACCAACACCGGAGCCCACCCTACCGAAGCGCCGGACTCGTAGCGCAGATCGACATAGCTGACACGCTTGCTCTCCGCCTGGCCCTGCTGTTGCAATACCGGGTAAAGCTCGATAAACCGCTGCAAACGCCCGTTGCGGTCATCGCGCCCCAGCTCAAGCCGAACATCGTTGTCCAGCGCCAGCTGCCAGGAATGGCGCGCGGTCATCGCCGCCATTTTCAGCGTATATTTGCTGGCCGCCAACGTGGCGCTCATCGCCCGATAGCCCTCCAGCACATCCTGCTCGCTCCCTTCCGGCCCGTAGAGCAGCGGCAACTTCTGCTTGCCCGCCCGCTCCGCCGGCACGCTGAACGCTTTGCCCTCGGCGTCCACCATGTGCAAATCGTTCCAGCGCGCCACCGGGACGTACTCCACCAGATGGATCTTCAGCTCATCCGGCCATTGTTTGCGCACGCTGGCCTGCTTGATCCACGGCAGACGTTCGATCTGCTGCTGGATGACGTCCACATCCTGCGTCATAAAGGTGCCGGGTGCGCCCAGCGCCAGGATCGCCTGACGAATATCATCGTTAGTGGTGTAGTGGCGTTCGCCGGTCACCACCAGCCTTGAGAGCGGCAGGCGACTGGCGTCTTTCATCCAGCCAAGCACCGCCCAACCGCTCCACACGACCGTTCCCAACACCATCAGCAGGAAAATCATTCCCGCCAACTGGGTTCCATTGCTGCGGCGCGGGCCGTTATCCACCTCGCGATCGCGCGCATTCAGGGCAGCTTGCGACATATCAGTCGGCCAACTCCAAAATTCTCGCCACTAGCTGCGAGAAGCTTAATCCAAACTGGCGCGCTGCCATCGGCACCAGGCTATGACTGGTCATGCCCGGAGAGGTGTTCACCTCAAGCAGATAGAAGCTGCCATCGCTGTCTTGCATTACGTCGACGCGGCCCCAGCCGCTGCAGTCCAGACCGCGGTAGGCGCGCAGCGCCAATGCCGCCATCTCGGCTTCCTGCTCGGCGCTCAAACCGCTCGGGCAGAAGTACTGCGTATCGTCCGAAATGTACTTGGCCTGGTAGTCGTAAAACACACCGGCTGGCTGGATGCGGATCGACGGCAGCACCTGGTCGCCCAGCATTGCCACGGTGTATTCCGGCCCGCTCAACCACTTCTCCACCAGCACATCGTCGTCATGGCGGAAGGCTTCTTCCAACGCCGCTTCCAACGCAGCGCTCTCGGTGACCTTGCTCATGCCGACGCTGGAGCCTTCACGGCTTGGCTTGACGATCAGCGGCAGACCGAGATCCGCCACGCGCGCCAGCAGCGCCGCTTTTTCGGTGCCGAAGTACAGTTGGCGATTCAACGCCACGTAAGGCGCCACCGGCAAGCCCATCGACTGCCACACCATCTTGGTGCGCCATTTGTCCATGGTCAGCGCCGAGGCCATCACGCCGCTGCCGGTATAAGGCAGCTCGAGGAACTCCAGGAGCCCCTGCAGGGTGCCATCCTCGCCGCCGCGGCCGTGCAGCGCGATAAACACTTTGGTGAACCCCTGCTCTTTCAGCTGGGTCACCGGGAAATCGCGGGTATCGACGCCGTGCGCATCGATACCGGCTTCGCGCAACCCGGCCAGTACCGCGGCGCCGGATTGCAGAGAAACGTCACGTTCAGCGGAGGTGCCGCCCAGCAGAACTGCAACTTTATCAGCCATGGTGCTCCTCCTCTTTCTTCGGCGGCTGCAGCTTCAGCTCGGCCAGTTTACGGGCGATTTTGCCCACGTTACCAGCGCCCTGCACCAGCACCAGGTCTTCATCCTGCAGCAGCTGCGCCAGCGTTTCCGGCACGCTATCGGCATCGGAAACCAGGATCGGATCCAGCTTGCCGCGGCTACGGATGGTGCGGCACAGCGAGCGGCTGTCCGCGCCCGGGATCGGCGCTTCGCCGGCGGCGTACACGTCGAGCATCAGCAGCACATCCACCTGCGACAGCACGTTGGCGAAATCGTCGTACAGATCGCGAGTACGCGTGTAGCGGTGCGGCTGGAAGATCATCACCAGACGCTTGTCCGGCCAACCGGCGCGCGCCGCCTTCAGCGTGGCGTCCACTTCGGTCGGATGGTGGCCGTAGTCGTCCACCAGCATCGCGCTGCCCGCTTTGCCGTTGACCGGCTCCAGCGGGAACTCGCCGAGGAAATCGAAGCGACGCCCGGTCCCCTGGAAACCCGCCAGCGCGCGCAGGATATCTTCGTCGTCGATGCCTTCTTCGGTCGCTACCGCTACCGCCGCCGCCGCGTTCAACGCATTGTGGCGGCCCGGTGCGTTCAGCGTCACCGTCAGCAACGGCTTGTCCTGACGGCTCAGGGTAAAGTGCCCCTGCGGCCCAATCTGCCGGTAGTCTTCGATGCGCACATCAGCATCTTCACTGAAGCCATAAGTGGTGATATGGCGACCCACGCGCGGCAACAGCTCGCGCACTACCGGATCGTCGATGCACATCACCGCACGGCCGTAGAACGGCAGGTTGTGCAAGAAATTGATAAACGTCTGCTTCAGGTTCTCGAAGTCGCCCTGGTAAGTGTCCATATGGTCGGCTTCGATGTTGGTGACCACGGCCACCATCGGCTGCAGGTGCAGGAACGACGCATCGCTCTCATCCGCTTCCGCGATCAGATAACGGCTGGACCCCAGTCGCGCGTGGGTGCCTGCCGCCTTCACCAGCCCGCCATTGACGAAGGTCGGGTCCAGGCGGGCTTCGGCATAAATGCTCGAGACCATCGCCGTGGTGGTGGTTTTGCCGTGCGTGCCGGCGATAGCAATGCCGTGGCGAAAACGCATCAGCTCCGCCAGCATTTCAGCGCGGCGGATCACCGGGATGCGCGCTTCACGAGCGGCGACGATCTCCGGGTTGTCGGCGGAGATGGCGGTAGACACCACCACCACGCTCGCATCCAGCACGTTTTCCGGACGGTGATTGAAGTAAATCGTCGCCCCGAGCGCGCTCAACTGTTGGGTCACCGGATTCGGCGCCAGGTCGGAGCCGCTGATCTGATATCCTTCGTTTGCCAACACTTCGGCGATACCACCCATGCCGGCACCACCGATGCCGACAAAGTGAATGTGCCGGACGCGACGCATCTCGGGCACGATAGTACGTAGTTTCGCCAGTTGTTGTGTATTCATCACTCTCTCTAATCCGGATCCGGTACCCCGGCCCTACATCACATTGCTTTTATTCAGGTTCGGCGCGCCGAACCCCTGCACTCGTTACCTGGCGAGCCGCACCAGCTCCGCCGCCACGCGCTCGGTGGCGTCCGGAATGGCGACCGCGCGCGCTTTCTCGGCCATGGCCAGCAGCGTCTTGCGATCCCAGCTCGCCAGCAGCTCGGCCACCACATCGGCGTTGAACTGCGGCTGTTCGATAATCTTCGCCGCGCCGGCTTCTTCCAGCGGACGTGCGTTCCAGTACTGTTGACGATCCTTGTGCATGAACGGCACGAAGATCGCCGGCAGCCCCGCCGCCGCGATTTCGCTGACGGTCAACGCGCCGGAGCGGCAGACCACCACGTCGGCCCAGGCATAGGCGGCTGCCATGTCGTCGATGAACTCGGTCACCTTGTACTGCGTCTGCCCTACCCTCTCGTAGTCGCGCAGCACCGTTTCCAGCGCGCCCTTGCCAACCTGATGCCAGAGCGTCATTCTATCGCCCAAACGCGCCGCGACTTCAGGAACTGTCTGATTCAGCACGCGCGCGCCCTGACTTCCGCCAATCACCAACACACGGATCGGGCCTTCGCGCCCTTGCAACCGCTCCGCCGGCAGTGGCAGCGCCAACACGTCGGTACGCACCGGGTTGCCCACCACCTCGGCGTTCGGGAACGCGCCGGGGAAGGCCTGCATCACTTTGGCGGCGATGCGCGCCAGCCAGCGGTTGGTCAAACCGGCGATGCCATTCTGCTCGTGCAGCACCACCGGGATGCCGCACTGCCAGGCCGCCAGGCCGCCGGGGCCGGAAACGTAACCGCCCATCCCCAGCACCACATCCGGCTGATAGCTGCGCATAATGGCTTTCGCCTGCCGCACCGCCTGCCAGATCCGCAGCGGCGCCGTCAACTGGGCCTTCAGGCCCTTGCCGCGCAGGCCGGAGATGCGGATAAAATCAATCTCGATCCCGTGCTTCGGCACCAAATCGGCTTCCATTCGGTCTGCGGTTCCGAGCCAGCGCACCTGCCAGCCCTGCGCCATCAGATGATGCGCGACCGCCAGCCCCGGGAACACGTGCCCGCCGGTACCGCCTGCCATCACCATTAAACGCTTAGGTTTCCCGCTCATCCCTTACCTCTTCACAAACGCCTGAGCCTTGGTCAGGCGCGTTTCATAATCAATTCGCAGCAACAGCACGATCGCCGTCGACATAATCAGCAAGCTCGAGCCGCCGTAACTGATCAGCGGCAGCGTCAGACCTTTGGTCGGCAGCATGCCCGCGGCGGCGCCGACGTTAACCAGCGCCTGGAAGCTGAACCACACGCCGATCGCGCAGGCCAGGAAGCCGGAGAAGCGTTGGTCGATCTCCAGCGCGCGGCGCCCGATGGACATCGCGCGAAAAGCGACGAAGAATACCATTAACAGGGCTAAAACCACACCGATATAGCCCAGTTCTTCACCCAAAATGGAGAAGATGAAGTCGGTATGCGCTTCCGGCAAATACTCCAGTTTCTGCACCGAGTTGCCGAGCCCCTGCCCCCAGAACTCACCGCGGCCGAATGCCATCAGCGACTGGGTCAATTGGTAGCCGCTGCCGAACGGGTCGGCCCACGGGTTCCAGAACGAGGTCACGCGGCGCATACGGTACGGTTCCGCGATAATCAGCAGCACCACGGCGAACACGCCGGAGCCGATGATCGCCAGGAACTGCCACATTTTCGCGCCGGCCAGGAACAGCATCGCCAGCGTGGTGATGAACAGCACCACCACGGTACCGAGGTCCGGCTGCGCCAGCAGCAGCACCGCCAGCACCACCATCACGCCCATCGGCTTACAGAAGCCCCAGAAGTTGCTGCGCACCTCTTCCACCTTGCGCACCAGATAGCTCGCCAGGTAGCAGAACAGCGACAGCTTGGACAGCTCTGCGGGCTGAATACGCAGCGGGCCGAGCGCGATCCAACGCGAGGCCCCGTTTACCGAGCTCCCCACCACCAGGACGATCAGCAGCATCACGATCGACATCAGCAGCATTACGTTGCTGTAGCGCTGCCAAACTTCCATTGGGATGCGCAGCGTCACCAGCGACAGACCGAACGCCAGGCCGAGGTACAACGCATCACGTTTGGCGAACAGGAACGGATCGTCCGCCAGGCGTTGGCCGATCGGCATCGACGCCGAAGTCACCATCACGAAGCCGATGATCGCCAACCCGAAGGTCAGCCACAGCAGGGTGCGATCGTACAGCACCATGTTGACCGCGTCGTTGTCGCGCGCGCCGGTCACCCAGTCTTTCAGCCGTTCTGTCAGCCCGAAGTTCGGCAAGCGTAGTTTCATCCGCCAAGCTCCTGCGCCAGGCGGGCGAACTCATCGCCGCGCACTTCAAAATTACGGAACTGATCGAGACTGGCGCAGGCCGGCGACAACAACACCATATCGCCGGGCTGTACGCGGCCGGCGATGGTGCGCATCGCCTGCTCCATGGTCTCGGTCAGCGTCGCCACTTCCGGCCGCAGCTGCGCCAGCTGGGCGCCGTCGCGGCCAAAGCAATACAGACGCACGTTGTCGCCCTGCAGATAGCGCGCCAGCGGCGAGAAATCGGCGGACTTGCCGTCGCCGCCCAGCAGCAGATGCAGCGTGCCGTCCACCTGCAGGCCGTTCAGCGCCGCTTCGGTGCTGCCGACGTTGGTGGCTTTGGAATCGTTGATCCAACGCACGCCGTTGTTCTCCCAGGCCAGCTGGAAGCGGTGCGCCAGGCCGGTGAAGGTGGTCAGCGCCTTCAGGCTGGACGCGCGCGGGATATTGACCGCATCCGCCAACGCCAGCGCCGCCAGGGCGTTGGTGTAGTTGTGGCGGCCGGTCAGTTTCATCTCGCGCGTATTCAGCACCTTGTCACCGCGCACCCGCAGCCAGGTTTCCCCCTGCTGACGGTTCAGGTGATAGTCGCCCACGTCCGCACCGAAGCTGACGCAGCGCTCGTCGGCGCCGCGCACCGGCATGGTCAGCGCATCGTCCGCGTTCACCACGCACACGGCGGCGTTTTCATACACGCGCAGCTTGGCGCCGCGATACTGCTGCAGGCCGAACGGATAGCGATCCATATGGTCTTCGGTCACGTTCAGGATGGTCGCCGCCGCCGCCCGCAGGCTATGCGTCGTTTCCAGCTGGAAGCTGGACAGCTCCAGCACGTACAGCCGGCATTCCTGGCGCAGCAGGCTCAGCGCCGGCAGGCCGATATTGCCGCCCACGCCCACCGCCCAACCGGCGGCTTTCGCCATCTCGCCCACCAGGGTGGTGACGGTGCTTTTGCCGTTGGAGCCGGTGATCGCCACGATCGGCGCCTGCGCCTCGCGGCAGAACAGCTCGACATCGCCGACGATTTCCACGCCGGCGTCAGCCGCGGCGCTCAATGCCGGGGTCGCCAGCGCGACGCCCGGGCTGGCGACGATCAGATCCGCCGCCAGCAGCCAGTCCTGATTCAAATCACCCAGATGGCGCTCCACGCTTTCAGGCAGTTTGTCCAACCCTGGCGGCGCGATACGGGTATCCATCACGCGCGGCGTAACGCCGCGCGCCATGAAGAAATCGACACAGGACAGGCCGGTGAGGCCCAACCCGATGATGACGACTTTTCTACCCTGATAGTCTGCCATGATTAACGCACCTTCAGCGTTGCCAGGCCAATCAGCACCAGCATCAGCGAAATGATCCAGAAGCGCACGATCACGCGCGGTTCCGGCCAGCCTTTCAATTCATAGTGGTGGTGAATCGGCGCCATGCGGAAAATGCGTTGTCCGCGCAGCTTGAACGACCCCACCTGCAGGATCACCGACAGCGTCTCTACCACGAATACGCCGCCCATGATCACCAACAAGAACTCCTGACGCAGCAGCACCGCGATGGTGCCCAGCGCGCCGCCCAGCGCCAGCGAACCGACGTCGCCCATAAATACCTGCGCCGGGTAGGTGTTGAACCACAGGAACCCGAGGCCGGCGCCGACGATGGCGGTGCAGACGATCACCAACTCACCGGCATGACGCAGATACGGAATATGCAGGTAGTTGGCGAAGTTCATGTTACCGGTCGCCCAGGCCACCAGCGCGAAACCGGCCGCCACGAATACCGTCGGCATAATCGCCAGGCCGTCCAGGCCATCGGTCAGGTTGACCGCGTTGCTGGTGCCGACGATGACGAAATAGGCCAGCAGGATGTACAGCAAGCCCAGCTGCGGCATCACGTCCTTAAAGAACGGCACAACCAGCTCGGTGGCTGGCGTGTCTTTTCCTACGGCGTACATGGCGAATGCGACAATCAGCGC
Source organism: Serratia sp. 22278 (assembly GCF_052045405.1). NCBI lineage: Bacteria > Pseudomonadati > Pseudomonadota > Gammaproteobacteria > Enterobacterales > Yersiniaceae > Serratia > Serratia sp. 22278. The sequence continues at coordinate 158,610 of NZ_JBQEOW010000007.1, read as the reverse complement.
AATCACCGACTGCCAGAAATACTTCCAGCGGGCGATCAGCCCTTTGGTGTCCTTACGCACCACCTTGCGGTAGTCGTCGACGAAACCGACGATGCCGTAACCCACCAGCACAAACAGCACGCACCAGACATACGGGTTGGACGGGTAGGCCCACATCAGCACCGAAATGGTGATGGAGGTCAGGATCATGATACCGCCCATGGTCGGCGTGCCGCGCTTGCTGAAGTGCGACTCGGGGCCGTCGTTGCGCACCACCTGCCCGAAGGACATTTCTTGCAGACGCTTGATCACCCGCGGGCCCATCCACAGCGACAGGAACAGCGCGGTCAGCAGGCTGACAATGGCTCGGAACGTCAGATAAGAAAAGACGTTGAAGCCTGAGTAATACTTGACCAAATGCTCGGCCAGCCAAACTAACATGGTGCTTTCTCCTGTAACGCGCGTACTACCTGCTCCATTGCGGCACTACGTGAACCTTTGATTAACACGGTGATGACCGCATGTTCCGACAGTAATTCCGCCACGCGCGCGATCACTGCTGTCTTGTCCTGATAATGTTCGCCATTGCCGGAGGCTTCGCTCAGCACGCGGCTCAACCCGCCGACGCTGATCACTTTGTCGACCCCGGCCAGACGGGCGGCTTCACCCACCTGACGGTGGCACTCTTCCGCTTCTGCGCCCAGCTCGGCCATATCGCCGACCACCATCACGCGATAGCCCGGCATTTCCGCCAGCACCTGCGCCGCCGCGGTCATCGACCCGACGTTGGCGTTATAGCTGTCATCCAGCAGCAGCTTGTCTTCGGCCAGCGCCACCGGGAACAAACGCCCCGGCACCGCCTGCAATTGCTTCAACCCCTGACGCACCGCTTCAAGGGTGGCGCCCACCGACATCGCCAGCGCCGTGGCCGCCAGCGCGTTGGCCACGTTGTGGCGCCCCGGCAGCGGCAGCGCGATCTCGGCGGTGCCGAACGGGCTGTGTAACGTAAACTGCGTGCCTGCGCCGTTCACCCGCACGTCGTCCGCGAAGAAGTCCACGCCTTCGGCGGCCTGCGGCGAGAAGCGCCAGACGGTTTTGCCGCCCAGCATGCTCTGCCAGTGCGGCCAGTCGTTGTTATCGGCGTTGATGATCGCCACGCCGTCGGCCGGCAGGCCGGTAAAGATTTCACCTTTCGCCTGGGCGACGCCGGCCAGCGAGCCGAAGCCTTCCAGGTGCGCTGCCGCCAGGTTGTTCACCAAAGCGGTCTGCGGACGCGTCAATGCGGTGGTGTAAGCAATTTCGCCAATGTGATTAGCGCCCAGCTCTATCACGGCAAAGTCATGCTGCGGCTCCAGACGCAACAGCGTCAGCGGCACGCCGATGTCGTTATTGAAGTTGCCGGCGGTATACAGCACTTCGCCGCATTCACGCAGAATGGCAGCGGTCATTTCTTTCACCGATGTCTTGCCCGAGGAGCCGGTCAGCGCCACCACGCGCGCAGGCACCTGTTGACGCACCCAGGCGCCAAGCTGCCCCAGCGCCAGACGGGTGTCTTTCACCACCAGCTGCGGCGCGTCCACCAATAAGCGCTTACTGACCAGCAACGCCCCGGCGCCTGCGGCTACGGCATCCGCCGCGAAGTCGTGAGCGTCGAAACGCTCGCCTTTCAGCGCTACAAACAGGCAACCGGCGGTCACCTTGCGGGTGTCTGTCGTCACCTCGACAATTTGGCAATCGGCGCCGATCAGTTCAGCGCTCAATACCTCAGCCAGTGTCTGAAGAGAGACAGGGATCATGCCAGCACCCCCAGCAGCCGTGCGACCGTCGTGCGGTCGGAATAATCCAGACGGCGGTTGCCCACCAGCTGATAATCTTCGTGGCCTTTGCCCGCCACCAACACCACATCCTGCTCCTGCGCCTGCATGATGGCGCTGGTCACCGCTTCGGCGCGGCCGTGGATCACCAGCGCCTGCCCGGCGTCCAGCAATCCGGTCAGGATGTCGTTGATAATCGCGCGCGGCTCTTCGGTCCGCGGGTTGTCATCGGTGATCACCACGCGATCGGCGAACTGCTCGGCGATGCCGCCCATCAGCGGACGTTTGCCCTTGTCGCGATCGCCGCCGCAGCCGAACACGCACCACAGCTGCCCCTGGCAGTGCAGGCGCGCAGCTTCCAGCGCTTTCTCCAGCGCATCCGGCGTGTGGGCGTAATCCACCACCACCGTCGGTTTGCCCGGCGCGTTAAACACTTCCATGCGGCCGCAGACCGGCTGCAGACGGCTGCCGGTTTCCACCAGCGCCTCCAGCGGGTAGCCCAACGACAGCAGCGTTGCCAAGGCCAACAGCAGGTTGCTGACGTTGAAAGCGCCCATCAGGCGGCTTTCGATCTCGCCGTCGCCCCAGCTGGAACTGAAACGAACCGTGGCGCCGTTGTCGTGATAGTCGACCGCCGTGGTTTTCAGCCAGCGGCCGTGGCAGCCAGGCTGCAGGTTGTCCTGCATCGTCACCGCTACCGCATCCGGCAGCTTGCTCAGCCAGCGCTGGCCGACTTCATCGTCGGCATTGATGATCGCCTGCCCCACGTTGTGGGCGGCGAACAGCGACCATTTGGCCGCTTCGTAATTGGCCATGTCACCGTGATAATCCAGGTGATCGCGGCTCAGGTTGGTGAAAACCGCCGCAGCGAACGGCAGCGCCGCCACCCGGTGTTGCACCAGACCGTGGGATGAGACTTCCATCGCGGCGAAGGTCGCGCCCTGTTCCGCCAACTCGTTTAATACGTGTTGAACATCCACCGCAGAACCGGTGGTATTCTCCGTCGGACACACCTGGCCCAGCAGGCCGTTGCCGACGGTGCCCATTACCGCGCTGGTTTCGCCCAGCAGTTGGCTCCACTGCGCCAGCAGTTGCGTGGTGGTGGTTTTGCCGTTGGTGCCGGTCACCCCGACCAGGCGCAGACGCTCGCCCGGCTGATGGTAAAAACGCCCGGCCAGCGCGGAAAGGCGCTGGTTCAGTTGGCTCAGGTAGATCACCGGCACGCCGTGCATCTCAACGATGGCGCCGTCTTCGGCCTGACCGTCAGCCTCGGCGATCACAGCGGCGACGCCCTGCGCGATGGCCTGCGGAATATAGCGGCGTCCATCCGTTTGATGGCCGACCACGGCGACAAACAGATCCCCGGCAGCCGCCACGCGGCTGTCTAATGTCATTTCCCGCAGCGCGCGCCCGGGTGCCGTCGGCACCCACGGGGCGAGTAAGTCGCGCAAATTACGATCTGCCACCTGAACCCTCTTTCTTGTTAATCACTAATTCGCTTTTGTCACCGGTGGGCAACGCGTCAGGCTCGACGTTCATGGTGCGCAATACGCCGCCCATGATGGCGCCGAACACCGGCGCGGAGATTGCGCCACCATAGTATTTCCCACCCTGCGGGTCGTTGATGACGACCACCAGGGCAAAACGGGGGTTACTTGCCGGCGCGACGCCGGCGGTATAAGCGATGTATCGGTTGACGTATTTGCCGTCCGGGCCCACTTTTTTCGCGGTACCGGTTTTGATGGCGATACGGTATCCCTTGATGGCGGCTTTCACGCCGCCACCGCCCGGCAAGGCCACGCTTTCCATCATGTGCACCACGGTGCGCACCAGAGGTTCAGGGAAAACGCGTTCGCCGGCGACCGGAGGGTCAACCTTGGTGATCGACAATGGGCGATACACGCCCAGGCTGCCGATCGTTGCATAGACTCGCGCCAACTGTAACGGAGTTACCATCAGCCCGTAGCCGAAAGAGAAGGTGGCCCTCTCTATGTCAGACCACCGTTGTTTTTTTGGGTATATGCCACTGCTTTCTCCGACCAGCCCCAAATTGGTCGCTTTTCCCAGCCCAAAACGAGAGTAAGTATCTACTAACGCTGAGGACGGCATCGCTAACGCCAGCTTTGAAACACCGACGTTACTCGACTTCTGCAAGATCCCGGTCAATGACAGCTCCGAGTACCGCGCCACGTCTTTGATCTCGTGGCCCTGAATGCGGTACGGGATGGTGTTCAGCACGCTGTTTTCTCTCACCACGCCGTTTTGCAGCGCGGTCATCACCACCATCGGCTTCACGGTTGAACCGGGTTCAAAAATATCGGTGATGGCGCGGTTACGCATGGTTTCTTTCGGCGTACCGGCCATGTTGTTCGGGTTGTAAGACGGGCTGTTGGCCATCGCCAGCACTTCGCCGGTGTTCACGTCGATCAGCACCGCAGTGCCCGATTCGGCCTTGTTGAACGCCACCGCGTTGTTCAGCTCGCGATACACCAGCGCCTGCAGGCGCTCATCGACGCTCAGTACCAGGTTGTGCGCCGCCTGACTGTCGACGGAGGAGATATCTTCGATCACCCGGCCGAAGCGGTCCTTACGCACCGTTCTCTCGCCCGGTTGCCCGGTCAGCCAGCGGTCGAAGCTCTTCTCGACGCCTTCGATACCTTGCCCGTCGATGTTGGTCACGCCGATGATGTGCGACGTCACCTGCCCCGCCGGGTAGTAACGGCGCGACTCCTGCCGCAGGTAGATCCCCGGCAGCTTGAGTTTGTGAATGTAATCGCCGATCGCCGGGTTAACCTGGCGCGCCAGATAAACGAAACGCCCTTTCGGGTTGGCGTTGATGCGGTTGGAAAGCTGGTCCAGCGGGATGTTCAGCGCATCGGAAAGCGCTTTCCAGCGGCTGTCCAGCGTGATGCCGCCGCGCTCGTTCAGCTCTTTCGGATCGGCCCACACCGCATTCACCGGCACACTGACCGCCAATGGACGGCCGGCGCGATCGCTGATCATGCCGCGCGCGGTCGGCACTTCCTGCACGCGCAGCGAACGCATGTCGCCTTCTTTCACCAGACGATCGGGGTTGATGACCTGCAGGTACGCGACGCGCAACATCAGGCCAACCATCGCCAGCAAAATGCAGCCGCACAGCAACGCAAAACGCCAGCTGACAAAGCTGGCCTGATCTTCCTGGCGTCTCAACTTACCGGGGCGCGCTGCTTTCATGCGTTTCCTTTCTACTCCGTGTCATTATTCCGGTTAAACCATTCATTGTTTAACGATGATATTTTCCTGCGATGGATCAACGTGTTGCATCTGCAGTTTTTCTGTCGCGATACGTTCAACCCGGCTGTGATCGCCGAGGGCGTTCTCTTCTAAAATCAGGTTGCGCCACTCGATATCCAGCGCATCGCGCTCCAGAACCAGCTGTTCGCGCTCAGCGGTCAGCAGGCGGGTGCGGTGCGCGGTAGTCACCACGAAAATCGCGGAAACCAGTGACGCAATCAGTAAAATCAGGGGGATCTTGGCATTGCGCAGCAGATCGCCGCCAATCACCCCGACCAAACCGTGACGTTCGTTGCCGATCACGCGGGCATCCTCTCAGCAATACGCAGCACCGAGCTGCGCGCACGCGGGTTGTCCGCCACTTCCGCTTCCGACGGCATCATTTTGCCCAGCGCTTTCAGCGTCCGGCCGCCCATGCCGCGCAGCTGCTCTTCGGTCAACGGAATGCCCGCCGGCACCTGAGCGCCGCGACTGTGGTGACGCATAAAGCGTTTGACGATGCGGTCTTCCAGCGAGTGGAAGCTGATGATCGACAAACGGCCCTGCGGGGCCAGCACTTCCAGCGCGCCGTCGAGCGCACGCTCGATCTCTTCCAGCTCGCTGTTGATATAGATGCGGATCGCCTGGAAGCTGCGCGTCGCCGGATGCTTGTGCTTTTCACGGAACGGGCTGGCATCGGCGATCAGATCCGCCAGCTCTTTGGTGCGCGTCATCGGCTCCACGCGGTTTCTTTCCACGATGGCGCGCGCGATGCGCTTGGCGAAACGCTCTTCGCCAAAGGTTTTCAGCACCCAGGCGATATCGTCCGCTTCGGCCTTCATCAGCCATTCGGCGGCGGACAGGCCGGTGGACGGATCCATGCGCATGTCCAGCGGACCGTCACGCATAAAGGAGAATCCGCGCTCCGCGTCGTCAAGCTGCGGCGAGGAAACGCCCAGATCGAGCAGAACGCCGTCGATCTTGCCCACCAGGTCGCGCTCCCGCACATAGTGCGACAACTCGGAAAATGGGCCGTGTACGATGGTAAAACGAGGATCTTCAATAGATTTGGCGGCTGCAATCGCCTGAGGGTCACGGTCAATCGCCAGCAAGCGCCCTTCCGGCCCCAGCTGGGACAGAATCAGACGAGAATGGCCACCGCGACCAAAAGTACCGTCGATATATATGCCGTTGCTGCGGATGTTGAGGCCGTTGACGGCTTCGTCCAGCAGGACGGTGGTGTGTTTATAGTTTTCCAACATGCTTATAGCGACAAGTCCTGTAGCCGCTCAGACAACGGTTCCTGAGTCGACTGTTCAGCGTCAATATCATCCTTGACTTGTTGATACCAGGTCTGTTCATCCCACAGTTCAAACTTGTTGAACTGACCGACCAGCATCACTTCTTTCGTGAGCCCGGCGTGTTGCCGCAGCGTACTGGCTAACAGCAAACGACCGGCACTATCCATCTGACACTCACTGGCATGCCCCAGCAGCAGGCGCTGAACGCGGCGCTCGGCGGGATTCATGCTCGACAGACGTGATAATTTTTGTTCAATAATTTCCCATTCGGGCAAAGGATAAAGCAGCAGGCAGGGCTGATGGAGGTCAATGGTACAGACCATTTGGCCTTGCGATTCCTCGTTGAGCAATTCCCGATATCGGGTAGGTACGGCGAGCCGCCCTTTGCTGTCGAGGTTGACCATCGTCGCTCCACGGAACATTCCTGAGCTACCCCTTAGTGACCGTTTTCACCACTTTACCCCACAAATTCCCACACAATGGAGTTTACGGAGGGTATGAAAACCTTGTCAAGCCAGAGCGCCAGCGCTTTGGCAATATTTCTCTGGTCATTTTGGGAGCTGACTCGCGAAAGAAACTCTGATTATTCGACGATTAAAAATTAACACCATGATAAACGGAGAGAATTTTCTAAGCGGAAAGAATCTGATTAAAAACCTGACGAACTGGCGATTAATTAACTCATTACTTCCTTCTGCAAGCCATGTCTCATTTTTCAGCTCGGCAATCTCAGGGCTGTAACCGCTGGCGAGCCGCGCCCGCCAAGGCTCGGCGCCAGGCGAACCGATCGCGGAATAAGGCCATAACCCCTTGAGTTAATAACGCTCAATCGTTATTCACCGTAAAGCCGGGCGCTATTTTACTTCAATTTGCACCGCCGTGATGAGGGCGCGATAAAAATAAATGGCTCGGATATTACGAGCAGAAGTAATTTCGATTCAAATCAATTTGGTAAGATTATTCCCAAAATACCTGTTTACAATTATGGTTTCATTTTCTTACACCTTTATTTCCACAATTTTTGCCGGAAAAATCCCCTTCAAAAACGAAAAATTGCAACCTTATGTTTTTAATCGATTTATTTAAAAACGCCGATTTTAATCTCTCCACCCCATCCTATGCCCCAGCTCTGCGGGACAAAAAGCGAACAAATGTTAAAAATAAAAATATAAACCTAGTTAAAAAAGACAATTCAGATTAGTACACTATAAAAAAGGCAAAAAACCAGCCTTAACATCCAATAATTAATAACTTAACAGAATTTTAACCAAAGAGGATGACGCATGCTTTCGCCCGCGACTCACTGGCGTAGCGCCGCTGCCGATACGTTCGCACTGGTGGTGTACTGCTTTATCGCCGGCATGGCGATAGAAGTGTTGATCTCAGGCATGAGCTTCCAGCAATCCCTCTCTTCGCGCCTGCTGTCGATCCCGGTCAACATCCTGATCGCCTGGCCTTACGGCCGCTATCGCGATCTGTTTATCCGCACGGCGCGCCGCTGCCCGCGCGGCCAGTTCCTGCTGCGCAACCTCGCCGATCTGCTGGCCTACGTCAGCTTCCAGTCGCCGGTTTATGCCGCCATTCTATGGAGCGTAGGCGCCGACGGCCAACAAATGCTGGCGGCGGTAACCAGCAATGCGCTGGTCTCCATGGCGATGGGCGTGGTGTATGGCTATTTCCTGGAATACTGCCGGCGGCTGTTCCGGGTGGCGGACTACGTCTAAACCAGGAGCCCGCCAACGCGGGGGCTCCTGCCAGGCAAACTACTTGCGGCTCAGGCTGCCGCGGCGGAACAGATTGCGGCGAATACGCGTCAATCCAGGCTTGGGTTTACGCGGTTCGTCCAGACTGGCCAACACCAACTCCAGCACGCGTTCGGCCACGTCACGATGGCGCTGCGCCACCGCGAGCACCGGGCACTCCAGGAAATCCAACAGTTCATGGTCGCCGAAGGTGGCAATCGCCAGATCGGTCGGCAAACGGCCGCGTTGCTTCAGCGTCACGTCCATCACTCCCTGCAACAGCGAGAACGAGGTGGTGAACAGCGCCTGCGGCATCGGGTGCGTCTTCAGCCATTCGGCAAACAGCGCGCCGGCGGCTTCACGCTCATAGCTGTTGGCATACAGGTAATCGACGTGGCGGGGATCCTCTTGCCAGGCCCGGCGGAAGCCCTGCTCACGCAGGAAGCTGACCGAAAGCTCCGGCAAGGCGCCCAGATACAGCACCGATTCAGCCGGGAAGGTGCGCAGCTCCTGCGCCAGCGCAAAGGCATCTTCCTCGTCGGCCCCGACGACGCTGATGAAATGTTCGCGATCCAACGCGCGGTCCAGCGCGATGATCGGCAGCGGATCGTTGGCCCAGCGTTGATAGAAGGGGTGCTCCGGCGGCAAGGCGGTGGAAACGATGATGGCGTCCACCTGACGCTGCAGCAAATGCTCGATACAGCGCATCTCGTTGTCCGGCTGATCTTCGGAACAGGCGATCAGCAATTGATAACCACGCTGGCGCGCCTGACGCTCCAGGTAGTTGGCGATACGGGTATAGCTGGTATTTTCCAGATCCGGGATCACCAGACCGATAGAACGGGTGCGCCCGGCACGCAGCCCTGCCGCGACGGCATTCGGGTGATAGTTGTGCTCCCTAACCACGGCCATCACTTTCTCGACGGTTTTATCGCTGACACGATACTGCTTCGCCTTGCCGTTGATGACATAACTGGCCGTCGTGCGCGAAACGCCCGCGAGACGCGCGATTTCATCCAGTTTCACATTAACCCCTTAATGACGCTGAAAATAGAAGTGAAGGCTGTGCTCGGATTAACCATGGCATCCCGTACGGTTATTCAATCCAGCCTCTGCGATCTAACAGCAGAAAACACTACCTAGCAACCGCTTTTGCCGAAAGGTGCCAGCAATCGGGCAAAAAATACCGAAAAACAAAGGGCGCAGCCACGCCGCGCCCCGAATTATTCGCCGCCAGACCACGCTCAGCGCATAATTTTGTCGCCGCGCGACACGCCGACCACGCCGGAACGCGCCACTTCCACGATCTCCGCCACTTCACGCACCGCGCTCAGGAAGGCGTCCAGTTTATCGCTGGTGCCGGCCAGCTGCACCGTATACAGCGTCGCCGTCACATCAACGATCTGGCCGCGGAAAATGTCGGCGCAGCGCTTCACTTCTTCACGGCCGTAGCCGCTGGCCTGCAGCTTCACCAGCATGATCTCGCGCTCGACGTGGGCGCCCTGCACCAGCTCGCTAACGCGCAGCACGTCCACCAGCTTGTGCAACTGCTTCTCAATCTGCTCCAGCACTTTCTCGTCGCCGACGGTCTGGATAGTCATGCGCGACAGCGTCGGATCGTCGGTCGGCGCCACCGTCAGGCTCTCGATGTTGTAACCGCGCTGGGAGAACAACCCCACCACGCGCGAGAGGGCGCCGGATTCGTTTTCCAGCAAGACAGATAAAATACGGCGCATGATCAGGTCCTCTCCGTTTTGCTAAGCCACATTTCGTCCATGCTTCCGCCGCGGATCTGCATCGGGTAAACATGTTCGGTTTCATCGACGGTCACGTCGACGAACACCAGCCGCTCTTTTTCCGCCAGCGCCTGCGCCAGCTTGCTTTCCAGCTCATCCGGCGTGCGGATGGCGATGCCGACATGGCCGTAAGCCTCGGCCAGCTTGACAAAGTCCGGCAGCGAATCCATGTAAGACTGCGAGTGGCGGCCGGAATAAATCATGTCCTGCCACTGCTTGACCATGCCCAGATAACGGTTGTTGAGGTTCACCACCACCACCGGCAGGTTATATTGCAGCGCGGTGGACAGCTCCTGAATGTTCATCTGGATGCTGCCGTCGCCGGTGACGCACACCACGGTTTCCTCCGGCAGCGCCAGCTTGACGCCCAATGCCGCCGGCAGGCCAAAGCCCATGGTGCCGAGGCCGCCGGAGTTGATCCAACGGCGCGGTTTGTCGAACGGGTAATAGAGCGCGGCGAACATCTGGTGCTGCCCCACGTCGGAGGTCACATAGGCGTCGCCTTTGGTCAGGCGATGCAGGGTTTCGATCACCGCCTGCGGCTTGATGGTGCCGCTGTTTTTGTCGTACCCCAAACAGTCGCGGGCGCGCCACTGTTCAATAGACTGCCACCAATCGCGCAACGCATCGTGATCCTGCGCCTTGTCATCCTGCGCCAACAGCTCCAGCATCTGCACCAACACCTGTTTGGCATCGCCGACGATCGGAATATCGGCATCCACCGTTTTGGAGATCGAGGTCGGATCGATATCGATATGCAGCACGGTGGCATCCGGGCAGTATTTGGCCAGATTGTTGGTCGTGCGATCGTCGAAACGTACGCCGACGGCGAAGATCACGTCGGCATGGTGCATGGTTTTGTTGGCTTCATAAGTGCCGTGCATGCCGAGCATGCCGACACTCTGGCGATGGGTGCCGGGGAAAGCGCCCAGTCCCATCAGGCTGCTGGTCACCGGCAGGTTCAGCTGCTCCGCCAACGCCAGCAGTTCGGCTTCGCAACCGGCGTTGATCGCGCCGCCGCCGACATACATCACCGGCTTCTTGGCCGCCAGGATGGTTTGCAACGCGCGTTTGATTTGCCCACGATGGCCCTGCACCGTCGGGTTATAAGAACGCATGCTCACGTCCTGCGGGTAGGAATAAGGCATCCGCACCGCCGGGCCGACGATGTCTTTCGGCAGATCGATCACCACCGGGCCGGGGCGGCCGCTGGAAGCCAGGTAAAAGGCCTTCTTCAACACCGCCGGGATGTCTTCGGTACGTTTCACCAGGAAGCTGTGCTTCACCACCGGCCGAGAAATCCCCACCATATCGCACTCCTGGAAGGCGTCGTAGCCGATCAGCGAGCTGGGCACCTGCCCCGACAGCACCACCATCGGTATCGAGTCCATATAGGCGGTGGCGATGCCGGTAATGGCGTTGGTGGCGCCGGGGCCGGAGGTCACCAGCACCACGCCCACTTCGCCGGTGGCGCGCGCGTAACCGTCGGCCATGTGCACAGCCCCTTGCTCGTGGCGCACCAGAATATGATCGATCCCTCCGACCGTATGCAGGGCGTCGTAGATATCGAGCACCGCCCCGCCGGGGTAGCCGAATACATGTTTAACGCCCTGATCGATCAACGATCGGACGACCATCTCGGCTCCTGACAACATCTCCATGGGTTTGCCTCCAGGCTTGCTTATTCTTCTCTGGCGCCGGAACGTAGCGCCTGCTGCGGGGCAATGCCCCTAAATTTTTATGGGTTGTCGCTATCGAATTAACATAACGTCAGAATATGGGGCAGGCAAACGGCAAAATGGCTTAACGGCGGCGGGGTTATTGCCAAGCGGCTGGAGATCGCAGCTTTATAAAAACAATGCGCTAGCCTCAGGGTTGTTGGGCTAGGCATTGTTTCGAACAGGAGGAAAATTACAGAACTAAATCAGGTGAAGGATATGCCGCTTTTTTCGCCGGGCACGTGGCCCGGCGGCGGCGTCAGGCCTGTTCCCGGTACATCGAGTCGATTTCGCGCTGATAGCGCTGCAGGATCACTTTGCGGCGCAGCTTCAGGGTTGGCGTCAGCTCCCCCAACTCCATGGAAAAAGCCGCCGGCAGCAGAGTGAACTTCTTCACCTGTTCGAAGCGCGCCAGCTCCTTTTGCATCTCGCGCAGGCGCTTTTCGAACATCGCGAGGATCTCGCCGTTGCGCAGCAGCTCCAGGCGATCCTGATACTTCAGGTTGACTGACTTCGCGTACTCTTCCAACGACTCAAAGCACGGCACGATCAGCGCGGAAACGAACTTGCGCGCATCGGCGATGATCGCCACCTGCTCGATAAAGCGGTCCTGCGCCAACGTGCCTTCCAGCATCTGCGGCGCGATGTATTTGCCGCCAGAGGTTTTCATCAAATCCTTAAGGCGCTCGGTGATGAACAGATTGCCCTCTTCATCGATCGCCCCGGCGTCGCCGGTTTTCAGCCAGCCGTCTGCGGTAAAGGTCGCGGCGGTTTCCAACGGTTTGTTGAAATAGCCGCGCATCACGATCGGCCCGCGCACCTGGATTTCATTTTCTTCACCGATGCGCACCTCGACCTCCGGCAGCGGTTTGCCGATAGAGCCGAAGCGGAAATGCCCTTCTTCCCAGCAGGACACGGTCGCACAGGTTTCGGTCATGCCATAGCCGTACTTGATGTTGACGCCCATCGACTGGAAAAACAGGATCACATTGTCATCCAGCTTGGCGCCCGCCGCCGGCAGGAAGCGCACCCGGCCGCCGAGGATACCGCGCAGCTTGCTCAATACCAGCTTGTCGGCCCAGCGGTGAGAGAATTCGAACAGTTTGCCCAACGGTTTGCCGGCCCGCTCTTGCAGGAACTTGCGCTCCCCGCAGACGATCGCCCAGTGGAACAGCGCGCGGCGCAGCCAAGGGGCACGCGCCACTTTTTCATGCACCGCGCTGAAAATCTTCTCGTAGAAACGCGGCACCGCGCACATTAACGTCGGCCGCACCTGCCCCATCGCTTCCCGAACCCAGTCGGTGTTCGGCAGGAAAACGTTCTGCGCGCCGGAATGCATGACAAAGAAGCTCCAGGCACGCTCGAACACGTGCGACAGCGGCAGGAAACTGAGCGACACATCCTCTTCGCCGACCGTCAGTCTCTCATCATGCAGGTAGAGCTGTGCCGCCAGGTTGCGATAATCCAGCATCACCCCTTTCGGCTCGCCGGTGGTGCCCGAGGTATAGATCAGGGTGAAGAGATCCTGCAGGTCGCACTCTTCAATGCGCTGCCGACGTTGAGCGATAAAAGCCGCCGGATCGACGGCATGCTCGAAGGCGCTCAGGTGTTGGGCTATCTCGCAATCGCGCAGATCGGCATCCTCGTCGAACACGATAATATGACGCAGTTGCGGACAGACGCCGCGCAGCGCGATGGCGGCGTCCAACTGCGCCTGTTCGCCGACGAACAGGATGCGAATGTCAGCGTCATTGATGACGAAGGCCGCCTGCGCCGGCGTATTGGTGGAATAGAGCGGTACGCTGACGCCACGCAGGTGCAGGATCGCGAGATCGGTCAACGACCAGGCCATCGTGTTATTGGCGAAGATACCGATACGTTCTTGCACTTCGGCGCCCAGCGCCAGCAGCCCGGCGGCAATGCGATCAATGCGGGCAGCCGCCGCTCCCCAGGTCAGTTGAAACTCGCCGTTGGGCGACCATTGGCGAAATGCTGTGCGATCGGCTCGGTGGGTGATTTGATGCTGTATACGATGGATCAAATGGTATTGCAGCAGATTAGTGATCATAGTGCTCTAAGCCTGAAATGAATCATACCGTTAAGCCTGAACGACGCCTTGCGGCCCTCATCTCAGCTTACACGTGTTTACTTTTTTCCGCGCAGTCTACCTACTCTCAGGCAGGGGGAAAAGCGATTTCAGCGTAGAAGTGTGAGCCAAAACTCAAGCCGGCTTTCGCGCTTTCATGGGTTGGACAGAATGGGAAGGAAAAGGTTTGATGGCGGCCATAAAACGCGGCCCGTTCGGGCCGCCACATCGAGTTAGTTTAAAATCCCAACTGGAAAGTAAAAATCAGAATATTAATTTATATTAATTGTTTTCGCTAAATGAACAAATTTACCCTAATATAAGTTATTCTATCGCCGCAAAACCAAGAAATATCTTAATAAAAACACAGATAGTTCTTAGTTTTTATCATGAGAAAAAAACGCTCAGTTGAATATTATCTTTATATGGCTCCCATCTTTATCGCTTTACTTTGGGTTACCCGCCTCAATCAGGACAGATTTCATCCACTGGTGGCCTTTATCCCGCTCTGAAGATTCATGCCAGGATAGGTAGCAGGTGGCTTTATTATCGTTGCCACATAAAGGAACCGCCTTTATTTTCAACGCCTCCGTCAGCTGTCGCACCAACCAGGCGGGCGCAATCGCCACCATTTCCGTTTGCGACACCATATTCAACACGCTGTAAAGATCCGTGCACTGCTGCGTCACGGCACGCAGCATCGGCTCGTCTGAATAAAAAGGTTTACTGAACGATCCAAAACTTTCCAGGGAAACCGCAGCATGCTGCTCGGCCAGCATGTGCTCCGGCGTCACCTCCTCGCCTATTCTCGGGTGCGCCTGCGCAACCGCCAGCACTAATTCGTCGTCGAACATCGCCAGGCTGCGAAACTCCGCCGACTCGAAACGGCTGTAGCCGATGACAAACTCGACGTCCTGATAACGCAATTGATGTTCAATATTATTGTTAATGTATGACTTTATTTGCAGGTTAAGCTGCGGCGCTATCTGTTTGACGTGATTAATTATCCCGGCGCCCAGACGCAAATCGAGCGGGCTGCACAGCGACAGGGAGAACGCTCGCGTGCTGGTCAGCGGCTCAAACTCAGATCCCGGCAACTCATTCTGCACCAGCTGCAGCGCTTGCCGCACCGGCCCGAACAGCTGCCTGGCCCGCATGGTGGGCTGGATCCCGCGCCCGCAGCGCACGAACAGTTCGTCGTTGAACATCACCTTCAGGCGCGCTACCGCATTGCTCACCGCCGGCTGCGACATCCCTAACGAATTAGCGGCTCGCGTAATATTTTGCATTTGCATCACGGCGTCAAACACCGTCAGTAAATTAAGATCGACGCTGCGCAAATGAATGTCCGCCGGCTCTTTGACCATGGCGATTTCTGAATCATATTCAGCCATATTTCACTCCACTAAATCCTGTGTAGATAATCTAATCCTTATGCTCGACAAACAATGAAACTCCGCATTGTCTTATCTTTGCACGACAAATTCTGCCATTACTGTCATCAACCGATAAAAAACCTCGTGTTATCGACACGATATAAGTCGTATATGGAATACATGTCAGCAGCATCCCCCGTCAGCGAGAAGAATGCCACCTGGGTAGTACTAATAATTAGGTATCAACAATGATTAATACAATTGAACAACGTCGCCGCACTGTATGAGACAAACTATAAAAACACATCATAAGCAATCAAACCATCTAAAAACACCGCTCACTTTGTGTAAAAACGCATTATTTTGTTATATTATGACTAAAACAATCAATTATTCATATGAGTTCAATTTAAACCATTTGTATTGAAAATGTTATTTCATTGCTCCCCGTGATTAATCCCTCTTGTTTTTTTCATCACAAATCTTAACGCAACGAAATCCAGAAGCAATTAGCGCAGTATATATTCGATTCGTTTATGCTAAGCAGCACGCAAACTGGTCCCATTTTTTTCTCTAAGGCGTCGTTTTTTTGCCGAATGATCCTCTGTTTAGCTAATGGGCTGATGCATTGTCCCCGCATTCAATCAGGTGTTGACATCGCCAGGCCAATCACGTATCAAATTAGGCAGACACCCAATTTAAGAGAAGCTGAACCCTTATGATCCGTACTCACCGTCTACTAGGCCTACTACTTAACGCATCTTGTTTGCGCGGTATGCCTATGGACGAAGTTCGGAGCTGACTCAGCCGATCACCCATAAGAAACCCGCGCTACTGCGCGGGTTTTTTTTTGCCCGCTTAGCGTGAAATCAACACGATAAGGAATGCACCGATGAGCCAACAAGTCATTATTTTCGATACCACGCTGCGTGATGGCGAGCAGGCGCTGCAGGCCAGCCTGAGCGTAAAAGAGAAGATTCAGATTGCGCTGGCGCTGGAAAGAATGGGCGTTGACGTGATGGAAGTCGGCTTCCCGGTCTCTTCGCCGGGCGACTTCGAGTCGGTGCAAACCATCGCGCGCCAGATCAAGAACAGCCGCGTCTGCGGCCTGGCCCGCTGCGTGGACAAAGACATTGACGTGGCCGCCGAAGCGCTGCGCGTCGCCGAAGCGTTCCGCATCCACGTATTCCTGGCCACCTCGACCCTGCACATCGAATCGAAGCTGAAGCGCTCGTTCGACGAAGTGCTGGAGATGGCGGTGCGCTCGGTAAAACGCGCCCGCAACTACACCGACGACGTGGAGTTCTCCTGTGAAGACGCCGGCCGCACGCCGATCGACAATCTGTGTCGCGTGGTTGAAGCCGCCATCAACGCCGGCGCCACCACCATCAATATCCCGGACACCGTCGGCTACACCACGCCAAACCAGTTCGGCGGCATCATCACTACCCTGTATGACCGCGTGCCGAACATCGACAAAGCCATCATCTCCGTGCACTGCCACGACGATTTGGGCATGGCGGTCGGCAACTCCATCGCCGCGGTGCAGGCCGGCGCCCGCCAGGTGGAAGGCACCCTGAACGGCATTGGTGAACGCGCCGGCAACTGTTCGCTGGAAGAAGTAATCATGGCGATTAAAGTGCGCCAGGACATCATGAACGTGCACACCAACATCAATCACCAGGAAATCTTCCGCACCAGCCAGATCGTCAGCCAGCTGTGCAACATGCCGATCCCGGCCAACAAGGCGATCGTCGGCTCCAATGCCTTCGCCCACTCCTCCGGCATTCACCAGGACGGCGTGCTGAAGAACCGCGAAAACTACGAAATCATGACCCCGCAGTCGATCGGCCTGAAAGACGTGCAGTTGAACCTGACCTCCCGCTCCGGCCGCGCGGCGGTGAAACACCGCATGGAAGAGATGGGCTACCAGGAACAGGATTACAACCTGGATAGCCTGTACGCCGCCTTCCTGAAGCTGGCCGACAAAAAGGGCCAGGTATTCGACTACGATCTGGAGGCGCTGGCCTTCATCAACAAACAGCAGGAAGAGCCGGAGCACTTCAGCCTGGGTTACTTCAGCGTGCAGTCCGGCAGCAGCATCATGGCCACCGCCTCGGTGAAACTGATCTGCGGCGGCGAAGAGAAAGCCGAAGCCGCCACCGGCAACGGCCCGGTCGATGCGGTCTATCAGGCGATAAATCGCATCACCGACTACCCGATCGAGCTGGTGAAGTACCAGTTGACCGCCAAGGGCCATGGCCGCGACGCGCTGGGCCAGGTGGATATCGTGGTCTCTTACAACGGCCGCCGCTTCCACGGCGTGGGTCTGGCGACCGACATCGTCGAATCCTCCGCCAAGGCGATGGTGCACGTGTTGAACAATATTTGGCGCTCACAGCAGGTAGAAAAAGAAAAGCAGCGCCTGCAGCAAAACAAACATCAAAATAATCAGGAAACGGTGTGAACATGACGAAGACTTATCACATTGCCGTCTTGCCCGGAGACGGCATCGGCCCGGAAGTAATGGCTCAGGCGCGCAAAGTGTTGGACGCGGTGCGTCAACGCTTTGACATTCGCATCACCACCGCCGAGTACGACGTCGGCGGCATCGCCATCGATCGCCACGGCAGTCCGTTGCCGACGGCGACCGTCGCCGGCTGCGAGCAGGCCGACGCCATCTTGTTCGGCTCGGTGGGCGGCCCGAAATGGGAACACCTGCCGCCGGCCGAGCAGCCGGAACGCGGCGCGCTGTTGCCGCTGCGCAAGCACTTCAAACTGTTCAGCAACCTGCGCCCGGCGCGCCTGTATCAAGGGTTGGAGGCATTCTGCCCGCTGCGCGCCGACATCGCCGCCCGCGGCTTCGACATTCTGTGCGTGCGCGAATTGACCGGCGGCATCTATTTCGGCCAGCCGAAGGGCCGCGAAGGCCAGGGCATGCAGGAACGCGCCTTCGATACCGAGGTGTATCACCGTTTCGAGATTGAACGCATCGCGCGCATCGCCTTCGAATCCGCCCGCAAGCGCCGCCACAAAGTGACGTCGATCGACAAGGCCAACGTGCTGCAAAGCTCCATTCTGTGGCGTGAAGTGGTCAATCAGGTCGCCAAGGATTACCCGGACGTATCGCTGTCGCACATGTATATCGACAACGCCACCATGCAGTTGATCAAGGATCCGTCCCAGTTCGACGTGCTGCTGTGCTCCAATCTGTTCGGCGACATTCTGTCCGACGAGTGCGCGATGATCACCGGCTCGATGGGCATGCTGCCGTCCGCCAGCCTGAATGAGCAAGGCTTCGGCCTGTACGAACCGGCGGGCGGTTCCGCGCCGGATATTGCAGGCAAAGGCATCGCCAACCCGATTGCGCAGATCCTGTCCGCCACCCTGCTGCTGCGTTACAGCCTGGGCGCCGATGAAGCGGCCGACGCCGTGGAGCGCGCCATCAACCAGGCGCTGGAACAGGGCTACCGCACCGCCGATCTGGCCGGTGACGGCAAAGCCGTCAGCACCGATGAAATGGGCGACATCATCGCCCGCTTTGTAGCTCAGGGGGCATAACATGGCCAAGACCTTATACCAGAAGCTGTACGACGCCCACGTGGTGCACGAAGCGCCGAACGAAACGCCGTTGCTGTATATCGACCGTCACCTGGTGCACGAAGTCACCTCGCCGCAGGCATTCGACGGCCTGCGCGCCATGGGCCGCAAGGTGCGCCAGCCCGGCAAAACCTTCGCCACCATGGATCACAACGTGTCGACCCAAACCAAAGACATCAACGCCAGCGGCGAAATGGCGCGCATCCAGATGCAGGAGTTGATCAAGAACTGCGCGGAATTCGGCGTTTCGCTGTATGACCTGAATCACCCGTTCCAGGGCATCGTGCACGTGATCGGGCCTGAGCAAGGCATGACGCTGCCGGGCATGACCATCGTCTGCGGCGACTCGCACACCGCCACCCACGGCGCTTTCGGCTCGCTGGCGTTCGGCATCGGCACTTCCGAAGTGGAACACGTGCTGGCGACCCAGACCCTGAAACAGGGCCGCGCCAAAACCATGAAGATTGAAGTCACCGGCGACGCCGCCGAGGGCATCACCGCCAAAGACATCGTGCTGGCGGTGATCGGCAAAACCGGCAGCGCCGGCGGCACCGGCCACGTGGTTGAGTTCTGCGGCAAGGCGATCGAGGCATTGAGCATGGAAGGCCGCATGACCCTGTGCAACATGGCGATCGAAATGGGCGCCAAGGCCGGGCTGGTCGCACCGGATGACACCACCTTCGCCTACCTGAAGGGGCGTCAGTTTGCGCCAACCGGCGAAAACTGGGAGCAGGCGGTCGCCTATTGGCGCACGCTGAAGTCCGACGCCGACGCCCAGTTCGATACCGTGGTGACGCTGCGCGCCGAAGAGATCGCGCCACAGGTCACCTGGGGCACCAATCCCGGCCAAGTGATCGCCGTCAATCAGGCGATCCCGGCGCCGGAATCGTTCAGCGATCCGGTCGAGCGCGCCTCCGCCGAGAAAGCGCTGGCCTACATGGATTTGAAGCCGGGCATCAAATTGACCGACGTGCCGATCGACAAAGTGTTCATCGGCTCCTGCACCAACTCACGCATCGAAGATCTGCGCGCGGCGGCAGCTATCGCCAAAGGGCGCAAGGTCGCCAGCGGCGTGCAGGCCATCGTGGTGCCGGGCTCCGGCCCGGTGAAGGCCCAGGCGGAAGCCGAAGGGTTGGACAAAATCTTTATCGAAGCCGGTTTCGAATGGCGTTTGCCGGGTTGCTCAATGTGTCTGGCGATGAACAACGACCGTCTGAATCCAGGCGAGCGCTGCGCGTCCACCAGCAACCGTAACTTCGAAGGGCGTCAGGGCCGCGGCGGGCGCACCCACCTGGTCAGCCCGGCGATGGCCGCCGCGGCCGCCGTCGCCGGTCACTTCGCCGACATCCGTGATATTCACTAAGGGGCTAACGTGGCTAAATTTACTCAACATACCGGCTTAGTGGTGCCTTTGGATGCGGCCAACGTCGACACCGACGCCATTATTCCCAAACAGTTTTTACAGAAGGTCACCCGCACCGGTTTCGGCCAGCACCTGTTCAACGACTGGCGCTTCCTCGACGATGCCGGCCAGCAACCGAACCCGGCGTTCGTGCTGAACAAACCGCGCTATAAAGGCGCCAGCATCCTGTTGGCGCGGGAGAACTTCGGCTGCGGCTCCTCGCGCGAACACGCCCCTTGGGCGCTGACCGACTACGGGTTCAAAGTGGTGATCGCGCCGAGCTTCGCCGATATCTTCTACGGCAACTCATTTAACAACCAGCTGTTGCCGGTAACGCTGAGCGAGCAGCAGGTGGATGAGCTGTTCAAACTGGTAGACGCCAACGAAGGGACGGAGTTCGTGGTGGATCTGGAGAACCAGACGGTCAACGCCGGCGGCAAAAGCTATCCGTTCGAAATCGACAGCTTCCGCCGCCACTGCATGATCAACGGGCTGGACAGCATCGGCCTGACGCTGCAGCACGAAGCGGACATCTCCCGCTACGAAGCGCAGCAGCCGGCATTTCTGAATTAATCCCCTTCACCCGCCGCCCGGCGGGTGAATTTTTTCCTCACCAGTAGCCCAGCAGCTTCCACCATGCCCCGCCGATCAGCATCCAGATCAGTAGGTTAACCACGCTCATCACCCATCCCGCTTTCCACCACTCCCCCAGCGTCACATAGCCGGAGCCAAAGACGATCGGCGCGGTGCCGGTGCCGTAATGGGTCAGCGACATCATCAGCGAAGAAGAGAACGCCAGGATCAGGCCCAGCAGCGCCGGTGGCGCGCCAAGCGCGATGCCGGCGGCGAAGAAGGCGGCGAACATCGCCGTCACGTGCGCGGTGGTGCTGGCGAAGAAATAGTGCGAATACAAGTAGATGAGAGTCAGCAAGATCGTACCGCCCACCCAGCTCATACCCATATGGTCAATGCCGTTGCCCACGGTCTGCGACAGCCAGCCGATCAGCCCCAGCTTGCCGAGGAAACTGGCCATCATCACCAGCGCCGAGAACCACACCACGGTGTCCCAGGCCCCTTTATGCTTCAGCACATCCTCCCAGCTCAGCACGCCAGTGGCCAGCAACACCGCCAGGCCGATCAGCGCCGCGGTGGTGGGATTGACCGCCAGCGCCGGGCCGAAGATCATCGCCGGAATGCCGGCCCACAGTATCAGCAACAGCGCGAACACCCCGAGGGTAATTTTTTCCGGCAGCGTCACCGGCCCCAACGCCTGCAGTTTTTCGCGCGCGAAGCGCGGCGCGTCCGGGGTGCTTTTCACCTCCGGCGGATACAGCAGGTAGATGACCAGCGGCATCACGAGCAGCGAACACAGCCCAGGTACCAGGGCGGCAATCGCCCACATCGACCAGGACAGCTCGAAGCTGCCATGGGTGCCTTTGGCGATCAGGCTGACGATCAACGGGTTAGGCGCGGTGGCGGTGATAAACATCGCCGAGGTGATCGGGTTGATGTTGTAGTTTACCAACGACAGGTAGCGGCCGATTTTGCCGGAGGTATTGAGCTCGGGTTTGGAGCCGAAGCTGTCGGCGATCGACTTCATGATCGGGTGAATGATGCCGCCGCCGCGCGCGGTGTTGCTCGGCGTCACCGGCGCCAGCGTGGTTTCCGCCAGCGTCAGCGCGTAAGCGATGCCCAGCGTCTTCTTGCCGAACAGCGAAATAAAGTAATAGCCGATGCGCGCGCCCAGCCCGGTTTTGTTCAGGCTGAGGGAAATCATGATCGAAAAGCCGATCAGCCAGATCAGCTGGTTGGAGAAGCCGCTGAGCGCATCGTCCAGCGCGGCGCCCGGCTTGCCCGGATTGGTGACGCCGGTCACCGCCACCAGAGCGATGGCGATCACCGAAACCGCGCCGATCGGCATCGCCTTGCCGATGATGGCGATGATGGTGCCGATAAACAGCGCCAGCAGTTGCCAGGCGTTGGGCGCAACGCCCTCCGGCACGGGAATGAGGAACCAGATAATCAGCGTGGCGCCAAGGGCGCACAGGGAAGGAAGCGGTTTGAGCGGTGTGAGTTTATCCATAACGTTCCCACTGTTCTAAACGACAGGGCGGCATCTCAATAGCGAGATGGGCGTGGGCGCAGCGATCGCGCGCCATATGCCTTCAGCTTGAGCGTCCGGCTTAGCCTTCTCAATGACTTGCATCAAGAATGCCGTCGTTTAACCTCACACTTCACGCACTTTGGCGCTCATCCCGAGCGCCGCCAGCGCCAGCAGCGCCGCCATCCAATACACCGAACCATGACCGAAATTCTCCACCAGCGCGCCCTGCAGCACCCCGGCCAGGATCACCCCGGTAGAGATGCTGTTGGTGAACAGCGTGGTGGCGGCGCCCGGCCGGCCCGGCATCAAATCCTGAAAATAGAGCATGCCGATACCGGCGACGATGCCGATAAACACCGCGTTAAGCAGTTGCAGCGCGATCAGGGCCGGCTTGGTCGCCAACACCGTCAGCCCGAGATAAAACAGCACGCCCGCCGCCACCGCCAGCAGCATCATGTTGCGCTTGCCGAAGCGTTTGACGTAATAACCGGCCAGCAGCATTGCCGGGATTTCCAACCCGGCGGCAGTGCCCATCAGCACCCCGGCCAGCCCTTCCGGCAACCCGAGATCGGCGGTGATATACAGCGGCATATCGATGATATACAAGGTATTGCAGGTCCACATCAGCATCGAAGCGATGAACAGCAGCCGCACATCGCGATTGCGCCAGGCGCTGGCGGGCGCGATCGGCGCAGACATCCCGCCCTGCAGCCCCCCATTCTCCGCCGCACGCGGCACCGAAGGCAGCATAAATCCCACCAGCAGCACGCAAACCGCGAAGGTGGCGGCGGCGATCAGGAACATCACGGTGAACCCGTAGTTCAGCGCCAGCGCAAACGACAGCGGCGGGCCGATCACCCACGCCAGCGAAAGCTGGGCGCGCATCACCGAGCTGAACATCACCACTTCACGCGCCTCGCTGTCGGCGTATTCCCGCGCCAACGCGAAAATCTGCGGCATGGCGGTGTTGGCAACGGCGGACATCAGCACCCCGGCGGTGATCAGCGTCAGGTAGTCGCGGTTAAAGGCGAACAGCAGGCAGTTGCCGACCGCCATCAGGCAACACAGCAGGATCAACCTGCGCCGATCGCCGCGGGTATCGGAACGTTTGGCCAGCAGGAAGCTGACCACGATGCCGGCCAACGCGTTGGCGGTGTAAAACAGCCCGACCCACAGCGGCCGCACTTTGACTTCGGTGGTCAGAAACAGACTGAGCGTCGGCGTCAGCAACGCGCCGGCGATGCCGGAGAGAAAAGCGATCAGCAGGAAGGCGGCGAAGATGGGGTTAATGCGCAGTGACAACCGGCTCAGGCGTTGCATATTGTCTTCCCTGACCTCAAAGCAGAAGAAAGAACCTTAGGCCACGGCGAGGAAAAAGCAAGCGCATCGCCATGACCGCGCATAAAAAAACCAGTGGGTCGCCCCACTGGCTGGTGAAACAGCACCATTACTCAGAAACTTGTTGCCGCAGCCCCTACAGGTGCTCGCGATACTGCTTATCGGTCATCTCTTTAATGTCCCATTGCGTCAGGTGCGCCAGCATCGCCAGCCGTGCCTGTTCGGGCACCACGCTCAGCCAGTCGGCGCGCTGGCGGCGCACCGCGCGGAAATAGCGCTGATAGAACGGTTTGGATAAGAAAGCTTTCATGATTACGTCCTCCCCTTTCATTGATGAAAATTATCGGCGTAATATAGGGAAAGAAAAATTGACGAGTTGAAGCGGGAGTGTTCCTCTTTTATGTCGACGTCCAGATTGCAGCAGCAGTTCATCCGCCTGTGGCAGCGCTGCCACGGTGAAACCACCGACACCACGCTGCAGGATCTGGCGGAGGTGCTCAGCTGCTCGCGGCGCCACGTGCGTTCCCTGCTGAGCGCCATGCAGCGGGAAGGCTGGCTCACCTGGCAGGCGGAGTCGGGGCGCGGCAAGCGTTCGCGGCTAACCTTCCACTACACCGGCCTGGCGCTGCAGCAACAGCGGGCCGAGGAGTTGCTGGAACAGGATCGCATCGATCAGCTGGTGCAACTGGTGGGCGACAAAAACGTGGTGCGCCAGATGCTGCTGTCGCAGCTGGGGCGCAGCTTCCGCCAGGGGAAGCACATCCTGCGGGTGCTCTACTACCGGCAGTTGTACAACCTGCTGCCCGGCTCGGCGCTGCGGCGTTCCGAGACCCATTTGGCGCGTCAGATCTTCAACGGCCTGACGCGCATAAATGAGGAAAACGGGGAACTGGAGTCCGATCTGTCCCACCATTGGCAGGCGCTGACGCCCTTGCACTGGCGGTTTTACCTGCGCCCGGCGATCCATTTTCATCACGGCCGCGAGCTGGAGATGGCGGACGTCATCAGCTCGCTTTCGCGTCTGACCTCGCAACCGCTGTTCTCGCATATCGAAAGCGTCACCTCGCCGACGCCGTTCATTATCGACGTGCATCTGCACAGCCCCGACCACTGGCTGCCCTGGCTGTTGGGCAGCGTGCAGGCCATGATCCTGCCGCGTGAATGGCGCGAACTGCCGGATTTCGCCCGCCATCCGGTCGGCACCGGCCCCTACCGCGTGGTGCGCAATCTTCCCAGCCAGATGAAGATCCACGCCTTCGACGACTATTTCGGCTACCGGGCGCTGATCGACGAGGTGAACATCTGGGTGCTGCCGGAGTTCTCCGAAGAGCTGGTGCACTCCGGCGTGCAGCTGCAGGGCGATGAAACCGGCAAAAACGAACTGGAAAGCCGACTGGAAGAGGGCTGTTATTTCTTGCTGTTCGATCAGCGCTCCCCGCTGGCCGCCGACCCCGCCATTCGCAGCTGGCTGTGCGAATTGATCAACCCCATTTCGCTGCTGAGCCGCGCCGGGCCGCTCTACCAGCGCTACTGGTCGCCGGCGTACGGCCTGCTGCCCCGCTGGCACCACAACCGCGCTCTGGCGCAGCAGCCCAAACCGGCGGGGTTGACCGAACTGACGATGACCCACTTCAATGAGCATTCGGAGTTTCACGCCATTCGCCAGGCGATTGAACCGCTGCTGGCGCAGCACGGCATCCGCCTGATCGTGCAAAGCGTGGATTACGCCACCTGGCACCAGGGCGACGCGCGCAGCGATCTGTGGCTCGGCAGCGCCAACTTCTATCTGCCGCTGGAGTTTTCGCTGTTCGCCACGCTGTACGAACTGCCGCTGATGCAGCACTGCATGAACGAAGATCTGGCGCAGGACGCGGCGCTGTGGCGCGCCAACCGCTTGCCGCTGGCGGAGTTCTGCCAGCGTCTGGTCAGCAACCACCAGCTGCATCCGCTGTTCCACCACTGGCTGCAGCTGCACGGCCAGCGCAGCATGCGCGGCGTGCGGATGAACACCCTCGGCTGGTTCGACTTCAAGTCCGCCTGGTTTGCCCCGCCGGAGACATAAGCGCCTTTCGCCCAAGTCGGTTAATCTTTACAATAGCGCCGTCTCAACGGGGTGCGGAGAGCCGGGCCGCCTAATAAGCCCGATTTTCCGCTGAGAGCACACCCGTCGAACCTGATCCGGTCAATACCGGCGGAGGGATTTGAGCCCAGCGAACCGGCGACGCCGCCTCGCCCCCTCAGATGCCCTTGCCCCCTTATTTTTCAGGAGTGCAACGTGGTCAAAAAATATCTGCCCTGCTTCTTGCTGCTGTGCGCCGCGCCGGCGTTCGCCAAGCCGACGCTGACGGTTTACACCTACGATTCCTTCGCCGCCGACTGGGGCCCTGGTCCGGCGGTGAAAAAAGCCTTCGAAGCCGAATGCGGCTGTGAACTGAAGTTCGTCGCGCTGGAAGACGGCGTCTCGCTGCTGAACCGCCTGCGCATGGAAGGCAAAAACAGCGCCGCCGACGTGGTGCTGGGGCTGGACAACAACCTGCTGCAGGCGGCGCAGCAAACCGGCCTGTTCGCGCCGAGCGGCGTCGACACCGCCAAGCTGACGGTGCCGGGCGGCTGGCAGGACGCGACCTTCGTGCCTTACGACTACGGGTACTTCGCCTTCGTCTACAACAAAGAAAAACTGAAGAACCCGCCGAAAAGCCTGCAGGAGCTGGTCAGCGGCGACCGCAACTGGAAAGTGATCTACGAAGATCCGCGCACCAGCACGCCGGGGCTCGGCCTGCTGCTGTGGATGCAAAAAGTGTATGGCGACAAGGCGCCGGCCGCCTGGCAGCAGCTGGCGAAGAAGACCGTCACCGTCACCAAAGGCTGGAGCGAGGCCTACGGCCTGTTCCTGAAAGGCGAAGGCGACCTGGTGCTCAGCTACACCACGTCTCCGGCCTATCACCTGATCGAAGAGAAAAAAGACCTTTACGCCGCCGCCACGTTCAGCGAAGGCCACTACCTGCAGGTGGAAGTGGCGGGCAAGCTGAAAGCCGCCAAACAGCCTGAGCTGGCCGAGCGCTTCATGCAGTTCATGGTGACGCCGGCATTCCAGAACACCATCCCGACCGGCAACTGGATGTACCCGGTGATCAACACCCCGCTGCCCGTCGGTTTTGAGCAGATGAACGTGCCGCAGACCGCGCTGCAATACAGCGCCGAAGAGGTGGCCAAACAACGCGGCGGTTGGATCCGGGCATGGCAAACCGCCGTCAGCCGCTGATCCCCCGCTGGCTCTGGCCGGGGCTGCTGGCCGCCGGCGTGATCCTGCTGGTCGCCGCACTGGCGATGGGCTCACTGTGGCGTCACGCGCCGGACAGCGACTGGCGCGGCCTGTGGCAGGACAGTTACCTGTGGCACGTGGTGCGCTTCACCTTCTGGCAGGCGCTGTTGTCGGCGCTGATTTCGGTGCTGCCCGCCGTTCTGCTGGCGCGTGCGCTCTATCGCCGCCGTTTCCCCGGCCGGCAGCTGCTGCTGCGGCTGTGCGCCATGACGCTGGTGCTGCCGGTGCTGGTGGCGGTGTTCGGCCTGCTCAGCGTCTATGGGCGCCAGGGCTGGCTGGCGACGCTGTGCGGCTGGCTGGGCGTCGAGTATGGCTTCTCGCCCTACGGGCTGCAGGGCATTCTACTGGCGCACCTGTTCTTTAACCTGCCGCTGGCCACCCGCCTGTTGCTGCAGGCGCTGGAGAACATTCCGGTGGAGCAGCGCCAGCTGGCCGCCCAACTGGGGATGAACGGCTGGCAGCAGTTCCGTTTCGTCGAATGGCCGGCGCTGCGTCGCCAGATCCTGCCGAGCGGCGCGCTGATCTTCATGCTGTGCTTTGCCAGCTTCGCCACCGTGCTGTCGCTGGGCGGCGGGCCGCAGGCCACCACCATCGAACTGGCGATCTACCAGGCGCTGAGTTACGACTACGATCTGGGGCGTGCCGCCATGCTGGCGCTGATCCAGCTGGGCTGTTGTCTCGGGCTGGTGTTGATCAGTCAGCGCCTGAGCCAGGCATTGCCGGTGGGGCATACCCACGCCCAGCGCTGGCGCAATCCGGAAGACAGCCTGTGGCGGCGCATCAGCGATTTTCTGCTGATCGCCGCCGCCCTGCTGCTGCTGCTGCCGCCTCTGCTGGCGGTGATCGCCGACGGCGCCAATCAGGCCATTGTCAGCGTGCTGCGCCAGCCGGTGCTGTGGCAGGCGCTGTTCACGTCGCTGCGCATCGCCCTCGGCGCCGGGCTGCTGTGCGTGGCGCTCACGATGATGCTGCTGTGGAGCAGCCGCGAGCTGAAACTGCGGCAGCAGCTGCACGGCGGCCAGGCGCTGGAGCTGAGCGGCATGGTGATCCTGGCGATGCCGGGCATCGTGCTGGCCACCGGCTTCTTCCTGCTGCTGAGCGATACAATTGGGTTGCCGCAGTCGCCCTATGCGCTGGTGATCCTCACCAATGCGCTGATGGCGGTGCCCTACGCGCTAAAGGTGTTGGAGAACCCGATGCGCGACCTCGCCGAACGTTACAATCCGCTGTGCCTGTCGCTGGATATCCGCGGCTGGCAACGGCTGCGGCTGATTGAGCTGCGCGCCCTGCGCCGCCCGCTGGCGCAGGCGCTGGCCTTCGCCTGCGTGCTGTCGATCGGCGACTTCGGCGTGGTCGCCTTGTTTGGCAACGAGCATTTCCGTACCCTGCCTTTTTACCTGTATCAGCAGATTGGCGCCTACCGCAGCAACGACGGGGCGGTGACCGCGCTGCTGTTGCTGCTGCTGTGCTTCCTGTTGTTTACCCTGATTGAACGCTTACCGGGCCGCCATGCTGACGCTTGAAAAACTGACCTACCTGTATGAACACCTGCCGATGCGCTTTGATCTGCGCATCCAGCCGGGCGAGCGCGTCGCGGTGCTCGGCCCCAGCGGCGCCGGTAAAAGCACCTTGCTGAGCCTGATCGCCGGTTTTCTGCCGGCGGCCAGCGGCCGGCTGCTGCTGAACGGCGAAGACCACACCGCCACCCCGCCGGCCAAGCGGCCGGTGTCGATGCTGTTTCAGGAGAACAACCTGTTCGCGCACCTGACGGTGGCGCAGAACATCGGGCTGGGGTTGGATCCCGGTCTGCGCTTGACTGAACAACAGCGCCAACAGCGGGAGCACATCGCCCGTCAGGTCGGCCTGGAAGAGCACCTGGAGCGCCTGCCGTCGCAACTTTCCGGCGGCCAGCGTCAGCGCGCCGCGCTGGCGCGCTGTTTGATTCGCCAACGGCCGATCCTGTTGCTCGACGAACCCTTCTCGGCGCTCGATCCGGCGCTGCGCAACGAGATGCTGCAGCTGCTGCAAACGGTATGCGAACAGCGCAACCTGACGCTGCTGATGGTGTCGCACAACCTCGACGACGCCGCACGCATCGCGCCGCGCACGCTGCTGGTGGTCGACGGCCGCATCTATTACGACGGCACGACGCAGGCCCTGATGGACGGCAGCGCGCCCGAAGCGCGCGTGCTGGGCATTTCGGGCAAAGCGTGATCTGACGCGCGTTTTTTATGCTGCGCCAATAAACCTGTTGTGCGAATTTTGCGCCTGTGTTTTTATAAAAACCTGACTTTTTTTACTGATGATAAGGTTCCCTGTGATCGCATCCTCGCTGACTTCGACCCTACTAGTTACCGCGCTACCAGCCGCGGTGGTCGTCGTGCGTGTGGTGGTGGTCGTCGGCAATGCGCCGTAGGGTCCGAATCAACGCATCGATTCCCAAACCCCGCCGGCGCAAACCGGGCGGGGTTTCTTGTTTTAGCACCCTGCCCAGCAAAGCTCACCGGCCTTGAGAAAGGACAGGAACATGGCAACTTCGGGCACGCCTCAACCGAGTACCCGCTTCACCGGCGCACAATTGATCGTTCATCTGCTGGAGCGTCAGGGCATTACCACCGTCGCCGGCATTCCCGGCGGCGCCGCGCTGCCGCTGTATGACGCGCTGAGCCAAAGCACCCGCATTCACCACGTGCTGGCGCGCCACGAACAGGGCGCGGGCTTTATGGCGCAAGGCATGGCGCGCGCCAACGGCAAGGCGGCGGTGTGCATCGCCTCCAGCGGGCCGGGCGCCACCAACCTGGTCACCGCCATCGCCGACGCCAAGCTCGACTCCATTCCGCTGGTGTGCATCACCGGTCAGGTGCCCTCCTCGATGATCGGCACCGACGCCTTCCAGGAAGTGGATACCTACGGCATTTCCATCCCGATCACCAAGCACAACCATCTGGTGCGCGATATCCGTGAACTGCCGCAGGTGATTGGCGACGCCTTCCGTATCGCCGAGTCCGGCCGCCCCGGACCGGTCTGGATCGATGTGCCGAAAGACGTGCAAACCGCCACCATCACGCTGGAAGAGCTGCCGCCGATCGCCGTGCCGGACGCCGCTCCAAGCTTCGATCCGGCGCTGGTTTCGCAAGCGGCCGCGATGATCAATCAGGCGAAACGCCCGATCCTCTACCTGGGCGGCGGCATCATCTGCGCCGACGCCCACCGGCAAGCGGTGGAACTGGCCGAACGCGCCGGTCTGCCCACCACCATGACGCTGATGGCGCTGGGCGCGATGCCGGTGGAACACCCGCTGTCGCTGGGCATGCTGGGCATGCACGCGGCACGCAGCACCAACTTCATTCTGCAGGAAGCCGATCTGCTGATCGTGCTGGGCGCGCGCTTCGACGATCGGGCGATCGGCAAAACCGAGCAGTTCTGCCCTAACGCCGCCATCATTCATGTGGATATCGACCGCGCCGAGCTGGGCAAGGTCAAACAGGCCAACGTGGCGATCCATGCCGACGTCGGCCAGGTGCTGCGCCAGCTGCTGCCGCAGATCGACACGCAGCCGCGCAGCGCATGGCTGAACACCGTCAATGACCTGAAACGCGAATTCCCGTTCAACATGCCGAACGCCGACGATCCGCTGAGCCATTACGGCCTGGTGCTGGCCGCCGCGCGCTGTGTGGACGACAGCGCCATCATCACCACCGACGTAGGCCAGCATCAGATGTGGGTGGCGCAAGCCTATCCGCTGAGCCGGCCGCGCCAGTGGCTGACGTCGGGCGGTCTGGGCACCATGGGCTTCGGTCTGCCGGCGGCTATCGGCGCAGCGCTGGCGGAGCCCGAGCGCAAAGTGCTGTGCTTCTCCGGCGACGGCAGCCTGATGATGAACATTCAGGAAATGGCCACCGCGGTCGAGCACAATCTGGACGTGAAAATCATTTTGATGAACAACCAGGCGCTGGGGCTGGTGCACCAGCAGCAAACCCTGTTCTACCAGCAGCGCATCTTCGCCGCCGCCTACCCGAAGCGCACCGACTTCCTGAAGATCGCCGCCGGATTCGGGCTGGATACCTGCGATCTGAACGCCGCGGAAGATCCGCAGGCGGCGCTGGCCGAGGCGATCCAACGCCCGGGCCCCTGCCTGATCCACGCGCTGATCGATATCAACGAAAAAGTATTCCCGATGGTGCCGCCGGGCGCCGCCAACATCGACATGATTGGAGAATAAGCCATGCTGCAACCACAAGATAAACCCCAAGTGATCCTGGAGCTGGCAGTGCGTAACCATCCCGGCGTGATGTCGCACGTTTGCGGGCTGTTCGCCCGCCGCGCGTTCAACGTCGAAGGCATTCTGTGTCTGCCGCTAAAGGACGGCCAGCAGAGCCGCATTTGGCTATTGGTCGCCGACGATCAGCGGCTGGAGCAAATGATCAGCCAGGTGGAAAAGCTGGAAGACGTGCTGCAGGTGAAGCGCCACAGCGAAGACGTGCGGGTATTTGAACAGTTGGAAGCGTTCTTCCAATAAGGCGAACGGGGGCTTTCGCCCCCTTTGGTCATTGACCCGACAACACCTGCCACAGCAGGTGGCGATACACCGGCATCAGCGGCTGCTGACTCAGCGCATAACCGACCGCCAGCGCCGCCAGCCAACTCAATCCGCAAACCACGCGCAGCCGCAGCGGCGTCAGCCAACGGCTCAGTCGATCGGCGTTGCGCTTACCCTCACGCCACCAACGCCAGCTCAACCATACCGCCAGCCAGACCAGCAGCGCCGCCGCGAGCAGCAGCCACTTGAACATCGCGCTGTCGGCGCCGGCGGGAATATCGATCGCCACGCCCGCCAGAATGCCGGGGAAGAAATAAACCGGCGGCCAGGTCAGGCAACCGATGATGTTCGGCAGCGCGAACTTGTACGGCGGTAAATCGAGCATGCCGGCCACCATTGGCACCAGCGGGCGCGTCGGGCCGACGAAGCGGCCGATCAGAATGGTCGCCATGCTGTGCTGGTGCAAGGCATGCTCGGTTTTGTCGAGCAGCGCCTTGTTCTTCTTCAGGAATGACCAACGGTGTAAAGGCCCCTTGAACGCGCGGCCGACGAAATAAGAGATCCAGTCGCCGAGCAGACAGCCGACGATGCCCGCCGCCCAGGCGTAGTAAAAGTCCACCTTGCCGCTGCCGATCAGCGCGCCGATGCTGGCCATCATCACCGTGCCGGGCAGCAACAGCCCCACCAGCGCCAGCGACTCCAGAAAAGCGACCAGCAGGACGACCATCAGGGTGAAAGCCAGTGACTGGGTGATCAAATCTTGTAAATAGGCTTCCATTACACCTCTGCGGATTATTCGGGCCAAACGGGGCGGAGGATTTTCCAGCGCCGCCGCTGACGAGTCAATCGATGAATTGTATGCGTATTTGGCAACGCCGCGCGGCGATGGACAATTACTGTATAAAAACCCATACTATAATTTATCTATATTAGCGCCAAAACCGACATCACGCTGAACGTCGCGCACGCCGCCCGGTGGAAAACGAAGGGGTTATGACTGCACTGCAACAGGGTTTCCTGCTCACTCGCCACTGGCGCGACACGCCTGCCGGCACCGAGGTCGAATTTTGGCTGGCGACCGACGCAGGCCCGCGTCAGCTGCGTCTGCCGCCGCAGACCTCGGTGGCGTTTATCCCCGCCGAACAAAGGCAGCGCGCGGAACTGCTGCTGCGGGAAGAGCGGCAAGTCGAACTAAAACCGCTGGCGCTGACGGATTTTCATCACCGCCCGATGCTGGGGCTGTACTGCCGCCAGCACCGTCAGCTCATCAAGCTGGAAAAACTGCTGCGGGAAGGCGGCGTTGCGGTCTACGAGGCCGACATTCGCCCGCCGGAGCGCTACCTGATGGAACGCTTCATCACCGCGCCGGTATGGTTCAACGGCAGCCCCGACGGCGGCGGCCCGTTGCTCAACGGCCAGATGAAGCCGGCGCCGGAGTACCGTCCAACGCTAAAACTGGTGTCGCTGGATATCGAAACCACCGCCCACGGCGAACTTTACTCTATCGCGCTGGAGGGCTGCGGCCAGCGTCAGGTCTATATGCTGGGGCCGGCCAACGGCGGCGATGCGCCGCTGGATTTCGATCTGGAGTACTGCGCCAGCCGCCCTCAGCTGCTGGAGCGGTTGAACGCCTGGCTGGAGCGGCACGATCCCGACGCCATCATCGGCTGGAACCTGGTGCAGTTCGATCTGCGAGTGCTGCAGAAGCACGCCGAGCGCTACCAAATCCCGCTGCGGCTGGGACGTGGCGGCAACCTGCTGGAGTGGCGCGAGCATGGCTTCAAGCAGAATCACTTTTTCGCCGCCGCCGCCGGCCGCCTGATCATCGACGGCATCGAGGCGCTGAAATCCGCCACCTGGAATTTTCCCTCCTTCAGCCTGGAGTACGTTTCGCAGGAACTGCTGGGCGAAGGCAAGGCGATCGACAATCCTTATCAACGCATGGCGGAGATCGACCGGCGCTTCGCCGAAGACAAGCCGGCGCTGGCACGCTACAACCTGAAGGACTGTGAACTGGTGACGCGCATCTTCGCCAAGGCCGATCTGCTCAACTTCCTGCTGGAGCGCGCCACCGTCACCGGGCTGGCGGCCGATCGCAGCGGCGGATCGGTGGCGGCCTTCAGCCACCTCTATATGCCGCGCATGCATCGCCTGGGCTTTGTCGCCCCCAACCTCGGCGAACAGCCGGAGGAACACAGCCCCGGCGGCTTTGTGATGGATTCCCGGCCCGGCCTGTACGACTCGGTGCTGGTGCTGGACTATAAAAGCCTGTACCCGTCGATCATCCGCACCTTCCTGATCGATCCGGTCGGGCTGGTGGAGGGCATGCGCCACCCAAGCGACGCCAACTCGGTGCCCGGCTTTCGCAACGCCCGCTTCTCGCGCAGCAAACACTGCCTGCCGGCGATCGTCGAACAGATCTGGCAGGGGCGCGAGGCCGCCAAACGCCAGCACAACAAGCCGCTGTCGCAGGCGCTGAAGATCATCATGAACGCGCTGTACGGCGTGCTGGGATCGAGCGGCTGCCGCTTCTTCGATCCGCGTCTGGCGTCGTCGATCACCCTGCGCGGCCACGAGATCATGCGCCAAACCCGCGAGCTGATCGAAGCCGAAGGGTATCAGGTGATTTACGGCGACACTGACTCCACCTTCGTTTGGTTGAAACAGCCGCATGACGAGCAGCAGGCGGCGCAGATCGGCCGGGCGCTGGTGCAGCGGGTCAACGCCTGGTGGCAACAGCATCTGCAGCAGCAGTTCGGGCTGGAGAACGCGCTGGAACTGGAGTTCGAAACCCACTATTCCCGCTTCCTGATGCCGACCATTCGCGGCGCCGAACAGGGCAGCAAAAAACGCTACGCCGGCCTGGTCGCGCGCGCCGACGGCCAGGAAGAGATGGTGTACAAAGGCCTGGAAACGGTGCGCACCGACTGGACGCCGCTGGCGCAGCAGTTCCAGCAGCAGCTCTATCAGCGCATCTTCAAACAACAGCCCTACCAGGACTATGTGCGCGACTACGTCGGCAAAACCCTGAACGGCGACTTCGACGATCAATTGGTATACCGCAAACGGCTGCGCAGAAAGCTCGACGACTATCAGCGCAACGTGCCGCCGCACGCCCGCGCCGCGCGCATCGCCGACGACTACAACCGCAGTCAGGGGCGGCCGCTGCAGTATCAGAACGGCGGCTGGATCAGCTACGTGATGACCGTCGCCGGGCCGGAACCGCTGGAAACCCGCCATTCGCCCATCGATTATCAGCACTACCTCGAACGTCAGCTGCAACCGGTGGCAGACGCTATACTCCCTTTCTTGCACGACGACTTCACCACGCTGGTCACCGGGCAGATGGGGCTGTTTTGAGATTGCGCCAGGTTAAGAAAAATCATCCGGTTTTGCAGGTGACGAACGCGCCGCCTTCCATTACCATAGCGCCCTTCCCAAAACTGAACCACGCTTAGCCCTGCCGTCTCGCGACGTCTGCATGGCGTGAACGGCTATTGCCCGCCAAATTTAAAACAAACCGGGATTAGCAGACGTTCAGTACAGGTGCCGCGGCCCTTCCCGCCCGGTAACAAGACTTACTTACAAAGAATCGAGCCGACAATATATGCCTTTTACTCTTGGTCAACGCTGGATCAGCGACACGGAAAGCGAATTAGGACTGGGCACCGTCGTGGCGCTGGACGCGCGCATGATTACCCTGCTTTTCCCCGCCACCGGTGAAAACCGCCTCTATGCCAGAAACGATTCGCCGATCACCCGCGTGATGTTCAACCCGGGCGATACCGTCAGCAGCCATGAGGGATGGCAGCTGCAGGTGGAAGAGGTGAAAGAGGAAAACGGTCTGTTGACCTATATCGGCACCCGCCTGGACACCCAGGAAAGCGGCATGGCGATGCGCGAAGTGCTGCTGGACAGCAAACTGACCTTCAGCAAGCCGCAGGATCGCCTGTTCGCCGGCCAAATCGACCGCATGGATCGTTTCGCGCTGCGTTTTCGCGCCCGCAAATACCAGAGCGAGCAGTATCGCCTGCCGTTCGCCGGCCTGCGCGGCATGCGCGCCAGCCTGATCCCGCACCAGCTGCACATCGCTCATGAAGTCGGCCAGCGCCATGCGCCGCGCGTTCTGCTGGCGGACGAAGTCGGCCTCGGCAAAACCATCGAAGCCGGCATGATCATCCACCAGCAACTGCTGGCGGGCCGCGCCGAGCGCGTGCTGATCGTGGTGCCGGAAACGCTGCAGCACCAGTGGCTGGTGGAGATGATGCGCCGCTTCAACCTCTACTTCTCGCTGTTCGACGACAGCCGCTACGCCGAAGCCAAGCTCGACAGCAGCAACCCGTTCGAGACCGAACAGCTGGTGATCTGCTCGCTGGACTTCGTGCGCCGCAACAAGCAGCGCCTGGAAGAGCTGGCGGACGCCCAGTGGGATCTGCTGGTGGTCGATGAAGCGCACCACCTGGCCTGGAGCGAAGAAGCGCCGAGCCGCGAATATCAGGTGATCGAACAGCTGGCCGAGCATATCCCCGGCGTGCTGCTGCTGACCGCCACCCCGGAACAGCTGGGTCAACAGAGCCACTTTGCGCGCCTGCGCCTGCTCGATCCGAACCGTTTCCACGACTACGGCGAGTTCGTCGCCGAACAGCAGAAATACCGTCCGGTGGCCGACGCCGTCACCCTGCTGCTGAGCGGTGAACGCCTGGCCGACGACAAGCTGAACCTGCTGGGCGAGCTGATCGACGAGCAGGACATCGAACCGCTGCTCAAAGCGGCCAACAGCGAAGGCGACAACGCCGAGCAGGCGCGCCAGGAGCTGGTGGCCATGCTGATGGATCGCCACGGCACCAGCCGCGTGCTGTTCCGCAACACCCGTAACGGCGTGAAGGGCTTCCCGCACCGCAACCTGCACCAGATCAAGCTGCCGTTGCCAACCCAATATCAGACCGCGATCAAAGTGTCCGGCATCATGGGCGCCAAGAAATCCGTCGAAGCGCGCGCGCGCGACATGCTGTATCCGGAGCAGATCTACCAGGAATTCGAAGGCGAAAACGCCACCTGGTGGAACTTCGACCCGCGCGTCGAATGGTTGCTGGATTACCTGCTGGCCAACCGCAACGAAAAGGTGCTGGTGATCTGCGCCAAAGCCGATACCGCGCTGCAGTTGGAGCAGGTGCTGCGCGAGCGTGAAGCGATCCGCGCCGCGGTGTTCCACGAAGGGCTGTCGATCATCGAGCGCGACCGCGCCGCCGCCTACTTCGCCTCCGAAGAAGAAGGCGCGCAGGTGCTGCTGTGTTCCGAGATCGGTTCCGAAGGCCGCAACTTCCAGTTCGCCAGCCAGCTGGTGATGTTCGATTTGCCGTTCAACCCGGATCTGCTGGAACAGCGCATCGGCCGTCTGGACCGTATCGGCCAGATGCACGATATCCAAATCATGGTGCCTTACCTGGAGCACACCGCACAGGCGGTGCTGGGCCGCTGGTTCCACGAAGGGCTCGACGCCTTCGAACACACCTGCCCGACCGGCCGCACCATCTACGACAGCTGCTACGAGCAGTTGATCGGCTATCTGGCCGCGCCGACCGAGCAGGAAGGCCTGGACGAATTCATCCACGCCTGCCGCCAGCAGCATGACCAGTTGAAAGCGCAGCTGGAACAAGGCCGCGACCGTCTGCTGGAGATGCACTCCAACGGCGGCGACAAGGCCCAGGCGCTGGCCGCCGCCATCGCCGAGCAAGATAACGACGTCAACCTGGTGGGCTTCGCGCTCAACCTGTTCGACATCGTCGGCATCAATCAGGAAGATCGCAGCGACAATCTGATCGTGCTGACGCCGTCCGACCATATGCTGGTGCCGGACTTTCCGGGCCTGCCGCAGGACGGCTGCACCGTCACCTTCGATCGCGATCGGGCGCTGTCACGTGAAGACGCGCAGTTCGTCAGCTGGGAACACCCGATCATCCGCAACGGCCTGGATCTGATCCTGTCCGGCGATACCGGCAGCTGCGCGGTGTCCCTGTTGAAAAACAAAGCGTTGCCGGTCGGCACTCTGCTGGTTGAGCTGGTGTACGTGGTGGAAGCCCAGGCGCCGAAACACCTGCAGTTGACCCGCTTCCTGCCGCCGACGCCGATCCGCATGCTGATGGATCGCAAGGGCACCAACCTGGCGGCGCAGGTCGAGTTCGAAAGCTTCAACCGCCAGTTGAACGCGGTCAACCGTCACACCTCCAGCAAGCTGGTCAACGCCGTGCAGCAAGACGTGCACGCCATGCTGCAGCAGGCGGAAAGCCTGGTGGAAGCGCAGGCGCGCACGCTGATCGAACAGGCGAAGCAAGAAGCGGACGACAAGCTGAGCGCCGAGCTGGCGCGTCTGGAAGCGCTGAAGGCGGTCAACCCGAACATCCGCGACGACGAAGTCGAAGCGCTGGAGTTCAACCGCCGTCAGGTGCTGGCCAACCTCAATGAAGCCGGCTGGCGCCTGGACGCCATTCGTCTGGTGGTGGTCACCCACCAGTAACCGGCGCGACATGGGGAGGCAACCGTCTCCCCGTTCGGCCCTTTTCGCGGAGCCAAGATGGAACCCTACAATCCCCCGCAGGACCCGCTGCACATCCTGTATCAGGATGAACACATCATGGTGGTCAACAAGCCCAGCGGCTTGCTGTCGGTGCCCGGCCGCGCGCCGGAGAACAAAGACAGCCTGATGACCCGCATTCAGGCCGATCATCCGGCCGCCGAATCGGTGCACCGGCTGGACATGGCCACCAGCGGGGTGATCGTGGTGGCGCTCAACAAGGCCGCCGAACGTGAGCTGAAGCGTCAATTCCGCGAACGCGAGCCGAAGAAATCCTATATCGCCCGCGTTTGGGGGCATATGGAACATGACGAAGGACTGGTGGATTTGCCGCTGATCTGCGATTGGCCGAACCGGCCGCTGCAAAAGGTGTGTTTTGACACCGGCAAAGCGGCGCAAACGGAATATCAGGTGCTGTCGCGCGACGCCGACGGCAGCACGCGCGTGAAGCTGACGCCGATCACCGGCCGCTCGCATCAGCTGCGGGTGCACATGCTGGCGCTGGGGCATCCGATCCTCGGCGACGGTTTCTACGCCCCGCCGGAGGCTAAGGCGATGGCGCCACGGCTACAGCTGCATGCGCAAGAGCTGCGCATCACCCACCCCGCCTTCCAGACGCCGATGCACTTTCGCGCCGAGCCGGATTTCTGAGCCCACCGCTCAGGGATACCCTAAATAATTCGAGTTGCAGGAAGGCGGCAACCAAGCGCAGCCCCGGGAGCGTACAAAAAGTACGTGACCGGGGTAAGCGCGGGCAGCCAATACACCTGCGGCTCGAAGTATGACGGGTATCGTTATTTGAAACCTTTCTCGCGTTTGATCAGGTCGTACGCCGCCTGGATCTCCTGCGCTTTCTGCTTGGCCATTTCCATCATCTGCGGCGGCAAGCCCTTCGCCACCAGCTTATCCGGATGGTGTTCGCTCATCAGCTTGCGGTAGGCGCGTTTGATGGTGGCGGCATCGTCGCTGCTGCGCACGCCGAGCACCTTGCAGGCATCGTCGAGCGTCGGGCCGCGCTGAGCCTGCTGATAGCCGCCCTGCGAATACCCGCCCTGCTGATCGCCGCCGAACTGACGCCCGCCCTCCATCATGCTGAGGAACTGATCGAACTGCGCGCGCGAAATGCCGAGTTCTTCGGCGATGACGTACAGCACCTGACGTTCGTTCGGGTGCAGCGAGCCGTCGGCAAACGCCGCCTGGATCTGAATTTCCAGAAACATCCGAATCAGATCGAAGCGGCCGAAACAGATGCTGCGGAACTGCTGCAGCGTCTCACGCAGCGGGAACTGGCTCTGTTTGCCCTCGCGGAACGCCTGCTGCGCCGCGGTGCGCGCTTCGCCGTGCAGCTGCAGGCGATCCATGAACAGGCTGGCGATCTGGATATCCGCCTCGGTAACGCGTCCCTTGGATTTGGTCAGGTGGCCCATCACCTGAAAAGTGGTGCGGAAAAACAGCGTTTGCCGCGTTTGCTGGTCGGTGAAAAACCCCCGGCTGCGCTTGTTGCTGCGCGCCGTATCGATCATATGACCGATAATCAGCCCCAGAACTACACCCCAGAATCCCGCGCCAGACCAGATGGCGACGATGACGCCGAGCAGTTTTCCCCAATACTGCATATACTCCTCAATTATCATGCCGAAAGCCGCCCGCTCTCCTTCGCTTCAGGAAAGGGCGCAGGCGATTTTTCCTAGAATTTGGATTATCATACCTGTCATTTATCTTTGCGCCTAACGACGACGCAAGTAAACGGCTGGATTTAGCACTAGCGCAACGCAGATGAGTAATATAGTCTCTGACCGTTTGCCGGACACGACGCCTCTGATGACGGAACACCAAAACCGCGTATGAAAAAAAGTTTCCCAACACTGCTGGCCACGATGATTTGGACGGCACTCTACAGTCAGCATGCGCTGGCTGATCTGGCCGAGCAATGCATGCTTGGCGTTCCCGTTTACGACAAGCCTTTGGTCAGCGGCGATCCGAACAGCCAGCCGGTGACCATCAATGCCGATGACTCGCGCGCCGACTACCCGAAAAGCGCCCTGTTCAGCGGCAACGTGCATATCGAGCAGGGCAACAGCACCCTGACCGCCAAAGAAGTCGAGCTGAACCAGACGGAAAACCCTGGCCAGACGGAACCGGTGCGCACCGTCACCGCCACCGGCGACGTGCACTACAGCGACAATCAGATCAAACTGAAAGGCCCGAAGGCCTGGTCGAACCTGAATACCAAAGATACCGACGTCTATGAAGGCGACTACCAGATGGTCGGCCGTCAGGGGCGCGGCGACGCCGACAAGATGAAAATGCGCGGCGCCAACCGTTACACCATCCTGGAAAACGGCACCTTTACCTCCTGTCTGCCGGGCGACGACAGCTGGAGCGTGGTCGGTTCCGAAGTGATCCACGATCGCGAAGAGCAGGTGGCGGAAATATGGAACGCCCGCTTCCGCATCGGCGGCGTGCCGGTGTTCTACAGCCCGTACCTGCAGCTGCCGGTCGGCGACAAGCGCCGTTCCGGTTTCCTGATCCCCAACGCCAAGTACGGCAGCAACAACGGCTTCGAGTTCATGTTGCCGTACTACTGGAACATCGCACCGAACTACGATGCCACCATCACGCCACACTATATGTCCAAGCGCGGCCTGCAGTGGCAGACCGAGTTCCGCTATCTGGTGCAGCCGGGCCTCGGCCTGATGGAGTTCGACTGGCTGCCGGACGACAAGGAATACGGCAAAGATCATGAGGACAGCAAACGCTGGCTGTTCTACTGGAACCACAACGGCGTCATGGATCAGGTGTGGCGCTTCAACGTCGACTACACCAAGGTCAGCGATTCCAAATACTTCACCGATCTGGACTCCAAGTACGGTTCCACTACCGACGGCTACGCTACGCAGAAATTCAGCCTCGGCTACGCCAACGAAAACTGGAACGCCACGCTGAGCTCCAAGCAGTTCCAGATTTACGACGATACCGATCGTTCACAGTCGGAGTCGTATAAAGTCCAGCCGCAGCTGGATCTGAACTATTACAAGAACGACCTCGGTCCGTTCGACTTCCATATTTACGGCCAGGCGGCCAAGTTCACCAGCGTCAACCCGTACAGCCCGGACGCCACCCGTCTGCATATGGAGCCGACGCTGAGTCTGCCGCTCACCAACGGCTGGGCCAGCCTGAACACCGAAGCCAAAGTGATGGCGACCCACTACCAGCAGGATATTCCTGACGGTTTCGCCGCCAACTACCAGAGCCGCAAAGGCGTCGCTGCGCCGGATCTTGATGACTCGGTCAACCGCGTACTGCCTCAATTCAAGGTCGACGGCAAGCTGGTGTTCGAGCGGCCGATGATCTGGGCCGAAGGCGCCACCCAGACGCTGGAGCCGCGCGTGCAGTACCTGTACGTGCCGTACCGCGACCAGAGCAACATCTACACCTACGACACCACGCTGCTGCAGACCGACTACTCCGGCCTGTTCCGCGACCGCACCTACAGCGGCCTGGATCGCATCGCTTCGCAGAACCGCGTATCCACCGGTTTGACCACGCGCATTTATGATGACGCGCTGGTGGAACGTTTTAACGCTTCCGTGGGTCAAATCTACTACTTCAGCCGTTCGCGCACCGGCGATCAGGTGACGGGATACGACAACAACGACGATACCGGCAGCGTGGCCTGGGCCGGCGATACCTATTGGAAAATCGACGATCGTTGGGGCCTGCGCGGCGGCCTGCAGTACGACACCCGCCTGAACAGCGTCTCGCTGGGCAACGGCGTGGTGGAATACCGCCAGGACGCCGAGCGCGTGGTGCAGCTGAACTACCGTTACGCCACGCCGGAATACATCCAGACAGCGTTGAACACCAAAACGATTCCGGCCTTCCAGGACGGCATCTCGCAGGTGGGCATCACCGGCAGCTGGCCGATCGCCGATCGTTGGGCGGTCGTCGGGGCGTACTACTACGACACCCGCGCCAAACAATCCGCCGATCAGCTGGTGGGGCTGAAGTATAACACCTGCTGCTGGGCGGTGACCCTGGGCTATGAGCGCAAGATCACCGACTGGAACAACAGCAACAATACCAGCGTTTACGACAACAGAGTTTCGTTCAACGTCGAACTGCGCGGCCTGAGCAGCGATCATAGTCTCGGCTCCGCGGAAATGATGCGCTCCGGCATTCTGCCGTATCAGCGCGCATTCTGACGCTTTGCAACACTTTGAAAACGAGAACTTTCACCCGCATTTGCGGATTACATAATGGGAAATGTATGAAGAACTGGAGAACGCTTATTCTCGGATTGGTGGTTTGCGCCAATGCCGCGTTCGCAGCACCCCAAGAAGTGGATAAAGTCGCCGCCGTCGTGGATAACGGCGTGGTACTCGAAAGCGACGTCAACGGTCTGTTGCAGTCAGTCAAGCTCAACGCCCAGCAGGCCGGCCAACAGTTGCCGGACGACAAGACGCTGCGCCATCAGATCATCGAACGGCTGATCATGGATAACATCCAGCTGCAGATGGCCAAGAAAATGGGCATCACCGTGTCCGACGCCGAGCTGGACAAAGCGATCGCCAACATCGCCGCGCAGAACCGCATGAACGTCGATCAGCTGCGCAGCCGCCTGTCGTACGAAGGGTTGAACTACAACACCTACCGTTCGCAGATCCGCAAAGAGATGCTGATTTCCGAAGTGCGTAACAACGAAGTGCGCCGCCGCGTCACCATCCTGCCGCAGGAAGTGGACGCGCTGGCCAAACAGGTGGGCGCGCAGAACGGCAGCGACACCGAAATGAACATCAGCCACATCCTGATCCCGCTGCCGGAAAACCCGTCGCAGCAGCAGGTCGATAAAGCCGAAGAGCTGGCCAAACGCCTGGTGGGTGAGATCAACAGCGGCGCCGACTTCGGCAAGCTGGCGATCACCTACTCCGCCGATTCTCAGGCGCTGAAAGGCGGCAACATGGGCTGGGGCAAGCTGCAAGAGATCCCGACCCTGTTCGCTGAACGTCTGGTGAGCGCCAAGAAAGGCGACGTCGTCGGCCCAATCCGTTCCGGCGTCGGCTTCCACATCCTGAAAGTGAACGACATCCGCGGCGCGAGCCAGTCGGTGTCGGTCACCGAAGTGCACGCCCGTCACATCCTGCTGAAGCCTTCGGTGGTGCTGACTGACGATCAGGCGCGCGCCAAGCTGCAATCCGTTGCGGAAGCGATCAAGAGCGGCCGCGCCAAATTCGCCGACGAAGCCAAACAGCTGTCGCAGGATCCGGGTTCCGCCATGCAGGGCGGCGATCTGGGCTGGGCCTCCCCGGACATCTACGATCCGGCCTTCCGCGATGCGTTGCTGAAGCTGAGCAAAGGTGAAATCAGCGCGCCGGTGCACTCTTCCTTCGGTTGGCACCTGATTCAGCTGCTGGATACCCGTCAGGTGGATAAAACCGACGCCGCGCAGAAAGATCGCGCTTACCGCATGCTGTTCAACCGTAAGTTCGCCGAAGAGGCGCAGACCTGGATGCAGGAACAGCGCGCCCAGGCTTACGTGAAGATCCTCGATGGCAGCGATGCACAGCAATAAACGCGTTGTCATTACCCCCGGCGAACCCGCCGGGGTGGGGCCGGATTTGGTAGCCGCCCTGGCGCAACAGGATTGGCCTGTTGAGCTGGTGGTGTGCGCCGATCCGGCCCTGCTGCTTGAACGCGCGAAGCGTTTGGGCCTGCCGCTGACGCTGCGCGACTACCAACCGCAGCAACCGGCCGAGGCGCAACGCGCCGGCACGCTGACCGTGCTGCCGGTGTCGCTCGCTCAGCCGGTCACCGCCGGTGAACTGAACGTAGGCAACAGCGCCTACGTGGTGGAAACCCTGGCGCGCGCCTGCGACGGTTGCCTGAACGGCGAGTTTTCCGCCCTGATCACCGGCCCGGTGAACAAAGGCGTGATCAACGACGCCGGCGTGCCGTTTATCGGCCATACCGAATTCTTTGCCGATCGCAGCCGCTGCGATCGCGTGGTGATGATGCTCGCGACCGAAGAGCTGCGCGTGGCGCTGGCGACCACCCACCTGCCGCTACTGGCG
Organism: Serratia sp. 22278; assembly: GCF_052045405.1. Taxonomy (NCBI): domain Bacteria; kingdom Pseudomonadati; phylum Pseudomonadota; class Gammaproteobacteria; order Enterobacterales; family Yersiniaceae; genus Serratia; species Serratia sp. 22278. Next base: position 114,595 of record NZ_JBQEOW010000007.1, on the reverse strand, counting down.
GTGCCGGGCGCCATCACGCAGCAGAGCCTGTTCGAAGTCATTCGCATTCTCGACCACGATCTGAAAAACAAATTTGGCATCGCCCAGCCGCACATTTACGTCTGCGGTCTGAATCCCCACGCCGGGGAAGGCGGCCATATGGGGCGCGAAGAGATAGACACCATCATCCCGGCGCTCGACGCGCTGCGCGCTGACGGTATCCATCTGATCGGCCCGCTGCCGGCGGACACCCTGTTCCAGCCCAAATATCTGCAAGATGCCGATGCGGTGCTGGCGATGTATCACGATCAGGGGCTGCCGGTGCTAAAATACCAAGGGTTCGGCCGCGCGGTGAATATCACCCTCGGTTTGCCTTTCATACGCACCTCGGTCGACCACGGTACCGCTCTGGAACTGGCCGGCACCGGCACCGCCGATGTCGGCAGTTTCCAAACGGCCCTGAATCTCGCCATTAAAATGATAATTAATTGTAATGAATAACAGAGTCCACCAAGGGCACTTTGCCCGCAAACGCTTTGGACAAAACTTTTTAACCGATCAGTTTGTCATCGATAGCATTGTCTCCGCCATTCACCCGCAACCGGGCGAAGCGGTGGTCGAGATCGGCCCCGGCCTCGGCGCCTTGACCGAGCCGGTCGGCGCACGCATGGACCGCATGACGGTGATCGAACTGGACCGCGATCTGGCCACCCGGTTGGAGAACCACCCGCGGTTGAAAGACAAGCTGACCATCCACCAGCAGGACGCCATGACGGTGAATTTCGCCGAACTGGCCGAGGAAGCTGGCCAACCGCTGCGCGTATTTGGTAACCTGCCGTACAATATTTCGACGCCGCTGATGTTCCACCTTTTCAGCTATACTCAGGCAATCCGCGACATGCACTTTATGTTGCAAAAAGAGGTGGTCAACCGTCTGGTGGCCGGCCCAAACAGCAAGGCCTACGGGCGTTTGACCGTGATGGCGCAGTACTACTGCAACGTCATTCCGGTGCTGGAAGTGCCGCCGACCGCGTTCGCGCCGCCGCCGAAGGTCGATTCCGCCGTGGTGCGTCTGGTGCCGCACAGCGTGCTGCCGAACCCGGTGGGCGACGTGCGCATGCTGAGCCGTATCACCACGCAGGCGTTCAACCAACGGCGGAAAACCATCCGCAACAGCCTGGGCGACCTGTTCACGCCGGAACAGCTGATGGAACTGGGCGTCGATCCTTCGCTCAGAGCAGAGAATATTTCTGTGGCGCAGTACTGCAAGCTGGCCAACTGGCTGTCAGCCAATCCGGCGCCGCAGCAATAAGGAGTTGTTGTCATGATTGATTCGCCCCGCGTGTGTATTCAGGTTCAGAGCATCTATGTGGAATCACAGTCGATCCCTGAAGAAGAGCGTTACGTCTTCGCCTATACCATCACCATCCGTAATCTGGGGCGGACCGACGTGCAACTGCTGGGCCGTTACTGGCTGATCACCAACAGCAACGGCCGCCAAACCGAAGTCCAGGGCGAAGGCGTGATCGGCGAACAGCCCGTCATTCCGCCCGGCGGAGAGTTTCAGTACACCAGCGGCGCCATTCTGGAAACGCCGCTGGGCACCATGGAAGGCCATTACGAAATGGTTGACCATCAGGGTCAGCCGTTCCGCACCGCTATTCCCGTGTTTCGCTTAGCCATTCCAACGCTGATCCATTAATTATGTCGACATACCTTATCGGCGACGTTCACGGCTGTTTCGATGAACTGAAGTCGCTGCTGGCTCAGGCTGCGTTCGATCCCGAGCGCGATCAACTGTGGCTGACCGGCGATCTGGTGGCGCGCGGCCCCGCCTCGCTGGACGTGCTGCGCTACGTGCGCTCGCTCGGCCCGGCAGTGCGCATGGTGCTAGGCAACCACGATCTGCACCTGCTGGCGGTTTACGCCGGCATCAGCCGCAACAAACCCAAAGATCGCATCACCCCGCTGCTGGAGGCGCCTGACGCCGACGAGCTGATCAACTGGCTGCGCCGCCAACCGGTGCTGCAGGTGGACGATGAGCAAAAGCTGGTGATGGCGCACGCCGGCATCACTCCGCAGTGGGATATCGACACCGCGAAAATGTGCGCGCGCGAAGTGGAAGCGGTATTGAGCAGCGACAGCTACCCGCTGTTCCTCGACGCCATGTACGGCGACATGCCGAACAACTGGGCGCCGGAGCTGAGCGGCCTGGCGCGCCTGCGTTTCAGCACCAATGCGCTGACGCGCATGCGCTACTGCTTCCCCAACGGCCAACTCGACATGATCTGCAAAGATGCGCCGGGCAGCGCGCCGGCGCCGCTGAAGCCGTGGTTCGAACTGCCGCGCCTGGTCGACCCCGAATACACCATCATCTTCGGCCACTGGGCCTCGCTCGAAGGCAAGGGCACGCCGGAAGGCGTGATCGGGCTGGATACCGGCTGTTGCTGGGGCGGTGACTTGACGATGCTGCGCTGGGAAGACCGCCGTTACTTCACGCAGCCCGCCAATCGGGGCGAGGCGTCTGACCACGCCGGCAGATTAGCCGCATCCTGAAAATACAAAGGCGGCCCGGTGGCCGCCTTTGTTTTCTATATAGTCGCCTTACGCCCCAATCACCCCGCCATCTTCACGCGTGATCATCAATACCGATGAACGCGGGCGCGGGCTGTTGTTCGGGAAGTGCGAATCGCCCTCTTCTCCCGGATGTTGTACGTTGACGAACATCGTCTTGTAGTCCGGAGTGAAAGTGATGCCGGTCAATTCGCAGGACTTCGGTCCCACCATGAAACGGCGGATCTCGCCGCTGATCGGATCGCCCACCAACATCTGGTTGTTGCCCTGCCCGACATAATCGCCCTTGTTGCTGTACTTGCCGTCGGTGAGGATCCACAGGCGGCCGGCGCGATCAAAGCCCAGCCCGTCCGGGCTGTTGAAGGTATTTTCCGCCGTGATATTCGGCGTGCCGCGGTTGACGCCCTCGGGGTGGGCGATCGGGTTGCCGCACAGCGCATAGATATCCCAGGCGAAGACGTCGGCGGTGGCGTCGCCGCCTTCGTCCCAGCGAATGATCTGGCCATAGATATTGTTTGGTCGCGGGTTGGCGGCGTTCAGCGGCATCCCTTCCTCACCGCGCTTGCTGTTGTTGGTCAGCGTACAGTATGCGCGACCGTCATGCGGGTTCACCGCGATCCACTCCGGGCGATCCATTTTGGTGGCACCGACCTGCTGCGCCGCCTTGCGGGCGAAGATCAGCACTTCGGCCTCGTCGCGGAAACCGTTCTCCGGCGTCAGGCCATTCTTGCCAAACTCAAGCGCAATCCAGCGTCCTTTGCCCTTCAGCGGCGTGCCGGCCTCATCGCCGTCGAACTGCGCCACGTACAGCGTTCCCTCGTCCAGCAGCGTGCGATTGTTGGCCGGATTGGCGGCGTCGACCACGCCTTTGGAAACGTACTTATAGATATGTTCGCCGCGCTCGTCGTCGCCCATGTACACCACCAGACGGCCGTCTTTGGCCACGGTCACCGCCGCGTTTTCATGCTTGAAGCGGCCGAGCGCGGTGTGCTTGATGGGCGTCGAGCTCGGATTCAGCGGATCGATCTCGACGATCCAGCCGTGACGGTTGAATTCGTTGGGATTCTTCGCCACATCGAAGCGCTCGTCATAGTCCGGCCAGTTGCGCTCCGGTTCACTGACCTTCAGCGTGTAGCGCTTTTGTTCCGGCGTGGTTCGATAATCGGCCTGACGGGTGCCGAAATAGGTGTCGAAGTTTTCCTCGCAGGTCAGATAGGTCCCCCACGGCGTCTTGCCGTTGGCGCAGTTGCCGAAGGTGCCCAGCACCTTGCGGCCGCTCGGATCGGCGGCGGTCTGCAGCAGCGGGTGCCCGGCGGCCGGGCCGCTGAACTGCATTTCGCTGTTGGCGGTGATGCGGCGGTTATAGCGCGATGGACGTTCCACCTCCCAGCGCTGGCCGTCGCCGACCCGCTTGACCGCGACAATGGAGACGCCGTGCGCCGCCTGCGACTTGCGCACCTCTTCCAGGCTGGTGGCTTTGGCGCCGCCGTGGGCGAACAGATACTGTTCGTTGACGTATTCGTTATTGATGGCCATCACGCCGTGATTGTCATCGATAGGGAAGAAGCTCATACCGTCATTGTTATCGCCAAACTGTTTTTCCTGATCGGCGGCGCTGTTGTTGCCCTGCGTATCGAAGGCCGGCGCGCCGTCCACCAGCGGCTCACCCCAGGAGATCAGCACCTCCGCGCGGTAGCCCGGCGCGATGGTCACCTCGTCGGCGGTAGATGCGGCGATGCCCTGAAAGCCCAGCAGCGTGTTCGGCGGCAGATCCTCGGCCAACGCCTCGGCGGAAACCGACCAGATGCCGCCGCCGAGAAAGCCGGCCAGGCCGACGGCGCCGGCGCTGCCAAGCAGCAGCTTGCGGCGAGTGGGATCGATCAGGCGGTCGGCGTCTAATTGCTCAATTTGCTTGGTCATAACGTGGTTACCTTTTTAGTTATGGCGCCGCGGTCAAGATTCACCAGAGTTGCCGTGGCGCTCGGAGTTGGGCTTCATACTAATCAGGTAATGTGACGGAAAGGTTACAAATGACCGGCGCAAAAAGGCCGGGGGCGCAATTGCTTGCGCCCCCGGGAGAGTTGGCTAACGGGCTGAAATCAGCGGCGCTGCAGGATTTCGAAGCAGTAGCTGTGCGAGTTCAGATTGTCGGCGTCGTGGAATTCGCTGAACGTGGTTTCCCACTCGTCCGGCTCGTAATCCGGGAAGTGGGTATCGCCGCCGACTTCGGCGTCGATGTGCGTCAGGTACAGACGGTCGGCGCGCGGCAGCAGCTGGGTATAGATGCGCCCACCGCCGATCACCATCACTTCCTCCACGTCGCCCGCGGCGGCCAGCGCCTCATCCAGCGAGGTTACCCAGGTCACCCCGGCTTCGCTGCCCGGGCGGCTGCTCAAAACGATATTGTGGCGGCCCGGCAGCGGGCGGCCGATGGACTCGAAGGTCTTGCGGCCCATAATAACCGGCTTATTCAACGTATTGCGTTTAAACCACGCAAGGTCCGCCGGCAGGTGCCACGGCATGGCGTTTTCCATGCCAATAACGCGATCCGCCGCCAAGGCAGCGATCAGGCTGATAATCATTGTTTAACCCTGTGTAGGCAGCAAAATTGGTGACACTATACGTAAAGGCCTGAGTGCCGTCGATAGGCTAATCAAGCAAGATGAATATATAAGATAGCTCTTATCAGTATATCTAATAACCAACGATCGCCCGCCGGGCGATTTCACACGCCGGGGCGTTTGCGGTACAGCCACAGGCCCGGTAACGACAGGCCGATCGACAACGCGCCGACGATGAAACTGGCCTTGAGGAAGTTGGTGATCATGGTCTCCATCAGGGCTTCGCTATAGCCCAGATGCGAGATCTCCACCACCGTGATCATCGCGGTATAGGCGGAAATGCCGGGGAACATCGGGATCACCGCCGCCACGGTGAACACCTTCGGATGCGCCAACAGCCAGCGCGACCAGTAGATGCCGATGATGCCAATCAGGATCGCCGCCAACAGCGAGGCCCACTCAATGTTCATGCCGGCATGCATCATCAGCATGCGCGAACCGCGCCCGATAGCCCCGAGCAATGCGCAATAGCGCAGCGCGCGCAACGGCACGTTAAACACCATGGCGAAGCCCAGCGCCGGCACCGCCGCCAACAGCATCTCCTGCAACAATGCCCACAGCAGATTCATGACCACCCCCGCAGATCCCACAGCGACATCGCCATCACCACGCCGATACAGGTCGCCAGCGTCAGCAGGCTGGCCATCGCCCAGCGCGCCAGTCCGGTATTGACGTGCCCCTTGAACATGTCGGCCACCGCGTTGATCAGCGGGAAGCCCGGCACCAGCAGCAACACGCTGGCGGCCATCGCCACGCTCGAGGTGTCTTTAAACGCCGGCAGGCGCAGCAGCAGCCCGGAGATCGACGTCGCGACAAATGCCGTCAGGCAAAAATTGATCAGCGGATTCATCTGGCGGGCGGTGAGGATCTGGCGCACCAGCATCGCCGCGCCGCTGGCGATAAAGGTCACCAGGAAGGCGTCGCCGCCGCCGCCGTTGAGCATGCTGAAGCACCCGCAGGACAGCCCTACCATCAATACCACCAGCCAGCGCGGGTAGCGCAGCGGCCGAATCCTTTCAAAGCGGCGCGCCACGTCGTGCGCATCCGCGAGGCGATGCTCGGCGAGGATCACGATATGCTGCACTTCGGTCACCACCTGCATATTGATGCCGCGATCGACGTTCTTGCGGGTGGTGGTCAGGCAGGCGCCATGGCTAAGAGTGGTCAACACCACCGCATTGGCGGAGATCGAGCTTTCCACGCTGTCCATCCCCAGCGCCAGCCCCAGGCGGGTCGACAGCTGTTCCACCACCGTGCTCTCGGCGCCGTGCTGCAACAGCAGCAGCGCGCATTGAATGCACAGTCGAGTGATTTCGCGTTGTTGCCGGTGCGGTTCCGGCCTGTCTGTGGCGGTAGTGGTCGTCTGCTGCATGGTGCTCCGTCGCTGGCGGGAGATGAATTATTATCATAGAGCCTAACAATACCTCATTGGGTTGATGCGCATCAGAAGAAGCGGCGTTATTATCGCCAGATTGCTGCCTTTTGCGCGAGACGTCTCCCATGCTTGAAACTTCGTTGTTCGTCGCCGGCATTGCCGCCCTCGGCATGCTCTCCCCCGGCCCGGATTTTTTCCTGGTGATCAAAAACGCCGCCCGCTACCCGCGGCTGGCCGCCATGATGACCGCCTTCGGCGTGATCTGCGGCGTCGCCACCCACATGTCCTATTGCGTCGCCGGGCTGGCGGTGGTGATCACCACCACGCCGTGGCTGTTCAACCTGCTGAAATACGCCGGGGCAGTCTATCTGGTGTGGATCGGCATCCAGGCGCTGCTGTCGCGCGGCGGCGGCAAAATGAACGTCAGCAATCTGCCGCAGCAGCAGGTCAGCCTGAAGAGCGCCTTTGCGCAAGGCTACCTGTGCAACCTGCTGAATCCGAAAGCCACCCTGTTCTTCCTGGCGGTCTTCACCCAGGTGCTGCAGATCGATTCCGGTCTGGGTGACAAGCTGTGGTACGCGGGGATTATTCTCGGCCTGTCGGTCATCTGGTGGCCGCTGCTGGTATTTTTGATCCAGAGCGGGCCGGTGCGCCGCGGGCTGGAAAAGACGCAGAAGATCGTCGACAAATTGCTGGGCGGCATGTTGATCGCCTTAGGCATCAAGGTCGCGCTGAGCTAAGCAAAAAAAGGGGCGCCATCACGGCGCCCCTCCCCTTATCCTTTGGCTTCCACCACTTCCTCCTCCGGCGCCTTGCCGTCGATACTGCCGCGCCAACCGGTCTGCTGCACCCGCGCCAGCCGATTCTGATCCTGCTCGATGGCCGCGCTGAGCATCTCCTTGGCCCGCTGCAGGCTGGCGATACGGAATTCAGTATCCTGGTAATTATCCAGCGTATCTTCCAGCATCTTCAGGTTATAGCGACGGAACGTGTCCGCTTTCTCGCGCGCCTCATAGGCGTCCAGCCCCAGCAACTCCAGCGTTTCACGGCCAACGCGCAGCGAGCTTTCGAAGGTTTCGCGCTCCGGTTTTTCCACCCCCAGCTGCCGCAACTGATACCAGTGATCGACGTCGCGCGCCCGCGCCACCACCTTAAGATGCGGGAAGTGCTGCCTGGCCAGCTCGGTTAACGCCAGGCTGTCCTCCACGTCGTCGATGGCGTTGATCAGCACCTTGGCGTGAGCGGCGCCGGCGGCCTCCAGCAGATCGGCGCGCGTGGCGTCGCCATAGAACACCTTGGTATCGAATTTGCGCAGCGTTTCGATATGGTCCGGATCGTGATCCAGTACCACGGTGTGCACGCCGTTGGCCAACAGTAAACGACCGGCGATCTGGCCGAAACGGCCGAAGCCGGCGATGATCACGCTGGCGTTCTCGTCATCAATGACGTCAGCCGGGCGATCCTCTTTCGGCGCATTTTTCTCCAGCTGCGCGGCGATCACCAACAGCAGCGGGGTGGCCGCCATCGACAGCGCCACCGCCAGCGTCAGCGACTTGGCCCATTCAACCGGCAAGACGCCGGCCAGCTGCGCGGCGCTGAAGATCACGAAGGCGAACTCACTGCCCTGCCCCAGCAGAATGGCGAACAGGCCGCGCTGGCGCTTCGGCACGCCGAGCAGCGGCCCAATCAGCCACAGCAACGCCGCCTTGATCAGCATAAAGCCCAGCAGCAGCGAGGCGATCAGCAACGGATGATGGAACAGCGTGCCGAAGTCGATCGACATGCCGACGCCGATGAAGAACAGCCCCAGCAGCAGTCCCTTGAACGGCTGAATATCGCTCTCCAGCGCGTGGCGGTATTCAGAGCTCGCCAACAGCACCCCGGCGAGGAACGCCCCCATCGCCATCGACAGCCCGGCCATCTCCAGCAGGATGCCGAAGCCGAACACCAGGAACAACGCCACGGCGCTGAACACTTCGCGCATGCCCGAACGGGCGACGAAGTGCAGCAGCGGACGGGTGACGTAGCGGCCGAGCAACACCACCATCGTCAACGCGCCCACCACCTTGGCCGCCGACAGCATGAAAGCGCCCAGCGTGGTGGTGGCGCCACTGCTGGCCAACAGCGGGATCATCGCCACCAGCGGGATCGCCGCGATATCCTGGAACAGCAGCACCGCAAACGCGCTGCGGCCGATCGGCGACGGCGTCAGATTGCGTTCGCTCATCGCCTGCATGGCGATGGCGGTGGATGAGAGCGCCAGCGTCAGGCCAATCAGCAACGCCACCTTCCAGTTAAGGCCGAGGAAGTAACAGAAGGCGCTCAGCGCCAGGCCGCAGCCCACCATCTGAATGCTGCCGCCGCCGAACACCGAGGCGCGCAGCGTCCACAGCCGTTTGGGATCCAGCTCCAGGCCGATGATAAACAACATCAGCACCACGCCGATCTCGGCGAAGGTCAGGATCGACTCGGCGTCGGACACCAGCTTCAGCCCCCAGGGGCCAATGATACAGCCGGCGATCAGGTAACCGAGCACCGAGCCCAGTCCCAGGCGCACCGCGATCGGCACAAACAGCGCCGCGGAGCCGAGATAGATCAGCCCCTCGATCATCATGTGGTGATTATCCATGGCTGGCCTCCCGGGTTTCCGCTTCGGCATGTTCCATCAGATAGTCGACCAGCCGCTGGCGGTAGGCTTCGCCGGCGGCGAGCAGCGCCGGCTCGTTGCAGGTAAAGGTATTGTGCACGGCGAAATAAGGCAGCCAGGTCATGCCGCAATAGATCGCCGTGGCCTGCAGCGGCTGCGCCAGCGCGGCGAAGTTGGGGAAATCGCCCAGCTCGAAGTGGTGCTCGTCGCCGCCGCTGGTCACCGCCCACAGGCAGTCTTTACCCACCAGCGCATTGCCGTCGTGGCCGTAGGCCCAGCCGTGCTCCAGCACTTTGTCGATCCACAGTTTCAACAACGGCGGGAAGCTGTACCACTGCATCGGATGTTGCAGCACCACCAGGTCGGCGCGTTCCACCGCCCGCTGCTCGGCGTTGATGTCGATATTGAAATCGGGGTACAGCTCATACAGCGAGCGCACCTCCACCTCGGGGAGATCCCTCACCGCCTGCAGCAGGCGGTGATTGGCATGCGAATGCCGGGGATACGGGTGAGCATAAATTATCAGAATCATTGTTATCGTCGTTCCTTCGTTCCTTGCCAATACACCAAGCATATACCAATCACACAGAGTGACAGTTTGCCCACTGATTGATAGCGGAAATTTTTAACGCCAGCCGACAAATTCGCTGAATAAAAAAGGGCGCTGCATCTGCAGCGCCCCTTACGTTGCGTTATCGCGCGGTTACTTGCCGATGCGCGCGTGCATTTCCTGCACCGACGTCACCTGTTCGGTCGGATCCGCTTTCAGCGCCATCGCGGTGGCGAAGCCGCCGTTCAGCGTGGTGTCGTAGTGCACCTTGTACTGCAGGGCGCTGCGGCGAATCAGCTTGGAGTCCTCAATCGCCTGACGGCCTGCCGTGGTGTTGACGATGTAAGTGTACTCGCCGTTCTTGATACGGTCCTGAATGTGCGGACGCCCTTCGTGCACCTTGTTGACCAGGCGCGGGTTGATGCCCGCTTCACCCAGCACCACCGCGGTGCCGTGGGTAGCGTCCAGCTCGAAGCCCTGCTTCAGCAGGCTGGCGGCCAAATCGACCACGCGAGCCTTGTCGCCTTCGCGCACCGACAGCAGCGCGCGGCCCTGTTTCTTCATGCCCGAGTTACTGCCCAACATCGCTTTGGAGAAGGCTTCCGCGAAGGTGCGGCCCACGCCCATCACTTCCCCGGTAGAGCGCATTTCCGGCCCCAAAATCGGGTCGACGCCCGGGAATTTGTTGAACGGCAGCACCACTTCTTTCACCGAGTAGTACGGCGGGATGATCTCTTCGGTCACGCCCTGTTCAACCAGCGTTTTGCCGGCCATCACGCGCGCGGCCACTTTGGCCAGCGGCACGCCGGTCGCTTTGGAGACGAACGGCACGGTGCGCGCGGCGCGCGGGTTGACTTCAATCAGGTAGACTTCGTTGTCCTTCACCGCGAACTGCACGTTCATCAGGCCGCGCACCTGCAGCTCGAACGCCAGTTTTTCCACCTGACGACGCATCACGTCCTGAATTTCCTGGCTCAGGGTGTACGCCGGCAGCGAACACGCGGAGTCGCCGGAGTGCACGCCCGCCTGCTCGATGTGCTCCATGATGCCGCCAATCAGCACGCGTTCGCCGTCGCAAATGGCATCGACGTCCACTTCCACTGCGTCGTCCAGGAAGCGATCCAGCAGCACCGGCGCATCGTTGGATACGCTGACCGCAGTCTGGAAGTAGCGGCGCAGGTCGGTTTCGTCGTAAACGATTTCCATCGCCCGGCCGCCCAGCACGTAGGAAGGACGCACCACCAGCGGATAGCCGATGGCCGCCGCCTTCTCCACCGCCTGTTCGATGGCGGTCACGGTGGCGTTGGCCGGTTGCTTCAGGCCCAGACGGTTGACCGCCTGCTGGAAGCGCTCGCGGTCTTCGGCGCGGTCGATGGCGTCCGGACTGGTGCCGATAACCGGCACGCCTGCGGCTTCCAGCTCGCGCGCCAGCTTCAGCGGAGTCTGGCCACCATACTGCACGATCACGCCTTTCGGCTTCTCGATGCGCACGATTTCCAGCACGTCTTCCAGCGTTACCGGCTCAAAGTACAGGCGGTCTGAGGTGTCGTAGTCGGTGGAGACGGTTTCCGGGTTACAGTTGACCATGATGGTCTCGTAGCCGTCTTCACGCAGCGCCAGCGAAGCGTGCACGCAGCAGTAGTCAAACTCGATGCCCTGGCCGATACGGTTCGGCCCGCCGCCCAGCACCATCACTTTCGGCCGGTCGTTGGTCGGGTTGGACTCGCACTCTTCTTCATAGGTGGAGTACATATAGGCGGTGTCGGTGGCGAATTCCGCCGCGCAGGTATCCACGCGCTTGTACACCGGGTGCAAACCGTAGCTGTGGCGCAGCTTGCGAATTTCGCTCTCGGCGACGCCGGCCAGCTTGGCCAGACGCGCATCGGCGAAGCCTTTGCGCTTCAGAGTACGCAGGAAGTCTTTGTTCAGGCCGTTGATGCCCGCCTCGGCCACCTGCTCTTCCAGGCGCACCAGCTCTTCAATCTGCACCAGGAACCAACGGTCGACGTTGGTCAGGTTGAAAACGCCGTCAACCGACAAACCGGCGCGGAAGGCGTCGGCGATGTACCAAATGCGGTCGGAACCGGCGTCTTTCAGCTCGCGGCGGATTTTGGTCAGCGCTTCCGGATCGTCCAGGCTCACTTTCGGATCGAAGCCGGTCGCGCCCACTTCCAGCCCGCGCAGCGCTTTTTGCAACGATTCCTGCTGGGTGCGGCCGATGGCCATCACTTCGCCGACCGACTTCATCTGGGTGGTCAGGCGATCGTTGGCGCCGGAGAACTTCTCGAAGTTGAAGCGCGGGATCTTGGTTACGACATAGTCGATGGACGGTTCGAACGACGCCGGGGTGCGGCCGCCGGTGATGTCGTTCATCAACTCATCGAGGGTATAGCCCACCGCCAGCTTGGCGGCGATCTTGGCAATTGGGAAGCCGGTGGCTTTCGACGCCAGCGCCGAAGAGCGCGACACGCGCGGGTTCATTTCGATAACGATCAGGCGGCCGGTTTTCGGGTTGACCGAGAACTGCACGTTGGAGCCGCCGGTTTCGACGCCGATCTCACGCAGCACCGCCATCGAGGCGTTGCGCATGATTTGGTATTCCTTGTCGGTCAGGGTCTGGGCCGGCGCGACGGTGATCGAGTCGCCGGTGTGGATGCCCATGGCGTCGAAGTTTTCGATGGAGCAGACGATGATGCAGTTGTCGTTCTTATCACGCACCACTTCCATCTCGTATTCTTTCCAACCGATCAGCGATTCATCGATCAGCAGCTCGTTGGTCGGCGACAGGTCCAGGCCGCGTTCGCAGATCTCTTCGAACTCTTCGCGGTTGTAGGCGATGCCGCCGCCGGTGCCGCCCATGGTAAAGGAAGGGCGGATGATGCACGGGAAGCCGACGTCAGCGGCTACCGCCAGCGCTTCTTCCATGGTGTGCGCGATGCCGGAACGCGCGGTATCCAGACCGATTTTCTTCATCGCCACATCGAAACGGCGACGGTCTTCGGCCTTGTCAATCGCATCGGCGGTGGCGCCGATCATGGTAACGCCGAACTCGGCCAGCACGCCCTGGCGCTCCAGCTCCAGCGCGCAGTTCAGCGCCGTCTGGCCGCCCATGGTCGGCAGCACCGCATCCGGGCGCTCTTTTTCGATGATCTTACGCACCACTTCCCAGTGGATCGGCTCAATGTAGGTCGCGTCGGCCATCTCCGGGTCGGTCATGATGGTCGCCGGGTTGGAGTTGACCAGAATGACGCGGTAACCCTCTTCGCGCAGCGCTTTACACGCCTGGGCGCCCGAGTAGTCGAACTCACACGCCTGGCCGATAACGATCGGACCCGCGCCGAGGATCAGGATGCTTTTTATGTCTGTACGTTTTGGCATTTTTTACTGCTCCTGATTATTTGGCGTTAGAACGGTAAGTCTCAATCAGTTCGATAAAGTGATCGAACAGCGGCGCAGCGTCGTGCGGGCCTGGGCTGGCTTCCGGGTGGCCCTGGAAGCTGAACGCCGCCTTGTCGGTGCGGTGAATGCCCTGCACCGTATGGTCGAACAGCGATTTGTGCGTCACGCGCAGGTTCGCCGGCAGATTGTTCTCATCTACCGCAAAGCCGTGGTTCTGCGCGGTGATCATCACGGTGTTGTTGTCCAGATCCTTCACCGGGTGGTTGCCGCCGTGGTGGCCGAGCTTCATCTTCATGGTTTTCGCCCCGCTGGCCAGCGCCAGCAGCTGGTGGCCCAGGCAGATGCCGAACACCGGAATGTCGGTTTCCAGGAACTGTTTGATGGCGGTGATGGCGTAGTCGCACGGCTCCGGATCGCCCGGGCCGTTGGACAGGAAGATGCCGTCCGGATTCATTTTCAGCACCTCGTCGGCCGGGGTCTGCGCCGGCACCACGGTCAGGCGGCAGCCGCGATCCACCAGCATGCGCAGGATGTTGCGCTTGGCGCCGTAGTCGTAAGCCACCACGTGGAACGGCAGTTCCGCGGCGGTTTTGGCTTCGGGCAGGTCGCCTTCAAGCGTCCAGCTGCCTTGCTGCCAGCTGTAGGCCTCTTGGGTGGTGACCTCTTTCGCCAGATCCATGCCCTTCAACCCCGGGAAACCTTGCGCCTTGGCCAGGGCCAGCGCGGCGTCCGGCGAATCGGCGGCGATGATGCAGCCGTTCTGGGCGCCCTTCTCGCGCAGCAGGCGGGTCAATTTGCGGGTATCGATATCGGCGATCGCCACGATGTTGTGACGCTTGAGGTAGTCGGACAGGCTTTCTTCGTTGCGGTAGTTGCTGGCGATCAGCGGGAGGTCGCGAATGACGAGGCCTTGGGCGTGTACTGCGGAGGATTCTTCGTCGGAAGCATTGGTGCCGACATTGCCGATATGAGGATAAGTAAGAGTAACGATCTGGCGGGAATAGGAAGGATCAGTGAGGATTTCTTGATAACCGGTCATCGACGTATTGAAGACCACTTCCCCCACTGCCGTTCCCTCTGCCCCGATGGCCCGACCGTGGAATTGGGTTCCGTCTTCCAGAACCAATAGCGCTGACTTTATCAAAACACCCTCCAAGGAATAATCAATCACAATATTTGCATATTAATTCAGATATCGCGATCTAAATCAATGCAAAAACCGTCCGCGAGGCCAATTTTTGGCAAATTGGGCGCATTTTAATGATGAGTGCCTGGCTTGTCTACCCAAACTGCCGTTTTTTGTTTTATTTTTGCAGTTCTCGGCGCGCATGCGGCTTGAGCGCCGATAAAAACACAGAAAACCGGGGCTGGAAAACGGTTGCGGGGAAGAATGACGGAAAACGGCGCCGGAATGGAACAAAAAAGACGCTAAAAAAGCCGAGAGTGGAAAAAAAGGAGATGATTAGCAAAGTAAATATAGATAAATAACATCTTTGACAATAAAACAAATCCAACATGATATTTATCATGTTAAAAAAAAGGACAATAAAATTATTGCCCGATTATCATAGCATTATGATCAATACAACCACATCACGATGGTATGCAAATCAATTATAACTGGTCCAAATTCAATACATCTCGCATATCAAACAAACCTTTATCCCGGTTATGCAGCCAGGTCGCCGCGCGTACCGCGCCGCTGGCAAAAGTCATGCGGCTGGAAGCCTTATGGGTAATTTCCACCCGTTCACCGATGTCGGCGAACATTGCGGTGTGCTCGCCGACGATGTCGCCGGCGCGAATGGTGGCAAAGCCGATGCTTTGGGGATCGCGTTCGCCAGTATGGCCTTCGCGCGCATAGACCGCACAGCTTTTCAGATCGCGCCCCAGCGCGCCGGCGATCGCTTCGCCCATCGCCAACGCCGTGCCCGACGGCGCATCCACTTTGTGGCGGTGATGCGCCTCGACGATTTCTATATCGGTATAGTCGCCCATCACCTGCGCGGCCTTCTCCAGCAGTTTCAGCACCAGGTTGACGCCGACGCTGAAGTTGGCGGCGAACACGATGCCGATATGCTGCGCCGCAGCGCGGATCGCCTGCTTGCCGGCGTCATCGAAGCCGGTGGTGCCAATCACCATCGCCTTGTGGTGCGCCACGCAAAAATCCAGGTAGTTCCGCGTGCTTTCCGGGCGGGTGAAGTCGATCAAAATGTCGAACTCGCTCGCCACTTTCTCCAGGCTGTCGCTTACCTTGACGCCCAGCGCGCCAATGCCCGCCAACTCGCCGGCGTCGACGCCGATCAGGCTTGAACCCGGGCGCGACAGCGCCGCGCCCAACACCACGCCTTCCGCCTGCTGCACCGCCTGGATCAACTGACGGCCCATCCGGCCGCCGGCGCCCGCAATCGCAATGCGGATTTGTGAATCACTCATGCTTGCTCTCTTCTTGATTTGACGCCTATCCCATTAGGCTATCGATTCAGGGTAACTGCCCCGCTGCAGCGCCGCCAGAGGATTCATTTCATAATTAGAAAATTATGATATTCCCCCGCTTTCATCAGCGGCGCTGTCGTGAGATTAACATTCAACCGATTTGGCGGCCTGCGACGATTGTACATAATCATGCAGTTTCCATGGCAAAAAAATGCAGAAAAAAGGCGCCGAAAACGGCGCCTGGGGAAAGGATCACAGCGTGGTCAGGCGGTAATGGCGGCCACTTCGTTGGCGATCGCCGTCAGCGCATCGTGGCGGGCATAGTCCTCACGCACCAGCGCTGCGCGTTGTCGATAGATCGGCTGCTGCAGAATGCGCGTCGCCGCCGCCAGGATCTGTTCAGGGCTCGGCGTGCTGGTGTGCAGGCTGATGCCGCAGCCGGCGGCGACCACGCGCGCGGCCGCCTCCAGCTTGTCTTCGCCCGTGCCAGCGACGATCAGCGGCACGCCGCTGTTCAGCGCATAGTTGATCGAACCGTAACCGCCATTGGTGATCAGCAGCGCCGTCTCCGGCAGCCAGCGTTCGAAGGAGATGAACTCGCGCACTCTGGCATTGCCCGGCAGCGCGTCCATCAGGCCTTCCGTCGCCCGCCCGCCGGTGGTGGCCAACACCCGCACCGGCAGATGCGCCAGCGCTTGCAGCGTCGGCACGATCAGCTGATGCAGATCGACATTGGCCAGCGTGCCCTGAGACACGATCACCAGCGGCCGATCATCGTCTGCCTCCCACAGCGTTTCTTCCGCCGCCGGCTGGCCGCCGCTGCGCAGCGGGCCGACGAAGCGCACGCCGCTCGGCAGATCGTCACGCTCATATTCCAGCGCCGTGGTGGCCAACTGCAGGAAACGCTCGCAGCCGCCGATCAGCGCGTCGGTGAACGGGCGATTCAGCGGCCGCCCGCCGGCCTGCACCAGCGCGGCATCAAAGCTTTGCTGCACCTCATCAAGCAACACCCGCGTTTCTTCATCCACCAACTGCTCACGGGTCAGCGCCCGCGGCAGCAGCGCCGGCGGGATGCGCGGGCCATAGAAAATGGCGTCGCGCGAAGAATACGACAGCGGCGTGACGCCGATCCCGAAGACCGGCGGCCGTTCGGCGGACTGCAACAGCGGCAGCACGCCGTAGAAGCAGTTCTCCACCATCAGCAGATCGGTCTTTTCGGCGGCGATGGCCGCACGCAGCTGACGATCCAACAGTGGGATCGGCGCGGCGAAGAAATCTTTCAGCGCCAGCGCCATCTGCGCGTTGCCCGGCGGCAGCGCGGCGCGCTCGGGGAAATGCTCCTCCAGGTGGCGATAGTCGAAATCCACCTGCGCGTCGAACGGCACGAAGCTCGCGCCCACCGCCTCGGCGCGTTCGCGGAACAGCGCGCCGGTCATCACCCGCACCTGATGCCCTTGGGCAATCAGGTGGCGAGCGATGGCCAACATCGGGTAAACGTGCCCCGGAGTGGCGACTGCCGCCATCAATATCCTTGCCATAATGCTCCTTTACGCTTCTGCGTTAGCCGGCTTCAGCGCCAGATTGGCGCACACCGGGTTGCTCTGAATATGCACGCGCTGCAAATGACGCGCGGAACGGGCGGTGAAGCCCTCACGCCCATGCAGCAGCGAGAAGTTGTCCGCCACCACCACGTCGCCCTGTTGCCATTGGTGGGCATAATAGTGACGCGGATCGTACAGATGCTGCTGCAGAGTGTGGTGGAACTGTTCCTGCTGTTGTTCCGGCACGCCGTGATATTCCAGCGCATGTTGATTGAGGAATTTTTTCCCCTCCGTCGGCGGTTCATTGTAGCGCATGATCAAGCCCCTGCCGTTCGGGTGCTGCACCACCAGCGGCGAACAGACTTCACCGCCGTAGTGCACCACCTGCTTGATGCGGTAGGTGATCGAGACCGACAGCCACTGATCCAGCAACGCTTCGTCCGCATTGGCCAGCAAGCGCGTGGTGTCGACGAAGGTCGTGCACCCGCCTTCGTCCGGCGACGGCGCCGCCACGCAGTGGAACAGCTGGAACTCGGGAATAGTCGGCTTATACATGCCATCCCAATGCAGCGGGACGTAGCTGCTGTCGAAAATATGATCCTTGGCGTCCGGATGTTCCTTCACGTCCAGCACCGCGCCAAACGGCCACATCATGATCTCGCCCCACTGCTCGGCGTAGCGAGTCAGGACTTCCGGCTCGCTGAAACCGGAGTCGAATCCGCGCAGCACCAGCAAGTGATGCTCCTGCGCCAGCGCCCGCAGCGCTGCCACCGGCAGTTCGCCGATCTTTTGCCCCGGATGCTGCGGCGTCAGGATCGCGCCAAACGGGGTATTCGGTTGAATATGGCAATTAAGCGGTTGGTTATTCATCGGTGATTCTCCTTGCATCGAATGTGCTGCTCACACGGCAACGTGCCGTCAAAAACGCGTCCGCCAGGATTTCGGGCGCAAAAGCCTGCAGCGGCCTCAGGCCATCTGCGGTTGTTCGATCAGGTAATGGCTCGGCGTGCCGCGGATCTCCACCAATTCGCCGTCCAGGCTCTGCGCATCTTTACGCTTCATCAGCACGAACTGGCCGTTCACGTTGGCTGCCACGCCATGCCACGGCGTCAGCCAGTCGTCTTTGGTCGGCATCATGTGGATGCCCATTTTCAGGCTGTCGACCGGCTGCGGGTGAATCGACAGGCGGATCGCCGCCGGGAAATGCTGCGCCAGCAGATTGCCCCAGGCCCAGCTGCGCTGGATCACTCCGCAGGCGCGCTGTTTGGCGTCTTTCTGCAGCGCGGCGTTGGAACCGCTGTAGCCCGGCAGTTGGCTGTCTTCATACAGGAAGCGCGTGATGGCGCGGTACAGCAAGAGGCCCTGTTCGTCCTGCATCAACTGCTGTTTGATCGCCTCTTCCGATTCGGCATAGCCCTCCACCAACAGTTGGCGCAGCAGATCGTAATCATCGGTATGTTCGGCCAGGCCTTTGACGTCGCCGAGGTTGAATACGCTGAGATGCGTCGCGCCCACTTCATGCAGCAGGTTTTCAATTTCGCGCTGATAGTGGTTGATCGCTTCGTCACTGACGCGGATCAGATCGCCGAACACGTGGCCATCGGAGCAGATAACGATATGCGCACCCGGCGGGTAGTAGAGTTGAATGCGCTGGCATAGCGAGTTGAGGAAGATCAGCGACAGCCGCTCCGCCATGTCCGGCACCGCGCCGATCACCTTGTTGGTGTTGGGCGACTTGGTCGGGAAGGCCGGCAGCACGAATTCGATACGTTGCTCGTTTTCGATGAATGCCCGAATGCGCGGCAATTGCACCTGAGTGACCCGCCGTTCTTCTTCAGCGATCGAGGTGTCGTCGCCGGGGAAACGGCGGCGGTATTGCAATAATTCACGTAGGATCTTTAACGATATTTCTTCTTTCTGAGCGCTGTCCACAATGAGCTCCTGTTACGATGTGGTGCGGGAGTATTATTGATAAGCGCAATAAGATTTATCAAAAAGAGAAAAAATCTCTGCAAAATAATAATCAGCCCGTCGTTTATATGCTTCAGGCAATATAGAAGAGATGATGCTATATTATTAGCCCGTATAATTCACAATCTTGGTTAAGTTGTGCTTAACAAACTATGAGCAATATTTTAAAACGCATGGCCATTTTCTCAAAAGTGGTCGATTGCGGCGCATTCAGCATGGCGGCAAAAGAATTGGGCATGACGACCTCCGCCGTCAGCCAACATATTCGCCAGCTGGAGGAGCATCTGGGCATTCAATTACTGTTGCGATCGACGCGTTCATTGAGTCTGACCGAAGCAGGATTGTGTTTTTATGAAGATTGCCTGCTGATGATCCACGCTGCCGAACGTGGCCAACAACGGATCGCCGCGCTGCGCGGAGAGCTGGTCGGCGAACTGCGCGTCGCCACCTCCACTGAATTCGCCACTCACTATCTGGTGCCGGCGCTGCAAAGCTTTCTCGACGAGCATCCTCGGCTCACGCTGCGACTGGAGATCCACGATGAGAAGATAGACCTGATCGCGCAACGCATCGATCTGGCGATACGCGGCGGCGTGCTGGCCGATTCCAGCTACGTTTCCACGCGGTTGGCCCGCTGCCGCGAAGTGTTGTGCGCCTCACCGGCCTACCTGGCACACCACGGCGTGCCGGATTCGCCGCAGGCGCTGACCCATCACCATTGGGTCACCTTTACGCCGCTCGGCAACCCACAGTTTGTCCGTCTTATCCATCGCAACGGCGATGAACACCGCATGCGCATGACCGGGCGTTTGTTCACCAACAGCGGTATGGCGATGAAGGAGTTGGCGTTGACCGGCAAGGGCATCATTCGCAATTTCTTCGCCAATGTTGAACGTGAATTGCGCAGCGGTGAGCTGATTGAAATATTGCCCGATTGGCGCTTACCGGAAATTAATTGCTACGCCATTATGCCACGTAGGGAGATCCAGCCATTAAAAGTCAGACGGTTGCTGGAACATATGAAACTCTATTTGCAGGAGAAGGGATTAACCGACGTAGAACATATTCGGCAGGAATAAAATAAGAAACATCTGCAACATCCATTATTGTAATCACTTTACCAACACCGGGCCTATTTAGATTGCAGCCTAATGATATTCTTATTAATGACTTTTCGCCAGCCTATATAATTAACCACACCGACGTTATTTCAAATACTCAGAATAAATTTGACTTTAGTTAGCAGAAAATTTGAATATGCATGGAGTGTTATTTTTTACGCGGCTCGCTTTCCAAAAAAAAACGGGAAGCCTAAGCCCCCCGTTGTCATTCACTCACGCACATCAGTCAATCTGACGGACGTCCACGCGCAATTCTTTCGGCACTTCGAACACGATGTTCTCTTCGCGCCCGCTGATTTCATGCACGTCCAAGCCGCCCAGCGCTTTCAGGCGGGAGATCACCTCCTGCACCAGCACGTCCGGTGCCGAGGCGCCGGCGGTAACGCCGATATTGCGCGCTTCGCTCAGCCAGCTTTCCTGAATATCCGCCGCCGAATCGATCAGATAAGCCGGTTTGCCGACGCGCTGCGCCAGTTCCGCCAGACGGTTGGAATTGGAGGAGTTCTTCGACCCCACCACCAGCACCACGTCCGCATCGCCGGCCAGATTGCGCACCGCTTCCTGACGGTTGGTGGTGGCGTAGCAGATATCATCCTTACGTGGCCCGATAATATTCGGGAAACGCTGACGCAACGCGTCGATCACGTCCGAGGTATCATCCACCGACAGCGTAGTCTGCGTCATGAAGCACAGGTTGTCTTCGTCTTTCACCCGCAGCTTCCACACGTCTTCCGGCGACTCGACCAGGTACATGCCGCCCTGTGGGTTGCTGTACTGGCCCATGGTGCCTTCCACCTCCGGATGCCCGGCATGGCCGATCAGGATCGCTTCGGTGCCGCGGCGGCTGGCGCGCGCCACTTCCATATGCACCTTGGTCACCAGCGGACAGGTGGCGTCGAACAGCATGGTCAGATCGCGCGCCTTGGCTTCGGCGCGCACCGCCTGAGAAACGCCGTGCGCCGAGAAGATCAGGATAGAGCCGTCCGGCACTTCGGCGATCTCTTCGATAAACACCGCGCCGCGCTCACGCAGGCTGTCGACCACGTAGCGGTTGTGCACCACTTCATGTCGCACGTAGATCGGCGCACCGTACAGCTCCAGCGCACGTTCCACGATGCTGATCGCACGATCAACCCCGGCGCAGAAGCCGCGCGGGTTAGCCAGCAATATTTGCATGCATCTCCTCCTGCTGCGGATCGATCTCCAGCACTTCGATGTCGAAGGTCACCGGATGGCCCGCCAGCGGATGGTTGAAATCGACGGTGATTGAATCCTCCGCCACCGCGCGCACCACGCCCGGCATTTCGCTGCCGTCGATGGCGGTAAACAGCATGATGGTGCCCACGTCCGGCACGCCGGTTTCCGCGAAGTCGCGGCGCGAGAAGAACTGGACCAGATCCGGGTTCTCCGCGCCGAACGCCGCTTCCGGCTGCAGGGTAAAGGCGCGCTTGTCGCCCGCGCGCAGGCCGAGCAGTTGCTCTTCCAGCGGCGCCGACAGGCTGCCGTCACCCAGGCGGAACAGCGCCGGTTTGCCGCTGCTGCGGGTGGATTCGGCGGTCGAACCGTCTTCCAGTTTCAGCGTGAAGTGAACCAGCACCGCGCTGTCACTGATAACCTGAGCCGTCATATTACTCACCTTTACTCTTTGCGTCTTTGTTCGCCGGCGACAAGAAACCTTCCAGCACGATCATCGCCGCGCCCACGCAGATAAAGCTGTCCGCCAGATTGAAGGTCGGGTAGTGCCAATCACCGACGTAGAAGTCGATGAAATCGACCACAAAACCGTGCCACAGGCGATCGAACAGGTTGCCCAGCGCCCCGCCGATAATAAAGGCGTAGGCGATGTTGTTCAGCTTCTGCTGTGCCGCGCTGCGGTACATCATCACCAGCAGCACCGCGACGATGGCGATGGCGATGCCGGCGAAGAACCAGCGCTGCCAACCGCCGTGATCGGCCAGGAAGCTGAACGCGGCGCCGTAGTTGCGCGCGTAAAACAGGTTGAACGACGGGATCAACGGCTGGGACTGGCCCAGCGTAAAGTTAGCGAGGATCCACTGCTTGCTGCCGAAATCCAGCGCCAGCACCGCCACTACAACCCACAGCCAACGCAGGCCGGTCGAACAAATTGGTTTACTCATCAGGCGCGAGTTCTCAGGCAAAGTTACGCTTCTCGCCGTCACCGGCGACGTTGCTCACACAGCGGCCGCAGATGTCTGCATGCTCCGCCACCAGACCGATATCGGTGGTGTAATGCCAGCAGCGCGGGCACTTCTCACCTGGCGCCGTGCTGAAGGCGATCTTCAGCCCTTTCAGCAGCTCGGAAGCCTGCGCGTCGGCCGGCGCATCCGCCAAAGGCGCAACGCTTGCCGCAGAGGTCAGCAGCACAAAGCGCAGCTCATCCTGCAGGCTGTTCAGACGCGCCGCCAACTCGCTGTCGGCATACAGCGTCACCGCCGCTTCCAGCGAACCGCCGAGGCGTTTGTCGGCACGCGCCTGCTCCAGCACCTTGTTCACTTCGCCGCGCACTTTCAGCAGCTCAGCCCAGAAAGCGTCGTTCATCGACTCGCCTTCCGCCAGCCCGAACAGGCCGTCGTACCACTCTTCAGTGAACACGTACTGCGCGCGTTTGCCCGGCATGAAGCCCCAGATCTCGTCTGCGGTGAACGACATGATCGGCGCCATCCAGCGCACCAGCGCTTCCACGATGTGATACAGCGCGGTCTGGCAGCTGCGGCGGGCGACGCTGTCGCTCTTCGCGGTGTACTGACGATCCTTGATGATATCCAGGTAGAAGGAGCCCATCTCGACCGAACAGAACTGCATCAGGCGCTGCACCACTTCGTGGAAATCGTAGTTGGCGTAAGCCTGCTCGATATCCCGCTGCGCCGCCAGCGCGCGGCCGACCGCCCAGCGATCCAGCACCACCATGTCTTCCGGCGCCACGCAATCGGTGCTCGGCTCGAACCCGTTCAGGTTGGCCAGCAGGAAGCGCGCGGTGTTGCGGATGCGGCGATAAGAGTCGGCGGAGCGCTTGAGGATCTCATCGGACACCGCGATCTCGCCGGTGTAATCGGTCGACGCCACCCACAGACGCAGAATGTCGCCGCCCAGCTTGTTCATCACGTCCTGCGGGCTGACGGTGTTGCCGATCGATTTGGACATCTTGCGGCCCTGACCGTCGACGGTGAAGCCGTGGGTCAGCACTTCCTTGTACGGCGCCTTGCCCTTCATCGCGGTGGAAATCATCAGCGATGACATGAACCAGCCGCGGTGTTGGTCGGAGCCTTCCAGATACATGTCGGCGCCGTGGCCGTTGAATTCAGGACGCACGTCGACAACCGAGGCGTGGGTGGAACCGGAATCGAACCACACGTCCAGCGTATCCGGCACTTTCACGTAGTCGGCGGCTTCCGCGCCGAGGATGTCGGCCGCGTCCAGATCCCACCAGGCCTGAATGCCGTCTTGCTCGACGCGTTTGGCCACTTCTTCCATCAGCTCAACGCTGCGCGGGTGCAGCTGCTCGGTCTCTTTATGCACGAACAGCGACATCGGCACGCCCCAGGTGCGCTGACGCGAGATGCACCAGTCCGGGCGGTTGGCGACCATCATTTCGATGCGCGCCTGACCCCAATCCGGGATCCACTGCACGCCCTTGATCTCTTCCAGCGACTGCTGACGCAGGCCTTTCTGATCCATGCTGATGAACCATTGCGGCGTAGCGCGGAAGATGATCGGCGTCTTGTGGCGCCAGCAGCACGGATAGCTGTGCAGGAACTTCTCGACGTGCAGCAGCGCGCCTTTGTCACGCAGCAGATCGACGATCAGATCGTTGGCCTTGAAGACGAACTTGCCGTCCAGCAGCGGGTAGGTGCCGGTCAGGTAGCAGCCGTTCGGCCCTACCGGGTTGGCCACTTCCAGGCCGTATTTCTGGCCGATCACGAAGTCGTCCGGGCCGTGGCCTGGCGCGGTATGCACCGCACCGGTACCGGCGTCCAGCGTCACGTGCTCGCCGAGGATCGCCGGCACGTCGAAGTCCATGAACGGGTGTTTGAAGCGCAGCAGCTCCAGATCGGCGCCTTTGCAGCTGCCCAGCACGGTCCACTCGGTGATGCCGGCGCGTTTCATCACGCTTTCCACCAGTTCAGCCGCCAGGATCAGGCACTGGCCGTCAACCTGCACCAACTGATAGGTGAAGTCCGGGTGCAGCGAGATCGCGCGGTTGGCCGGCAGGGTCCACGGGGTGGTGGTCCAGATAACCAGGGAGATGGCGCCGCTGAAGTGGCTCACGCCGAACTTGGCCGCCACGGCAGCCGCGTCGGCCGCATGGAAGCTCACGTCGATCGACGGCGAAGTCTTGTCGTAGTACTCCACTTCCGCTTCCGCCAGCGACGAGCCGCAGTCGGTGCACCAGTGAACCGGCTTGGCGCCTTTCAGCAGGTGGCCGTTGCTGATGATCTTGCCCAGCGCGCGGATGATGTTGGCTTCGGTTTTGAAGTCCATCGTCAGGTACGGACGATCCCAGTCGCCCAACACGCCCAGGCGGATGAAGTCCTTCTTCTGGCCTTCAACCTGCTCGGCCGCGTACTCGCGGCACTTCTGGCGGAACTCGGCCGCCGTCAGCTTCTCGCCCGGCTTGCCGTACAGTTGCTCAACCTTCAGTTCGATCGGCAGGCCGTGGCAATCCCAACCCGGCACATAAGGCGAGTCGAAGCCGGCCATCCCTTTCGACTTGATGATAATGTCTTTGAGAATCTTGTTAACCGAGTGACCAATGTGAATGCTGCCGTTCGCATACGGAGGGCCGTCATGCAAAATGAAGGTTTTTTTGCCCTTTTTGGCAGTACGAATAATCCCGTACAGATCCTGTTCATACCAACGTTGCAGCATGCCAGGTTCGCGCTTGGCGAGATCGCCGCGCATCGGGAACCCTGTTTCCGGCAAGTTCAGGGTATTCTTGTAGTCACTCATGAGATTCTCGTTTCCGTTTTCGGCTATTTACCCGTCACACTTCAAGCTGCATCTTTGTCGGCCGCCCTTTCTCACCCGAATCACTCGCCTGTGCAAGCTCATCGGGGTTCGCGCGGTTGCCGCCGCGATGCAACTCGAATTGTTTAGGGTAAACGATTAAACCAGTGTTTTTAACCCGAAGAACTTCCGGGCCGTCACCACATCATTGGCGATTTGCTGCTTCAGGGCATCCAGCGAAGCAAACCGCTGTTCATTGCGCAATTTTGCGCGGAGCACCACCTCAATATGGCGCCCGTAAAGATCCATTGTGACATCCAGCAGATGCACTTCCAGCTGCTGGCGCACGCCGGCGACGGTCGGGCGCGTGCCGATATTGGCCACGCCCGGCAGCGGCTTCGGCCCCAGGCCATACACTTCCACCGCATACACTCCTTTCACCGGCGCCACCAGACGCTTGAGCGGCAGATTGGCGGTCGGGAAGCCGATGGTGCGCCCCAGCTCGTCGCCGTGCACCACGCGCCCGGAAATGCTGTACGGGTGGCCTAGCAGGGTCTCCGCCAACGGCAGATCGTCCTCGCTCAGCGCGGTGCGGATCGCGGTGCTGCTGATGCGCCGCTCGCCTTCGCGGAAGGTCGGGGTGCTGACCACGTCGAAGCCGTACTCTTTTCCGGCCTGCTGCAATAGCGGAAAATCGCCCTGACGCCCGGCGCCAAAGCGAAAATCATCCCCCACCATCAGGAATTTGACGCCCAGTTTTTCCACCAGCAGCTCGGCGACGAACGCCTGCGCAGTGTTGGCGGCGAAACGCGGATCGAACTTGACGCACAGCAGGTAATCGACGCCCGCCTGCGCCAGATAGTTGGCCTTGTCGCGCAGGCGCGTCAAGCGGGCCGGCGCCTTGTCTGCGGCGAACATCTCCAGCGGCTGCGGCTCAAAGATCATGACCATCACCGGCAGCCCGAGGCGTTGCCCTTGTTGCTTCAACTGCTCCAGCAGCGCCTGATGACCGCGGTGTACGCCGTCAAAGTTGCCGATGGTGAGCACGCAACCATGGTGGCGCGCCCGGATATTGTGAATGCCGCGAATTAGCTCCATAGCTGGCTCAAAACAGTGGAAATCGGCGGATTATACCTTGTACAGCCGGTAAGGTTAACCCGCGATTGGTGCCTTTATGTAATAGACATACCATACCGGAGATAATCTGCGCGTGAAACGGCTTCGCCGCAGTTTATCCGGCGCTGCCGGGGCGATTCTCGACCGCGGCCAACGGCTTGCGCCCGCCGCGGCAAAACATTGGCGAATTTTCTCGCGAAACACTGTATTCCCAAGAGCGAAGCTGGTAAAATCCTGCGCCATCACAACGTAGCGAGTGCCGCCTGTACAAACGGCGCTTATTTGCACAAATCCATTGACAAACGAAGGCTAAAAGGGCATATTCCTCGGCCTTTGAATTGTCCTCAATAGAATATATTTGGGAGTTGGACCTTGGCTAATATCAAATCAGCTAAGAAACGCGCCGTACAGTCTGAGAAACGCCGCAAGCATAACGCAAGCCGTCGCTCAATGGTGCGTACCTTCATCAAGAAGGTAGACGCAGCTATCGCAGCTGGCGACAAAGAAGCAGCACAAAATGCATTCCTGGTAATGCAACCACTGGTGGACCGTCAGGCAGCTAAAGGCCTGATCCACAAAAACAAAGCAGCGCGTCATAAGTCAAACCTGACTGCACGCATCAACGCAATGCAATAAGCATTTCGTTATCTGCTTGATAAAAAAACCGGCTCAGGCCGGTTTTTTTACGTCCTGCGTTCAGTGAACCGCTAGCAGGAAAACAGCGCCGAGAAGTCTTTGTTGCAGACGCGCTGCACCGCCGGATGCTGGATCATGCGCTCGGCGAAGATGATGTAATACTCCTCCTGCACGCTGTCGATACGCCCAATCTCCACCACGTTGTCATCGTTGTAGGTATCCTGCGCATACAGCGTCGGCGCCACGAAGATCGCATTGTGGTACATGCCGAAGGCCTTCATCAGCGCCGCATCGTCGAACTCGCCCAGAATTTCCACCTGAATGCCCTGCGTATTGAACCAGTTGAGCAGCTTGCGCCCCAGCATCGAACGGCGGCCGGGGATCAGCAGCTTGCGCTGCTCCAGACAAGCCGGGAACGGCAGGTCCGGCGCCGGTTGGCGACAGAAAAAGCTGATGCCGCACTCGCCCAGCTTCAGCGAGAACAGCCCTTCCTGCTGGCTGGAGTCCACCGGGCAATCCGAGAGGATCATATCCAGCTTGTGCTGGCTAAGCTGCTCCAGCAGCATCTCGTGCGTCGATTCAAAGCAACGCAGGTGGATCTGCTCGTTGTCCACCACCACCGCCGTTTCCAATACCTGGCTGACCAGCCGCTTCGACAGCGCATCCGCTACGCCGACGTCGAACAGCAGGTTGGACTCTTTGCGGTAGTTGACGATATCCAGCATTTCCTGGCTGAGCATAAACATCTTGTCGGCATAGCGGAACACCAACTGCCCCAGCTCCGAAGGCACCAACCCGCGCCCCTGGCGTTTGAACAGCTTGCCGTCCAACCGCTCTTCCAGCGCTTTGATCTGGCCGGTGATGGTCTGCGGCGTCAGAAACAACGCTTCGGCGGCACCGACCACGGAACCGGCCTTGCAGACCTGCCAGAAATAGTAAAGGTGATTAAAGTTGATATGCGACATCCTCACGAGCGGCTCTCCTTAACAACGTTTCGCAGCGGCAAACGGTGTGCCGTGACGAGCGACAAACTTCCTTTCCCTGCTTCAGACAACGTATAACCCCATTAGTCCCAACGAAGAACGGCCGAAGCTGCACATATTTTATACCGTACAGCTCCGACCAGCCATTTTATTATGTGCCCTTACCGGGCACATTCAGGATTAACGCACGCGCGGCAACGCCAGACGCAGCAATCCATACCCTACCACCGCCGCAGTGGTGGAGCCCAACAGGATCCCCAGGCGGGAATAGGTGCTGAGCGCCGCATCTGCATCGCCAAATGCCAGCGAGGCGATAAAAATCGACATGGTGAAACCAATGCCGCAGAGCACCGAAACGGCAAACACCTGTTTGAAGCCGATGCCTTCAGGCAAACGGGCGATGCCCATTTTCACCGCCAGCAGGCTGAAGAGGAAAATCCCCAGCGGCTTGCCGATAAACAGCCCAGCCGCAATCCCGACCGGCAGCAGCGACGTTAACCCTTCCAGCGATACGCCCTGCAAAGAGACCCCGGCGTTGGCGAAAGCGAACAGCGGCAGGATCATAAACGCGACCCAAGGGTGCAACTCATGCTCCAGCGTTTCCGACGGCGATGGCCCCTTTTTGACGTTCAACGGGATCATAAAGCCGACGATCACCCCGGCCAGCGTCGCATGCACCCCAGACTTGAGGATCGCCACCCACAACACCAGGCCAACCATCATGTATAACGAGGTCTTGCCCACGCCGCGCCAGTTCATCACCGCCAGCAGCGCCGTCGCCGCCGCCGCCACGCCCAGCGCCACCATCGACACTTCGTGGGTGTAGAACAGTGCGATGATGATAATCACGCCCAGGTCGTCGATGATCGCCAACGCCAGCAGGAACACTTTCAGGCTGGTCGGCACGCGGTTGCCCAGCAGCGCCATTACGCCAAGCGCGAAGGCGATATCGGTCGCGGCCGGGATCGCCCAACCCTGGCGGGTGACGTCATCCGCGCCGTTGAACAGCAGGTAAATCAGCGCCGGCGCCAGCATGCCGCCCAGCGCGGCGATCGCCGGAAACACCGCCTTGTCGCGCCCGGACAGCGAGCCTTGCATCAGCTCGCGCTTGACCTCCAGCCCCACCACCAGGAAGAAGATGGCCATCAGGCCGTCGTTGATCCACAGCAGCAGCGGCTTGGCGATCTCCAGCGAAGCAATCTTCACCATCACCGGCAGGTTAAGGAATGCCTGATAGATCCCCTGCGCCGGGGTGTTGGCCATGATCAGGGCGACGATCGCCGCCGCGATCAGAATGATACCGCCCGCGGCTTCCTGACGTAAAAATTGACGAATGATGTTGGTCACAGTACGTCTCTCCAAATCTGTGCAGGACGTAGCGCCCTGCGAACCACAGTCATGAAGTGAGTATAGAGGGCGTTTTAGTTCGAAAAAATAAGTTTATAAATGCTAAATAGCTCGAAAAAACCGATAAAAAGCACGAATAAGTCACACTTATATTATGGAATTTGCGGTTTGGCGCGCAAATAAAAACCCCGGAACAGAAGCCCGGGGTTCGTACATAAACCAAAAGAAACAGTAGGTTAGCGAGTCAGATCGTCAAAGAACTTTTTCACCCCGTCGAAGAAGCTCTTCGAACGCGGGCTGTTCTTGTCGCCGGACGGGCCACCCAGGCTCTCTTCCAGCTCACGCAGCAGCTGCTTCTGCTTGTCGTTCAGATTGACCGGGGTTTCCACCACCACGCGGCACAGCAGGTCGCCCTGGCTGCCGCCGCGCACCGATTTCACGCCCTTGCCGCGCATGCGGAACAGCTTGCCGGTTTGGGTCTCCGAAGGCACCTTCAGTTTCACCCGGCCGTCCAGCGTCGGCACTTCAATCTCGCCGCCCAGCGCCGCCATGGCGAAGTTGATCGGCACTTCACAGTACAGGTTGTTGCCTTCACGCTCGAAGATCGGGTGCGCCTTCACCTGCACCTGAACGTACAGATCGCCCGCCGGTGCGCCGTGTTCGCCGGCTTCACCTTCACCCGCCAGGCGGATGCGGTCGCCGGTATCGACGCCGGCCGGAATTTTCACCGACAGCGTCTTGGATTTTTCTACCCGGCCGTGGCCGTGGCACTTGTTGCACGGATCTTTGATAATCTGACCGCGGCCATGGCAGTGCGGACACGCCTGTTGCACGGTGAAGAAGCCCTGACGCATCTGCACCTGGCCCTGACCGTGACAGGTTGGGCAGGTCACCGGCGAGCTGCCCGGTTTGGCGCCGCTGCCGTGGCAGACGTCGCACTCTTCCAGCGTCGGGATGCGGATCTCTTTGGTGACGCCACGTACCGCTTCCTCGAGGGTCAGCTCCATGTTATAGCGCAGATCGGAACCGCGGCTGGCGCGCTGACGGCGGCCTCCGCCGAAGATGTCGCCAAACACGTCGCCAAAGATATCGCTGAAGTCGGCGCCGCCGCCAAAGCCGCCGCCGCCCATGCCGCCCTGTTCAAAGGCCGCGTGCCCATACTGGTCGTAGGCCGCGCGTTTCTGGTCGTCGGTCAGAACTTCGTAAGCTTCTTTAACTTCTTTAAACTTGGTTTCGGCGTCTTGTTCCTGGTTGCGGTCAGGATGGTATTTCATCGCCAGGCGTTTATACGCCTTTTTGATCTCACGTTCATCCGCCGTCTTGCTGACGCCGAGAATCTCGTAATAGTCTTTCTTCGCCATTCTTTCGCTTACCCTTAACATGCGTGCACGGGCGCAGAGTTGCCTCGACGCCCGTGCTGGTTTCCGGGAACGACACCTCGGCCGCCCCGTGCCCGCTTAAGGGCGATTATTTTTTGTCTTTAACTTCTTCGAACTCGGCGTCAACCACGTCGTCGTCTTTCTGCGCCGCGTTGTCCGCGCCGGCGTCAGCACCCTGCTGAGCCTGCTGCGCCTGAGCCATTTCCAGCAGTTTGCCGGAAACCTGCACCAGCGCCTGAGTCTTCGCTTCGATCTCGGCTTTATCTTCGCCTTTCACCGCCGCTTCCAGATCCTTCAGCGCCGCTTCGATCGCCGTTTTGTCTTCCGCCGGCAGTTTGTCGCCCGCTTCTTCCAGCTGCTTGCGAGTGCCGTGGATCAGGTGATCCGCCTGGTTACGCGTCTGTACCAGCTCTTCGAACTTGCGGTCAGCTTCAGCGTTCAGCTCGGCGTCGCGCACCATTTTCTGGATTTCGTCTTCGTTCAGGCCAGAAGATGCCTTGATGGTGATCTTCTGCTCACGACCGGTGTTCTTGTCTTTGGCAGACACGTGCAGGATGCCGTCGGCATCGATATCGAAGGTCACTTCGATCTGCGCCATGCCGCGCGGCGCCGCCTGGATGCCGTCCAGGTTGAACTGGCCCAGAGATTTGTTATCGCTGGCGCGCTTACGCTCACCCTGCAGCACGTGGATGGTTACCGCAGACTGGTTGTCTTCAGCGGTAGAGAACACCTGGCTGTGCTTGGTCGGGATCGTGGTGTTTTTGGTGATCAGCGGCGTCATCACGCTGCCCATGGTTTCGATACCCAGCGACAGCGGGGTCACGTCCAGCAGCAGAACGTCCTTCACATCACCGGCCAACACGCCGCCCTGTACCGCAGCGCCCACGGCAACCGCTTCGTCCGGGTTCACGTCTTTACGCGGTTCTTTGCCGAAGAAGTCTGCGACTTTCTTCTGCACCATTGGCATACGGGTCTGGCCGCCCACCAGGATCACGTCCTGGATGTCGGAAACCGACAGGCCTGCGTCTTTCAGCGCCACTTTCAGCGGTTCGATAGAGCGCGCAACCAGATCTTCAACCAGCGACTCGAGTTTGGCACGAGTCACTTTGATGTTCATGTGTTTTGGACCGGTCGCGTCTGCGGTGATGTACGGCAGGTTAACGTCGGTCTGCTGAGCGGAAGACAGTTCAATCTTCGCTTTCTCAGCGGCTTCTTTCAGACGCTGCATCGCCAGCGGATCGTTGCGCAGATCGATACCCTGATCTTTCTTGAACTCTTCCACCAGGTAGTTGATCAGACGGCTGTCGAAGTCTTCGCCACCCAGGTGGGTGTCACCGTTGGTCGCCAGCACTTCAAAGGTTTTTTCGCCGTCAACGTCGTCGATTTCGATGATGGAGATATCGAAAGTACCGCCGCCCAGGTCATAAACCGCGATGGTGCGGTTGCCGACTTCTTTGTCCAGGCCGTAGGCCAGAGCCGCCGCAGTCGGTTCGTTGATGATGCGTTTGACTTCCAGACCCGCGATGCGGCCGGCGTCTTTGGTCGCCTGACGCTGGGCGTCGTTGAAGTAAGCCGGTACGGTGATAACCGCTTCAGTTACCGGTTCGCCCAGGTAATCTTCCGCCGTTTTCTTCATTTTTTTCAGCACTTCCGCAGAGATCTGCGGCGGAGCCATTTTCTGGCCTTTCACTTCCAGCCAGGCGTCGCCGTTGTCGGCTTCGACGATTTTGTACGGCATGATCGCTTTGTCGCGCTGCGCTTCTTCATCCTGGAAGCGGCGACCGATCAGGCGCTTGATGGCGAACAGGGTGTTTTCAGGGTTGGTCACTGCCTGACGCTTAGCCGGCTGGCCAACCAGAGTTTCACCGTCCTGGGTATATGCGATAATAGAAGGAGTGGTGCGGTCGCCCTCGGCGTTTTCCAGCACGCGTGCCTTGGCACCATCCATAATTGCTACGCAAGAGTTGGTAGTACCCAGGTCGATACCAATAATTTTGCCCATCTAAACGTCTCCACTAAAAAATTCATAATCAGTCAGGTTGCTAACCTATATGCGGGCGATTTTTTGCTTTTCAACTGCCCGATATCTCAGTGCGACCCGCGGTTAGCAGCTGCGGTTGCAAATAAGATGGGGCCATCCAGTCCGGCATCAAGGGGCAAGGCGAAAAAAATTTCTTTTTTTATCGTCATTCAGATCATTGTTTCCGGCTGCGGGGATCATTATGATGCGCGCGCTCTGGTGGAAAACTTCGATTTTTTGGCCATTCAGACCATTTATGATTTTACTTCGCTGTTTCCGTTAATTTTCTGTTATCGCAGAGGACTTATGCACACCAACAAGTTGGCGAATCCCGGCCCTCTCGGCCTGATGGGCTTCGGGATGACCACCGTCTTGCTGAACCTGCACAACGCGGGCTTTTTCCCACTGAACTCCGCCATCATCAGCATGGGGATTTTCTTCGGTGGCCTGGCCCAGATCCTGGCCGGTCTGCTGGAGTACAAGAAGGGCAACACCTTCGGCATGACCGCCTTCACCGCCTACGGCAGCTTCTGGCTGAGCCTGGTCGGCCTGCTGCTGCTGCCACGTCTGGGTCTGGCTGAAGCCACCGAGGCGCACGTGCTGGGCATCTACCTGGCGCTGTGGGGCGTCTTCACCCTGTTCATGTTCTTCGGCACCCTGGGCGCCAACCGCGTGCTGCAGTTCGTGTTCGCCAGCCTGACGCTGCTGTTCGCCCTGCTGGCCGTCGGCAACATCACCGGCAACCACGCGCTGCTGACCTTTGCCGGTTATGAGGGCATCATCTGCGGCGCCAGCGCCATCTACCTGGCGATGGCCGAAGTGCTCAACGAGCAATACGGCCGCACCGTGCTGCCGATTGG
This sequence comes from Serratia sp. 22278, assembly GCF_052045405.1. NCBI lineage: Bacteria > Pseudomonadati > Pseudomonadota > Gammaproteobacteria > Enterobacterales > Yersiniaceae > Serratia > Serratia sp. 22278. Next base: position 81,075 of record NZ_JBQEOW010000007.1, on the reverse strand, counting down.
CGAACCGGCCCCGGCCCGCGTCGCGGCCTCACCGGTCGCGGCGTAATCGCCCTCCCCTGACGAAAAAGCCCTGCACTGCAGGGCTTTTTTTTAGCTGTAGGAGTCGGCTCGCCGCTCGCCGGCTTCGCTGTTCAGGTCGCGATGCAGGTAGACGCCGAGCAGCAGCCCGAGGAGCGACAGCGCCAACACATAGTAAGCGGGCGCTAACGGGGTTAATTTCATGATCAGCGTCACAAAAATAGGGGTTAAACCGCCAAAAATAGCGTACGAGACGTTATATGAGAACGAGATGCCGGTAAACCGCACTTCCGCCGGGAAGGCCCGCACAATCACATACGGCACGGCCCCCACCACGCCTACGCTGAAGCCCACTAGCGCATAGCAGGCGAACAACATTTCCGGGCGCACGCCCACCGTTTGATAGAACAGCCAGCTGCAGCCGGCCAGCAGCACACTGCCGACCACCAGCGTTTTGCTGGCGCCGAAGCGATCGGCCGACAAACCGGCAACGATGCAGCCGGCGATCAACATGATGGTGGCGATGCTGTTGGCCTGCAGCGTCAAGGCCGGCGCGATGCCGAACTGCTTTTGCAGATAGGTCGGGGTCATCAGGATCACCACCACGATGCCGGCGGAGAGCAGCCAGGTCAGCAGCATCGACACCGCCACTTCCCGTTTGTGGTTGAGCACCACCGATTTCAGCGGCAGCTCCTCGGCCAGCGCTTTACGCGCCTGCATCTCGATAAAGATCGGCGTCTCCTGCAGCCAACGGCGCAAGTACATCGCCACCAGGCCGAACATGCCGCCCAACAGGAAAGGAATGCGCCAGCCGCCGCCGGCGATGCTCTGCGGGCTGAGCGTGGTGTTGATCACCGTCGCCACCACCGAGCCCAACAAGATGCCCACCGTCAGCCCGGCGGTCAGCGTGCCGCAGGCGAAGCCGATGCGCCCGCGCGGCACGTGTTCGGCGACGAAGACCCAGGCGCCCGGCACCTCACCGCCGATCGCCGCGCCCTGCAACACGCGCATCAGCAGCAGCAGCAGCGGCGCGGCGATGCCGATGCTGGCGTAGGTCGGCAGCAGACCCATCGCCAGCGTCGGCAACGCCATCAGCAGAATACTCAGGGTAAACATCTTTTTGCGGCCGACCAGATCGCCGAAGTGCGCCATCACGATGCCGCCCAGCGGGCGGGCAAGATAGCCGGCGGCGAAGATGCCGAAGGTTTGCACCAGCCGCAGCCACTCCGGCATGTCCGCCGGGAAGAACAGATCGCCGACCACGGCGGCGAAGAACACGAAGATGATGAAGTCGTAAAACTCCAGCGCGCCGCCCAACGCGGCCAACGTCAGCGTTTTGTAGTCTTGCCGGTTCAGCCGGCGATTATTGTCGTGAGGCATAGGGCACCGTCGGTAAAGGCTGTAAAAATAAAAGCCGCAGGCTTTCTGTAAAAGAATCCTTACTATAACGGCAAATTATTTTCACACCAGACGGGCTGAAGCCGATCTCGCAGAACGCTGAAATTTAGAGGTTTATCTCGCGACGCGCGCTCTTTGGCCGAAATGCTGCTACCACCGCGGCGTGCGTTTCGACGTAAGGCCCGTCGAGCAGTTGAATGCAATAAGGCACGCTGGCGAAGATGCCATGCACCACCGCATTGCCCTGCTCATCCTTTACCCCTTCCAGCGTTTCCTTGATCGACTTCGGTTGGCCGGGCAAGTTGATGATCAGCGCCTGTTTGCGGATCGCCCCCACCTGGCGAGAAAGAATTGCCGTTGGCACATAGTGTAGGCTGATCTGACGCATTTGCTCGCCGAAGCCGGGCATCACGCGATCGGCGATCGCCAGCGTGGCGTCGGGGGTGACGTCGCGACGCGCCGGCCCGGTGCCGCCGGTGGTCAGCACCAGATGGCAGCCCATTTCGTCCACCAGCTCGCACAGCGTCTGTTCAATTTGCGTCTGCTCATCGGGGATCAGCCGGGTTTCCAGCTTGAACGGCGTCGCCAGCGCGCCGGCCAGCCACTCCTCCAGCGCCGGAATGCCTTTATCCTGGTAAACGCCGCCGGACGCGCGGTCGGAAACGGAAACCAAACCAATACGTAAAATATCCATGCGTAACCTCTACAACCTGATGGGGTCTGAACGGGTTCGTCTCCCGTTCTGTTGTCATTGCCGAGAGTATAAGGGCTTCCCCCGCCGGCGGGAGCGTCGGGCATAAAAAAAAGGTGGCCTGAGCCACCTTTTTACTGCGCGATCTGCCGGAATTACAGCAGGTCGGCGATCATTTTTTCCAGTTTACCCTGGTCTACGGCGAATTTGCGGATGCCGTCGGTCAGTTTCTCAACCGCCATCGGATCCTGGTTGTGCTGCCAGTAGAACTCAGGTTCGGTCAGTGCGGCAGGACGCGCCTTCACTTCACCGGTATAAGACAGTTTGCGCTCCAGCGCGCCTTCGCTCTCCGCCAGCTCTTTCAGCAGCGCAGGCGCGATGGTCAGGCGGTCGCAGCCGGCCAGTTCGATGATTTCGCCGACGTTGCGGAAGCTGGCGCCCATCACCACGGTGTTGTAGCCGTGCTGTTTGTAATACTGGTAAATTTCGGTCACGGAGATCACGCCCGGATCTTCGTGCGGAGCGAACTCTTTCTTGTCGCCGTTAGCTTTGTACCAGTCGAGGATACGGCCGACGAACGGCGAGATCAGGTAAACGCCGGCTTCGGCACAGGCGCGAGCCTGAGCGAAGGAGAACAGCAGCGTCAGGTTACAGTTGATGCCTTCTTTCTCCAGCTGCTCCGCCGCGCGGATGCCCTGCCAGGTCGAGGCCAGTTTAATCAGAATGCGATCGTTGCTGATGCCGGCTTCGTTGTACAGCTTGATCAGGCGCTTGGCCTTGGCCACGCTGGCAACGGTGTCGTAAGACAGACGCGCGTCAACCTCGGTGGAGATGCGGCCCGGAACCAGTTTGAGGATCTCCAGACCGATGTTGACTGCCAGCTTGTCGGCGGCGTCGGCGATCTGCTGCTCGCGATCGTTGCTCTGGCCGCGCGCCCAGGCAATGGCTTCGTCAATCAGTTTGCGGTATTCAGGAATTTGGGCTGCATTGAGGATCAGCGAAGGGTTGGTTGTGGCGTCCTGCGGTTGATACAGCTTCATTGCCGCGATATCACCCGTATCTGCAACCACTGTAGTCAGCTGGCGCAGGGAAGTTAATTTGTCGGTCATGTTGGCATTATCTCATCGTTTGTGCATGAACTTTTGGCATTGTTCAACCATGCCCTGCCCTGATAATAACATGCGCCAAGCCCGGCGCAAGGCTGGAAAACCGCGGCGCGCAAGCATCTGTTTTATCCTTGGGCGAGCAACCGTTTACGCCGATATCTTTCGCCATTACCGAGCGGATGGAAAGGCAATAACGTGCTATCGCCCGAATAAATTATGTTAAATTCGAAAAAATTGATGCAATTCGTCCGCTAATCTGCGAAAAATCTTAATCGACTGACGCCGGACAGATTCCAGCTAAGCTCTTGTAAAAAATAGGCCAATGTTTTTCACCTGCGGTGGATGCTGCAAGGTGCGCATGACATTTCGATAAGAGGAGGGATCCCTTGACGGACCTGATGAATTTTATAAACAACATTTTGTGGGGGTCAGTGCTGATTTATCTGCTGCTCGGCACCGGCATCTACTTCACGTTGCGTACCCGCTTTATCCAGCTTCGCCACTTCAGCCACATGTTCTCGGTGTTGAAAAACAGCAATAAAAGCGACAGCGCCGGCATCTCCTCTTTCCAGGCGCTGTGCACCACGCTGGCGGCGCGCGTCGGCACCGGCAACCTGACCGGCGTCGCCATCGCCCTGACCGCCGGCGGCCCCGGTGCCATCTTCTGGATGTGGGTGGTGGCGTTTATCGGCATGGCCACCTCATTTGTGGAAAGCTCGCTGGCTCAGCTCTATAAAACCAAAGACGACAACGGCAACTACCGCGGTGGCCCGGCCTATTACATGGAAAAAGGCCTCGGCATGCGCTGGATGGGCGTGCTGTTCTCGATCTTCCTGATCATCGCGTTCGGTCTGGTATTCAACGCCGTGCAGGCCAACTCCATCGCGCAAGCCTCCGCCGTCGCCTTCCATTTGCAACCGCTGCACGTCGGCATCGGTCTGGTGCTGCTGAGCGGCGTGGTGATCTTCGGCGGCATCCGTTCCATCGCCAAAGTGGCCGAGCTGGTGGTGCCGCTGATGGCCGGCGCCTACCTGTTGCTGGCCCTCTGGGTGATTGGCCATAACATCGAACACATGCCGGCGATCCTGGCGCTGATCTTCAAAAGCGCCTTCGGCCTGCAGGAAGCCGCGGCCGGCGCCGTCGGTTACGGCATCTCCCAGGCGATGACCCAGGGCGTGCAGCGCGGCCTGTTCTCCAACGAAGCCGGCATGGGATCGGCGCCCAACGCGGCGGCGTCCGCCTCGCCTTATCCGCCGCATCCCGCTTCGCAGGGCTACGTGCAAATGCTCGGGGTATTTATCGACACCATCGTCATCTGCAGCGCCACCGCGGCGATCATCCTCTCCTCCGGCATTCTCGATCAGCCGACCGACAGCATCAGCGGCATCGATCTGACCCAGCGCGCGCTGTCGACCGCCGTCGGCAGTTGGGGAACGCCGTTCGTCGCCATCGCCATCTTCTTCTTCGCCTTTACCTCGATCATCGCCAACTACGCCTATGCCGAAAGCAACCTGGTGTTCCTCGAACACAATCATCCGGGCGGCCTGCTGATTTTCCGCTGTGTGGCGCTGGGCATGGTGATGTTCGGGGCGCTGGCGGAGCTGCCGCTGGTGTGGAAAATGGCGGATACCTCCATGGCGCTAATGGCGATCACCAACCTGACGGCGATCCTGCTGCTGTCGCGGGTGGCGCTGAAACTGGCCGACGACTACCATCGCCAGCGCCGCTTGGGCAAGCTACCAACCTTCGACGCCACCCGATTCCCGGAGCTGAAATCGCAGCTGGAGCCGGGCGTGTGGGACGATCAAAAGCCGCCGCGCTGAGTTTTCCGGGGCGCGTGCGATGCGCGCCCCGCCTATTGGACCGATTGCCGCTTTTTCCTGCGCTTTTTGCTACAGTACCCGCACTTGGATAAACAGGATCTGGCCATGCTCGTTATTATTTCCCCTGCAAAAACGCTCGATTACGACAGCCCGCTGGCGACAAAACGCTTCACGCAACCCGAACTGCTGGACAAGTCTCAGCGGCTTATCAACATTTGCCGCAAGCTGACGCCGGCGCAAATCGCCAGCCTGATGAGCATCAGCGACAAGCTGGCCGGCCTGAACGCCGCGCGCTTTAGCGAGTGGCAGCCGGCATTTACCCCGGACAACGCCCGTCAGGCGTTGCTGGCGTTCAAGGGCGACGTTTACACCGGCCTGCAGGCGCAGGATTTCAGCGAAGCCGATTTCGACTTCGCCCAACAGCATCTGCGCATGCTGTCCGGCCTGTATGGGGTGCTGCGCCCGCTCGATCTGATGATGCCGTATCGGCTGGAGATGGGCATCAAGCTGGAAAACCCGAAGGGCAAAGATCTGTACAGCTTCTGGGGCGATCAGATCACCAAAAAGCTCAACGAAGCGCTGGAGCAACAGGGCGACGACGTGGTGGTCAACCTGGCGTCCGACGAGTATTTCAAAGCGGTGAAGCCGGCCAAGCTGCACGGCTCGCTGATCAAACCGGTGTTCCTCGACGAGAAGAACGGCAAGTTCAAGGTCATCAGCTTCTACGCCAAGAAAGCGCGCGGGTTGATGAGCCGCTTTATCATCAAGAACCGCCTGACGCGCAGCGAGCAGTTGGTGGACTTCAACCTGGAAGGCTACGCCTTCGACGAAGCCGCCTCGCAGGGCAATGAACTGGTGTTCAAGCGCCCGGAGCAGGCATAAAAAAAGCCGTCGCAAGACGGCTTTTCGCATTCTAACCTGCCGAATTTCAGGCCGGAAGTGCCATCAGGAACGTGCGCAGCTCGCCGAAACTGGCCGGCAGCGTGTGCGACAACAGCGGCAGATCGGCCCGCAACGCCAGCGCTTTCGGCAACGGCAGTTCCTGGCCGAGGATCGCTTCCACGCTCTCTTTAAACTTGGCCGGATGCGCGGTGCCAAGGAACAGACCAAACTCCCCTTCCTGCAGCTGATCGCGCAGCGCGCGGTAGGCGATGGCCGCGTGCGGTTCGGAGACATAGCCCAGTTCGGCCAGCTCACGCATCGTTTCCCTGGTGGTCTCATCGCTGACCGCCGCGTGGCCCAGCTCTTTCAGCTGCCAGACCTTACGACGGAACAGCTCTTCCACACGCGGCCAGTTGTTTGGCTGGCTGACGTCCATGGCGTTGGACAGCGTCGCGACCGTGGCGTGCGGCTGCCACTGGCCGCTGGTCAGGAAGCGCGGCACGGTATCGTTGGCGTTGGTGGCGGCGATGAAGCGCTTCACCGGCAGACCCAGCGACTTGGCCAGCAGCCCGGCGGTCAGATCGCCGAAGTTGCCGCTCGGCACCGAAATCACCAGCTGATTGCGCGCTTCCTGCGGCAGCTGCGCCACCGCTTCGAAGTAGTAACAGATCTGCGCCAGCAAACGGCTGATGTTGATCGAGTTGGCCGAGTTCAGGTGCAGCGCATCTTTCAATTCCTGATCGTCAAACGCCTGCTTCACCAGCGCCTGACAGGCGTCGAAGTCGCCGTCGATCGCCACGGTGTGAATGTTGCCGCCCAGGGTGCAGAACAGTTTCTCCTGCAACGGGCTGATTTTGCCCTGCGGGTAGAGGATCACCACCCGGACGTTTTTCAGGCCGTAGAAGGCGTGCGCCACGGCGGCGCCGGTGTCGCCGGAGGTGGCGGTCAGAATGGTCACCGGCTGATCGCCGGCCACTTCCGCCAGCATCTGCGCCATAAAGCGGCCGCCAAAGTCTTTGAACGCCAGCGTCGGGCCGTGGAACAGCTCCAGGCAGGAGACGTCTTCCGTCACTTTCGCCACCGGCGCCGGGAACTCAAAGGCGGCCTGCACGCGTTTCTTCAGCGCCGCCTCCGGCACCTCTTCGCCGATAAAGGCCGACAGAATACGGCTGCTGCGGGTGACAAAGTCCTGCTCCAGCAGGTGGTCGATCTCGGTCAGTTCGAACGCCGGCAGCTCCAGCGGGAAGAACAGCCCCTGCTGCTTGCCCAGGCCTTGTTTGATCGCCTGCGCGAAGCTGACCTGCTCGTTGTGATCCTTAAGGTTGTACAGTTTCATGCGTTATCCCAGTAGTCGAGCGCCTGCGGTATCCAGACGGCAAATATGAACAAAACCTTCGTCGTTTTGCAGATAGTGTTGTTGCAGCCAGGCGGCCATGCGCTGCGCGGTGGCGCCGTCATTGCAGACGGCGAACAGCGTCGGGCCGGAGCCGGAGATCCCGCAGGCCAACGCGCCGATGTCCTGCGCCGCCTTGCGCGCTTCGGCGAAGCCCGGCAGCAGACGAGTGCGGTACGGTTCGGCGATCACGTCCTGCATCAATTTGGCGGCCAACTGCGGCTGCCGGGTATGGCAGGCATGAATAAAGCCGGCCAGATAGCGGCCGTGGCTGATGCAATCCTGACGACGGTATTGCGCGGGTAAAATGGCGCGCGCTTCGGCGGTGGAGACCTTGATGCCCGGATAGGCCATGACCCACAGCCAATCGTCGAAGCACGGCACCTCCTGGCTGATAATGCCTTCCTCTTCCAGCATCAGCTGCAGGCCGCCCAGATAGCAGGGCGCCACGTTGTCGTAATGCACGCTGCCGGAAATGCGGCCTTCCAGCTCGCCCATCAGGCCGAGCAGCGTCGTCTTATCCAGCGGGCGATCGCAAAATTCGTTCATCGCCATCAGCCCGGCCACCACCGAACAAGCGCTGGAGCCCAGCCCCGAGCCGATCGGCATGTTCTTTTCCAGCCGCATCGCTACCGGCACTTCGCGGCCGATCTCCTGGCAGAAACGCTCCCAGCATTGATAAACGATGTTCTCTTTCGGCTCGGCCGGCAGCTTGCTGACGAAGCGCCCGGCATTCTGCAAACTGAACGTCTCGGCGGCTTCCACGCTGACGCAGTCGCCCAGCAGCGTGCCGTCGATCGGCGAAACCGCCGCGCCCAGCACATCGAAACCGACGCTAACGTTACCGATCGAGGCCGGTGCATACACCTTAACCATATTAAACTCCCAACTTCCATGACAGTGTGCGCAGCAGATCGGCGAACACGCCCGCTGCGGTCACATCGTTACCGGCGCCGTAGCCGCGCAGCACCAGCGGCAGCGGCTGATAATAACGGCTGTAGAAGGCCAGCGCGTTCTCGCCGTTCTTCACTTTATACAACGGATCGTTGCCGTCCACCGCCTCGATGCGCACCTTACAGCGCCCTTCGTCGATCAGACCGACATAGCGCAGCACCTTGCCTTGCTCGGCGGCATTGGCCACGTTGCGCGCGAACTCTTTATCCAGTTCCGGCAGACGCGCCAGGAAATGGTCCACGTCGCCCGACGCGTCGAAGGACGGCGGCAGCACCGGCTCGACCTCGATATCGCTCAGCTCCAGCTTGTAACCGGCCTCGCGCGCCAGGATCAGCAGCTTGCGCGCCACGTCCATACCGGACAGATCGTCGCGCGGATCCGGCTCGGTGTAGCCATTGGCTCTGGCCTGCAGGGTCGCCGCCGACAGCGACAGCCCTTCGTCCAGCTTGCCGAAGATAAAGGACAGCGAGCCGGACAGGATGCCGGAGAAGCGCACCAGCTCATCGCCGGCGTTCAGCAGGTTTTGCAGGTTCTCAATCACCGGCAAACCGGCGCCGACGTTGGTGTCGTACAGGAACTTGCGGTGCGAACCGGCCGCGGCCGCGCGCAGTTGCTGATAATAGTTCATCGACGAGGTGTTGGCCTTTTTGTTCGGCGTTACCACATGGAAGCCGTCCGCCAGGAAGTCCACATATTGATCGGCCACCGCCTGGCTGGAGGTACAGTCGACGATCACCGGGTTCAGCAGGTGATACTCCTTCACCAGCCGGATCAGGCGGCCGAGATTGAACGGCTCCTGCGCGCCGGCCAGCTCGTCGCGCCAGCTGTCCAACGCGATGCCATGCACGTTGGTCAGCATCACGCGCGAGTTGGCGATGCCGCACACCCGCAGATCGATATGTTTTTGTTTCAGCCACGGCTGCTGGCGGTAGATCTGCTCGATCAGCGCCCCGCCGACGCCGCCGACGCCGATGACGAACACTTCGATCACCTGATCGGTGTTGAACAACATCTGGTGGCTGACGCGCACGCCGGTGGTAGCGGAGTCATTGCTGACCACCACCGAGATTGAACGTTCGGAAGAGCCCTGGGCGATGGCGACGATATTGATGTTGGCGCGCGCCAGCGCGGAGAAGAAGCGCGCGGAAATGCCACGCAGGGTGCGCATGCCGTCGCCGACCACCGAGATGATCGCCAGGCGCTCCATGACGTCCAGCGGATCCAGAACGCCGTCTTTCAATTCCAGATAGAACTCCTCCTCCAGCGCGCGGCGGGCGCGCTGCAGTTCGCCCTGCGGCACGCAGAAGCTGATGCTGTATTCGGAAGAGGATTGGGTGATCAGCACCACCGAAATGCCGGCGCGCGACATCACGGCGAACACCCGCGCGGCCATGCCGACCATGCCTTTCATGCCCGGGCCGGAGACGTTGATCATCGCCATATTGTTCAGGTTGGTGATGCCTTTCACCGGCATTGCGTCATCGGTGCTGTCTTTGCCGATCAGCGTGCCGGGGGCTTGCGGGTTAGAGGTGTTTTTAATCAGGCAAGGGATTTGGAACTGGGCAATCGGCGTGATGGTGCGAGGGTGCAGCACTTTGGCGCCGAAATAGGAAAGCTCCATCGCCTCCTGGTACGACATCGATTTCAGCAGCCTGGCGTCCGGCACGGTGCGCGGATCGCAGGTATATACGCCGTCGACGTCGGTCCAGATTTCGCAACAGTCGGCGCGCAGGCAGGCGGCCAGCACCGCGGCGGAATAGTCGGAGCCGTTGCGGCCCAGCACCACCAGCTCACCCTTATCGTTACCGGCGGTGAAACCGGCCATCAGCACGATGTGGTCGGCCGGGATCGCCGCTGCGGCGATGCGCAGCGTGGACTCGGCGATATCCACGGTAGACTCCAGGTAGTGGCCCTGCGCCAGCAGTTTCTCCACCGGGTTGATCACCGTGACCGGGTAGCCCTTGGCGCGGAACACCCCTTCCATGATGGCGATGGAGAGTTTTTCGCCGCGGCAGATGATCGCCGCGTTCACGCTGTCCGGGCACTGCCCCAGCAGCGAGACGCCGTGCAGCACCTGTTTGAGCTGCGCGAATTCCTGATCGACCACGCCTTTCAGGCGATCGTATTCAAAGCCCGGCAGCGCCTGCGCCAGCCCGCTCAGCAGGTCGGCAAAGATCCGCTCGGCGTCGCTGATATTCGGCAGAATGTCCTGGCCCGCCACCGTTTTGTCGATCATCGCCACCAGATGGTTGGTGATCTTTGCGGGGGCGGACAAGACCGTGGCTACCTGCCCTTGACGCGCATTACTCTCCATGATGTCGGCGACGCGCAGAAAACGTTCTGCATTCGCCACCGAGGTTCCGCCAAATTTCAGCACTCGCATGTGTGATCTCTCCGAATTTAAGCCGAAAAAAAAGCCCGCACTGATTAGGTGCGGGCTTTTTTCTGTGTTTCCTGTGCGCGTCAGCCCGCCCCGTTACCTGTGGTATCGGTGGTGGTAATAATTGTGGTTTTCAGGCTGATGTTGCGCATGTTGTCTGTCTGTCTCATGAAATACTCTGTCCCCTCTATTGGTTAAAGCAATCGCTATCCCAAGTCAAACTATTTCTTTTTTTTGCTTATTTTCCGTTCAGCGGCGGTAATGCGCGATGCAACAGGTGAAAAGCAAAATGACAGAACAAAAAAACAACTTAAAGCCTATTTACTAGTGGATCACGCTGGGTAACCGTCTGATGGAGCCGCTATCACTTGGCGAGTTTTTTTTCGATGTCGTGCAGCAGCGTATGCAGCATCGCCGTATCTCGCTGTTGCAGCGCGCCGAGGCGCTGGTGCAGCCAGTCGCGCAATTTTTGGTCATCGCCGACATCCAATGCGCTCAACAAGGCATCGGCGCGGCGGCGCAGCGCCTTAAGCTGCCCTTCCGACGCCGCCGTTTCCTGTGGCGTATTGACACCCATCAGGCTAGCCAGCTGGTAGCAGTACACCATCACCGCCTGGCCCAGGTTAAGCGACGGATAGTCCGCCTGCATCGGCACGCCGGTCAGCAAGTCCGCCAACGCCAGCTCTTCGTTGGTCAAGCCGGAATCTTCGCGGCCGAACACCAGCGCGGCCTGGCCGACCCACTGCTTACGCTCGCTCAGCTGTTCCAGCAGTTCGGGCGGCGTACAGTAGTAGTGAAAGCGCGCGCGGCTGCGGGCGGTAGTGGCGACGGTAAAATCCACGCCCGCCAGCGCCTGCTCTAGCGTGGCGAACGTTTGCACGCCGTCGAGGATCTCGCCGGCACCGTGCGCCACCCAGCGCGCCGCCGGCTGCAGGTGCGCCTCGCTGTCAACGATGCGCAACGACGTGAAGCCCATGGTTTTCATCGCGCGCGCCGCCGCGCCAACATTTTCCGGCCGCGCCGGAGCCACTAAAACAATATGAAGCTGCATCACTCTTCCACCGAAGGCGGGCCTGCGTTTTTGACGATGGCGCAGCGCCCGCTTATATTTACAATTAAGTAACAATAAACGCGTTAATAGCAACAAACAAGATTAAACGGCTCGTTGCGCTAATAAACCCATCGTAATAGTCATTATTCGCGCTTATGTTTTACTGCGTTTATTTATCAATAAGTTAAAACAACGCGATGATCAATAAGCGAATAATTGTATCCTATCGGGCCGGATAATGCTGAATCGTTCACAGAATTTGAGGTTCTGTGACTTAAACTGGCATTTCTGTAAGTGTTTTTCACAAATCTGTTAACGTGCTACAATTGAATTTGATATATGTCAACAAAGCGTAGTTTTGTTGGGTGATGAATTCGGCACGCGCTGTTATATTGCTGTTAATGGGGTTAGGATATGCGCCGTTTCGGCATCCCAGGGGTTGTAGGGAACAGCATCCCCACCAGGCTAGCGATCTTGTTGACATGAGATGGAAAGTGCATCAAGAACGAGTTTACGTACTTTAGTCATTTGCTGAGAGGGAACGTGGCGCTATCTCTGCCCTCCTCTAAGAAAACAAAGACTTCTGTACTTCCGATTTTCTATTTTGTTGGCAATTTTAGGTAGCAAATATGCAGACCCCGCACATTCTGATTGTCGAAGACGAGTTAGTCACTCGTAACACCCTGAAGAGCATTTTCGAGGCGGAAGGCTACATTGTTCATGAAGCCAATGATGGTGCAGAGATGCACAATATCCTGTCTGAAAATGATATCAATCTGGTCATCATGGACATCAACCTGCCAGGCAAAAACGGCCTGCTGTTGGCGCGCGAACTGCGTGAACAGGCCAGCGTCGCCTTGATGTTCCTGACCGGTCGCGATAACGAAGTGGACAAAATCCTCGGCCTGGAAATCGGCGCCGACGATTACATCACCAAGCCGTTCAACCCGCGAGAGCTGACCATCCGCGCGCGCAACCTGCTGTCGCGCACCATGAACCTGGGCAGCCTGGGCGAAGAGCGCCGCCTGGTCGAGAGCTACAAGTTCAATGGGTGGGAGCTGGACATCAACAGCCGTTCTTTGATCAGCCCGGCCGGCGAACAATACAAGCTGCCGCGCAGCGAATTCCGCGCCATGCTGCACTTCTGCGAAAACCCGGGCAAGATCCAGTCGCGCGGCGAACTGCTGAAGAAAATGACCGGCCGCGAGCTGAAGCCGCATGACCGCACCGTGGACGTCACCATCCGTCGCATTCGCAAACACTTCGAATCGACGCCGGACACGCCGGAAATCATCGCCACCATTCACGGCGAAGGCTACCGCTTCTGCGGCGATCTGGAAGAGTAATTCCGGCCTGCCGTCATGAAAACGGGGTTCAGCATGCTGAACCCCGTTTTTTTATTTCGTCTCAGCCCACGGCATGATCGGCACCGCGCTCATCGCGTTCTTCGGCGAACCGTCGATCACCTTGTCGGAGTAGCTCAGGTAAATCAACGAATTGCGCTTGGTGTCATAGAAGCGCACCACCTGCAACTTCTTGAACACCAGCGAGGTGCGTTTCTGGAACACCACATCGCCTTCCGCCTTGCCGTTTTTGATCTTGTCGCTCAGCTCGATAGGCCCCACCTGTTGGCAGGAAATGGCCGCGTCGGCAGTGTCCTCCGCCAGCCCCAGGCCGCCTTTAATGCCGCCGGTTTTGGCGCGGCTGATATAACAAGTTACATTTTTAACGTCCGGATCGTCGAACGCTTCCACCACGATTTTGTGGTCCGGCCCCAACAATTTAAACACCGTATCAACGGAGCCCACCTGCTCCGCCTGCGCGCTGCCAACGGTTGCGCAAACCAAACCGAATAAAAATATCCAGCTTTTTTTCATTTACTTAACTCCGGTATAACCTTGCTGCAAAAATAGGTTCGGCGGTCGCCATTATTTATGTCTAAGCTCACGGAATCGGTTTTTTACGGGTCCGCACCGTCCGTTTTAGCACAGAGCGTGACAAAAATCTTTGAGAGTCGCGGAGTAAAAAAATTGCTATGATGCGGCGTCGTTATTTCTTTGCGCCCACTACGGTGTACCCCAATCCAACTCTGGCGCGGCATGCGCAGCAGAGGCAAAGAGTGCAACGCATAATGGCTCATGGATCGGTCTGATAGCGCAGCACCAGCGTGACGAATCAACAGTTCGGGTTCCTACCCCCAAGCTTTACGAGGAAGATCTATGGATCAAGCCGGTATCATTCGTGATCTGCTTAGCTGGCTGGAAAGCCATTTGGACCAACCCTTGTCGCTGGATAACGTGGCGGCCAAGGCAGGCTACTCCAAATGGCATCTGCAACGGATGTTCAAAGATATTACCGGTAACGCCATCGGTGCTTACATCCGGGCAAGGAGGCTGTCCAAAGCCGCCGTCGCGCTGCGTTTGACCAGCCGGCCGATTTTGGATATCGCCCTGCAATATCGCTTCGACTCGCAGCAGACCTTCACCCGCGCCTTCAAAAAACAGTTTGCGCAGACGCCGGCGCTGTACCGCCGCGCCGAAGACTGGAACGCATTCGGCATCTGTCCGCCGATCCGTCTGGGAGCCTTCACCCTGCCGCAGCCGGAATTCGTCTCGCTGCCGGACAAGCGCCTGGTCGGCCTGACCCAGAGCTACTCCTGTACGCTGGAACAGATCACCACCGTGCGCACCGAACTGCGCTCACAGTTCTGGCGTCAGTTCCTCGGTGACGTCGAAACCCTGCCGCCGGTGCTGTACGGGCTGCACCACTCGCGACCGAGCCAAGAGAAGGACGACGAACAGGAAGTGCTGTACACCACGGCGCTGGAGCCGGATCAGGTGCCTGACAAGGTACAGGAAGGCCAGCCGCTGGTGTTGCCGGGCGGTGAGTTTGCGATGTTCAGCTACGAAGGGCCCACCGAGGGACTGCAAGACTTTATTCTGACGGTCTACGGCACCTGCCTGCCGGCGCTCCAGCTGACGCGCCGCAAAGGGCACGACATCGAACGCTTCTATCCGAAAGGCGAGCGCCGTCCGCATCAGGCGCCTATCGAGATCAAGTGCGATTACCTGATCCCGATTCGGCGTTAACGCTGCAGTTCGTCCAACGCGGGCATGTCCAAATGCGTGACATCGCCCGCCGTTTCCACGATCCAGCCGGAAGCCAGCCAAGGGCTCTGCTGGTGATCGACGCGCGACAGTGAGCAGTTGCGCAAGCGCAGACGGCGTTCCGCATAGGCCGGCAGCCCCAGCACCGTACTGATCAAACACCCCAACGCGATGCCATGACTGACGAGCAGCGGCTTGCTGCCTTCAGGCAGCATCAGGCAACTCTCCAGCGCGGCGCGCATGCGCTCGCCCAGCTCCTCCATGGATTCGCCTTGAGGGATACGGCCGTCAGGAGTACCATCGACCATCTGTTTGCGCCACTGCTCTTCCTGCGGCGTCAAACTGTCGATCAGGCGTTCTTCCAGAACCCCCATGTGCAGCTCACGCAAACGCGGATCGCTAATCACTTCGCAGCCACAGGCGTCGGCGATGATCTGCGCGGTGCGCCGCGTGCGCCCCAGATCGCTGGTAATGATGTGCGTAATGCCTTCTTTGCTGACGCGCCTGGCGACCAGACGGGCCTGGTGTTCCCCCATGGCGGTTAACGGGCTGTCGGACTGACCCTGGATACGGCGAGCCGCGTTCCATTCCGTTTCGCCATGGCGAACGAGGTATACCTGTAACATTTTTGTTTTCCGTTATACTGCGTGAAATTTGCATTTATCCCCGGCCCGGTGGCGCTTTTGCCGCTGCCCGGCGTATCGGCCAGAAGGATATCAAACCCGTTATGTACCATGTTGTCGCTGCAACTACCAACCCGGCAAAGATCAAGGCTATTCAACTCGCCTTCGATGACGTCTTTGGCGCGGGCCAATACCGCATTGAATCCGTTGACGTCGCCAGCGGCGTCTCGCTGCAGCCGATAGGCAACCACGAAACCCGCACCGGTTCGCGTCAACGCGTCATGGAAGCGCGCCAGGTCAGGCCCGAGGCCGATTTTTGGGTCGGCGTGGAAGCCGGGATTGAAGAGAATATGACCTTCGCCTGGATGACCATCGAGAACCCGCACATCCGTGGCGAATCCCGC
Organism: Serratia sp. 22278; assembly: GCF_052045405.1. Taxonomy (NCBI): domain Bacteria; kingdom Pseudomonadati; phylum Pseudomonadota; class Gammaproteobacteria; order Enterobacterales; family Yersiniaceae; genus Serratia; species Serratia sp. 22278. The sequence continues at coordinate 65,245 of NZ_JBQEOW010000007.1, read as the reverse complement.
TCGGCGAGCCTGATGCTGCCGGAGGTCATCTTACAAGGTATTCGCGCCGGTCGCGAATTGGGCAGCGAAATGGCGGCGATCACCGGCAACGCCGAGGTGAAACGTCAGGGCGGCGCCATCGGCGTCTTCACCGACGGCCGGCTGAGCCGCACCAGCGTTTACCACCAGGCGCTGCTGCTGGCGCTGGTGCCGTTCCACAACGCCATCTATCAGCAATAACGCTGAGTCTGCTAGGGCGCGTCGTGCAACAGCTGCTGCTCAAGCCACTGTTTCAGCGCGGGTGAAGCCGCTTTCAGGCTGTTCGATCCGCGGGTGATGGTGGCGATCCCCGCGCCCAGTTCATTTTTTAACTCGCGCTGGCTCATCTCGCCGCGCATCAGTTCCTGAATGATCCGCACCCGGGTGCCCAGCGCGGTGCGCTCGTCCGGCGTCAACATCAGCTGCAGCAGCGGTTGATGCAGTTCTTGCGCAAAGGAATTCTGCAGCAGCGCGACGAAGCGCAGCCAATCCTCATTGCCTTGTTCTGAAAGAGCGGGGTCGTTTAACGATAATTGCGTCATGGCAGCCACCATACTATTTAACTAGTACAGCAGCATACCATAGGGCCGTCAAAATCAATAACGTCTCTGCCACTCGGCGTCGGTCAGCACCTTGGCCGGCCGGTGCGTCAGATAACGGTAAAACGCATCATAAGCCAGCACGTTCTTGACGTAGCCGCGGGTTTCAGAGAACGGAATGCTTTCGATAAATGCCACCGGATCGATCCGCCCCGCGCTGTTGCCCAGCCAGGTATTCACCCGCGACGGGCCGGCATTATAGGCGGCGCTCGACAGAATGCGGTTGCGGCCAAACTGCTGATAGACCGACTCCAGATAGCTGGTGCCGATGGTAATATTGGTCTGCGGATCGAACAGTTGGCTCGGGCCGACATAGCCGGGAATATTGTACATCTGCACCGTATGCTGCGCGGTGCGCGGCATCACCTGCATCAGGCCGGTAGCGCCAACCGGCGACTGCGCTTTCGGATTCCAGGCGCTCTCCTGACGCGCGATCGCCATCGCGTAGCTGGTGGTGATCCCCTTGTCATCGGTCGCGCGGCGGAACTCCTGCGGCCAGGCGACCGGGAAACGCTCCTCCAGATGATCCCACAGCTTGCCGACGATGGTCGCCTGCACGCTCAGATCGGCCCATTTTTGCTCAAAGGCGTAGCGCGCCAGCGCTTCTTGTTCCGGCCGGCTGCGGCTGGCGACATACGAGCCCCACTCGCTGCGGGCCAGGTTGTCCATATTCCAGTACATCAGCTCACGCACCCGGGCGACCTCCGGCCCGTCGACCAGCGACGTGCGCGGCTTGGCCGCCACCGCCACCATCACCGGATAAGTGGCGTTCAGCTTCTGCGCCGCGACCATCGGATAGAAGCCGCGTTCGGTCATCAGGTTACGCAACATCTCCTCGCCTTCGGCGCGTTTGCCTTCGTCCATCAGTTGACTGGCGCGCCAGTAGCGCCACTCATCCTTGTTGCGCGACTCTTCCGGCAGGCGGGCCAGCCAGGTCGCGACGCCCTGCCGATCGCCGTTGCCCAACGCCATGCGTACTCGGCGCTCCAACAGCGAAGGCGAACGGCTGCGCAGAATCACCTGATCGCGCCACTGCGCCTGCTCGTAGGTAGCGTCGCTGCCCATCAGGCGCCAGGCCACCGCCTCTTCCAACCCCAGCCGTTCGTCGTCGCTCATTTTCTGCAACCGCGCGAGCGTCGGGATCATCGCCCGCGCGTTTTCCACATCCTGCCGCGCCAGGCGTTCAAAGGCGATGCCGGTGGCGGCACGGGTAAAGTCAGTCGGCCCCACGCTGCGGGCGAAGGCTTCCACGGTGGTCGGATCGTTTTGCAAGCGCACCAGGGCGTTGCCCATGGTTTGATAGTCGGCCGGCAACTGGCCGTAAAGGTTGCTGACCAGCGAACTGTTACCCTCTTTCAACGCCAGCTTCATGCGCGCCAGAATATCCAGCGGCGTTTGCTTGCCTGCGCCGCGCCAGACGCTGAACAGACGATCGCAGGCGCTCGGCAACGTTTTGCCGTTCAGCCACAGTTCATCGGCGCCGCTCCAGGCCGCCTGCTGGTCACCGGTAGCCCATTTGGCGTAGTAATAGTTGCAGCGCGCAGCCACCGGTTTGGGCGGCTGCGCGCTGAAGGCCAACAGGGTGCGCCAGTCTTCGCGCCGCGCCAGTTCATTGACGAAGCGCGGCACCAGTGATTTCGCCGGCGGCAGCGTCGGGTGGCGTTTGATAAAGTCGTTCACCTCGGAGAACCCCGCCTGGCTCAGATCCTGTGTCAGCTCGCGGTATTCCAGGTAAGGATAAAGCGGGTAATCGCGCAGCGTCGGCATCAGCTGCGCCACCACGTCCATTTGATTGCCGTCCCACGCCTGTTTGATCTGCTGGTAACGCTGACGTTGCGCATCCAGAGAATCCGCCAGCGCCGCGCCTGAAAACGCCGTCAGACACAGGCCCATTGCCAACAGCCGTCGCTTGTCCACCTTGACCATCCTCGCTCTTTCCTCACTGGTTGTACCGCAGGAGCCGCCCAGCTCCCCGGTGACCGCCGCACCACGGCGCCGCGGGACAAAATAAAGCCGGGCGCACGGCCCGGACGCGGATATCTACCATAGACAGCGCAATCGCTTATCCATTCAATACTGTAGAAGAAGAAGTGTATCGCCATGACGGGGGCCAGGTAAAAAACGTTTACTTTGGCTGACAAATCAGGCCGGCGGGATATTTCCAGCCACCGGATTTTTATTAGCTGCCCCGGCACTTATTGGAGAAGTAAAATACTTTTTAATTATTAGCCATCACATTATTGCATTTTCGACATGACGCCGCCGTTGCGCAAATCGCCTGACAGCAGGCTAAACGCGCCAACTTTGCAGAAAAGCGGTGGCAAACCCGGGTGGGCATTTTTATACTATCAAAAATAAGTAAGATAATTCCGAGAAAACAGCACATAAAGCGCCCAACGAAGACATCTTATAATACAATCCGCGCCAATTATGGGTTAGATAGTGTTCATTAGGCAGTGCGACTGACAGCTTTCAGCAAAACGATTGTCCCTTCAAGCGGGCCGGATTTTTCCTTGTCAGGCCACGGCCTGCGGGCGGTGGATCAGGCCGGAATGGCGGGTGAAGATGGTGAATAAGACCGCGATAGCGATGCGTTGCGCAAAAAGCCCCGAACCGGGCTTCCTTGACGCACGCCTGAATATCGGCCGCCTGCTGCTGATCGTTTTGTTGGTGCTGCTGACGTTGTCCGAGCCTGCGCACGCCGCCGCTGATCCCTATCAAAAGCGCACGCACGCCGTGACGACCGTGGTGGTAGGCATCATCAGCTACGCACGCTGGTCGCGTGAACCCAATCCGATCCGCTTGTGCGTGACCGCACCCACCCAGTATGCCGAAGGGCTGTTCGATCCGATCCTGCTGAGCGCGCCGCGTCCGATTAAAGCCGAGCGCGTGCCGTTCGACAGCCCAACGCTGAGTACCGGCTGTGATGTCATCTACTTAGGGAACATCACCGCCGCGCAGAGACAAAATTTCATGCAGCGCATTTCCGGCAACTCCATTCTCAGCATCAGCGAGAACGATAGCGAATGCTCCGCCGGCAGCGCATTTTGCCTGCAGATTGATGGGGACCAGGCCAGCTTCAAGGTCAACCTGGATGCTCTGGCGCGCAGCGGCGTGCGCGTTCACCCCAACGTGCTGCAGCTGGCACGCAAACAGGCGCCGCCGCTATGAGGCTGTTGCGTAGAAACCGCTCCGGCAATGCGCGCCCGACGCTGGGCCGAGTGCTGCAGCGTGTGCATCTTGGGCTGGCGCTGATCGCCGTCGGCACCGCCGGCATCTTTTTGACGCTGGTGGCGCTGTTTGCGCTGCGCGCCTATGCCAATCACAACCTGCACCTGATCGCGCGCTCCATCAGCTATACCGTCGAGGCCGCCGTGGTGTTTGAAGACCGCACCGCCGCGCGCGAAGCGCTGATGCTGATATCCTCCAATGAAGAGGTGTCGGACGCGCGGATCCTCGACAACAACGGCAAGATGCTGGCCAACTGGCGCCATCCTACCGATGGGCCGCTGCACGGCCTGGAGCAGATCGTCGCGCACTGGGCGCTGCCCGAACCGGTCATTCTGCCTATCACCCACGAGGGCAAACAGGTCGGCCAGGTCTGGCTGAGCGGCAACGGCGGCAGCCTGCTGCGTTTCCTGTTGCGCGGCATGGTCGGCATGATCGCCTGCCTGGTGCTCAGCACCCTGTGCGCCCTGGTGTTGTCGCGCCGCATGCTGGTCGGCATCGTCAGTTCGCTGGACGACATCGCCAACGTGGCGCATGCAGTGCGCCGCGATCGCACTTTCGGCCTGCGGGTGCCGTCGGCGCCTATCGCCGAGCTGCATGAGCTCAGCAACGATTTCAACGGCTTGCTCGACGAGCTGGAGGCCTGGCAGGCCCATCTGAAACAGGAAAACGACTCGCTGGCTCACCGGGCGACGCACGACAGCCTGACCGGCTTGCCGAACCGCGCCTTCTTCGAAGGGCGGCTGAGCCGGGCGCTGGGCGATATCGAACCGCCGGCGAAATTGGCGGTGCTGTTTATCGACGGCGATCGCTTCAAGGAGGTGAACGACAGTTACGGCCACGCCGCAGGCGATGCGGTGCTGACCACCATTGCCGGGCGCATTCGCGCGCAGTTGCGCGAGACCGATCTGGTCGCCCGCCTGGGAGGGGATGAATTCGCCGTGCTGTTGGCGCCGGTACACGGCACGGAAGATGTCTTGCAGATCGCTGACAACATCATCGACTGCATGACGCAACCGGTCATTTTGCCGAACGACGAGGCGGTCATCACCTCTCTGAGTATCGGTATTGCGCTGTACCCTGATCACGCGTCGACGCCTCAGGGTCTTTTGCACGAAGCTGACGATGCGATGTATCAGGCAAAGCATCGTTATAACGGAGGCTGGCGGCTGGCTATACATAAATAAGAGCCCCGGCTATAACACTTGAACTAGGGATTTTGACTATGATACAGCAACTGTTTAAAGGTCGTTTTTCACTGCTGGCGATGGCGTTCGTCGCCCTGCTGGCGCTCGCCGGCTGCCAGAGCAAACCGCAGGGCCTGACGCCCGAGCAGGTTGCGCTGCTGCAATCGCAGGGCTTCAAACTGACCGATAACGGCTGGGAGTTCGGCCTGTCGGATAAGGTGCTGTTCGGCAACAACATCGGCAAGCTGAACCCGGAAAGCACCGAGACGGTGCAGAAGATGGGCCGTGCGCTGCTGAGCGTCGGCATCACCAAGTTCCGCCTGGACGGCCATACCGACAACTACGGTGAAGACAGCTATAACGATCAGCTTTCCCTGCGCCGCGCCGATGCGGTGGCCGATCTGCTGGCCAGCGTCGGCATTCCGCGCGCCAATATCGAAACCCGCGGCATGGGCAAGCGCGATCCCGTTGCCGATAACCGCACCTCCAGCGGCCGCGCGGAAAACCGCCGCGTCGCGATCGTCGTCACGCCATAAGCCACCAATATGCGCCTTTATCGGCGCATAAACGGTTATACTTGGCGATCGCTGAGCGATGTCTGGGATCCGAGATCGAAACGGGCTACACTCATGCCGCCAGACATCCTATAAATACTGATATAGAGAGGCTTAGAGCAACGTGGCTCAATACGTCTATACCATGCACCGCGTCGGCAAGGTGGTACCGCCGAAGCGTCATATTTTGAAAAACATCTCCCTGAGCTTCTTCCCTGGGGCAAAAATCGGCGTGCTGGGCCTGAACGGCGCCGGTAAGTCCACCCTGCTGCGCATCATGGCCGGCATCGATACCGATATCGAAGGGGAAGCGCGCCCGCAGCCGGGCATCAAGATCGGTTACCTGCCGCAGGAGCCGCAGCTTAACCTCGAACACACCGTGCGTGAATCGGTGGAAGAAGCGCTGGCGGAAGTGGTCGGCGCGCTGAAGCGCCTGGACGAAGTGTACGCGCTGTACGCGGAAGAAGGCGCAGACTTCGACAAGCTGGCCGCCGAACAGGGCCGCCTGGAAGAGATCATTCAGGCGCACGACGGTCACAACCTCAACGCCCAGCTGGAACGCGCCGCCGATGCGCTGCGCCTGCCGGACTGGGACGCCAAAATCGCCCACCTGTCCGGGGGTGAACGCCGCCGCGTCGCGCTGTGCCGCCTGCTGCTGGAAAAGCCGGACATGCTGCTGCTGGACGAACCGACCAACCACCTGGACGCCGAGTCCGTGGCCTGGCTGGAACGCTTCCTGCACGACTTTGAAGGCACCGTGGTGGCGATCACCCACGACCGTTACTTCCTGGATAACGTGGCCGGCTGGATCCTCGAACTCGACCGCGGCGAAGGCATTCCGTGGGAAGGCAACTACTCGTCCTGGCTGGAGCAGAAAGACGCGCGTCTGGCGCAGGAAGCGTCCGCCGAAGCCGCTCGCCGCAAGTCGATCGAGAAAGAGCTGGAGTGGGTGCGTCAGGGCGCCAAAGGCCGTCAGTCCAAAGGCAAGGCCCGCCTGGCCCGCTTTGAAGAGCTGAACAACACCGAATACCAGAAACGTAACGAAACCAACGAACTGTTCATTCCACCTGGCGCGCGCCTGGGCGATAAAGTGGTCGAAGTCAGCAACCTGCGCAAGTCTTATGGCGACCGCCTGCTGATCGACGACCTGTCGTTCTCGGTGCCGAAAGGCGCGATTGTCGGCATCATCGGCCCGAACGGCGCGGGTAAATCCACGCTGTTCCGCATGATGTCCGGTCAGGAGCAGCCTGATTCCGGCAGCATCGTGCTGGGCGACACCGTCAAACTCGCTTCCGTCGATCAGTTCCGCGACAGCATGGACGGTTCGAAAACCGTCTGGGAAGAAGTCTCCGGCGGGCAGGACATCATGCGCATCGGCAACACCGAGATGCCGAGCCGCGCCTATGTCGGGCGCTTCAACTTCAAGGGCGTCGATCAGGGCAAACGCGTGGGCGAGCTGTCCGGCGGTGAGCGTGGCCGTCTGCACCTGGCCAAGCTGCTGCAGGTTGGCGGCAACGTGCTGCTGCTCGATGAACCGACCAACGACCTGGATATCGAAACCCTGCGCGCGCTGGAAAACGCCCTGCTGGAATTCCCTGGCTGCGCCATGGTGATCTCGCACGACCGTTGGTTCCTCGACCGTATCGCCACCCACATCCTGGACTACCAGGACGAGGGCAAGGTGGAATTCTTCGAAGGCAACTTCACCGAGTACGAAGAGTACAAGAAGCGCACGCTGGGCGCCGATGCGCTCGAGCCGCACCGCATCAAGTACAAAAAGATCGCCAAGTAATGCCCAAGGCGCCGCATGCGGCGCCTTTTTTTACCCCCGCGCCAACTCGCGCGCGTAATCGTCGAACGCCGGGTGCTGCAGCACCACATCGATGAAACAAGCCAGCGCCGGGGAGTTCAGCTTGCGGCTCGGGTAGACCAGATACAGCTCGTTCCCTTCCGCACGCCACGCCGGCAATACCTCCACCAACAGCTTCTGCGCCACCACCTCGCGGCTGAGAAACGCCGGCAGCAACGTGATGCCGGCACCGGCAATGGCGCATTCGCGCGCATACAGCAGGTTGTCGGTGGTGTGCGCCAGCGGCAGCTGCCAACGATAGTAGTCATCGCCGCAGCGCAGGTTCCAGGCCGTCCAGGCGCGGTGGGCGATGCAACGATGCTGCTGCAGTTGCTGCGGATGTTCGATCGGCGGGTGCTGCGCCAGGTAGGACGGCGCCGCCAGCAGATAGCGCGGCGCGTACCCGAGGCGTCGGCCGATCAGCGAAGAATCCTGCGGCTTGCCGGTGCGCAGCGCGGCGTCGTAACCTTCCTGCACCAGATCCACCATGGCGTCGGACACCGACACCTCCAGCGAAACGTCCGGATACTGGCGCTGAAAATCCGCCGCCAGCCGCGCCACCAGGGTCGCCCCCAGCCCGGCCGGCGTCGAGATGCGCAGGCGCCCGCTCGGGTTATCGCGCAGCCGCTGCAACGCCAGATCGGCGCGTTCGGCAGCGGACATCATCGCCTGACAATGCTCCAGATAACGCTCGCCGGCGAAGGTCAGGTTCAGCTGGCGCGTGGTGCGATTGAGCAAGCGCAGCCCCAGCGTCTGCTCAAGCTGGCTGATGCGCTGGCTGACGCTGGATTTCGGCAACCCCACGCGCTGCGCGGCGGCGGTAAAGCTGCCGCACTCCGCCACCAGCGCGAACAGCGCCATATCCTGCAGCTGTTTGAATTCCATTGTTCACCTTAAACGAACACTCCGTTAGATATTGTCCATCTTATCACCCCACTGCCGCGGGTCTACACTGGGGGCATCATTTGAAAGGAGTACAATCATGTCGATAAAAGCCATTGCCGTAGACCCGCAGAACCCCGCCAGTTTCATCGAAATCTCACCGGAGATGCCGGTTCCCGGCCAGTACGATCTGCTGGTGGAAGTGAAAGCGGCGTCGGTCAACCCGGTGGACACCAAAGTGCACGCCGGCCTGCAGAAAAGCGGCCTGCAGCAGCCGCGCGTCCTCGGCTGGGACGCCAGCGGCATCGTGGTGGGCGTGGGCAGCAGCGTCAGCGGCTTCAAGCCCGGCGATGAAGTGTGGTACGCCGGCGACATCACCCGCCCCGGCAGCAACAGCAGTCACCAACTGATCGACTCACGCATCGCCGCGCACAAACCGCGCAGCCTGAACTGGGCCGAGTCCGCCGCCATGCCGCTCACCGCCCTCACCGCCTGGGAGGCGCTGTTCGAACACCTGAACATTCAGGACGCGCCGGAGCACAAGACGCTGCTGATCATCGGCGGCGCCGGCGGGGTCGGCTCGCTGGCCATTCCGCTGGCCGCATTGCGCAGCAAGGTGAAAGTGATCGCCACCGCATCAAGACCTGAATCCGCCGCCTGGTGCCGTGAGCGCGGCGCCGATCTGGTGGTGGACTACCGCGATCTGAAGGGCAACCTGGCGCAGCACGGCATCGAGCAGGTGGATTACATCCTGTGTCTGAACGATACCGACGGCCACTGGCCGGCGATGGCCGAACTGATCGCGCCGCTCGGCCATATCTGCACCATCGTTGAGAACGCGCAGCCGTTGGATCAAAACGCGCTGAAGCTGAAAAGCGCCGCGCTGCACTGGGAGTTCATGTTCACCCGCAGCATGTTCACCACCCCGGATATCGCGCAGCAGGGCAAGATCCTGCAGCAGGTGGCGCAGCTGCTGGACGAGGGCAAGCTGAGCACCACGCTGAGCGAAACCCTGCACGGGCTGTCGGTAGACACGCTGACCACCGCGCATCAACAGCTGCTCGGCGGCCATATGCAAGGCAAGCTGGTCATCGCTTACTGAGCCTGAATCGCGGCGGCGCAGCGCGCCGCCGTTACTGCGGACGAACGAAGCCGACGCACAGCATCTGCTCGTCGCTCTGCGGATCGGCGCGGAAGGTCAGCGTCTGCTGCCAATCGAGGCGCATCTTCGGCCAGTGGGCCAACTCACCGCCAAAGTCGCTGTGCGCGCAGTCTTCACCCAACCGCCCGAACAGGGCGACGCCGTGCTGCGCAATCTGCGGATAGCTGATGTTGACGTTGTAGATATTCGGCCGCGCATGATTGGACCAACGCGTAATGGTCCGCGGCCGGGAACCGGCGTACACCGTCATCCACTGCGACAGGTATTCGCCGCCGACGTAGCGCAGTTCAACGCCATACCGCTCTTGCCACTGCCGCTCCACCCCGGCGCTGAACGCCTTGATACCCACCATTTTCTGACCGGCGTTGCGCACGTTGCCCAGCATCACCGCGGCATACCCCAGATAGACCGCCAGCGCCGCACACATCAGCCCAATGGTTGCCGCGCGCAGCGAACGCACCGGCGGCTGGCGCACGCAACCGACCAGCAGCGCGGGCGCCAGCATGAAGAAAGGCTGCAGCCATTCGGTCAGCCGGCCGCCGACGTTGAAAGAGAACCAGAAGGTAATGATGCCGAGCGGCAACAGATAGACCCACAGCAACACCCGCATCGGCAACGCCGGTGGCCAGGCCAGCACCGCCCCGCTACGCCGCAGGATCCCCCACAGCACCAGCGACGGATAGAACACCAGCAGCAGCGACTGCAGCATATCGAGGTTGAGCTGCATCTTGATCTGCGAATCCACCCACTTGAAGGCGGCAAAGTCGTGGTTCCACAACCAGAACACGTTCGGCAGCACCAGCGCCAACCAGATCGCCACCGCCAGATAGAACTGCGGCTGGCGATAGCAGCGGCGGATCTGCGGCACGAATAGCGTCGACAGCGCAGCGAAATAGACAAAGGCGAAGGTCGAGTACTTCGCCATCATCGCCAGCCCGGCGGCCAACGCGAAGGCCGGCCACCAGTTGGCCGAACGCGAAATAGCCAGGTGGAAAAACAGCGCCATCCACGGCCACAGCATCACCAACAGGTAATTGTCGTTGTAGGGAATGATGTCGAAATTGATGATGCCGGACAGGTTGAGCGTCAACAGCGCCATCCAGGCCAGCGAGGTGCTGCCGCTCAGCCGGCGCGCCAACAGCCAGACACCCAGCATGCCGATGGCGATGGCGATGAAGTGCCCGCCATACCAGTACAGGTTCAGCGGCAGCCACGAGAACCCGATCGCCGGCTGCATCGCCGCCCCGACCAGCCACGGGTTTTTCGGTGAGCCCCACTCGCCGTTGAGGCCCCAGTTGAGCGCCTCGACGGCGTCGTAAGGCAGGGTAGGATCGAGATGAACAGTCAGCAGCGTCCAGGCTGCGGCATAGCAGACCAACCAAAGAGCGAGCAAGCGATAAGACATGTCTTCTTCTGAGCGTTATTGTAAAGAAAATCTTACCGTAGTCGCTGTCGAATGAACCATGTTTAAACAAGCCGTTAAATATGCGCCCGGGCGGCCGTTTCTGCCGCCGCGACCGCACATTCCGCTAATTTTCTCAGCCTGCGGCGTGATGCTGGGCGGGCGCGTTCGCCAACCGGCCGGCGTCCGCCGCCAGCAACTGTTGCACCAGCTCGACGCAGCGCAGAAAACGCTCTTCGTAATCGCTGGACTCAACGTGCACATACTCGATGTCGTTGGCGCGCAGCATTTCCTCCAGCAGGCGCTGGAACGCCAGACGATCGGCGGTGCTGCCGAGGCTGCGCAGGCCATCCGCCACCCACGGCGTGTTGTTTTCCAGCAGGATCACCAGATCGAAACGGTATTCGTCGATCAGCGCCTGCACAAAGGGGTGTTCACGCCCCTCGTACTTTTTGCAAAACGCCTGGGTGGTGACGAAATCGGTATCGATAAACGCCACCTTGTTGGCGTACTTGACCGCGAAATCCACGTATTGCGCCTGCCCGAGGGCAATTTTGTCGTAGTCGGAGTATTGCAGCGCCATCTCGTCGCCGCCCAGGTGCGAGAACACGTAATCGCGGCCATATTCCCAGGCGCTGGTGGTGTTGAAGATGTTGGCCAGCTTGTTGACCAGCGTCGATTTGCCGCTCGACTCGCCGCCGAGGATCGCCACGGTGCGCACGAAGAACGGCTTCACCTCGGTCGGGATGTAGTCCCAATAGCGGAATGGATCCTGGCGGATCTGATTGCCGCTGATGTTCATGAACGAACGCTCGGGATCGACCAAAATGGTTTCGATGCCCAGATGCTCGCGGTAGCGCGGCGCATCCTGCGCTTCGCTGGAATAAATGAAGCTCGGCACGATGCCCTTCTGTTCCATAAAGGCCTTCATGCCGTCGCTCCACACGTTCCAGCCGTGCGGATAGGGTTCGATGCCCTGCTCGTCGAACGAGTGGATATGGATGTTTTTCTGGTACTTGAAGGTCTGCAGCAGCCAGCGCAGGCGATCGCTGACCGTCGGCTGTTGCGACATTGAACTGTTCTCGAACAGCTCGCGGTCGCGAGGTTCGTCGTGGCACAAAATAACGTGCAACTCGTCCACCTGGCTGCAGGCGCGCTGGATCAGATAGATGTGGCCGGTATGCAGCGGGTAAAATTTACCAAACACCACGCCGACTTTAACCTCTTTACGCGGGAACTCCAGCCCGAGAAAACGGTGCAGCGCCTCAAGTTTTTGCGCGCTCGGGCTTTTGATTTTGTCGTTCAAAAGCTGGCTCAGATAGCCCTTGGTCATGCCGCTGGCATCCGCCACCTGCTGCAGCGTGCAGCCCTTTTGCTTGATGGACGTCTTCAGGTAATCAAATTGCGGCATGGCCACCTCCGTTTAATATGCTAAACAAAATAGCATATCTTGCTCGCCGTCGGCGACATTAATAAAACCCTTCCAGCACGTCCAGCGCGTCCGCCAGCTTCTTGACCCCGAACACCTGCATGTTGGCCGGCGGCTTTTTCGGCATATTGCCGTGCGGCACGATGGCGCGCTTGAAGCCGTGCTTGGCCGCTTCGGAGATGCGCTCCTGGCCGCTCGGCACCGGGCGGATCTCCCCCGCCAGCCCCACTTCGCCGAACACCACCAGATCGTTCGGCAGCGGCCGATCGCGCAGGCTTGAGACCAGCGACATCAGCAGCGCCAGGTCGGCGCTGGTCTCGCTGACCTTCACCCCGCCGACCACGTTGACGAACACGTCCTGATCCGACATCTGCAGCCCGCCGTGCCGGTGCAGCACCGCCAGCAGGATCGCCAACCGGTTCTGCTCCAGGCCCACCGCCACGCGGCGCGGGTTGGACATCATCGAGTGATCCACCAGCGCCTGGATCTCCACCAGCAGCGGCCGGGTGCCTTCCCACACCACCATCACCGAGCTGCCGGAAGTGACTTCATCGCCGCGGCTAAGGAAGATCGCCGACGGGTTGCTGACTTCGCGCAGCCCCTGTTCGGTCATGGCGAACACCCCCAGCTCGTTGACCGCGCCGAAGCGGTTCTTGTGGCTGCGCAGGGTGCGGAAGCGGGAATCGGCGTCACCGTCCAGCAGCACCGAACAGTCGATGCAGTGTTCCAGCACTTTCGGCCCGGCCAGCGAGCCGTCTTTGGTGACGTGGCCGACCATCACGATCGCCACGCCACGCGTCTTGGCGAAGCGCGTCAGGTAGGCGGCGGTTTCCCGCACCTGCGCCACGCTGCCCGGCGAAGACTGAATGTCCGCCATGTGCATCACCTGAATCGAGTCGATCACCATCAGCTTCGGCTGTTCCTGCTCGGCAATCAGGCAGATCTGCTCGATGCTGGTTTCCGACAGCATGTTCAGGCCGCCGGTCGGCAGCCCCAGACGGTGGGCGCGCATCGCCACCTGCTGCAGCGATTCCTCGCCGGTGACGTACAGGGTTTTCATCTGTTCAGACAGCTTGCACAGCACCTGCAGCAACAGGGTGCTCTTGCCGGCGCCGGGGTTGCCGCCGATCAGAATGGCGCTGCCGGGCACCACGCCGCCGCCCAGCACGCGGTCGAACTCGAGAAAGCCGGTGGTGAAGCGCGGCAGCGCCTCCAGGCTGATTTCCGACAGCTTCTGCACCTTGCTGACGCCGGCGTCGCCGGCATAGCCGCTGAGGCGATCGTTGCGCGCCGCTGCGGGCGACGCGGCCAAACGCACTTCCGTGATGGTGTTCCAGGCATGACAGGCGCTGCACTGCCCCTGCCAACGCGGATAGTCCGCCCCGCACTCATTGCACACAAATGCCCGTTTTGCCGCTTTTGCCACGTCTTACCTCAATCTTTCGTTATCGCACTTCGTGTTTCAGGCTGCCGGTGAGAATACACAGCACGCCCATCAGATCCGCATGCCGGATCGATACCTGCGCTTTTTCATACACTTTCGGCTTGGCGTGGTAGGCGATGCCCAGCCCCGCCGCCTGCATCATTTTCAAATCGTTGGCGCCGTCGCCGATGGCCACGGTTTGCGCCAGCGGGATCTCCAGCTTCTCCGCCAGCCGCAGCAGCGTGTCGGCTTTGAACTGCGCGTCCACCACCGGCCCCAGCACTTCGCCGGTCAGCTTGCCGTCGCGGATCTCCAGCTCATTGGCCGCCGCCGCCACCAGCCGCAGCCGGTTGCGCAGGTATTCGGCGTAGTAGGTGAAGCCGCCGGAGGCGATCGCCACATGCCAGCCCATCGCCTGCAGCTTGCCCACCAGGCTGGTCAGCCCCGGCATCAACGGCAGCTCGTCGCGCACCTGCTTGAGGATGTTGGCATCGGCCCCTTTCAGCGTGCCGACGCGCTGGCGCAGGCTGGCGGTAAAGTCCAGCTCGCCGCGCATCGCGCGTTCGGTGACTTCCGCCACCTGCTCGCCGACGCCCGCCAATTTGGCGATCTCGTCGATGCATTCGATCTCGATCGCCGTCGAATCCATGTCCATCACCAGCAGCCCCGGCGTGCGCAGGTGCGGGATCTTGCCGAGCGGCGCCACGTCCAGCCCGCTCTCCGCCGCCAGCAGCTTGGCGCGCGGCGTCAAGGTGCCCGCCAGGCGCACGACCTGATAGTCGTCCACGCCCCAGGCGGTGACGATCACCATCGCCGCGCCCAGCTTGCGTTGGAATTGCGTAATCCGCGCCTTGTCCAGCTTTCTGCCGTATAACAGCCACCCGGTATTGCCCGCCCGGTAGTCCAGCGGCATCACTTCGTCGCCGCTGAGCGAAAGGGGAAGACCCGGCCATTGAGAGATCTCCGCCGGAAGATCGCAATAGGTCAGACTGTTTGACATCATTGACTCCTGAATGGACAAAAACGCTGCATGATAAAACGACGCATCAAGCTATCCTATCGCCAGCGGTTCTGGCAACATAAAGTGTCCCCGATGCCCAAGGAACCTGCATGGCTCGCGCTAAACTGAAATTTCGCCTGCACCGCACCGCTATTATCCTGATTTGCCTGGCTTTGCTGGTGCTGCTGATGCAGGGCGCCTCTTATTTTAGCCTGAGTCACCAAATGGCGCGATCCGAGCAGGTGGAAGAGTTGGCGCAGACGCTGACCAAACAGGTCGCCTACAGCCTGGCGCCGCTGCTGGACGACGACGGCAACAACCCGCGCATCGACGCCATCCTCAAGCAGCTCACCGATCACAGCCGCATTCTCGACGTCAGCGTGTATCAGCTTGACGGCACGCTGGTCTCCCACGCCGGGGAACAGATAAGTATACGCGACCGCCTGTCGCTCGACGGCAAACGCGCCGGCAGCTACTTCAACCACCAGTTGGTCGAATCCATTCAGGGCAAAGACGGCCCGATCGGCTTTATCCGCATCACCCTCGACACCCACGTGCTGGCGACCGAATCCAAGCAGGTGGACAACACCACCAACCTGCTGCGCCTGATGATCCTGCTGGCGCTGGCGATCGGCATCATTCTGGCGCGTACCCTGCTGCAACACCGCCGCAGCCGCTGGCAGCAGTCGCCGTACCTGTTGACCGCCAACACGCCACTGGAAGAAGGCAATACGGTGGAAGACGACGAAGAGGATGCGCCGGAGATAAAGCAGGAAGCGCCGAAGAAGGAGTAACTCAGGCCAGGCGCTGAATGCGTTCTCGCCGTTTTATTGTCCTTTCAGTGAATAGATTGCCCGTAACGGCTACACCCATAATCAATTGAAAGGTAAAGCGTTAGCCAAAAACGGCCGTGCGGAATGAATAGATTGACGGGCGGGCGCCATGACGACGCCCGCCGCGGTATTACGCTTTGTCGCCCAGCAGCACGGATTCCAGCGCGATAACGATCATTTCGTTAAAGGTGGTCTGGCGTTCCGCCGCCGTGGTCGCTTCGTGACGCAGGATGTGGTCGGACACGGTGCAGATGGTCAGCGCCTTACAGCCGAACTCTTCGTACAGCTCCGCCGCCACGCCGTAGATGCCGGCCGCTTCCATTTCCACGCCCAGGATGCCGTACTTCTTCATCACCTGGAACATGTCCGGATCCGGGGTGTAGAACAGATCGGCGGAGAAGATGTTGCCCACGCGCGCCGGGATGCCCTGCGCCGCCGCCGCGTCGACCGCGTTGCGCACCATGTCGAAGTCGGCGATCGCCGCGTAGTCGTTATCCTTGAAGCGCAGACGGTTCACCTTGGAGTCGGTGCACGCGCCCATGCCGATCACCACGTCACGCAGTTTGATATCGTCACGCACCGCGCCGCAGGAACCCACGCGAATGATCTTCTTCACGCCGAATTCGGCAATCAGCTCGCGCGCATAGATGGAGCAGGACGGGATGCCCATGCCGTGGCCCATTACGGAGATGCGGCGGCCTTTGTAGGTGCCGGTGAAGCCCAACATGCCGCGCACGTTGTTCACTTCCACCGCGCCTTCCAGGAAGGTTTCGGCGATGTATTTTGCGCGCAGCGGGTCGCCCGGCATCAGTACTACGTCAGCGAAATCACCCATCTCAGCATTAATGTGCGGCGTAGCCATAATTTTCTTCCTTTAGAAATCTTATTTAATAAAAACGTCAAACATCCAAGCCTTGAATTTCGAGTTGCAGCCAGGCAGCTAGCGGGTGAATCCCCAGGAACTTACTTGAGTAAGCGACTGGGGTTCACGCGTGAAGCTAACAACGCTGCGGCTTGAAAGACAGGGCTTAGAACATGGTCTTACCGTAATCCATCGGCGACAGGCCAAAATAATTGGCGACGGTCTGGCCGATGTCGGCGAAGGTCTCGCGGTGGCCCAGCGAACCCGGTTTCACTTTCGGACCGTAAACCAGCACCGGGATGTGCTCGCGGGTGTGGTCGGTGCCCGGCCAGGTCGGGTCGCAGCCGTGGTCGGCGGTGAAGATGATGATATCTTCGTCTTTCACCAGCTTCAGCAGCTCCGGCAGGCGGCGGTCGAACAGCTCCAGCGCGGCGGCGTAGCCCGCCACGTCGCGGCGGTGGCCGTAAGAGGAGTCGAAGTCCACGAAGTTGGTGAACACGATGGTGTTGTCGCCGGCCTTTTCCATTTCAATCAGGGTCGCGTCAAACAGAGCATCGATGCCGGTCGCCTTCACCTTCTTGGTGATGCCGACGTTGGCGTAGATGTCGGCGATTTTACCGATCGACACCACTTCGCCGCCCTTCTCGTCCACCAGCTTTTTCAGCACGGTCGGCGCCGGCGGCTCTACCGCCAGATCGTGGCGGTTGCCGGTGCGCTGGAAGTGGCCCGGCTTATCGCCGACGAACGGACGCGCGATCACGCGACCGATGTTGTAACCGCCTTCGGTCAGCTCTTCACGCGCGATTTCGCACAGCTCATACAGACGATCCAGGCCGAAGGTTTCTTCATGGCAGGCGATCTGGAACACCGAGTCGGCGGAGGTGTAGAAAATCGGCTTGCCGGTTTTAATGTGCTCTTCGCCCAGCTGATCGAGGATCACGGTGCCGGATGAGTGGCAGTTGCCCAGGTAGCCCGGCAGATTGGCGCGTTCGACCAGTTTGTCCAGCAGCGCCTGCGGGAAGCTGTTGTGCTCGTCCTTGAAGTAGCCCCAGTCGAACAGCACCGGCACGCCGGCGATTTCCCAGTGGCCCGACGGCGTGTCTTTACCGGAAGAGAGCTCGCTGGCGTAAGCGTAAGCACCGATGATGTCGGCGTTGCGATCCAGCCCCTGCGGGAAGTTGCCGGTGGACTCCTCCGCCGCTTTGCCGAGGCCCAGACGGCTCAGGTTAGGCAGCGTCAGCGGGCCCTGGCGGCCCACGTTGGCTTCACCGCGCGCGCAAACCTCGGCGATGTGGCCCAGGGTGTCGGACCCCTGGTCGCCAAAACGTTCGGCGTCTTCGCTGGCGCCGATGCCGAAGGAGTCCAATACCATAATAAATGTGCGTTTCATCTGTGCTCTCCTGCGTGTTCTCACGCTATTGCGACCGCAAAACTGCAATCGCCCTTATTCTCTAAATTTATACCCAATGGATTTCAAGTTGTAGCTAGGCGGCTAGCGCGTGTATCCCCAGGAGCTTACTCAAGTAAGTGACTGGGGTGCACGCGTGCAGCCAACAACGCTACGGCTTGAAAGACGAGGGTCATCACGCTTGAGTGATGCGCTTATACACCACCGGCGTCGCCTCCGGCGCCTTGTCGCTCAGCGTCATTGCGCTGCGCACCGCATCGGCCGCCAGCTGCCAGCTCTCTTCATCGTTGGCGTGGATCATCGCCAGCGGTTGCTGGGTATCCACCTTATCGCCCAGACGCGCTACCTCGGTCAGGCCAACGCTGTAATCGATGGCGTCGCTCGCCCGGCGGCGGCCGCCGCCCAGCGACACCACCGCCATACCCAGCGCGCGGGTATCCATGGCGCTGATGATGCCCGGCTTTTCAGCATACACCGGCTTGCTCAGCGTTGCCGCCGGCAGATAGCTATCATAACGTTCGACGAAGTCTATCGGCCCTTGCTGCGCCGCCACCATGCGGCCAAACACCTCAGCCGCTTTGCCGTTGTCCAGCACCGCCTGCAGCTTGGCGCGCGCATCGGCCTCGTCTTGCGCCAGGCCGCCGGACAGCAGCATCTCCACGCACAGCGCCAGCGTCACTTCCAGCAGGCGCGGGTTGCGGTATTCGCCGGTCAGGAAGCGTACCGCTTCGCGCACTTCCACCGCGTTGCCGGCGCTGGAAGCCAGCACCTGGTTCATGTCGGTCAGCAGCGCGGTGGTCTTGCAGCCCGCGCCGTTGGCCACGCCGACGATCGCCTGCGCCAAATCTTGCGACAGGGCATAGGTCGGCATAAAGGCGCCCGAGCCAACCTTCACGTCCATCACCAGCGCATCCAGCCCTTCCGCCAGTTTCTTGGCCAGAATAGAGGCGGTGATCAGCGGGATCGAATCCACGGTGGCGGTGATGTCGCGGGTGGCGTAAAAACGCTTGTCCGCCGGCGCCAGCGAACTGGTCTGGCCGATGATCGCCACGCCGACGTCCTGAATGATTTTGCGGAAGGCGTTATCGTCCGGGAAAATATTGAAGCCCGGAATGGCTTCCAGTTTGTCCAGCGTGCCGCCGGTATGCCCCAGGCCGCGGCCGGAGATCATCGGCACATAGCCGCCGCAGGCCGCCACCATCGGGCCGAGCATCAGCGAGGTCACGTCACCCACGCCGCCGGTCGAATGCTTGTCAACGATCGGGCCATTCAGCGCCAAACTCTTCCAGTCCAGCACGGTGCCGGAATCGCGCATCGCCATGGTGAGCGCCACGCGCTCCGGCATGCTCATGTCATGGAAATAAATGGTCATCGCCAGCGCGGCGATCTGCCCTTCCGACACCACGTTGTCGCGAATGCCGTTGATGAAAAAGCGGATTTCCGCTTCGCTTAACGGCTGGCCGTCGCGTTTCTTACGAATAATTTCTTGAGCCAGGAACAAGGCATCCCCCTGTGTCGCCGAGAGTCGGTGCAGACGGGCGCGCCTGGCGCCCGCCAACGAAATCGATCAGTAGCCGCCGCCGGCGGTCTGGGTCTGGTGGCCCAGCGCGGTCAGCAAGCTGGCCAGCAGGCTGGAAGCGCCAAAGCGGAAATGCCGCGCATCGGCCCACCCTTCGCCCAGAATACGATCGGCAAGTTGCAGATAATGCAGCGCGTCTTCCGCGGTGCGCACGCCGCCGGCCGGCTTGAAGCCCACCGTCTTCGCCACGCCCATATCGCGGATCACCGACATCATCAGCTCGGCGCTCTCCAGGGTGGCGTTGACCGGCACCTTGCCGGTGGAGGTCTTGATAAAGTCCGCCCCGGCCTTGATGGCGATCTCGGACGCCTTGCGGATCAAATCGGCCTGTTTCAGCTCACCGGTTTCGATGATCACTTTCAGCAACACGTTGGCCGCCTGGCAAGCCTGCTTGCACTGTTTCACCAGCTCGAAGCCGACCTGTTCGTTGCCGGCGATCAGCGCGCGGTATGGGAACACCACGTCCACTTCATCCGCGCCATAGGCGATCGCCGCGCGGGTTTCCGCCAGCGCGATGTCGATATCGTCATTGCCATGCGGGAAGTTGGTCACGGTGGCGATGCGGATGTCCGGCGTGCCTTGCTCGCGCAGCGCCTTACGCGCCACCGGGATAAAACGCGGGTAGATGCAGATGGCCGCCGTGTGGCCGGCCGGGCTGTTGGCCTGACGACAGAGCGCGATCACTTTCTCGTCGGTGTCATCATCATTCAGCGTGGTTAAATCCATCAAGTTCAGCGCACGTTGCGCTGCTGCGGTTAATTCGGTCATAAAACTCTCCAACTGAGTACCTGGGTGTTGGCGAGCGGACTTGGTTCCATGAAGATAGCGCTGGGGAACGGCGTTCCCGCGGCGGCAACTGAGATCCTTCTCACCGCACATGGCCACCCGCCTTGCGGCCGGCCAGTAATAGCTATTTGAACACGAATGCCGCAGGCGATTCGCGTTCATCGTCACACTATATGAAATAGCACTGTAACAGACCGGAATTATATGTGAAGAACATCACAAAATAACGCGATATCGTTCACAAATTCGCTAAAGAAGCGGCTGAAGATCGCGGATGCGGCAAGCACCCGCGTTGCTTAGAGTATAGGCGGAGTCCCGCGATCGGTCGCGCCGTCGCGGGCTCCGTGATGGCTTACAGCGCCAGGAAGAAGCCGGCGATGGTGGCACTCATCAAGTTGGACAGCGTGCCCGCCGCCACGGCCTTCAGACCGAAGCGCGCGATGTCGTGGCGACGGTTGGGCGCCATGCTGCCCAGACCACCCAGCAGGATCGCCACCGAGGAGAGGTTGGCGAAGCCGCACAACGCGAAGGAGATGATCGCCTTGGTGTGCGTCGACAGTACCTGCAGGCCTTCCGCCGCCACCACGTCATCCGGGCGCAGATAGGCGCCGAAGTTCATGTAGGCGACGAACTCGTTGACGATGATCTTCTGTCCGATGAACGAACCGGCGGTCATCGCTTCGCTCCACGGCACGCCGATCAGGAAGGCGATCGGTGAGAACACCCAGCCGAGGATCAGCTCAAGCGACAGCTGCGGATAATCGAACCAGCCGCCGATACCGCCGAGAATGCCGTTAAGCAAGGCGATCAGCGCGATAAACGCCAGCAGCATCGCACCGACGTTCAGCGCCAGCTGCATGCCGGAAGCCGCGCCGGAAGCCGCCGCATCGATCACGTTGGCCGGACGATCCTCTTCGGCGATCAGCTTCATCGCATCGTCTTTATCGTGGGTCTGCTCGGTTTCCGGCACCATCAGCTTGGCGAACAGCAGCCCGCCCGGCGCGGCCATGAAGGATGCGGCGATCAGGTATTCCAGCGGCACGCCCATCTGCGCGTACCCCGCCAACACCGAACCGGCTACCGAAGCCAGGCCGCCGCACATCACGGCGAACAGTTCTGACTGGCTCATGGTGGCGATATAGGGGCGCACCACCAGCGGCGCTTCGGTCTGGCCGACGAAAATGTTGGCGGTCGCCGACAGCGATTCGGTGCGCGAGGTGCCCAGCAGCTTGTGCAGGCCGCCGCCCAGCACGCGGATCACCAACTGCATGATGCCGAGGTAGTACAGCACCGCAATCAGCGAGGAGAAGAACACGATCACCGGCAGGACGCGCAGCGCGAACACGAAGCCGCCGCCGCCGAACACCTCGAACATCTTGTCGGACACCAGCCCGCCGAAAATGAACGAAATGCCCTGATTGCCGTAGGCGATAACGTTTGCCACGCCGTTAGACATACTGCCGAGGATGCTGCGGCCCAGCGGCACGTACAGCACCAGCGCGCCGATGCCGACCTGAATGATGAACGCCCACACGACGGTACGCAATTTGATGGCCCGACGGTTGCTGGAGAGCAGCACCGCAATGGCGATCAGCACCGCCATACCGACCAGACTCATGATGAGTTGCATGCAAAGTTTCCCTGTTGCAAAAAATAAAATACATCCCTGCTCATGAAGAGAGGTCTGCTATTGGAGAGTTTCGGGGGGATTATACTGAGCGAGGTCACCCTCGCACCGATTTATGTCACAAATGTATACAACGAGACGCAAATGAAAATCTTATAACGTGACGCAGGTCACGTTATAAACCCATCAATCCGGCATGGCAAACAGTGACTGGGTATTGCGTTGCAGGTGAGCGGCGATCTCGTCGGCCGGTTCCGGCCGCAGCGCGCAAAGCGTGTGAAACACCTCGGCGGCGCGCTCGGGGCGATTCGGCTGCCCCTGATAGCCGGCCAGCGGCATGTCCGGCGCATCCGTCTCCAGCAGCAGCGCCTCAAGCGGCAGTTGCGCCATCACGCCGCGCGTTTTCTGCGCCCGCTCATAGGTGATGGTGCCGCCCACGCCGATGTAATAGCCGAGGCGGATAAACGCCTGCGCCTGCGACAGGCTGCCGGCGAAGCCGTGCACCACGCCGCGGCGCGGCAGTTGCATGCGCCGCAGCGCCGCGGCCAGCTGATCGTGGGTGCGGCGCGAGTGCAGGATCACCGGCAGGTCATGCTGTTTCGCCAGCCTCAGCTGGGCCAACAGCACGCTTTGCTGGCGCTCGAACTGCGGGTTGTCCATATACAGATCGAGCCCAATCTCCCCCACCGCCACCAGCTTGCGCGGCCGTTCGGCCAACAGCGCCGCCAACTGTTCCAGCTGCGGCTCATGATGCTGCGCGATATACAGCGGGTGCAGCCCCAGCGCGGCGAACAGCGGCGCGTGATCCTGCGCCAGCCGCAGCACCCGCGCAAAGCGATCGGCAGTGACCGTCGGGACGATGATGCGCTGCACGCCGGCGCTTGCCGCCCGCGTCAGGCTTTCGGCCTCGTGTCCGGTAAAGGGTGGGAAATCGAAATGGCAGTGGGTGTCGGTAAAGGCGTAGCTCACAGCGCGCCCCCTTCACCCGGCGGCAGATCGCCCGGCAGAATGAGTTTCGGCGCCGCCACCGCAGCCTCCGGCTGCGCCGTGAGATCGGGCGACATGGCGATGTCGGTCACGATCGGCGAAGGCATTCTGACATTCTCGGGCTGGATCAGGCGGCGCGACAGCGATTTTCGCACCTTTATGCCGTCCGGTTCCTGCTGCGCCATCCACTGGCCGACGGTGGCCAGGAAGTAGCGGCCGCAGCGGCGCCCCAGGTGATAATCCTGATTGAGCGCCCCCAGTCGGCTGCCCAGCGCATTGCTGGCCAGCGGCTTAGGCGGGAAGATCTCGAAGATACGCAGCTTGCCCGGCGGCTTCTCGATAAAGCGCTGGATGCGGTGATAGCTTTGCTCATGATGCTGCAGGATGCGCACCATCTGCTGCAGGCTGCTGTCGCTCAGCCAATGCTCCATACGCTTCATCCACTGCGGGGTGTAGTACATTTGCGAAGGCACGGTGCGGATCACCACGATGGTGTCGGCGCCGCGGCGATAGGCCTCTTCCACCGGAATCGCATCGCTGATGCCGCCGTCCTGATAGCTGACGCCGTCCAACTCCACGCCCTGACGGTAGAAGCCGGGAATGGCGCTGGACGCCTTGATGGCCGGCAGCCAGCGTTCGCGCTGCGCCGGCAGATAGGCCGGTTCGAAATCGTCGCTGCGGCAGGCGCACAGCAGGAATTCGCGCCCGTCGATAAAGTGCTGTTCCGCCACGTCCATCGCCAGCGGCATCTGCGCCGCCGCCGTATCAACCAGCCAATCGAGATCGATCAGATGCCCGCCGCGCACGAAGCGCAGCGGATTGAAGAACTGTGCCGAAGTGGTGTAACGGGTGATCACCCGGCGCGCGTAGCCCATCTGCCCACAGATATAGGCAGACAGATTCTGAGCGCCGGCCGATGTGCCGATCAGCAGATCGAAAGGGTTAAAGCCCGCGCGCTGAAACTCGTCCAGCACGCCGGCGGTGAAAATGCCGCGCTGGCCGCCGCCTTCGCAGACCAGCGCCATCTTGCCTGGCCGAAAGGGTTTAGACGCCAGCGGTTCTATATTGCCGAGCGTGATGGGTATTCTGTATCCCAACTTGGCATCCTCAGTGAGACGTTTTCTCCGAGGATACCGCGTCTCGCTCTCTTCCGTAATCCTCTTGCAGTACACCGGCGAGGAAATCGTTGCTGCCGGCCAGCCAGGCGCAATCGCTGCCGGACCATTCGGCCCACGCCTGCCATACCTGGCCTTTCAGCTGTTTCCAGCGCCCGACGATGATGTCGCTGTTCATGGCCGGCCCTCCCCGAGGTGAGAAAAGGAATTAAGCTTTGTTACAGTTTACGGGAAAATGCCGGCCGGCTAAGGGCGCCGACGGCCGGTGAACAGGCTGACCAGGAACAGGATGATGCCGACAACGAACACCACCTTGGCGGCCCAGGCGGCGGTGCCCGCCAGCGAACCGAATCCCAGTGCCGCAGCGATAAGCGCGATAACTAAAAAGATAATGCCCCAACGAAACATAAGCTTCTCCTTACCATTGTGAAAAAATTCTCTGCTGTCTGCCGCCCCGACAGCGGGACGTCGACGGCAAATCAGTTTCTTTTTTTGGTGGTACACGTCGGGCCGCCTTCACGGCCCGACAGATGCGGCTTGTTGTTACTTGTTACGGGCGCCTGGCGGGATTACGGCTTGACCACCAGGTCGTTTTTCACGCTTTTCACGCCGTCGATGGCCTTGGCGATGCTTTCGGCACGCTCAGACTGCGCCTGCGTTTTCACCTCACCGGAAAGCTGCACCACGCCATCGGTGGTTTCCACTTTCACATTGCGCGACGGCACGATGTCATCGGCCAGCAGCTTGGCTTTCAGCTCGCTGGTGGTGGCAGTGTCGCCGGCATACGATTTGATCGACTGGTTGGCTTCGTCCTTCACGTGCAGCTTGTCGCTGACGGTCTTGACGCCTTCCACCTTACCGGCAACCGCGACCGCATGTTCCGCCTGCGCCTGGCTGCCGACAAAGCCGCTCAGGATCACGGCGCCTTTTTCGGTTTTCACCGAAATGTCAGCGCTTTTGATGGTCTTATCTTCCACCAACGCACTTTTAACTTTAGCCGTTATCGCGCTGTCATCCATGTAACCGTCAACTTTTTTCATGGAGCTATCGATTTTGGCACCGGCACTATCCGCGGCGTTAGACGCCTTGTTTAACAGGCTGTCTTCGGCCAGTGCAGTGCCGCTCACCAGAGCAGAACCCAAAACAACAGCCATCAGCGAGTGTGCAAATTTGGTCTTTTTCATCGATCTCTTCCTTTTGTTGGGGGCTCGCAGCGCCAGAGCGCCGGAACCCTTCAGCCGCCTTCACGCGGCCTCTCGGTAAATACTTCATCATCGCTATACGATTAAGCGTTCACGACAGGAGTCTTGCAACGGCCGTGCCAATCCAAAAAACACCTTATTTATCAAAGATAAAAATTTTTCAGTTGGATTTTTAATCAACAAACTGTCGTCTATTGACGACAGACTAAGCCACACAAAACTGAAACATACCTATCTTATTGATATTTAAAGACACTAACTGTCTCCTATCGGCAACACATCAGAATAACTCACCAAACAAGCAACGTATTTCAGTGATTTACTCTCAAGCAATGTGCGAACATCCTGTTAAAGATAGACCATCAGACGGAAAATGCAGGCCGAACGAACGCCGCCTGGCGACATCGGTTCGCAGGGTAAAATATGAGTAAGGTTTATTAATTAGCGCGGTTAGGGTGGGAGGAGCGTGCAGGGCGCACCGGGCGCCCTGCCGATTGATCAGTGTTCGCGGGTTTTGCGGAAGGTCACGTCAGGATAACGTTCCTGCGTCAGGTTGAGGTTCACCATGGTCGGCGCGATGTAGGACAGGTTGTCCCCACCGTCCAGCGCCAGGTTGATCTCGTTCTTGCGCTTGAACTCTTCGAACTTCTTCACGTCGTCGCACTCGACCCAGCGAGCGGTCGACACGTTAACCGACTCGTACAACGCTTCCACGTTGTACTCGCTCTTCAATCGCGCCACCACCACGTCGAACTGCAACACGCCGACCGCACCGACGATCAGATCGTTGTTGGCGATCGGGCGGAATACCTGCACCGCGCCTTCTTCGGACAGCTGCACCAGCCCCTTCAGCAACTGTTTCTGCTTCAGCGGATCGCGCAGGCGAATGCGGCGGAACAGTTCCGGCGCGAAGTTCGGGATGCCGGTGAACTTCATGTCTTCACCCTGGGTAAAGGTATCGCCGATCTGAATGGTGCCATGGTTGTGCAGACCGATGATGTCGCCCGGGTAGGCTTCTTCCACGTGCGAACGGTCGCCGGCCATAAAGGTCAGCGCGTCGGAGATCACCACGTCTTTGCCGGTGCGCACCTGGCGCAGCTTCATGCCCTTCTCATAACGGCCGGAAACCACGCGCATAAAGGCCACGCGGTCGCGGTGCTTCGGATCCATGTTGGCCTGGATCTTGAACACAAAGCCGGTGAATTTCTCTTCCGCCGCCGTCACTTCGCGGGTGTCGGTTTTGCGCGGCATCGGCGCCGGCGCCCAGGCCACCAGGCCATCCAGCATATGATCCACGCCGAAGTTGCCGAGTGCGGTACCGAAGAACACCGGCGTCAGCTCGCCGCTCAGGAAAGCCTCCTGATCGAACTCGTGAGAAGCGCCCTGCACCAATTCCAGCTCATCGCGCAGCTGCGCCGCCAGATCTTCACCCACCGCCGCATCCAGCTCTGGGTTGTTCAGGCCCTTGACGATGCGCACTTCCTGAATGGTATGGCCTTTACCGGTCTGGTACAGGTAGGTTTCATCCTTGTACAGGTGGTAAACGCCCTTGAACAGCTTGCCGCAGCCGATCGGCCAGGTGATGGGCGAACAGGCGATCTTCAGTTCGCGTTCGACTTCATCCATCACCTCCATCGGATCGCGGATGTCGCGGTCCAGCTTGTTCATGAAGGTCAGGATCGGCGTGTCGCGCAGGCGGGTGACTTCCATCAGCTTGCGGGTGCGATCCTCAACGCCCTTGGCGGCGTCGATCACCATCAGACAGCAGTCGACCGCGGTCAGGGTGCGATACGTATCTTCGGAGAAGTCTTCGTGCCCCGGGGTGTCCAGCAGGTTGACCAGGCTGTCGCGATACGGGAACTGCATCACCGAGGTGGTGATCGAGATCCCACGCTGCTTTTCCATTTCCATCCAGTCGGATTTGGCGTGCTGGCTGGAGCCGCGGCCTTTTACCGTACCGGCGGTCTGGATCGCCTGTCCGAACAGCAGCACTTTTTCGGTAATGGTGGTTTTACCGGCATCGGGGTGCGAGATGATGGCGAAAGTTCTTCTTTTGGAGACTTCGCGGGCAAATTCACTAGGAGACATGGTTTTCAGGTTCTACGGTTAGTCCGCCCTGCGACATCATCAGAACGCGCCGATCGCGGCGCCGGGCAAAGCGGTGAATAAAAGATAACAGCCGGGCATTTTCGCCGATTTGCCAACCGGTGACAATCAATGCTTTTTCCGACCGGGCTGATTACCCCAGCGGCAGCGCCATCACGATCGCGTCTTCGCGGCCGTGGGCGCTCGGGTAATAATTGCGGCGCACGGTGACTTCGTTGAAACCGAGATCTTCATACAGCGCGATCGCCGCCTGGTTGGAGGCGCGGACTTCCAGCCACAGCGTGACCACGCCGCGGCTCTCCAGCTGTTCGATCAACGCGTTGAGCAGCAGGCGGCCAAAGCCCCGGCGCTGGTGCTGCGGATGAATGGCGATGTTGAACAGCGTGGCTTCGTCCAGCACGATCTGCGTGATGGCGAACCCCGCCATCTCCCCATCGGCGCTCAGCTTCAGGTTAAGGTAGCGATCGCCCTGATTGCTGGCAAAGGTGGTTTCCGTCCAGGGGAAAGCGTGGCTGGCTTGCTCAATGGTGAAGGCCGTGGCCAGGTCGGCCGCCGTCAGGGTAGAAATCGTGTTCATGATGACAAATCTGCTGCCAGAGGGCGCGTTTGGCCCCCGCGTCTTGAGAAAGCTCGGCCAGCGCCGGGCTGTGTAGCTGCGCGCCGGCGACCGCGAGCGGCTCCGCCACGCCCATCCGCCAACTGTTGCATGCGGTCTCTGCAGGCAGCATCGCCACCTGTTCCGGCGTCAGGCTGTAAGTTTGCGCCGGCGTCAGCCCCAGGCTGCGCAGCACGTCGCAAAACAGCGGATCGTCGGGCGCCGGCAGCGTCTGCGCCACCACCAGCAGGCGCGTCTCGGGCGGCAGACTGACCGCCACTTCGCCCTGCAACACGCCCGGGCGGCGCAATGTCCACTGCGTAATACCCAGTTGTTGTAACAGCCAGTCGCGTTTTGATGCCATGCCGATTCCTACCCGTTGTGGTGCGCCATGCCTGCCATGCGCCGCGCTATGCTAACAAACCCGCGCAGCCCGCGCCAACAAACCCGTCGAACATATCGCCACAAAGCTCTATAATCCCCGGTCTCATTTCCAGGAGCCAATATCTGATGTCTGCATTAACCCCCGCCAGTGAAGTCATGCTGCGCCACAGTGATGAATTTATCGAACGCCGCGTGCTGTTTGCCGGCGACCTGCAGGACAGCCTGCCGGCCCAATTCGAGGCCGCGGACGTGCGCGTCCACACTCAGCAATACCATCACTGGCAGTTACTGAACCGGACGATGGGCGATAACGTGCAGTTCGGTTTGA
This sequence comes from Serratia sp. 22278, assembly GCF_052045405.1. Lineage (NCBI taxonomy): Bacteria > Pseudomonadati > Pseudomonadota > Gammaproteobacteria > Enterobacterales > Yersiniaceae > Serratia > Serratia sp. 22278. Next base: position 36,700 of record NZ_JBQEOW010000007.1, on the reverse strand, counting down.
CCGTCGATCCCGCTTTCGTCGCCGACTGCGACACGCTGGTGTACTACTGGCCGAAGAGCAAACAGGAAGCGCAATTCCAGCTGTGCAACCTCCTGGCGCTGCTGCCGGTGGGCGCGGACGTGTTCGTGGTCGGTGAAAACCGCAGCGGCGTGCGCAGCGCCGAGCCGACGCTGGAAGGCCACGTCACGCTGGTGAAAATCGACAGCGCACGCCGCTGTGGCCTGTATCACGGCCGCCTGGACGCGCAGACCGAGTTCGACCTGAACGACTGGTGGGACAGCTATCAGCTGCACGATCTGGAAGTGAAAACGCTGCCGGGCGTGTTCAGCCGCGACGGTCTGGACGTCGGCAGCTCGCTGCTGCTGTCGACGCTGGAAAAACACATGAAAGGCAAGGTGCTGGACATCGGCTGCGGCGCCGGCGTGATGGCCTCGGTGATGGCCAAGCTGTCGCCGAAGGTGAAACTGACCCTCAGCGACGTCAACGCCGCCGCGGTGGAGTCCAGCCGCGCGACGCTGGCCGCCAACGGCATCGAAGGCGAAGTGATCGTCAGCAACGTTTACTCCGACATCACCGGCCGTTTCGACATGATCATCTCCAACCCGCCGTTCCACGACGGGCTGCAGACCAGCCTGACCGCCGCCGAAACCCTGATCCGCGGCGCGGTGAAGCACCTGCCGATCGGCGGTCAGCTGCGCATCGTCGCCAACGCCTTCCTGCCATACCCGGACATTCTGGACGCCACCTTCGGCAGCCACGAAGTACTGGCGCAAAACGGCCGCTTCAAGGTGTACCAGGCCACCGTCGGCCGCCCGCCGCGCGCGCCGAAGAAGAAATAATTCGCCGTTGGCGGAAAACGACAGAGCGCGGCCCGAGGCCGCGCTTTTTTTTAGCCGTTGATGTAGGTCATCGACTCCGCGCCGTAGCGATCGCCGGCCGCCGCGCTCAGCGGAAACACCGCTTCTATCGCCGCCAGTTCAGCCGCGCTCAGCGCGATCTCCGCCGCAGCGACGTTCTCTTCCAGATAGCGACGGCGTTTGGTGCCGGGGATCGGCACGATGTGTTCCCCCTGCGCCAACACCCAGGCCAGCGCCAGCTGTGAAGGCTTGACGCCCTTCTGCGCCGCCAGCTCGCCCACCTTCTCCACCAGCGCCAGGTTGCGGGCGAAGTTTTCCCCCTGGAAACGCGGGTTGCCGCGGCGGAAATCGTCCTCGGCCAGATCCTCCGGCCGCCGGATAGCGCCGGTGAGGAAACCGCGCCCTAACGGGCTGTAAGGCACAAAGCCGATGCCCAGGCGCTCGCAGGCCGCCAGTACGCCCTGCTCGGCGTCGCGCGTCCACAGCGAATACTCGGTCTGCAGCGCGGTGATCGGATGCACCTTGTGCGCCCGCTCCAGCGTGGCGACCGACGCCTCGCTCAGGCCGATGTGGCGGATCTTGCCTTCGCGGATCAGATCCGCCATCGTGCCCACGACGTCTTCGATCGGCACTTGCGGATCGACCCGGTGCTGATAATAGAGATCGACCTCCTCCACGCCCAAGCGCCGCAGGCTGCCTTCCACCGAGCGCCGGATATACTCGGGCCGGCTGCTGACGCCGCGCGCCGACGGATCCGCCGGATCGCGCAGAATGCCGAACTTGGTGGCCAGGAACACCTGTTGCCGCTTGCCCTTGATCGCCTCCCCCACCAGCTCTTCGTTGGTGTGCGGCCCGTACATGTCGGCGGTGTCGAGCAGCGTGACGCCCAACTCCAGCGCCCGGTGCAGCGTGGCGATGGCTTCCTGCCGATCGGCGCCGGTGGAGTAGAAGTCGCTCATGCCCATGCACCCCAGCCCCAGGGCGGAGACGACGGGACCGTTGGAACCGAGTTTACGTTGTTGCATTGTGCTGCCCTCATGCGGTGAATGGATAACGCAGCAAAGTCTGGTTGTTTACGCGACAAAGATAAATAATGCAGATTGCACATCACTGTTCAAAAATCACCAACAATCCGGAGTGGACATGGATCAGGTTCAAGCCATGCGCATTTTTACCCGCATCGTCGAACTGGGCAGTTTCAGTCGAGCGGCCGAACGCCTGCAGCTGCCGCGCGCTACGGTCAGCAACGCGTTGAAACGGCTGGAACAGCGGCTGGGCGTGCGCCTGCTGATCCGCACCACCCGCCAGGTGCAGGTGACCAGTGAAGGCAGCCTCTACTATCAACGCTGCGTGCAGTTGCTGGGGGCGCTGGAGGAGGCGGACACGCTGTTCAGTCACCATAAGCTGCAGCCGTCCGGCAAGGTGCGCATCGATATGCCCCATTCGCTGGCGCGCCAGATCGTCATTCCGGCGTTGGACGACTTTTACCGGCGTTATCCCGACATCACCCTGGCACTGGGCGCCAACGACACCCACGTCGATCTGTTGCGCGAAGGCGTGGACTGCGTGCTGCGCGCCTGGGAAACCGAAGACGACAGTCTGGTAGCGCGGCGCATCGCCCAGCTGCCGCAGGTCACCTGCACTTCCCCCGCTTATCTGCAGGCCCACGGCACGCCGCTCGACATCGATCGCCTGGAGCCGCATCGCGCTGTGGGGTATTTTTCCCTGGCCAACAACCGCGATTACCCGCTGGAATTCTGCCGCGGCGGCAAGCTGGAACTGCGCGAGCTGCCCGCGCGGCTCAGCGTCAGCGGCGCCGACGCCTACATCGCCGGCGCGCGGGCCGGCATGGGATTGATTCAGGCGGCGCGCTATTCGCTTGCCCCCTGGCTGGAACAGGGCGAACTGGTGGAAGTGTTGGCGGACACACCGCCCCCGCCGATGCCGATTTACATCATGTATCCACCCGGCCGTTTCCTGGCACCACGGGTCAGGGTGTTGATTGATTGGCTGATTTGGCTGTTTGACCAGCAGAAAAGCGGCGATATGGCTGTTTTTCCAGCAAACGCCCGCAAAGCGGGGAAATAACTGTTGACGTGCCCGCCAAAATCTCTAGAATTCGCCTCCGTGGTAACGTTACTCCGGTAATGTTTCTGGTACGCGAAGGTGGCGGAATTGGTAGACGCGCTAGCTTCAGGTGTTAGTGTCCTTACGGACGTGAGGGTTCAAGTCCCTCTCTTCGCACCAAATAACCACATGATTTATATTGCACTCAGCATCGATGCGAAGGTGGCGGAATTGGTAGACGCGCTAGCTTCAGGTGTTAGTGTTCTTACGGACGTGAGGGTTCAAGTCCCTCTCTTCGCACCAAGCTGGCGACGTAATATAAATCAAAGCAACAACATCGACTGTGCGAAGGTGGCGGAATTGGTAGACGCGCTAGCTTCAGGTGTTAGTGTCCTTACGGACGTGAGGGTTCAAGTCCCTCTCTTCGCACCAATTGATGATCTCTTCGGCGGTTCCTTCGAAAAAATCCCAACGCATTGATGATAAACACGCTTAAGCGTGGTTTTGCCGTTTCTGGCGTTTCACCCAAAGCTGAAGTTGAGGCTGACTGCCGCCAGGCCGCCCGCCAGCGCCATGCAGGAAGGCAACAGCAGATAGTGGCGCAGCCGGCTGTTGAACAGCATCACCAGCGTGGCCAACATCGCTATCACGATCAGGGTGCGCAACTGCAGCATATCCAGGTTGATCAGGGCCAGCAGCGGCATCAAAGCACAAGGCAGCAAAACGCCCCAGGCGCTGGCCAGGCGATCCCCGAGGCACCAACTGACGCCCCACAGCCCGCACGCGGCAATCATGGCAGTGAGCATGACAACCTCCTTAAGTGATAATGATAACCAATATCATATAACACTTTTTTGGCCGCCGCATCATTTTCACTGCGCTGACCAAACTCAGATGACACCAGCAGGAAAAAATGATAATTTGACATAAGAAAATTCCTAGTCCTGTTTGCATGATAATAATCACAACCCTCAACCATGCAATTCAAGTGGATATTCGCGCCAAGGGAATGCTTCTCAACCTTAATTATTCGACAGAACGACTTTGCAAAGAGTGACCTCCGTATGAACGCCCGTTCTTATCAGGAATTACTGAACAGCAAGCAGCGCCTGGCATTATTTCTTTTTCTGATAATGAATGCCGCCTCTTCCGTATTTACATTATTGTTCCCTTTTAGGGATACGCCCGCATTTACCCTACCTTTATTATGTATACCGCTATTTTGTCTGGTAGCAGCGCTATTTTCTCTGCAAACGCCACGTAAATATTTGTGTAAACTCAACCTGTTCGCCAGCGTGCTCGGCCTGCTCTGGGCCGCACATATTTACGTTAAAAGTCAATATTGCCTACCGAATAACCAAGATTTTTTATTAATTAGTTTGTTTAGCATCTTTTTTATCAGCGCTATTTCTCTGACGGATAACTTTACCGCCTTTTGTTTACACGCCGTACCTTCCGCAATGATGATCCTGGCTTTAGACGGTATGCATAATACCCTGCGGATATTATTCACCACGCTATTACCTATTATCGCTTTCTCCATTCATCACCTGATGTTGAAACGCAGTGAAATCTTTACCCACGCGCTGGTGGCCAACCTGTATAACGAGCGGGACAAATTCAATAATTTGAGCATGCTCGATCCCCTGACCGGCCTTTATAACCGTCGAGGGCTGGAGAATAAGATCACTATGCTGCTGGAACCGCAAACCGGCCGCCACTACGTGCTGCTGCTGGATATCGACCACTTCAAGGTCTACAACGACAGCTACGGCCACGCCATGGGCGACCGGGCGCTGGTGCAGGTGGCGATCGCCATCCGCGATGCGGTGCGTTCGCGCGACATCGTGGTGCGCTACGGCGGGGAAGAGTTTTTGGTGCTGTTGACCAACGTGCACGAAGGCTATGCGGCGCAGTTGGCCGAACGGGTGCGTCAACGCGTGGCGGAACTGAATATCCCGCACGGCGCCAGCCCGCAGCACAGCGGCACGCTGACGCTCAGCGCGGGCATCTCGGCATTGGAAAAGCTGGACGTCGAATCAGCGATCGGCGCGGCCGACGCCGCGCTCTATCTGGCGAAGCACAGCGGCCGCAACAATATTCAGCTGGCGCAAAACGTCGAGCCCGCTCTGCTGCAACCGCAGGAATTGACACACTAAGCGCTTTCCCAAATCGCCTTGCCCTGCCAGCGCCGTTCGATCGCCGCCAGGAACAGTTTCACCTTGGGGGAGAGATGGCGCCGGCTGGGATAGACGGCGCAGATCGGCGGCCCAGGGCGACAATAGCGTTCCAGCACCGGCACCAGCGTGCCGGCCGCAATCTGCTCGCCGACCAGAAACGCCCCCACCTGACACAGACCGGCCCCGGCGACGGCGGCATCCCGCAAGGCCTCGACGTTGTTGAAACGCATCCGGCCGCGCACCGGCTGTTCGTGTAGTTGGCCGTTAACCCGATAGCGCCAAGGCGCCGGCAATCCCTGGTGGCTGAAGACCAGCGTCTCGTGATCGCCCAATGCCTCCGGTTTTGCAGGCGCGCCGTGCCGCGCCAGATAATCCGGCGCCGCGCAGGTGATCAGGCGATGCGGCGCGAGCACTCGCCGCACCAGCCGGCTGTCGTCGCTGCCGCCGACGCGGATCGCCACGTCGATGCCGTCGCGCACCAGATCGCTGTAATCGTCGGAGAAGCTGACGTCGGCGTCCACCTCCGGCCACTGTGCCAAAAACTCCCGTAAAATCGGCAAGATATGCAACCGCCCCAGCGAGACCGGTAGATCCAGCCGCAGCCGCCCGCGCGGGGTTTGCCGCCGCGTATTGAGCGCCGTTTCCGCCTCTTCGGCCTGCGACAGGATGCGCTGCGCATACTCGTAAAACACCGCGCCGTCTTCGGTCAGGCTGACGCTGCGCGTGGTGCGCTGCAGCAGCCGGGTCGCCAATCGCGCCTCCAATCGGTTCACGCATTTTCCCGCCGCGGATCGGGAGATGCCCAGCCTCTCGGCCGCCAGCGTGAAGCTGCAGGCGTCGGCGACGCGGATGAACACCAGCAGGTCAGTCAGATTATCCAACGGCATAGACGGTAAATTAGCCACGATTTGTCCCCAATGTTGCGCAATTAGGCCAGTTTATCAGCCATTTTGGCGCGGATACACTGAGGTTCTTCATCTGTTGGGAGGATCCTTATGAGTGCCTTACACGCCGGCGGCGGCGCAAAGTCTTGGCTGGCGACCTTCGCCATCGGCCTGTCCACCTTTACCGTCGTCACCGCAGAAATGCTGCCCGTCGGGCTGCTGACTCCGATCGTCAGCACCTTGAACGCATCGATAGGCCGTGCCGGGCTGCTGATTTCCCTGCCGGCCCTGTTCGCCGCGCTGTTCGCCCCGCTGGTGGTGCTGGGCGCCCGGCGCACGGATCGCCGCAGCCTGTTGGTGGGCTTTCTGCTGCTGCTGATCGCCGCCAACCTGCTGGCCGCCGCCGCCACCTCCCTGGCCCTGCTGTTCGCCGCGCGCATCCTGCTGGGCTTTTGCATCGGCGGTATCTGGGCCATCGCCGGCGGGTTGGCGGAACGCCTGGTGCCGCCGGCCTCCGTCGGATTGGCCCTGTCCGTCATCTTCGGCGGCGTAGCGGCGGCCTCGGTGTTCGGCGTGCCGCTCGGGGTATTCCTCGGCGAGGCGCTGGGTTGGCGCATGGCGTTTCTGGCGGTCGCCGTTCTGGCGGCGCTGACCCTGCTGCTGCTAATGTACGTGCTGCCGCCGCTGCCGGTCACGCAGGCGATAAGCTGGCGGTCGTTCACCGCGCAACGCACGAATCGCCGGCTGCTGACCGGGCTGCTGCTGACGTTTCTGCTGGTCGCCGGCCACTTTATGGCTTACACCTTTGTCCGCCCGCTGCTGCAGACGGTCGCCGGCATCGAGAGCCGCTGGGTGGGGCCGCTGCTGTTCGCCTACGGCGTCGCCGGTATCGCCGGGAATTTCATCGCCGGCCAGGCCGCCGCCAAACGGCTGCGCCGCACCCTGGCGCTGATCGCCCTCGGGCTGGCGCTCGCCGTCCTGCTGCTGCCGCTGCTGGGCCACGCGCCGCTGAGCGGCGGCGCCTTCCTCCTGCTGTGGGGCATCGCCTACGGCGGCGTTTCCGTTGCGTTGATGGCGTGGATGCTCAAGGCGGCGCCCGATGCGGTCGAGGTCGCCTCTTCGCTGTATATCGCGCTGTTTAATCTGGCAATTTCCTGCGGTTCGCTGGCGGGCGGGCTGGTGGTGGACGCCGGAGGCCTGACGATAAACGGCGTGCTGTCCGGCATGGTGCTGCTGCTGGCGTTGGCGATCCTGATGCGAACCCGCCCGCAGACGCTGACAACGGCGGCGAAGGCCGATTCGCCGCCGGGTTGAATCAGGCGCGGCGCTGCCGCAGGCCGTAAACCAGCACCACCGCGAAGCACAGCAGCGGCAGCAGATAAGAGAGCGCGGTGCTGTAACGGTCGGCCAGCGCCCCCATAAAGTACGGCATGATGGCGCCGCCGACGATCGCCATGATCATGAACGAGCTGGCGCGCTTGGTGTGCTTGCCCAGATTTTTCACCCCCAGGGCAAAAATGGTCGGGAACATGATCGACATAAAGAAGAACACCGCGATCAGCGCCACCACCGATACGCCTTCGACGCTCAGCATCACCACGCCGCACAGCGCGATGTTGATCAGCGCATAGACCGCCAGCAGCGTCGCCGGTTTGACTCGCCCCATCAGCCAGGTGCTGAAGAAGCGCCCGACCATAAAGCAGATCATGGCGATCGACAGCAGGTAAGAGGCGCTCTGGTTAGACACCTCGCGCCAGTGCTCGGTGGCGTAGTTGATGAAGAACGCCCCGACGCCCACCTGCGCCGCCACGTAGAAGAACTGTGTGATAACCCCGCCGACGAAATGCGGATGCTGCCACAATCCCTGCGCTATCACGCCATGCACCGGCTTTTCCTCTTCGCGGATCGCCGGCAGCCGGGTGCGGCTGAACAACAGCGCGATCAGCAGCACCAGCGCGGCGATCGCCACATAGGTCATCTTCACCGCGCTCTGATCGCCGTCGCCGGCGGACTGACTGGCGGAGAAGAACAGCGTGCCGCCGATCAGCGGGCCGATAAACTGCCCGAGGCCGTTGAACGACTGCGCCAGGTTGAGCCGCCGTTCGGCGCCCTGCGCGTCGCCCAGCACCGTGGCGTACGGGTTGGCCGCCGTTTCCAGGCAGCCCAGGCCGCTGGCGATAACGAACAGCGCAAACAGGAATACGCCGAAGCTGTTGGCCGACGCCGCCGGCACGAACAGCAGCGCCCCCAGCGCGTACAGGCACAGCCCGACCAGAATGCCCGCCTTATAACCCTTGCGATCCATAAAGTACCCGGCGGGCAGCGCCACCAGGAAATAGGCGCCGAAGTAGGCCGCCTGCAGCAGCCCCGACTGCGCCTTGGTGACGTGCAACGTCTCCTGAAAATGTTTGTTTAATACGTCCAGCAGGCCGTAGGACAGCCCCCACATGAAGAACAGGCTGGTGACCAGGATAAAGGCCCAGCGCAGATTGGCGGTCACGGGGACGCCCGGCTGCGCGGAGGCCGCACTTTTTTCAGCAAGCATGGTGATACCCTCGTATCGTCTGGCGATGATGATGTTGGCGTTATTGTTGTTGCAGAGAGAAAATCCGCGCCATTTCCACCCATTTTTCGCCCTGCGGCGTCCAGGGGGTGGCGGCCTGGTAGTGCCACATCAGCGCTTCCCATCGCTGTACTTCGGGGTTGTTCAGGCTGGCGGCGTCAAAGCGCGCGGCGTCGAAATCGGCGCTGACCTCCACGATCATGAACAGCCGGGTGCCCAACCGGTAAATTTCCATGTCCAGAATGCCGTGCTCGCGCAAATGCGCGGCGATGCCCGGCCAAATGCGCTGATGATGCTGCTGGTACTCCGCAATCAGCGACGGTGAGTCAATCAGATCGAGCGCCTGGCAGAAACGGCGCCGCCCTGCCGCCGCGCCGCTCACGTCAGCGCCCGATCGAGATGCAGGTAGCCGCCGTCCACCGACAGCCACTGCCCGGTGGTATGCGATGACCGCGACGACAGCAGAAACGCCACGGTATCGGCGATCTCCTGCGGCGTGGTCATGCGCTGCCCGAGCGGAATGCGCGCGGTGATTTTCTCCATCTGCCGCTGCGGCTCGGCGAAGGTGTTGAGCCAGCGCTGGTACTGCGGGGTGATCACCTCCGCCGGCACCACCGCGTTCACCCGCACCCCGTCATGGCGCAGCGATACCGCCCATTCGCGCGTCAGCGCCAGCACCGCGCCCTTGGCGGCGGTGTAGCCGCTGGTGCCGCCCTGGCCGCTGAGCGCGGTCTTGGAGGCGATGTTGACGATAGCGCCCCGGCTCTCCCGCAGCGCCGCCTGGCACAGGTGCGCCATCAGGTAGTAGTGCACCAGGTTCTTTTCCAGCGAACCGACGAACGCTTCACGCCCCGCCTCCAGCCCGACGCCGTCATTGACCCCGGCGTTATTCACCAGTCCGTCGATGCGGCCGAAGGTCGCCAGCGTCTGGCTGACCGCGCGGCGGCAGGCCGCCTCATCGCACAATTCGGTGAGGATCACCTCGGTGCGCGGCTGCAGCCGCTGCAAATCGGCCAGCAGCGCCGCCTCCGGCGCGGCGTTGGTGACCAGCACCGGGATCGCCCCCTCTTCAGCCAGCACATGAGAAATCGCCGCGCCGATGCCGGCACCGCCGCCGGTGACCAGCACCACCTTATCTTGCAGATACAAATCCATAACCAGACTCCGTTAAACCGTAAATTCGCCAGGCGGTGTCGCCCCAAATCGCCGCCTGCTCGGCAGCCCCCAGCGTCGACAGCGCCCGTTCGCACAGTTGCACCACCTGGCGGTAGTCGCCGGCCAGCAGGCACACCGGCCAGTCGGAGCCGAACATCAGCCGCTGCGGGCCGAACGCCTCCAGCGCGGCGTCGAAGAACGGCAGCAGTTCCTCCGCCCGCCACCGGCCGCCCGGCGCCTCGGTGATCAGGCCCGAAAGCTTGCAGGCCACGTGCGGCAGCGCCGCCAGCGGCCGGATTTGCTGCGCCCAGTGCCGCGCGCCGCGCGCGATGTCCGGCTTGCCGAGGTGATCCAGCACCAGCCAGTGCTCGTCATGGCGGGCGGCGAACGACGCCACGGCCGCCAGATGCCGATGCGTCACCAGGATCTCGTACACATACCCGGCGCGCTGCAGCGTTTGCATGCCACGTTCCACCTCCGGCCGCGCCAACCAGGCCGCCGGATCCGCTTCGTCCTGCACCTGATGACGCACCCCGCGCAGCGCAGCGCGCGGCCTCAGGGCCTCCAGACGCTGCGCCAGCTGCGGCGCGGCGATATCCAACCAGCCCACCACGCCGCATACGCCTTCGCTCCGTTCAGCCAGCGCCAGCAAGGCCAGCGTCTCTTCCTCGCTGGGGCGCGCCTGCACCGCCAGCGCGCCGTCGAAACCGTGTTCCTGCAACAGCGGCCGCAGCCGGGGCGGATCGAAATCCTGCCGCAGCATGCGCATCCGCTCGTCGATCCACGGGTAATGCTGCGGGTGGTAGCGCCAGTAGTGCTGGTGAGCGTCGATGCGCGGCATGCGATCCTCCCGCTTCACCCGCGGAACCGGTATTGCTCGATCGACGACGGATGCATCTCGATCGAGTAACCGGGCCGGCTCGGCGGCATGTAGGCCGCGCCGTTGATCACGCAGGGATCGACAAAGTGTTCATGCAAATGATCGACGTACTCGATCACCCGGCCTTCGTGGGTGCCGGCGATGCACAGGTAGTCGATCATCGACAGGTGCTGCACGTATTCGCACAGCCCGACGCCGCCGGCGTGCGGGCAGACCGGCAGCTGGTATTTGGCCGCCATCAGCATCACCGCCAGCACTTCGTTGACGCCGCCGAGACGGCAGGCGTCGATCTGCACCACGTCCACCGCGCCGCGCATGATGAACTGTTTGAACATGATGCGGTTCTGGCACATCTCGCCGGTAGCCACCTTGACCGGCGCCACCCCTTCGCGGATGCGGCGATGCCCTTCGACGTCGTCCGGGCTGGTCGGCTCTTCGATAAACCAGGGTTTGGCGAACGCCAGATGTTTCACCCACGGAATGGCTTCGTCCACCTCCCACACCTGGTTGGCGTCGATCATCAGCCGGCGATCCGGGCCGATCACCTCACGGGCGATGCGCACCCGGCGAATGTCGTCTTCCAGATCGCGCCCGACCTTCAGTTTCAGGTAGGAGAAACCGGCGTCGACCGCTTCCTGGCACAGGCGGCGCAGCTTGTCGTCCGGATACCCCAGCCAACCTGCCGAAGTGGTGTAGCAGGGGTAACCTTCCTGCAGCAGCCGCTCCAGGCGCCGTTCTTTGCCCTCGGCCCGCTGTTTCAGTAGCGCCAGCGCTTCCTGCGGCGTGATGCAGTCGGTGATGTAACGAAAGTCGATGCAGCGCACCAGCTCCTCCGGCGTCATCTCTGCCACCAGCCGCCACACCGGTTTGCCGACCGATTTGGCCCACAGATCCCACACCGCGTTGACCACCGCGCCGGTCGCCAGGTGAATGGCGCCTTTGTCCGGCCCGATCCAGCGCAGCTGGCTGTCGCTGGTGAAGCGCCGCCAGAAGGCGCCCATGTCGGCGGCGATCGTCTCCAGCCGCTCACCGACGATCTGATGTTCCAGCGCGCGGATCGCCGCGCAGCAGATCTCGTTGCCGCGGCCGATGGTGAACGTCAGTCCGTGGCCACTGAGATCCGCGCGATCGGTCTCCAGGATCACGTAGGCGGCGGAATAGTCGGGATCCGGATTCATGGCGTCGGATCCGTCCAGCCCCAGCGAGGTGGGGAAACGAATGTCTTCAACCCGCAGTGCGGTAATGGTGGTCATGGCGGCGCTCCCGGTTAAGCCTGTACGGTTTGCTGGCGCTGTTCGCCCAGCCCTTCAATGCCCAGACGCATCGTCTGGCCCGCCCGCAGGTAGATGGGCTGCGGTTTCTGCCCCATGCCGACGCCCGGCGGCGTGCCGGTGGAGATCACGTCGCCCGGCTGCAGGCTCATAAAGCGGCTGAGGTAGCTGACGATCTGCGGAATGCGGAAGATCATGGTGCTGGTGTTGCCGTCCTGATAGCGCTTGCCGTCCACCTCCAGCCACAAATTCAGGCTGTGCGGATCGGCGATCTCGTCGGCGGTCACCAGCCAGGGCCCGATCGGCCCGAAGGTGTCGCAGCCTTTGCCCTTGTCCCAGGTGCCGCCGCGCTCAATTTGATATTCGCGTTCTGAGACGTCGTTGATCACGCAATAACCGGCGACGTGGCGCATCGCATCCGCTTCGCTGATGTAGCGCCCGCCCAGGCCGATCACCACGCCCAGCTCCACTTCCCAGTCGGTTTTCTGCGAGCCGCGCGGGATCTCCACCCGGTCGTAGGGACCGACCACCGCGCTGGTCCATTTGTTGAACACCACCGGTTCTTCAGGAATGGCCGCGCCGGTTTCCGCCGCGTGATCGGCGTAGTTCAGGCCGATGCAGATGAACTTGCCGATGCCGCCGACGCAGGCGCCGAGGCGCGGCTGCCCCTCGACCAGCGGCAATGCGGCGCTGTCCAGCGCGCGCAGTTTGGCGAGCGACGCCGGCGATAACGCGGCGCCGCCCACGTCGGCAATATGCTGCGACAGATCGCGCAGGCGGCCCTGTGCATCCAACATGCCGGGGCGCTCTTGCCCAGGTTGCCCATAACGTAAAAGTTTCATGCGTTCCTCTCTCAAAAATGGCGGATCAGTTGCTCCAGCCGCCGTCGATGATCTGCACCGTGCCGGTGGTGTACGAACTGGCGTCGGAGGCCAGATACAGCGCCAATTGGGCGATTTCCTCGGTGGTGCCGATGCGCCCGATCGGCTGGCGGGCGACGAACGCCTGATACACCTCTTGCTCGCTGCGCCCCTGTTCGCGCGCCTGCTCGGCGATGCGCTGGCGCAGCGACGGCGATTCCACCGTGCCGGGGCAAATGGCGTTGCAGCGGATGCCCTGGGTGACGTAATCCGCCGCCACCGAGCGCGTCAGGCCGATCACCGCCGCCTTGCTGGCGCTGTAGGCGAAGCGGTTCGGCACCCCTTTCACGCTCGAGGCCACCGAAGACATGTTGATGATCGAGCCTTTGCCGCGCGCCAACATGCCCGGCAGGAAGGCGCGGATCATGCGGAACATCGCGGTCACGTTGAGATCGAGCGCGAACGCCCACTGATCTTCGCTGCAATCGAGGATCGATCCGCTGTGCACTACGCCGGCGCAGTTGAACAACACGTCGATCGGGCCGATCGCCTCCGCCGCCGCCGCGATGGCGGCCGGATCGGTGACGTTCAGCGCCAGCGCGCGGATCCCGGCGCAGCCCTGCAGGCGCTCGAGGTTGATGTCGCTGGCGATCACTTCGGCGCCGGCGGCGGCGAACAGCCTGGCGGTGGTAAAACCGATCCCTTGCCCGGCGGCGGTGATCAGTACGCGTTTCCCGGTTAAATCCATCTTGACTCCTCGGCCTAAAGGTCTAATGGTCAGGCCACTAAGGGCGATTAAAGGTCAGGCCTCTAACATGACAAAAGACGCTTTACGCGTTATCGTTGGGGGAAGAAGTTAATAAAACAGCCTTGAAACCACATTTCAATTAACCATTTTTTTACACTTGAATAACGATTACTCAAGCGCCTTGTCGCATAATTGTGCGCCAAATCACTGAACGCCGAATCGTCTAAGGTCAAAAATGCCGATTACCCGACTGGAAAACCCAAGGATTTACAGGCAGATAGCCGATCAACTCAAACGTCTTATCGAGAACAACGAATTTCCGCCGGGCAGCCGCCTGCCCTCGGAGCGCGATCTCGCCCAGCAGTTGCAGGTCAGCCGCGCGTCGGTGCGCGAGGCGCTGATCGCGTTGGAAGTGATCGGCCTGGTGGACGTCAAGGTGGGCAACGGGGTGATCGTGCGTTCGCAAACGCCGCCGGCGGCGTCGCAGGAGTCGGTGATGGCCCAGGCCGGCCGCAACCAGTGGGCGGAGATCGACGACGAACTGAATATCGAGCTGGATTTCAACGCCGAGCTGCCGCCGTTTTCACTGCTGCAAACCCGCCTGCTGATTGAACCGGAGACCGCTGCGCTGGCCGCGCGCCACGCCACCGACGAGGAGCTGGCGGGCATCCGCGCCGCCTATGAGCAGAACTGCCGCGATAACCGCGCCGGCTCCGCCACCCACCCCGGCGATCGACTGTTCCACATCCGTATCGCCCAGGCCAGCGGCAACCCGGCTTACGCGTTCATCATCGGCCATCTGCTCGGCCACCGCTACGGCAGCATGTTCCGCGTGCTGCAGCGCCACTATACGCCGGACGACATGCCGCACCGTTCCGAGCTGGAACACCGGGCGATCCTGGCGGCGATCGAAGCGCGCGATGTGCGCGGCGCCCGCAAAGCGATGAAGGCGCACCTGGATGAAGTGATCGCCATTTTCGCCCGCGCGCAGTAAGCCGCCGGCGGTGAAAAAATTTTATCGCCACCGCTCTTTTTTCTACATGCAGCGGGGGGGCGGGCACATTACACTGGGCGATGGATTACGCCCTTTCCCGCTGCATTGTTAAATGGATAACGACCGTTGAAGAACTCTGTCTCCGCTTTATTGCTGGCGCTGGGCCTGTGCGCCGCGCCGCTGGCCGTGCAGGCCGCGCCCCCGCAGCTGGCTTCGCAAATCGTCGACCAGTATGCCGAACATATTTTCTACAACAGCGGCGCCACCGGCATGGCGCTGGTGGTGATCGACGGCAATCAGGTGGTTAACCGCAGCTTCGGCGACACCAAGCCCGGCAATAACCTGCGCCCGCGCCCGGATTCGCTGATCCGCATCGCCTCGATCACCAAGCTGATGACCAGCGAAGTGATGGTGAAAATGGCGGCGGCAGGCCAGGTCAAGCTGACCGACCCGCTGCGCAAGTACGCTCCCAAGGGCGCCTATGTGCCGTCTTACAACGCCGGCCAGCCGATCACCTTATTGAACCTGGCGACCCACACCAGCGCGCTGCCGCGCGAGCAGCCGGGCAAAAAGCCGCCGAAAACGCCGGTATTCACCTGGCCGACCAAGGCTCAGCGCTGGCAATGGCTGGCGCATGCCAACGTCACGGTGCCGCCGGGCGTGCGCGCCGCGTATTCCAACCTGGCGTACGATCTGCTGGCCGACGCGCTCTCGCGCGCCGCGGGCAAGCCTTACAGCGCGCTGCTGAAAGAGAAAATCACCGCGCCGCTCGGCATGGTCGACACCACGCTGACGCCGAGCCCCGAACAGTGCTCGCGCCTGATGGTGGCGGCGGCCGGCCCGAGCGCCTGTCGCGACACCACCGCCGCAGCCGGCAGCGGCGGCGTCTACTCCACCCCGCGCGACATGCAGCGCTGGATGCAGCAGTTCCTCTCCTCCAGCGCCAGCGGCCCGCGCAAAGCCACCGCCGCCAGCGAGCAAACCATGTACTTCCAGCGCCACGATCTGGTGTCGCTGAAGGGCATGGACGTGCCGGGGCAAGCGGATGCGCTGGGATTGGGTTGGGTGTATATGGCGCCGAAGGACGGGCTGCCGGGCATCATTCAGAAGACCGGCGGCGGCGGCGGATTCATTACCTACATGGCGATGATCCCGGCGAAAAACGTCGGGGTGTTCGTGGTGGTGACCCGTTCGGAGCTGAGCAAGTTCACCAACATGAGCGATCCGGTCAACCGCCTGGTGAGCGATCTGGCGGCCAACAAGAGTTGAGATGAGGGGCGCAGCCAACTG
Organism: Serratia sp. 22278; assembly: GCF_052045405.1. Lineage (NCBI taxonomy): Bacteria > Pseudomonadati > Pseudomonadota > Gammaproteobacteria > Enterobacterales > Yersiniaceae > Serratia > Serratia sp. 22278. The sequence continues at coordinate 20,951 of NZ_JBQEOW010000007.1, read as the reverse complement.
CGCCCCCGCGCCTCAGGCCGGCACCGCCATCTGGTGGATCACCGAATGGAAGTTGCGCTTGAAGTAGATCAGGCCGTTGCCCGCTTCGCTCAGCGCGATCTGCTTGATCTGCACCAGGTACATCTGGTGGGTGCCGATGCTCTGGATCTGCTCGATCTCCCCTTCCAGGCTGGCCAGGGTATTGCGCAGCACCGGCTGCCCCAGCGCGCCGAGCTGCCACTCTTCCAGCCGGAAACGATCTTCCATGCTGACGCCGGTCATGCCGGCGAAGTGGCGCGCCATCAGCTCCTGCTCGTGGTTAAGCACGTTGACGCACAGCCTGCGGTTTTCCTGAAACACTGGGTTCATCGCGCTGTTGCGGTTGATGCACACCAGCAGCGTCGGCGGCGTATCGGTCACCGAGCACACCGCCGTGGCGGTGATGCCGCAGCGCCCCGCCGGGCCGTCGGTGGTGACGATATTCACCGCCGCCGACAGGCTGGCCATCGCGTCGCGAAAGCGCAGCCGCTGTTCATTTTCCTGAGACATACAACCTCCTCCTGAATTACTTCAGCAGATTATCCAACTGATTAATATCGTCATTGTTCCGCAGGTGCGGCACCTTCCAGCCGTGCTGATCGTAATCGGCCAGGCACTTGTCGACCATCTGCATCATGCGATCCATGTTGCCGGATCCCTGCGCGTGGCGCAGGCACTGCAGGCGGATCTCATCCTGGCTGCCGGCGTAGTTGATCTCATACAGCTCGTGGCGCCCGCCGAACTCGCTGCCGATCGCATCCCACATCAGTTTGAGGATCTTGATGCGCTCGACGTGATCCATACCGTCCGATCCGCGCACGTAGCGCGCCAGGTACTTGTCGATCTCCGGGTTGTTCATGTCGCGCACGCTGGACGGCAGGTAGATCAGGCCGCTGGTGACGTTCTTCTCGATGATGTGTTTCACCTTGGTGTAGGCCATCGGCGCCATCACGCGGTAGGTTTGCAGCGCGGCGGAATCCGGCAGGTAGGCGCCGTTTTCCCATTGAGTGGCTTCGGCGCACATCGCGTCGCTCAGCGACCAGAACAGGTTGCGCCAGGCCACCACTTCGCCCAGATCGGCCTGCACGCCGCGGAACTCCAGCACGCCGGTGCACGAGAGGCTCTTTTGCAGCAGCGCGGTGATGAAGTCCATCTTCACCGCCAGGCGCACGCAGGCCTGCAGCGGGAACAGCCGGGCGAAACCGCCCTGGGTGCTCCAGCGGCGGCAGCGGTCGAAATCGCGGTAGATCAGCACGTTTTCCCACGGGATCAGCACATGATCCATGATCAGGATCGCGTCGTTCTCGTCGAAGCGGCTGGTCAGCGGGTAGTCGAACGGCGAACCGGTCGCGCCGGCCACCAGCTCGTAGGAGGCGCGCGAAATCAGCTTCACCCCTTCGGCGTCCATCGGCGCCACGAACATCAGCGCGAAGTCCGGGTTATCGCCCATCACCTGCGCCGAACCGAAGCCGATGAAGTTGTAGTGGGTCAACGCCGAGTTGGTGGCCACCACTTTGGCGCCGCTGACGATGATGCCGGCGTCGGTCTCTTTCTCCACCTGAATGTAGACGTCCTTCACCTCGTTGACCGGCTTATGACGATCGATCGGCGGGTTGACGATAGCGTGGTTGAAATAGAGCCCGGTTTCCTGAATGCGTTTGTACCAGTGGCGCGCGTTGTCGGCGAACTGGCCGTAGAACTCCGGGTAAGCGCCCAGCGCGCAGCCGAAGGCCGCCTTATAATCCGGCGTGCGCCCCATCCAGCCATAGCTTTGGCGCGACCAGTCGGCGATGGCGTCACGCTGCTGGCGCATCTCTTCCGGGCTGCGGGCATAGCGGAAGAACTTGTGGGTGTAACCGCCGTTGCCGGTGTCGGTATTCCAGCACAGGCGATCCTGGCTGGCCGGATCGTGCAGCGCGTCGTACAGCTGGCCGACCGAGGCCGCCGCATTGCGGAACGCCGGGTGAGTGGTGACGTCTTTCACGCGCTCGCCGTAAATGTAAATTTCACGGCTGTCCTGCAAACTTTTCAGGTATTCGGCGCCGGTGAACGGGCGTTTACTGTCGGCACGAAAGTCTTCTGGTTTCATCGGGTCTTCCTCGTAATCGGCATTTTTCAGGCCGTGGAGTCGGCCATTTGTTAAAATAATGTTTTCTTTTGGTTGCTTAATTGAAGCTGCCAAAGCCGGTTTCGAGAAGAGACTTTTGCGGCAATCGCCGGTACTTTTCAGGTCAGTTTGCCGCTTTCGCGGCAAACTGTGATCGCGGTTACGAAAGGGCGTGTTGCGCCGCGCGGTAGGTCGAGGGGGAACAGCCTTCCAGCCGATTGAAAAACCGGGCGAAATAGGCCGGATCCTTGAAGCCGAGGCTGTAGGCGGTTTCATGCACCGTGCAGGCGCTGAACAGCAGCATGCGCTTGGCCTCGCGCAGCAGCCGATCGAAGATCAGCCGCTTGGGCGGCCGGTTGGCGAAGCGCCGACACAGGTCGTTGAGCCGCGATTCGGTCACCCCCAACGCCTGCGCATACTCCGGCACCGGCAGGTGCTCGCGAAAACGCTCGTCCACCATCTTGTTGAAGCGCTGGAACAGCTGCAGTTCGCCACGCACGCCGCTGTTGGCGCTGTCTTCCAGCGCGGTATTGCGCAACAGCAACGTGAACACCGCCTGCGCCAGCAGCGCCAGCGTCTGTTCGCGCCCGGCCAGGTTCTGCGCGAACTCGCGGCGGATCAGCGCCCAATAGTGGCTGAGCGCCGTCAGCTCCTGCGGCGCGTCGGCCAGCGACAGGCAGATGCCCGGCATGTCCAGCGCCAGGTTGCTGCCGGGGTACAGGCGCTCCAGCAGCGGCCAAATCAACTCCTGACGCACCGTCAGCACGTGGCCGTCGCTGTCCGGTTCGGTGAAGAACGCATGCGGCACCGACGGCGGCGTGAGGATGAACAGCGGCGCCTGCACCGAATAGTGCTGATCGTCGAGCTGCAGCTCTATCTTGCCGGTCTCCAGAAAATGCACCTGGAAGAAGCAGTCGTGCCAGTGCACCTGCATGTCGCGGCCGAAGAATGCCGCCAGCCCGGCGAAGGTTTCGTAGTGCACCTCGTCGGCGGCGTAGCGCGCGTCATACTCTTTGCAAATATCGATGTTGGCGATAAAACCGGTACTTTTCCGCACCTCATGACCTCCTGCAATCCTGCCTGTCTGCGTATCAAGGCGTCGCTCTCGGGCGCGAATCCTTCATCGGGATGCGCCACACCAGCACGGCACCGACGATCAACAGCGCCGAGACGAAATACAGCCCGGAGTTGAAGCTGCCGGTCATGTCCTTGAACCAGCCGATCAACAGCGGGCTGAGCGCCGAACCGATGTTGCCGGTGGCGTTGATCACGGCGATCCCCACCGCCCGCGCTTCCAGGCTGATCGACTGATCCGGCGTGGTCCAGAAGATCGCCATGGCGGTAAAGGAACCGACCGACGCCATCACGATCCCCAGCAGTTGGATCAGGCTGTGATCGGTGGCGGACGCCAGCAGCCAGCCGGCGGCGGCGAACAGGTACGGCAGCGCGGTGTGATGCTTGCGCTCCTGCAGCCGGTCGGATCGTTTGCTCCACCACACCATGCCGGCGATGGTGCAGATCTGCGGGATCGCCGCCAGAATGCCGATCGTCACGTTGCTGCTGCCCTGGTTGAAGCTCTGCAGGATCTGCGGCGTCCAGATATTGATCGCGCTCAGGGTGTTGGTCAGGCAGAAATAGGCCAGCGTATACATCAACACAATCGGCGTGAAAATCTCGCGCCACAGGCTGCGCTGCTGCAGCGCGCGGTGGCTGCTCGGCCCGTTGGGCTGCACCAGCTGCAGCTTGTCGGCCTCCATCATCGCCTTCAGGCTGGCTTTTTCCTCGTCGGTCAGCCACTTGGCCTTAGCCGGCGTGTCGTCGAGGTAGAACCACACCACCACGCCCAGCAGCACCGACGGAATGCCTTCCAGCAGGAACAGCCACTGCCAGCCCTTCAGGTTCATCACCCCGTCCAGCGCCAGAATATAGCCGGAGACCAGCGAGCCGATCGCCATGGTCACCGGCATGGCGATCATGAACAAGGCGTTGGCGCGGGCGCGGTAGAACGCCGGGAACCAGTAGGTGAGGTACACCAGAATGCCCGGCAGAAAGCCGGCCTCGGTGATGCCGACGATCATGCGCAGCACGTACAGGCTGGTGGGTCCGGTGGCGAACATGGTGCAGGTGGAGGCGACGCCCCACAGCACCATGATGGTGGCGATCCAGCGCCGCGCGCCGACCCTGCTCAGCATCATGTTGCTGGGAATGCCGAAGATCACGTAGGTGACATAGAACAACGTCGCCGCCAGCCCGAACATGGTCGAGCTGAGGCCGAGATCTTTGCCCATCGTCAGCCCGGCGAAGCCGATGTTGATGCGGTCGAGGAAAGAGAAAACAAACAACACGAACAGGAAAATGATCAGGCGCCGAAACAACTTTTTAATCACCGATTGCTCGGCGGCGGTTAACGCTTTATGTTGCTGCGCCGGGTTGGCCGGCGGCAGCGAATCGACGTGGTTCATGGTTCAGTAGACTCCCGATGAAGGTGCTTGCGCCCCGCCCTGTTTGAACTCGTCCGCCAGGGCTTCCGCCGCCCGCGCCAGCAGGGTGGTATCCACCCCTACCGCGACGAACAGCGCGCCGGCTTCCAGATAGCGCTGCGCCAGCGCCTTGTTGGCCATCAAAATGCCCGGCGCCTTGCCGGCGGCGCGGATGCGCGCGATGGCGTCATCGATGGTGCGCTGCACCTCCGGGTGCTGCGGATTGCCGGCGAAGCCCATGTCGGCGCTGAGATCCGCCGGGCCGATGAACACGCCGTCCACCCCTTCCACCTGCAGAATGGCGTCGAGGTTTTTCACCGCCTCGCGGGTTTCAATCTGCACCAGCACGCACATCTGCTCGTCGGCCTGCTGCAGGTAATCGGGCACCCGGTTCCAGCGCGAAGCGCGCGCCAGGGCGCTGCCGACGCCGCGCACGCCATGCGGCGGATAGCGCGTGGCGCGCACCGCGTCGCGCGCCTGTTCGGCGTTCTGAATCATCGGGATCAATAAGGTTTGCGCGCCGACGTCCAGCAGTTGCTTGATGATCACCGCGTCGTTCCACGGCGGCCGCACCACCGGCTGGCTGGGGTAAGGGGCGACCGCCTGCAGCTGCCCCAGCACCGTCTGCACGTTGTTGGGCGCATGTTCGCCGTCGATCAGCAGCCAGTCGAAACCGGCGCCGGCCAGCAGCTCGGCGCTGTAGCTGCTGCACAACCCGAGCCACAGCCCGATCTGCGGGCGTTTTTCCTGCAGCGCTCGCTTGAAGTGGTTGGTTAACATCGCATTCTCCCTGACAAGCGGGCGCGGCGCGTGGCCCCCGCCCGGTTATTGCGGCTCGGTTCGCCGAGCCTGCTTATTAGACGAAGCGGCAGCTGATGCAGCCCATCGGGCCGTAATCGACGTGGAAAGTATCGCCGCGCCGCGCCGGCACCGGCCGGGTGAAGGAACCGCCGAGGATCACCTGCCCCGCTTCCAGCTCCACCTCATACGGCGCCAGCTTGTTGGCCAGCCAGGCCACGCCGTTGGCCGGGTGGTTGAGCACCGCCGCCGCCACGCCGGACTCTTCAATCACGCCGTTGCGGTACAGCAGCGCGGAGATCCAGCGCAGATCCAGCGCATCCGGCTTGATCGGCCGCCCCCCCATCACCACCCCGGCGTTGGCGGCGTTGTCGGAGATGGTGTCGAACACCTTGCGCGGCCGCTGCGTCTCGGGATCGACGTTGTGGCTGCGCGCATCGATGATCTCCAGCGCCGGAATGACGTAGTCGGTGGCGTTGTAGACGTCGAACAGCGTGCAGTTCGGCCCGCGCAGCGGCTTGGCCAGCACGAACGCCAGTTCCACCTCCACCCGCGGCACGATAAAGCGATCGATCGGAATGTCGCTGCCGTCGTTGAAGAACATGTCGTCCAGCAACGCGCCGTAATCCGGCTCGGTGATCTGCGAGCTCACCTGCATGGCCCGTGAGGTCAGGCCGATCTTGTGGCCTTTGAGCGTGCGCCCCTCGGCGATCTTCAGTTCTACCCACTGCCGCTGAATGGCATAGGCGTCTTCAATGGTGATCTCGGGATGATCGAGCGACAGGGCGCGGATCTGTTCACGACTCTTTTCCGCCTGATGCAGGCGCTGCACGGCGCGGTTAACCTGCTCTTTATCCAGCATTTACGACCCCTTATTCACGCCTTGTTGAACAGCGCGTGGACATTGTTCTGTTTGTAATTCAGCACCGGATCCAGCTCTTCCATGGTGAAAGAGAGCGCCAGGTAACGCTGCGCCATCAGCGCGGCGAAGTGTTCCTTGATCAGCGCAAACAGCATCTCGCCCACCTGCTGCCGGCTTTCCAGACTGCGACCGTGGCCGATCTTCAGCGTCATGTGCACGAAGGCGTAATCCTGCTTGCCGTCGGCCATTTGCCAGGTATCGAGCCAGATGGCGCGGCTGCGCACGCCGGCCAGAGGGAAGATGCCGGTCGCCGCCAGCGCCTCGTTGACCTTGGCGAACAGGGTGGGCAAATCCGCCTCGCGGCGGATGTTGTCGGTACATTCAGCGTAAAAATGGGGCATAGCGTTCTCCACACGGCGCATAGGCGCGGGCGAGGCCCGCGCAGCAGCATTTACAGCGTATTGCCAAGTTTGAAACCTTTTTCCGTATCGCCCTCGCGGGTATAGGAAAAACCGTCTGCGCCGATGGTGACGGCCATTTCGCTGGGCGCGCTGCGTTCGATGACCGGCTGCGGCTGCCCATCGAGATCCAACACCAGCGATCCTTCGGTGTACCAGCTCGGCACCACCGGATTACCCCACCAGTCGCGGCGCTGGTTGTCATGCACGTCCCAGGTCACGGTCGGGTTGTCCGGATCGCCGGTGTAGTAATCCTGCGTGTAGATTTCCACACGGTGGCCATCAGGATCGCGCAGGTAGAGATAGAACGCGTTGGAGACGCCGTGACGGCCAGGGCCGCGTTCGATCAAATCGGATTTGCGCAGCGCGCCGAGCTTGTCGCAGATGGCCAAAATGTTGTGTTTTTCATGGGTGGCGAAGGCGATGTGGTGCATGCGCGGCCCGGCGCCGCCGGTCATCGCGGTATCGTGCACCGTCGCCTTGCGGCGCATCCAGGCGGCGTAAACCACGCCGTCTTCATCGCGGATGTCTTCCGTCACGCGGAAACCCAGCCCCTGGATATATTCCACGGCGCGCGGCACATCAGGGGTGATTTGGTTAAAGTGGTCGAGGCGCACCAGCGCGCCCGGCGTATACAGATCGTAACGCCAGGCCAGACGCTCGACGTGCTGCACATCGTAGAAAAACTCATACGGGAAACCGAGCGGATCTTCTACCCGCACCGCATCGCCGATGCCTTTGGCGAACCCGTTCACCCGCCGCTCGGTGCGGCAGCCAAGCGCCTTGAAATACGCTTCGGCGCGATCGACGTCTTCCGGCGTGCGCACGCGGAAAGCAAACGCCGCCACGGCGGCGACCGGGCCTTCGCGCAGCACCAGGTTATGGTGAATGAACTCCTCCATCGAACGCAGGTAGAGGGTTTTGTCATCTTCGGCGGTTACGACCAGGCCGAGGATATCGACGTAAAATTCGCGTGCGGCTTTAAGGTTCGTGACCTGAATCTCCATGTAGGCACAGCGCACGACGTCGGGAGCAGGGACAGCATTAGTGGTCAGTTTTGTCGTCATTGTTCTCATCTCTTTCGTTATTATTGTGGCCTGAGGCTCAGACGCCCCATTTCGGGATCGGGTGGTCACCCATGGAAATGCACACGTTCTTCATTTCGGCGAACACTTCGAAGCTGTATTCGCCGCCTTCGCGGCCGGTGCCGGAGGCTTTCACGCCGCCGAACGGTTGGCGCAGATCGCGTACGTTTTGGGTGTTGACGAAAACCATGCCCGCTTCGATGCCGCGGGCCAGGCGCAGAACCTTGCTCACATCCTGCGTCCAGATGTACGACGCCAGGCCGTACTCCACGTCGTTGGCCATGCGCAGGCCGTCTTCTTCTGATTTGAACGGCAGCAGGCAGGCCACCGGCCCGAAGATCTCCTCCTGCGCCACGCGCATCCGGTTGTCGACATCCGCCAGCACCGTCGGGCGCAGGAAGTTGCCGTGGCTCAAGCCGGCCGGTTTATCCGGGCCGCCGGCCAACAGGGTCGCCCCTTCCTCCACCCCGAGGCGGATATAGCCGGAAACTTTTTCCCAGTGCTGAGGGCTGATCAGCGCCCCCACCTGGGTGTTGGGATCTTGCGGATCGCCGACGCGCAGACGGTTGGCGCGCTCGGCGAAGCGTTTGACGAATTCCGGGTAGATGCTCTCCTGAATAAAGATGCGCGAACCGGCGGTGCAGCGTTCGCCGTTGATCGAGAAGATGGTGAACAGCGCGGCGTCGAGCGCCCGCTCGATGTCGGCGTCTTCAAAGATCAGCACCGGCGACTTGCCGCCGAGCTCCATGGAGAATTTCTTCAGCCCGGCGCTTTCGATGATGCGGCGGCCGGTGGCGGTGCCGCCGGTGAAGGAGACCGCGCGCACGTCTTTATGGCGCACCAATGCGTCGCCGGCGGTGGCGCCGTAGCCCTGCACCACGTTCAGCACCCCGGCCGGAATGCCGGCTTCCAGCGCCAGCTCGCCCAGGCGATCGGCGCTCAGCGGCGACAGTTCGGACATTTTCAGCACCGCCGTGTTGCCCAGCGCCAGGCAAGGCGCAGTTTTCCAGGTGGCGGTCATGAACGGCACGTTCCACGGCGACACCAGCGCGCAGACCCCCACCGGCTGCACCAGCGTGTAGTTGAGCATCTTGTCGTCCACCGGGTAGGTCTTGCCGTTCATCTGCTGGCACACCTCGGCGAAGAATTCGAAGTTGTGCGAGGCGCGCGGGATCAGCACGTTTTTGGTCTGATGGATCGGCAGGCCGGTGTCGGCGGTTTCCATTTCGGCGATCTGCGGCACGTTCTGGTCGATCAGTTCACCCAGACGGCGCATCAGGCGCGCGCGCTCTTTCATCGGCGTATTCGCCCACTTGGGGAACGCCTCTTTCGCGGCCGCCACCGCCTGGTCGATCTCCAGCTGGCCGCCGGAGGCCACCTCCGCCAGCACCTCGCCGTTCGCCGGGTTGGTGGTGGTGAAATACTCTTTGCTGGCGACGTTCTTGCCGTTGATCCAGTGGTTGATGGTTTTCATCGCAGGCTCTCCTCGTAATCTTTTTCACTGATAATGTGGTTAACCAAACGGCCGATGCCTTCGATCTCCACCACCACTTCGTCGCCCGGCCGCACGTCGGCCAGCCCTTTCGGCGTGCCGGTGGCGATCATGTCGCCCGGCTGAAGCGTCATGAATTCGCTCAGGTAGGCGATCAGGAACGGAATGTCGAAAATCATGTCGGCGGTGCTGCCGCGCTGGCGCAGCTCGCCGTTGACGTAGGTGCTGAGCGCCAGCCGGTGCGGATCGGCGACGTCGTCGCGATCGACGATATACGGCCCGATCGGCGTCAGGGTATCGCGGCTCTTCACCCGCAGATTCGGCCGGTAGTAGTTTTCCAGGTAGTCGCGGATGGCGTAGTCGTTGCACAGGGTGTAACCCGCCACATACTCCATGGCGTGCTCGCGGCTGACGTTGCGTGCGGTCTTGCCGATCACCGCCACCAGCTCGGCTTCGTAATGCATGTACTCCACGTCGGCCGGACGCACCGATACCTGACGATGGCCGGTCAAAGTGTTCGGCGCCTTGAGGAACACCAGCGGCTCTTCCGGCGCCTTGAATTCCAGCTCGCTGGCGTGGTCGGCATAGTTCAGCCCCAGGGCGAACACCGTGCCCTGCGCCGGCGGCAGCCATTCCACTTCGCGCTCCTGCAGCACCTCGCCGTTCGGCAACGTGACGCGCAGCTGGTCGTCCACCGGAACGTTGACGATCTGGCCATGATGGCGAATACGGGCATGTTTCATGATGCGGCTCCTGCCTGGGTGACGCGGTTGCTCAGAGTGGGCAGGCCGGCGGCGCGCACCGTCACCTCATCCCCCGGTTTGATCGCCACCCGCTGGTGCGGGGTGCCGATCAGCACCGCATCGCCCGGCTGCAGGGTGATGAAATCGCTGATGGCGGCGATCAGCTCCGGCACCGAGCGCACCAGATCGGCGGTGGACCAGCGATCCTGCTCCACGCCGTTGATCTCGGTGACGATCTCCAGCCGATCGGCATTCTCCAGTTGGCCTATCTCTCCCAGCGGGCAGAAGCCGTCGCGGCATTTGGCCTTGATCGCCGGGCGATAGAAGCTGCTTTCCGGCAGGCTGACGTCGTTGGCCAACGCGTAACCGGCCAGATAACGGCTCACCTGCGCCGCCGGCACCTTGCGCGCGGTGTCGCCGATGATCACCGCCAGCGTGCCGCCGCTCTGCACGGTTTCACCGGCCGGAAACGGGATCGCCCCGCCGTTGGCGAGGTGGGTATTGCGCGGTTTGATAAACCACACCGGGGTTTTGGGCGGGGTCTGGTACGGCGGCTGGTGAAACGCCTGATCCCAGGCGTCCAGTTGGCTGCGGTGGTTCAGCGCAACGGAAAATACGGTGCCTTTCATGCGAACTCCTCCAATGGCAAAACATGACAACCGGCATTCATTAATATATTAATGATTACTTTTATACGCTGTGCAGCTTTTACGCAACGCGCTTGGAATGATTTGTGATCGTGATAACAAAATATTCACAAACAACAAACATTGGCGTGATTATTCAACGCATTAATCATTTTTCTCGCCATTTTTCGCTGCGCCACACATTTTTGCTTTATCCCTGCGGGTAACTTTGGCTACTATTAAGTTATTAACAAATCGGGCTTTGCGGGGCAGGCGCCCCCATGACGAGCGCCGTAACAGCGAACACCTTGATAGCTAAGGCCAAACTTATGCATGAATCGTTAACCATCGCCCTGCTGCAGGCGCGTGAAACCGCCATGGGGTTCTTCCGCCCGATCCTGAAAAGCCACAATCTCACCGAGCAGCAGTGGCGCATCATCCGCGTGCTGGCCAACAGCCGCTCGATCGAATTCCACGAACTGGCGGCGGAAACCTGCATCCTGCGCCCCAGCCTGACCGGCATTCTGTCGCGCATGGAGCGCGACAAACTGATCTTCCGCCTCAAGCCGGTCAACGATCAGCGCAAGCTGTACGTGTCGCTGACCCAGCAGGGTCAGGATCTGTATGAAGTGGCGCGCCACCAGGTGGAACAGGGCTACGCCGAGATTGAAGCCGCTTTCTCGCGGCAGAAAATGGACCAGCTGATGACGTTGCTGGACGAGCTGATCACCCTAGGCGACAGCCTGCCCGCCAACGTCACCGCGCATCCCGCCAAGCAGTGATTTAACCCACCGGAATTCTCACATTAATTGGCGTTGCAGCCAGGCGGCCAAGGCGTAAATCCCCAGTCGCTTACTCAAGTAAGCGACTGGGGGGCGTGGCTGCATCAAGCAAGCGGAGCATTCGTTTCTGGCAACAGCGCGCCGCCGTCCACCACCAGCGTCTGGCCGGTGATATAGGCCGCCGCCGGCGAGGCGAGAAACACCATCGCCGCGGCGATGTCTTCCGGTTCCCCCAGCCGCCCGAGCGGCACCGCGGCGGCGATCGCCTGATTCACCTGCGCATCGCCCAGGTTGGCCATCGCCGGCGTGCGGATCATCCCCGGCTCCACGCCGTTGACGCGAATATTCTCCGCCGCCAGCTCCAGCGCCGCCGCGCGAATAAACCCGTTCACCCCGGCCTTGGAGGCGGCGTAGTGCGCCAGCCCCGGATACGCCACCCGCGGGCCGGTCACCGACGAGGTCACCAGCAGGCTGCCGCCGCCGGCGCGGCGCATCCACGGCAGCGCCGCCTGCGCCAGAAAGAACGGCGCCATCAGATTGACGCTCAGCGTGCGTTGCAACAGGGCCGCGTCGATGGCAGCGAACGGCGTCAGCGGAAAATAGGCAGCGTTGTGGATCACCACATCCAACCGTTGATGCCGCTCGCCCACCGCCGCCACCAACTCGGCGACCTGCCCCGGCTCGGCCAGATCGCAAGCCAGTGCCTGCACGCTCAGCCCTTCGTCCCGCAGCATTTGCGCCGCCGCCTGCGCCTGCGGCAGCTGCACGTCCGCGATCGTCACCTCGGCGCCCAGCCGGGCGAAGGCGCTGACGATCGCCAGCCCGATGCCCTGCGCGCCGCCGGTCACCAGCACCGCCTGCCCGGCAAAGGCGTCGGCCGCATAGGTTGCGCTCATCGGCCTATCCTCGCGGGTGGCGCGTGGTGTTCAGCACCTGCGCGTGGGCGCCGACCGCAAAGTTGCTCAGCGCGCTGAAATCGCTGCCCTGATAACCGAGGATCTTGCCGTCGGTGCGCATGCCCTGCAGATCGATCATCACCACGCCCAGCGTCGGAATGATCTTCTCGCGCCAGACAAACAGATAAAGCTGCTCCGCCACCTTCACGTAGTGGCAGCGATCCACGTCCGCCAGTCCTTTCTCCACCCCGTCCAGACACTGCCAGGCGTAGAAGTTGTCGTTCAGGTAGATGTGCTCGTAGCGCTCGGTCGGGCTGTAGGTGTACATGTTGCGCATGCCGATCAGCTCATCGGTAAAGCCCGGCGGTGCCGCGTCGGCGTCATCCAGCGTGCCGAAGCGGAATTCGGCCTCGACTGCGGTCAGCGGCAGCCCCTGCTCAACCCGGCTGAAGGCGTCGAGCCGCGCCTGCGCTTCGTCCGGCAGTTGGCCGTACACCGCGCTGAAGTTGCCCTGATTGCGGTCGTACACCAGCGTAATGCTGGCGTTGGCGCGGGCGGGATCGAGAAAATCGATGAACAACACGCCGGGGCGAATGCTGGTGGCGCGATAGGCGATACCGCGCCGTTCCCCCCACTCCAGCGTCTGCTCATCGGTAAACCGACAGCGCTGCGTCGCGCCGTCGCTAAAGCGCAGCGTCAACGTGGCGCCCGCCAGGCCGTGCTGCCGTTCCAGCGTGTTGCTGTGCGGCGCAAAACCTTCCGCCAGCGCGCCAACCTGAATGAATACCGCTTCTGAACTCATGGAAATGCTCCTTACAGGGAAGTGAAAGCCAGGGTCGGCACATCGACAATGGTGGAGCCGCCGTCGGCCACCAGCGCCGCGCCGGTAATGATGGAAGCTTCGCTGGAACAGAGGAAACGGCAGACGCGGGCGATCTCCTCGGCGCTGGCCGGCCGGCGCAGCGGTACATCGCGACAGACCATTTGGTAGGCCTGCTCCAGCGAAATCTGATGGGCGTCCATCAGCAGTTGCATCTCTTCGTCCGCCATCGGCGTGGTCACCCAGCCCGGGCACACCGCGTTGGCGCGCACGCCCAGCGGGCCATAGTCGCGGGCGATGGAACGCATCAGCCCGATCAGCGCGTGCTTGGCGGTAACGTAGCCGCAAACCTCCGGCCCGGCGGCCAGCGAGGCGATCGAGGCCACGAACAGCAGGTTGCCGCCGCTCTTGATCAGCTCCGGCAGGCAGGCGCGCGCACTGGCGAAAGCGCTGTTGAGGTTGCTGTCCATCGCCCCTTGCCACTGCGCGTCGGTCATCTCGGTAATGCGCTTGAAGCCCATGCCGCCGGCGCTGCCGATCAGGCAGTCGATACGCCCGGCGTCGCGCAGAATGGCCGGCAGCAGCGTGTGGGCCCAGCTCTCGCCGCTGGCGGCGTCGCCCACCAGCGCCTGCGCGCCGATCTCTTGCGCCAGCGCCGTCAGCGGTTCCGGACGGCGGCCGATGATGAACACCCGATCGCCCTGCGCCGCCAGCAGACGGGCGCAGGCGGCGCCGACGCCGGTGCCGCCGCCGGTAATCACAACCACTCTATTCATGATTCAGCTTCTCCATCAGTTGGCCGATCATCAGCAGACTGCTCAACAGCAGCCGCCGCTGTTCGGTATCCAGCCGCAGATAGCGGCGGCCGGCCGGCACGCGGCTGACCACCTCCGAGGCGGCGAAATGCTCGATATCCACCTGCCAGCGCCCGTCGTTCACCGTCAGCCGCACGCGGCGAAAATCCAGCTGCGCCAGCGTCTCGCCGATCTGCGGGTAGCGCTGCAGGCCGGCCAGCAACCGCTGCACGGCCGTATGGCGCTGACGCAGCAGATAGCGCACCCCGCGCCGCCGCAGCCAACCGCCGGCCACCACGTCCAGCGTCAGCGGAGGCTGCGCTGCGCATGCGCCCTGCAGCCGAAAACGGTGGCTGACGATATGCGCCATAAACAGCCCCTGCACCTGTTCGCTGACCTCGATCTGCGTCCCCTGCGGCAGCGTCAGCCGCAGCAGGCCCGGCGCCAGGCGTTCGCACGCGTAGGGTTCCAGGTTGCGCGCCAGACGATCCAGCGCGGCGCCCGGCCGATAGCCCGACGGCGCTCGCCGCCAGGCGCGATTAAGTGAGGGAAGTAAGCCGATCAAACTGCGCCTCCTCGTTTTCACCCTTGGCGAACGCGTTCTCCAGCACCTGTTCGACCGGCACCGGCTTGAACGGATTCACTTTCTGCACGCACAGCGTCCAGAACAGCGCATAGGCGGCGGTCAGGCCGATCATCCAGCCGAAGGGAATGTAGACGTCGCGCGGATTCATCCCCGGCGGCGTGATGTAGACGATGGCCAGCACGATGCCGACGCTGGAGACGATCTGCGGCAGCGGGAACCACGGCGATTTATAGGCGCGCGGCAGATCGGGGCGGCGCAGGCGCAGCAGCACCACCGAGCAGGTCACCAGCAGGTAGGCCACGCCCCAGGCGCACACCGCCGCCAGCACCAGCGGAATGATCTTGTCGAGGTTGCCCTGAATGGCGAAGGCGTGTACGCAGGGGATCAGGACCGCCACCAGAATGCCGACCACCGGCGTCTTAAAGCGCGGGTGCAGATAGGCGAACATGCGCGGCAACGCGCCGTCCAGCGCCATGCCGTACAGAATGCGCGGCACCGCCGCCATCAGCGTGTTGATGGTCGCCGCGCCCGCCAGCAGCAGGCCGACGCCCAGCCAGTATTTGCCGAACTGGCCCATCACCTGGCCGGCGAAGGCCGGGATGGCCATCGGCGTTTCCAGCAGGCGCGTGCCGCTGGCGGCGTCGATCACCACGTTTTCCACCTGGTGGCTGAGCGCCGCGCCGTAAAGCGCCATGCACACCGCCACGCCGCACAGCCCGAGCGCCATCGCCCGCGGGATCACCCGATCGCAGCGTTTGATCTCCGGCGCCATCGGCGTCACCAGCTCACAGCCGACGAACATGAACATCGCCATGCCGATCAGACTGAACACCGCGAAGGGATCGTTCAGGCTCAGCGTGCTGCCGAACCAGCCCTCGAGCGGCACCGCATGCGGCGACAGCAGCCCGACGATGCCGAAAAACACCAGCGTGCTCCACATGGCGAAGGTCAGCACGATCTCCGCCTTGCCGAAGGCCTCGATGCCGAACGCGTTGAGCATGCCGAACACGACAACCAGCCCGACGCCGACCATCCAGGAGGCGTTGTGGCTTTCCATCAGGGTGTTGAGATGCTCGAAGTTCACCAGCGCCATGATGCCGGAGAGAATGGTCTCGGCGGTGCCGGCGAAGATGTGCACGATCAGGTAGGCCGACAGCGCGCCGGTGATGGCGAAAAAGCGCCCCATGCCGCAGGAGATGTAGTCGTAAACCGAACCTGAGGTCGGCAACAGCGCCGCCGCTTCGGAGAAAGTGGTGAGCTGCGCCTGCATCATGATGAAGGCGATCAGCATCGCCAGCGCGAAGGTATCGCCGCCGATGCCGAAGCCGCTGGTGACCGTCAGGATCACCGGGCTGGCCATGATCACCCCGACCGAACTGGCCAGGGTGGTGGGAAAGCCGACCTTGCCTCGAGCCAGGTGGGCGTGCAACCGCGACGACAGGTTCATGGTTATTTCCTCTTATAGTTTTGGCCTGATGCATGCAGGTGCTTGCAGGTTTTTCACCGCCAGCGGCGGTCATCTCACTATAGAGAGGAAAGGAAAATGCTGACTATCGTCCTTAAGGACGAGACGCTTTCAACCTGCGGCCGCGCTCACGGCGGCGCGCCACTGCATTGCCCCCTGCGGGCTGCGCGGGTAGGCGCGCAGCGGCGCCAGCAGCGCGGAAAAGAAGGCGTAATAGCCGGCGCACAGCCGGTTGTAGCGATCTTCGCCCACATGCGCCGGGCAACCGCCCTGGCAGACGCTTTTCACGCTGCAGCGTTGGCACTCGCGGCGCAGGCTTTTGTTCTTGCCGAACGGCATCTCCGCCGCCCTTGCCGCCAGGGTGGCGAGCGGCGTGTGGCGATCGGCATGGCCGAGCAGGTGCTGCGCATTGATCAGGTGATCGCAGGCGTAGAGGCGACCGTCCGGCTCCATCACCAGATTGCCGCCGCAGCGTTCGGCGTGCACGCAGCTGGGGCTGACGTGAGTGAAATACTGCGCGTAGACCTGCTCAATATTCATCACAAACACCTGGCCGACGTGCCCGCGGCTGCGCCAGCGGCGGTATACCGCCAGCATGAAGCGCCCCCAGTTGGCGGCGCTCAGTCCGTAACCGGCGGTGGGCGCATCCCCTTCCAGCATCAGCGGCTGGAACTGCAAATAACGCGCCCCGATCGCCACCGCATGATCGTAGATCGCCTCGGCGCGATCCGCGACGCCGTCGTGCACCACCATCAGCAGGTTGAAGTCGATCTGATGACGCTGCAACAACGCAATGCCGCGCAGCGCGGCGTCATAGCTGGCGCCGCCTCGCTTGTCCGGCCGGTGGGCGTCCTGCACCTCGCGATCGCCGTCCAGGCTGACGCCGAGGATAAAGTGATGCTGCCGGAACAGCCGGCACCAGGCGTCGTTCAGCAGTGTGCCATTGGTCTGCAGGCTGTTGCTGATCCGCACGCCCGGCGGCGCATAGCGGCGCTGCAACGCCAGCGCCCGCTTGTAAAAACCGATCCCCGCCAGCAGCGGCTCACCGCCCTGCCAGACGAAGTTGATCTCGCGGCTGTAACGCGGTTGGGCGGCGATGTAGCCGCGGATAAACTCCGCCAGCAGGTCGTCGTCCATCTTGCGCGTCCGCTCTTGCTGGCGCTGCGGGTAGTAACAGTAGCGGCAACCCAGGTTGCAGCCGGCGCCGATCGGCTTCACCAGCAAATGAAAAGGCGCCGCCGCGCGCGGTTCGCTCTCCACCGGGATCTGCTGCGCGCGCAGCTGGGCCAGATTCATGGCGCCGCCTGCGGCAACGGTTTGTGGGTCTGCGGATCCAGGCCGATGTAGCCACCGGTGCTGGCGTCAACGCCGAGATAGTCGATCGCTGCGCCTTTGGCTTCAATGACCATGCTCTGCTGCGCAAAGCGGCGATACGCTTCGCTCAGCCGTTTGACCCGTTCCGGGTTAGCGGCGGCCAGATCGCGCGTTTCCAGCGGATCGTCATGCAGGTTGAACAGCCCCCACGGCGCCATCTGCGCCGTCGGCCCGGCCTTCACCAACCGCCGCAGCTTCCAGATGCCGTCTACATAGGCGGCCTGGTTATGCAGCTCCACGCCGTAGGTCGCGCGCGGCACGCCGTTGGCCTCGCCGCTGAAATAGCGCTTGAAGCTGACGCCGACCATCGGCAGCGTCGGTTTGGCCTTCAGCGGTTTGTTGGCATCGATGCCGGCATAGTCGTACAGCGTCGGGGCGATGTCATACACCGCCATCGGCGTGCGGTCGATGCCGCCGCGCCCTTTCAGCTGTGGCGCGGAGATGATGAAATCGGTATTGATGCCGCCCTGTGCGCTGGTGGTTTTGTGGTAGTTGGCATACGGCGCATTGCTGACGTTGGCCCAGTGCGGCCCGTAGGAGATGAACGATCCCTTGCGGCCGAGGTTGGCGTAGCTGTTGTCGAACTGCCGCCAATACTCCGGCTTCGAGCCGTAGTAGAAGCCGCTGGCGGGGTTGGCGCCGTTGTCGGTGGCGAACACGATCACCGTATTTTGATCGCGACCGGTCTGCTTCAGGGTGTTCAGCACCGCGCCGACCTGATCGTCCATATAGGCAATCATCGCCGCGTACACCTGCATGGTCTTGGCTTCATATTTTTGTTGCTCGGGCGTCAGCGCGTTCCAGGCCTTATCCAGCGCCAGCGTCGGCATCGGCGTGCGATCGGAAATCAACCCCAGCGCTTTCAGGCGTTGAATGCGCTGCTGATAGGCCTGCTGGTAGCCGGCGTCGTATTTGCCGTCGAATTTGGCGATCCAGTCATCCGGCGCCTGCAGCGGATCGTGCGGCGCGGTGAACGCCAGATAAGCGAAGACGGGCTTATTCTGCGGCGTCTCGCGGATCCACTGTTCCAGTTGATCGGCATAGGCCTTGCTGGAGTAGAAATCTTTGGGCAATGACACGCGTTTGCCGTTCAGGGTGTAGAAGGTGTGGAACGCCTCCACGGTGCCCAGCGGTTTCGCATCGTCGAAATGGCTGGTGCCGCCGCCCATGAAAGCGAAGGCGCGTTCGAAGCCGCGATCGGTCGGTTTGGCGCCGTCGACATAGCCCAGGTGCCATTTGCCCGCCATCATGGTGGCGTAACCCGCGTCGCGAAAGCGCTCCGGCAATGTGGTCACGCGGTCGGTCAGCCGCATTTCATAGCCCGGCTGCGCGGCGGTGCTCTCATACCACCACATGCCGCCCATGCCGGCCTGCTGGTTGGTGTTGCCGGTCATCAACATCGACCGCGCCGGCGCCGACATCGGCGAGGTGTAGTACTGGCTCATGCGCACGCCCCGCTCGGCCAGCGCCTGCAGGTTGGGGGTCGGTATCTCGCCGCCGAACGGGCTGATGTCGGAGTAGCCCATGTCGTCCACCAGAATGATCAGCACATTGGGGCGATCGGCGTCCGCCCCCTGAGCCAGGCCCGATAAGGCGCCGCTCAACGCCACCGCCAGCGTTTTTTTCTGCATCGTTCGTTCCCCGTATGGTCATGTGGACTGAACAACCCGACGCCTCAGCCCGAGAAAGGTCATCATTTTTTCGTCTTATACGTTTGGCGCCGCCTGGCGCTATCTTCAATTCGCAGTGTAGGAAGCGGTGGAAAAGCCTGGCTATCGTTCTTAAGAACGAGGGACGGCGACGGTCGCGCCGGTTGTAGCACGCGCAGAGCGGCGAGGGCCTCGCCCAGGCAAGCATTGAAAAGCGCTGTAAATTCAGCGGGAAAAGCGGTGAATTATTTCATTAACCTATTAATGAAAATCGCGATGAATACAGCCTGAAAAGCCCTGACTAACGCAGTGTCATCTTGTTATTTATGTGTTTTATTGCAATCGGCCTCACGTTGTTAATATGTTTTTATTGTGTTGCCAAATTGCTACAACTATGCTTGTATCGTTCATATATTGACCGCCAACATTCTCCAGTTGAACGATAAAGGGAGGAACACGAATCATGCACAGCACCGCATCCGATGCCTTTATCAACAGTTGTTTGGCGACCATTACGCACCTGATCCCGGTGTCCGCCGGGGTGTTTTATCTGGTCGATCGCGACCTGCGGCCGGATCACTACATCCTGCACGGCATGCCCGATAAAACGCATCAGCAGTACCTGAACCACTTCCAGCAGATAGACCCGCTGCAGCCGGCCAATTTCCATCGCCAGGACATCACCATGGTCGGCATGAGCCCGGCGGCGATCGCCGGCAACCGCCGCTATTACCACGACTTTATGCTGCCGAACGACATGCGCGACATGACGGAGATCTTCATCCGCCAGCGCAAGCGCATCGTCGCCGGGGTATCGCTGATCCGCGATACGCCGTTTACCGAAGCGGAGCGCGGCCGACTGCGCGCGGTGCTGCCGCTGATCGAGCTGGCGACGCGCGATCTGCTGCCCGACGGCGAGGCGCAGCTGCTGACCGCCAAAGAGCAAGAGATCGTCAACCTGGTGCGCGAAGGCGCCAGCAATAAGCGCATCGCCCTGAAGCTGGGCATTTCGCTGTCCACGGTGAAAACCCATATGCGCAATATTTTCGCCAAAACCGACGTGGTGAACCGCACCGAACTGGTCGCCGGCGGTTTTCTCGCCCACGGTTAACGCCCGATAGCGGCCGCCGCTGCCGACGGCCGAAAAATAACGCCAGAACGTATTCGCCATTTATGGCGCGGCTTCCCCCTGCCCGCAATCGGGCCGAGCGGGATATTTCATCGTCACTTAACGCTTGGGGAATAAGGTTTATGTCCAGTGATTCGGTTTCCGCGCCCACCGTCGGCGCGGCGCTCCCCTGCCCGCCGCGGCTGCTGACCGCCATTATCGTCTTCGCCGCCATCGCGCCGGGCATTCTGATGACCGCCCCCGCCGTGGCCGCCCAGCTCGCCGCGCAGTGGCAGCTCGGTCCGGCGCAGATTGGCCACCTGTTCTCCACCGAACTCGGTGCCATGAGCCTGGCCACGCTGCCGGCGTGGTGGTGGATCGGGCGCATCAACTGGCGGCGGGTCGCTACGCTGTCGGCGCTGGTGTTTATCGCCGGCAACCTGGCTTCGGCGCTGGTGCAGGATTTCACCCTGCTGCTGCCGCTGCGCTTTATCGCCTCGCTGGCGGGCGGTACCCTGATGATCCTGTGCATCACCTGCGCCGCCGGCACCGCCAATCCCAGCCGCGTCTATGCCTTCTGGGTGCTCGGCCAGCTGGTGCTGGGCGCGGTCGGGCTGCTGGTGCTGCCGCCGCTATTCGCGCACTTCGGCCTGATGGCGGTCTACCTGATTTTGGCGGCCATCATGCTGTGCTGCCTGCCGCTCATCCCGGCGTTCCCCAACGGTTTCACCGCCGCCCGCGCCGCCCGCAGCGGCCCCGCCGCCTCGCTGGCGCGCAAGCTGTGCGCCGTGCTGGCGGTGCTGACCTT
>NZ_JBQEOW010000006.1:0-278602 GCF_052045405.1 Serratia sp. 22278 | reverse complement strand
CCCGGCGGCTTGTCAGTCGTTGTTCCCGGTCAGTGGAGGCGCATTATAGGGAGTTCTCGGCAGGCCGCAACCCCTAATTGCAAAAAACTTTTCAAGCGCGTTTTTTTTCAACAAAAGGGCGAAAAAGCGGCGAATTTATGTCACTTTTTCAGGCAAACAGCCATAAAAGCTGGCGATCACTGGAGTAAAATAGAAATAACGATGTCAGTAAGGATCCGCAGCCATGCCGTTAAATGCACAACAACAGGCCGCCCAACGCAATCTTTCTTATCTGCTTGCAGAAAAACTCGGCCAACAAATTCTGGCAGGCGATTATCAGGCCGGCAGCATCCTGCCTGGTGAAATGGAACTGGGCGAGCAATTCGGCGTCAGCCGTACCGCAGTGCGCGAAGCGGTGAAGATGTTAGCCGCCAAAGGCATGTTATTGCCGCGCCCGCGCATTGGCACCCGCGTGATGCCGCAAAGCCAATGGAATTTCCTCGATCAAGATTTACTGACCTGGTGGATGACGCGGGAAAACTTCGATCAGGTGATGCAACACTTCCTTATCTTGCGCACCTCGCTGGAGCCGCAGGCCTGCGCGTTGGCGGCAAACCACGCCAGCCCGCAGCAAACCAAGTTGCTGGCGGGGCTGATGGCGGAAATGCGCGCGCTGCATACCCAGTTTGATCGCGAGCGTTGGATCCAGGTCGATACCCAATTCCACCAGCTCATCTACGAGGCCAGCGGCAACCCGTTCCTGACCTCGTTCGCCAACCTGTTCAGTTCGGTGTACCAAAGCTACTTCCGCGCCATCACCGGCAATGAAGTGATCAAGCTGCGCCATCATCAGGCTATCGTCGATGCGATACTCGCCGGAGACAGCGCAGGCGCCCTCGTCGCCTGCCAGGTATTGCTGAAAGAGAAAGACTAGACACGCTCCCCGCTTATATATAGAAGAAAGAGACGAGGGACAGACGACCATTTAACCAGGACCGACCATGACCCAATCCGCGCGCAGTATGGCAGGACTACCGTGGATCGCCGCAATGGCGTTCTTTATGCAGGCGCTGGACGCCACTATCCTCAACACCGCGCTGCCGGCGATCGCCCAAAGCCTGGGGCGTTCGCCGCTGGCGATGCAATCGGCCGTCATCAGCTACACGCTGACGGTGGCAATGCTGATCCCGGTCAGCGGCTGGCTGGCGGATCGCTTCGGCACTCGACGGGTATTCATCTTCGCCGTCACGTTATTCACCCTCGGTTCGCTGCTGTGCGCCTTGTCTCCTACGTTGAGCGCGCTGGTTGCCTCTCGCGTGCTGCAGGGCATCGGCGGCGCGATGATGATGCCGGTCGCGCGCTTGGCGCTGCTGCGCGCCTACCCGCGCAGCGAACTGCTGCCGGTGCTGAACTTCGTCACCATGCCCGGCCTGGTCGGGCCGATTCTGGGGCCGCTGCTGGGCGGCTGGCTGGTAACCTACGCCACCTGGCACTGGATTTTCCTGATCAATATCCCTATCGGTCTGCTCGGCATCTTCTATGCACGCAAATACATGCCGGACTTCACCACGCCCAAACGCCGCTTCGATTTCCTTGGCTTTATGCTGTTCGGCCTGAGCCTGGTGCTGATCTCCACCGGGCTGGAGCTGTTTGGCGAGCGGGTGCTGGCCAGCTACGTTTCGCTGGGCATTCTGCTCAGCGGCTTCGTAATGCTGTTCGGCTACATCGCGCACGCACGCCGCCATCCTCAGCCACTGATCGGTCTCGACCTGTTCAAAACCCGCACCTTCTCGGTCGGCATCGCCGGCAACGTCGCCTCCAGACTGGGCACCGGCTGCGTGCCGTTTTTAATGCCGCTCATGCTGCAGGTGGGATTCGGCTACACGGCGATCGTCGCCGGTTGCATGATGGCGCCAACCGCCATCGGCTCGCTGATGGCGAAATCCACCGTCACTCAGGTACTGCGCTGGTTCGGCTACCGTAAAACGCTGGTCGGCATCACCGTTATCATCGGGGTGCTGATCGCCCAGTTCGCCCTGCAAAGCCCGGGCATGCCGCTGTGGCTGATGATCCTGCCGCTGTTCGTGCTGGGCATGGCGATGTCCACCCAGTTCACCGCCATGAACACCATCAGCCTGGCGGATTTGAACGACGCCAACGCCAGCGCCGGCAACAGCGTCCTGGCGGTCACCCAACAGCTGTCCATCAGCTTCGGCGTGGCGATCAGCGCGGCGGTGCTGCGTTTTTACGAATCCCTGTCGTTAGGCACCATGATCGACCACTTCCATTACACCTTTATCACCATGGGGATCGTCACCGTGGCGTCGGCGCTGGTGTTTATGTTGCTGAGAAGGAAAGATGGCCGCAATTTGATCAGCGGCCAGGAAAGCAAGAAAGAAGCGAAGGCGGCCAGTTAACGGCGCCCCACCGAGGCGCGTTCCACCAGCTCGGGCGTCAGCACCAGCACCTGGGGTGCGCGCTCCGGGTTCTGCAGGCGGTTGATCAGCGCATCGATCGCCAATTCGCCCAGCGAATCCTTCGGTTGGTGAATGGTGCTCAGCGGTGGCGCCAAATAACGCGCCAGCTCAATGTCATCGTAACCCATCACCGCCATATCCTGCGGCACGGAAAGCCCGGCCTGATACAGCGCCTGATAAACGCCTACCGCCACCGCGTCGTTGCCGGCGAACACCGCATGCGGCGGCTCGTCCAGCGCCAGCAGTTGGCGCATGGCGTTTACCCCGCCCTCAAACTCAAAGTCGCAATGCACTTCATACCCTGGCGGAACCGGCAATCCGGCGCGACGCATCGCGTTGCGATAACCTTCCAGTCGGTGACGGGCGGTGGTTTTATCCTGCGGGCCGGCGATGCAGGCGATCTTGCGGTAGCCGCGGGCGATCAGATGGTCGGTCGCCATCTCGCCGCCCAGCAGCGAGTTATCCTGAATAATGTCGTTGGCGCCCTCGAACGGCGCCCAGTCCATCATCACGATCGGCAATGACGGGTAGCGGCTCAGGGCATCTTGCGATGGCCGGTGGTTTTCGGTGCACATCAACAGCAAACCGTCGACGCGCTTTTGCAGCAGCGTCTCCATGCTGCGGTTCATGCGCGCGGCGTCTTCTTCGGTATTGCACAGAATTAAACTGTAGCCGCGTTCATAGCAGCTGCGCTCCACGCCGCGCACCACTTCGGCATAAAACGGGTTGTTGCTGGCGGTCACCAGCATGCCGATGGTGCGCGTCTGATTGAGCTTCAGGCTGCGCGCCAGCGCGGAAGGCGCATAGTTCAGCTGTTCCACGGCCGCCATGACCTTGTCGCGCACGCTGTCGCTGACAAAGCGATTGTTGTTGACCACATGCGAAACGGTAGAAGTTGAAACGCCCGCCAGGCGGGCGACATCTTTCATGGTGGCCAAAGGATCACCCCTGCTGCTGCAAGAAGGCGTCGATCTCTTCACGCCACGGCACCGAAGGCTGCGCGCCTGGGCGGGTCACGGCGATCGCCGCCGCCGCATGGGCGAAACGCACCGCGTCGGCCATGACCTTGCCTTCCAACAGGGCGGTCACCAGCGCACCGTTAAAGGTATCGCCGGCGGCGATGGTATCCACCGCTTGCACCTTGAAGCCGGGCACCCGTTTGCCGCTGCCGTTGCCGTTTTCGCTCAGCCACACGCCGCGGCTACCGAGGGTGATGATCACCGTCGCGATGCCCTTGTCGTGCAGCGCCTGCGCCGCACGCGCCGCATCGTCGTCGTTGTCCACGGCGATGCCGGTCAGGCGCTGGGCTTCGGTTTCATTCGGGGTGATGATATCGATCATGGCCAACAGCTCGTCCGGCAGCTCGCGCGCCGGGGCCGGGTTGAGGATCACCTGCGTTTGATGTTGTTTCGCCAGGTGGGCGGCGGCGATCACCGTCTCCAGCGGCGACTCCAGCTGCATCAGCAGGGCATCGGCGTCGATCACTTTTTGTTGGTAGCGCGCCAGGTAATCCGGCGTCACCGCGGCGTTGGCGCCGGCATCAATGCCGATCACGTTCTCGCCTTCGGCGTTGACGAAGATCAGCGCCACGCCGGTGGTGCTGTCGGCGATGGCTTCAATCGGTTGAGTATCAATGCGATCGCTCGCCAGCTGCCGGCGGATACGCTCACCGATATCATCGGCGCCTACGCAGGCGATAAAGGCGATCTCCGCCCCGCTGCGCCCGGCCGCCACCGCCTGATTCGCGCCCTTGCCGCCAAACGCCACCTTATACTGTTTCCCGATCACCGTTTCGCCCGGGTGGGGGAACTGTTCAATATTGAGGATATGGTCGGCATTGATGCTGCCAAGAACCACCAGCTTACCTGTTTCCATCGCATTGATTCCTGAATTGCGCGCCATCGTAAACGCCCCGTTCCGATGGCGCTGGTATGACTTACTGAGTGACCAGCTTCAAATCCACCGGGATGGTCGCCGGCACTTTTTCGCCTTTCAGCACCTTATCGGCGGTTTCCACACCGATCACGCCGATCTGATCGGGGCGCTGCGCCACGGTCGCCGCCAGCTTGCCGCCTTCGACCGCTTTCACGCCGTCGGCGGTGCCGTCGAAGCCTACCACGATCACGTCGGTTTTACCGGCAGTTTGCAGCGCACGCAGCGCGCCCAACGCCATTTCATCGTTCTGGGCAAATACCGCCTGCACATCCGGGTGAGCGGTCAGCAGGTTCTGCATCACGTTCAGACCCTTGGTGCGATCGAAATCGGCCGGCTGGCTGGCCAACAGTGTGAATTTATTCTGATCCAGCGACTGTTTGAAGCCTTCGCCGCGTTCACGCGCGGCGGAGGTGCCGGCAATGCCTTCCAGCTGAATCACCTTGGCATCGGTGCCCGCTTTCTTGGCGATGAAGTCGCCGGCCATTTTGCCGCCCACGCGGTTATCCGAAGCGATGTGGCTCACCACGTCGCCCTTGCTCGCCACGCGGTCCAGCGTGATGACCGGGATCTTAGCCTGGTTGGCCATCTTGATGGCGTTACCCACCGCGTCGGAGTCGGTCGGGTTGATCAACAGCAGCTTGGGCGCCCGCACCATCAGATCCTGCACGTTGGCCAGCTCTTTCGCCGGGTTGTTCTGGGAGTCTAGCACCACCAGGTTGTAGCCCAACTTGTTGGCCTCTTGCTGCGCACCATCCTTCATCGAAACGAAGAACGGGTTGTTGAGGGTGGACACCACCAGCGCGATGGTGTCTTTGGCCATGGCATTGGCGCTCAGGGTGGCGCTCAGCGCGATGGCGGAGGCTAAGGTTGCCAGTTTTTTCATTTTCATCATCGTGATTCCTGTAGGGGGAGGTTACTTGTTGCTTTTGTTATCTACCAGAACCGCCAGCAGTATCACCACTGCCTTCACGATCATTTGGTAGTAGGAAGAAACACCCAATAAATTCAGGCCGTTGTTCAGGAAGCCGAGGATCAGTGCCCCGATCAGCGTGCCGACGATGCGCCCCTTGCCGCCGGCCAGGCTGGTGCCGCCCAGCACCACGGCGGCGATGGCGTCCAGCTCATAGCCGGTGCCGGCGGTTGGCTGCGCCGACGACAGGCGCGCCACTTCGATTACCCCAGCCAACGCCGCCAGCAGGCCGCACAGCGAGTAGACGATAATCTTCACTTTATCGACGCTGATGCCGGACAGACGGGTCGCCGCTTCGTTGCCGCCCAGGGCATAAATATAGCGGCCCAGGCGCGTATGGTGCAGCATATACCAGGCGGCGATGAACACGATCGCCATGATCCAGATCGGCGTAGGCACGCCCAGCGGACGGCCGATGCCGAACCAGCCGAAAGTGTCGGCCACATCGGTGAAACCGGTGTTGATCGGGCTGCCGTTGGTGTACACCATGGTGACGCCGCGCAGCAACAGCATCATCACCAGCGTGGCGATAAAGGCCTGCACTTTGCCTTTGGCGACGATCACTCCGGTGCAGGCGCCAACCGCGGCGCCCAGCGCCAGTGCCGCCGCCACCGCCACCAGCGCGTTGACCTCAAAGCCGACGATCGACGCCGCCACCGCGCCGGTCAGCGCCAGTAGCGATCCCACCGACAGATCGATGCCGGACGTGAGGATCACCAGCGTCATCCCCACCGCCATGATGGCGTTCACCGAGGTCTGCTGCAGAATATTGAACAGGTTGTTCAGGGTGAAGAAGTTCGGGCTCATGGAAGAGACCACGGCGATCAGCACCAGCAGCGCAATCAACGACTTCTGCTCTAACAGCCACTCTTTACTGAACCAGCGCTTAGCTGCGATAGTCTGGGAACTCATATCTGATTACTCCTGCTTTACGCCGTATTGCTTGCCGACGGCTGCCGCCATCAACGCTTCCTGGGTGGCCTGTTCAATCGGGAACTCGCCGCTGAGATGCCCTTCGTGCATCACCAGAATGCGATCGCTCATGCCCATCACCTCCGGCATTTCCGAAGACACCAGAATGATGCTCAGCCCTTCCTGTTTGAACTGGTTGATTAACTGATAGATCTCTTTTTTGGCGCCGACGTCGACGCCGCGCGTCGGCTCATCGAGGATCAGCACCTTCGGCCGAGTCATCAGGCCGCGGGCGATCGCCACTTTCTGCTGATTGCCGCCGGAAAGCAGACCGATCGGTTGCTCCATCGACGGCGTTTTGATATTGAACAGGCGGATGAAGTCCCCCACCGCCTGCCGCTCGTCGGCCTGCTTCAGGCTGCCGTCGGCGCGGCTGAAGTAGCGCAGCGCGGTCAGCGACATGTTTTCCTTCACCGACATGCCCAGCACCAGGCCGTCGCGCTTGCGGTCTTCCGAGATATAGACGATGCCGTTCGCCAACCCATCCTGCGGCGAATGGGTGACCACCTCGCGGCCGTCCAGGCTGACGGTGCCGGCCTTGCGCGGGGCGGCGCCATACAGGATCTTCATCAATTCGGTGCGCCCGGCGCCCATCAGCCCGGCCACGCCGAGGATCTCGCCGCGATACAGCGTAAAGCTGACGTCTTCAACGCCGGGGCCGGAAAGGTGGCTGACGTCCAGCCGCTTTTCCCCGCGCGGCAAATCAAGGCGCGGGTATTGTTCTTCCAGCTTGCGGCCGACCATCATCTCAATCAGCGAATCTTCCTGCAGCTCGCTCACCGGCCGCTCGGCGATAAACTGCCCATCGCGAAACACGGTCACGTCGTCGCAGATTTCAAAAATCTCTTTCAGGCGGTGCGAGATATACACGATGCCGCGCCCTTCGGCCTTCAGCTCGTTGATCACCTTGAACAGCGAGGCGGTTTCGGTATCGGTCAGCGCATCGGTCGGTTCGTCCATGATGATCACTTTCGATTCGAAGCTCAGCACCTTGGCGATCTCCACCATCTGCTGATCGCCAATCGACAGCTCGCCCACCAGTCGGTGGCTGCTGTAGCGCAGGTTGAGGCGCGCCAGCAAGCGATCGGCCTCGGCGTACATGCGCTTCCAGTCAATGCGGCCGAAACGGTTGACGAACTCGCGGCCGAGGAAGATGTTTTCCGCAATCGTCAGTTGCGGGATCAGGTTCAGCTCCTGATGGATAATGCCGATGCCCGCTTCCTGCGAATCCTTGGGCCCGTTGAATACCACCTCTTTACCGAGAAAATACTGACTGCCGGCGTCTTTCTGGTAGATGCCGGTCAACACTTTCATCATGGTGGACTTCCCGGCGCCGTTTTCCCCCACCAGCGCCATCACCTTGCCGGGATAGACGCTGAGGGCGGCGCCAGAAAGCGCCTTCACGCCGGGAAAGGCTTTATCAATCCCTTTCAGTTGCAGTAAAGGTTGCATACGCGCCTCAGAAAGTTACGCCGGCGCACAGGATCACGTTCGCGTAAGGCGAACACTCCCCGCTGCGAATCACCGCCCGGCTGTGCTCGGTTTGCGCTTTAAACGCCTGATGGCTGATATAGCGCACGCTGATGGTGTTACCCTGGCGTTGGCCCAGTGCGGTCAGTTCCGCCAGCAGCGCCTCGTGGAGCGACGGATTCTGTTTCACGATCTCTTCCGCCAGGATGGCGCTTTCTACCTGCATCTCTTGCGTGACCGCCGCGAACACCTGCATGAAGGTCGGCACGCCCTGCGTCAGCGCCAGATCGATGCGCTGCGTTTCCGCCGGTATCGGCAGGCCCGCGTCGCACAGAGTGAGCTGGTCGGTATGCCCCAGCCGGGCAATCACGGCAGACACGTCGGAATTCAGTAATACGCCTTTTTTCATCTTCTCACTCCGCTAGCGAAACGTTTCGCTCTTTGGGGGAGTTTAAAAAAACGGCAGGGGAAGGCAACCAGGACAATGCAGAAGTGTGATCGTTATCGAAACGTTTCGTTCGCACACGGACAAAGCGCAAACAAAAGGGGCTCAGCCATGCTGAGCCCCTGTCAGGCGGATTAGATCTCGACCTGCGTGCCGAGTTCGATGACCCGGTTCGGCGGAATTTCGAACTGATCCGGCGCGCGCAGCGCATTGCGGCTCAGAGCGACGAACAGTTTGCCGCGCAGGTAGAGGTACCATGGCCGCTTGGTGAGGATCAGCGATTCATGGGACATGAAGAACGACGTCTCCGACATGCGGCACGGCAACCCTTCCAGCCCGCAGCGGTGGAACACTTCCTCCACGTTCGGCGTTTCGCGCCAGCCGTAGCTGGCCACCACCCGCCAGAAGGTCGGCGACAGCTGCTCGATGGTCACCCGACGCACGTTGTGCACGTAAGGCGCATCCTCGGTGCGCAGCGTCAGCAGCACCACGCGCTCATGCAGCACCTTATTGTGTTTCAGGTTATGCAACAGCGCAAAAGGAATGACGTTGGTGGCGCGCGACAAGAAGACCGCGGTGCCCGGCACCCGTACCGGCGGCGATTTCTCCAGCGAGGCGATCATCGCCTCCAGCGAGTTGCCGTGCTCATGCAGGCGGCGCAGCAGGCGGAAACGCTCGCTCTTCCAGGTAGTCATAATGATGAACATCACCAGCGCCAAGGTCAGCGGCAGCCAGCCGCCGGAGAACAGCTTCAGGGCGTTGGCGGAGAACATCGGCACGTCGATGATCAGCAAGATGGTTACGATGCCGATCGCCAGGAAGCGGTTCCAATGCCAGTTATTAATCGCCACCGAAGTGACCAGAATGCTGGTCAGCACCATGGTGCCGGTAACGGCGATGCCGTACGCCGCCGCCAGGTTGCTGGAGTGTTCGAAGCCGATGATCACCAGCACCACCGAGATATACAGCGTCCAGTTGATCACCGGAATGTAGATCTGGCCGGATTCCATTTCCGAGGTGTGAATGATGCGCATCGGCGACAGGTAACCCAGACGCACCGCCTGGCGGGTCAGCGAGAAGACGCCGGAAATCACCGCCTGCGAGGCGATAACCGTCGCCAGGGTCGCCAGAATCAGCAGCGGGATCAGCGCCCAGTCGGGCGCCAACAGGAAGAACGGGTTTTTGATCGCCTCAGGGTTTTTTAGCAGCAGCGCGCCCTGGCCGAAGTAGTTGAGCACCAGCGAAGGCAGCACCACGGTGAACCAGGCCAGGCGAATAGGGAACTTGCCGAAGTGCCCCATATCGGCATACAGCGCCTCGACGCCGGTGATGGACAGCACCACTGCCCCCAGCGCGAAGAACGACACCTTCTTATATTCCATGAAGAAGTTGAGCGCCCATTTGGGGTTCAGCGCCTGCAGCACTTCCGGGTTCGAAATGATGCTGCGCGCGCCCAGCACCGCCAACACGATGAACCACAGCAGCATTACCGGGGCGAACAGCTTGCCGACGCTGCCGGTGCCGTGCTTTTGGATAACGAACAGCAGCGTCAGCACCAGAATGGAGAGCGGCACGATATAGGCGTCAAGCGCAGGCGCGGCGATTTCCAACCCCTCTATCGCCGACATCACCGAGATCGCCGGGGTGATCACCACCTCGCCATAGAAGAAGCTGCCGCCGATCAGGCCCAGTATCACCAACACCGCAGTGGTGCGCGCCGAGGTATTGCGCCCGGCCAGCGACATCAGCGTCAGAATGCCGCCCTCGCCGGCGTTGTCCGCGCGCATCACGTAGGTGAGATATTTGAGGGAAACGATCACGATCAGCATCCAGAAAATCAGCGACAGGAAGCCGAAAACCACGTCTGGACGAACATCGAAGCCGTAATGGCCGGAGAAACACTCTCTCAACGTATAGAGAGGGCTGGTGCCGATATCACCGTAGACCACGCCGATGGCAGCCAAGGTTACCGCCGATAAGGACTGCTTATGCTCTGCGCTCATAATTCGTTTCTTTATCAGAACATCCGTTAGCGATGCATCCGCATCAGGCAAAATACGGGCTCAAAGATCCGTCACGCCCACCAGAAAGCCGCACAGTATGCACCATTTATACCGCTTGCCTACCCTTATATCAGAGCCGAAAAATAAACAAAATGTGAACCGAATATCCGGCTTAACTTAGAAAAATATTACTAATCAACAGGCTATACCACTAAAAATAATGGTGGTTTATCATCGGATTATCGACCAAGATTGGCTAACTCTCGGACAATGCGACAATTATATGACGCCATCATCCCTTCTGGCAGAACGAATTTCCCGCCTCAGCAACGCGCTGGAGAGCGGTCTTTATGAGCGGCAAGAGGCAATCCGTCTGTGCCTGCTGGCGGCGCTGAGCGGCGAAAGCGTATTCCTGCTCGGCCCGCCCGGCATCGCCAAGAGCCTGATCGCGCGCCGGCTGAAGTTTGCCTTCCGCAACGCCCGCTCCTTTGAATACCTGATGACGCGTTTTTCCACGCCGGAGGAGGTCTTCGGCCCGCTCTCGATTCAGGCGCTGAAAGATGAGGGGCGCTATCAGCGTCTGACCGCCGGCTATCTGCCGGAAGCGGAGATCGTGTTTCTGGACGAGATCTGGAAGGCCGGCCCGGCGATCCTTAACACCCTGCTGACGGCGATCAACGAACGCCGTTTTCGCAACGGCAACAGCGAAGAACCGATCCCGCTGCGCCTGCTGGTCACCGCCTCCAACGAACTGCCCGAAGCGGACAACAGCCTCGAAGCCTTATATGACCGCATGCTGATCCGTCTGTGGCTGGACAAGGTGCAGGATAAACAGAATTTCCGCTCGCTGCTGGTCAACCGCCAGAGCGAAAGCCAAAACCCGGTGCCGGCAGCGCTGAGCATCAGCGACGAAGAGTTTCTGCAGTGGCAACCGCAGATCGACAAAGTTGCGCTGCCGGAAGCCTGTTTTGAGCTGATCTTCCAGCTGCGCCAGCGGCTGGATGCGCTGGAGCAGGCGCCTTACGTCTCCGATCGGCGCTGGAAAAAAGCCCTGCGCCTGCTGCAAGCCTGCGCCTTCTTCAGCGGGCGCGACGCCATCGCCCCGCTCGACCTGATGCTATTGAAAGACTGCCTGTGGCACGATCTCACCTCGCTGAAGCTGCTGCAACAGCAGATCGATCAGTTGCTGACCGAGTCGGCCTATCAGCAACAATCGATGCTGATCCAGTTGCAACAGATCCACACCCGCTGGCTGCAGGACCAGCAACAGCAAAGCGATCGGCAGGCCATCAGCCTGGTGAAAAAGGGCGGCATGTTCAGCCGTAAACCGCAATACGCGCCGGCCACGCCGTTCCCCGGCGGCCCCCTCACCCTGCTGCTGCAAAAACCGCTGCAGCTGCATGACATTCAGGTCAATCATCTGAGCATCGAAAGCAGCGCGCTGGACAACTGGCTGCAAAAAGGCGGTGACGTGCGCGCCAAGCTAAATGGCATCGGCTTCGCGCAGCCGATCGATTTGGACGTGGACGATCAACTGCACCTCACGGTGTTGGACGTCAGCCGCCAGCCGTCATTGCTGGCGCTGCCGGGCAAACAGGCCACCGCCACGCCGCAAGCGCTGCTGGATGAAATGGACGGATTGGCCCAGCGCCTGGCGGAGCAACGCCGCGCCTTCAGCCAACATCAGCCCTGTCTGTTCACGCCCGCCGCCGGCCTGGCCAAGATCGAAGCCAGTCTGCTGCAGGTCGCGGAACAGGTTAAACAACAACTGCAGCAAATGCGCGGCCAGTAACCATGCTCAGTCTGGAGACGCTCGATCTGCTGCTGGCGATCACCGAAGGCGAGATGATCGAGGAGATGATCGTCGGCATGCTGGCGGCGCCGCAGCTGTCGGTATTCTTTAAAAAGTTTCCGGCCCTTCGCCGGGCGCTGGATCGCGATCTGCCGCGTTGGAAGCTGCAGCTTAAGGAACGTCTGCAGGAGGCGATGGTGCCGCCGGCGCTGGCGCAGGAATTTTACCGCTACCAACAGTGCCAGTTGGAGAACAACACCCAGTTTTATCACAACCTCAACGACACGATGGAACTGCTGCGCCAGCTGGTCTCACCGTTTTATGAACAGGCGCGCGCGCTGGTGGACGCCGCCGATCTGCCCAATCACCCGCTTGACGACAGCTTTCAAACCCTGTTTCTGCAGCGCTGGCGCATCAGCCTGACGCTGCAGGCCACCATGCTGCACCACCAGTTGCTGGAACAAGAGCGCGAGCAGCTGATGGCGGAGCTGCAGGAGCGCCTGGCGCTGAGCGGCGCGCTGGAGCCGCTGCTGTCGGAAAATGACACCGCCGCCGGCAGGCTGTGGGACATGAGCAAAGGCCAGCTGCAGCGTGGCGATTACCAGCGGCTGGTGGAGTACGGCAACTTTTTGCAGCAGCAGCCGGAGCTGAAAAAGCTGGCGCAACAGCTGGGCCGCAGCTATCAGGCCAAGGCGGTGCAGCAACAGGACGCGCAGCCGGAGCCGTTCAGGGTCATGGTGCAGGTGCCGGCCACGCTGCCGGAAGAAGTGAGCGGCATTCATCAGAGCGACGACATCCTGCGCCTGCTGCCGCCGGAGCTGGCGACGCTGGGGATAGAAGAGCTGGAATTCGAGTTCTACCGCCGCCTGTTGGAAAAGCGGCTGCTGAGCTACCGTCTGCAAGGCGACGTCTGGCAGGAACAGATCCTGATCCGCCAGGTCACTCACCAGCAGCAGGATCAACAGCCGCGCGGGCCGTTTATCGTCTGCGTGGACACATCCGGATCGATGGGCGGTTTTAACGAACAGTGCGCCAAGGCCTTCTGTCTGGCGCTGCTGCGCATTGCGCTGGCGGACAACCGCCGCTGCTATATCATGCTGTTCGCCAACCAGATCGTGCATTACGAACTCACCGCCGCCAGCGGCATCGAACAAGCGGTGCGCTTTCTCGGCCAGCAGTTTCGCGGCGGCACCGATCTGGCGGCCTGCCTGAACGCCACCGTCACCAAAATGGCGGAGAGCGGCTGGTTCGACGCCGATGCGGTGATCATTTCCGATTTTATCGCCCAGCGATTGCCGGAGGAGGTAATAAAGAAGGTGAAACAGCAGCAACAAAGCCACCAGCAACGTTTCCACGCGGTGGCGATGTCCGCTTACGGCAAACCCGGCATCATGCGCATCTTCGATCATATCTGGCGCTTTGATACCGGGTTGAAAAGCCGTTTGATGCGCCGCTGGCGGCGCTAGGCGGTTAGAGCAGGCCTTCGACCGCGCCGCGCACTTCCGGCGACCACACACCGCACTGCACCTGGCCGATATGCGACAGCTGCAACAGTAGCATCACCAAACGCGACTGACCGATGCCGCCGCCGATGGTCTGCGGCATATCGCCGCGCAGCAGCGACTGGTGCCATTCCAGCTTCATGCGCTCTTCGTCGCCGGTCAGCGCCAGCTGATGTTTCAGCGCCGCGGCGTCGACGCGAATGCCCATGGAAGACAGCTCGAAAGCGTCCTGCAGCACCGGGTTCCACACCACGATATCGCCGTTCAGGCCCGCCAGTCCATCCGCCGTCGGCGTAGTCCAGTCATCATAATCCGGCGCACGCACATCGTGCGATTTGCCGTGCGACAGCTTGCCACCGATGCCGATCAGGAACACCGCGCCCAATTCTTTGGCAATCGCTCGCTCACGCCCTTTGGCGTCCAGATCCGGATAGCGCTGCAGCAGGGTTTCGCTGTGCACGAAGTGGATCTGTTCCGGCAGGAATGGGGTCAGGCCATGCTCACGGCTGACTTCCGCCTCCGTCGCCTTGATCGCAGCGTAAATGCTGCGCACGGTGTTTTTCAGGTAGTCCAGGCTGCGCTCACCGTCGCCCATCACCCGCTCCCAGTCCCACTGATCGACGTACACCGAGTGGATTGGCGTCAGACGGTCTTCATCCGGGCGCAGCGCCTTCATATGGGTATACAGGCCTTCGCCGGCACCGAAATCGTAGCTGCCCAGGGTTTTGCGTTTCCATTTCGCCAGCGAATGCACCACTTCGAAGGTGGCGTCCGGCAAGGTTTTGACTTTGACCTGCACCGCTTTCTCGCTGCCGGAAAGGTTATCCTGCGTGCCGTCGCCCAGGCGGCTAAGGATCGGGGCCTGCACTTCGATCAGACCGAGCTGTTGCTCCAGCTGGCGGGAGAAGAAGGATTTGACCTGGCTGATTTGTTGTTGTTTTTGGATAAACTGTTTTTTCATTGCCGTATCTCTTGTAAACCTGTCTCTGTTGCCATCGATTAAGCAACAAAATGACACGACTATTCAATATCCATTAATCAATATTGCCTTTTCACTTTTAATCGTTCATTTTTACCCGGACAGAATTCAACAATCGTTAATTAATGGGGGATTAAATGGCGGAAATTTATCAGATCGATAATCTCGATCGCGGCATTCTCAACGCCCTGATGGACAATGCGCGCACACCGTACGCCGAACTGGCGAAAAACTTCGCCGTCAGCCCAGGCACTATTCATGTGCGGGTGGAGAAGATGAAGCAGGCCGGGATCATCACCGGCGCGCGCATCGACGTCAGCCCCAAACAGCTGGGCTACGACGTGTGCTGCTTTATCGGCATCATCTTAAAGAGCGCCAAGGATTACCCTTCGGCGCTGAAGAAGCTGGAAAGCCTGGAAGAAGTGGTGGAAGCCTATTACACCACCGGCCACTACAGCGTCTTTATTAAGGTAATGTGCCGATCGATCGACGCGTTGCAACAGGTACTTATCAACAAGATCCAGACCATCGACGAGATCCAGTCTACCGAAACGCTGATCTCGCTGCAGAACCCCATTATGCGCACCATCGTGCCGTAACCCGCCAAATTGCATACCCACATTATCCACAGGTAGATCCCAGCCGATTCACAGCGTACAATGCAGCCACTTTGAGTGAGAAGGTTGGGATCGTTGGTTCATGGCAGACATTACTCTGATCAGTGGCAGTACGCTTGGCAGCGCCGAATACGTGGCTGAACATTTGGCTGAAAAGCTGGAAGACGCGGGTTTCTCTACCGAGATGCTGCACGGCCCTGAACTGGATGAACTGCCGTTGACCGGCCGCTGGCTGGTGGTCTCTTCCACGCACGGCGCCGGCGAACTGCCGGATAACCTTCAACCGCTGCTGGAACAGATCGCTGAGCAGCAGCCGGATCTTTCCGAGGTGCAGTTCGGCGCCGTCGGTTTGGGCAGTTCGGAATACGACACCTTCTGCGGCGCGATCAAACAGATCGACGATCTGTTGATCGCCAGAGGCGCTAAAAGGATCGGCGATCGTCTCGAGATCGACGTGACCGAGCATGAAATTCCCGAGGATCCGGCCGAGGAATGGGTAAAAAACTGGATTAATTTACTCTAATTCGTCTAAAGATCGCGCGAACGATTGTGGATAACTAAGCTTAAAAGCAGGGTAAAAGCCGTAGTTATCCCAATAAAAACCGTAGAGCGCTTTTTGTCCTGTGCATAACAAGCCTTTTAGATCCCAGCTTATCTGCGTCGGGATCACCGATCATTCACAGCAAACGATCCTCCTTAATCTGCTGATCTTCATCGTGAATAGTCACTTATCCACAGAGGATCGCGATCCTAATAAGAGATCTAATAAAGAGATCTTTAAATAAAAAAGATCTTCTTTTAATTACCGACGATCCGGACCACTTGGTCGATCGTCTAAACTTGAGTAGAATCCCCGACCCCAGGGCAAATACGATCGTTCGCAATACGGCGAGGTGCAGTTCCATGTTTTATCCAGATCAATTTGACGTCATCATCATCGGTGGTGGCCATGCAGGTACCGAGGCCGCCATGGCCGCGGCGCGCATGGGACGTCAGACTTTATTATTGACACACAATATCGATACGCTGGGACAGATGTCCTGTAACCCGGCGATTGGCGGTATTGGTAAAGGGCATCTGGTTAAGGAAATTGATGCGCTCGGCGGCTTGATGGCGACGGCGATCGACCATGCCGGCATCCAGTTTAGGATACTAAACGCCAGCAAAGGCCCTGCCGTTCGCGCTACTCGCGCTCAGGCGGATCGCGTCTTGTATCGCCAGGCGATCCGTACCGCGTTGGAGAACCAGCCCAACCTGATGATCTTCCAACAGCCGGTTGAGGATCTGATCGTCGAAAACGATCGCGTAGTCGGCGCCGTCACCCAAATGGGCCTGAAATTCCGCGCCAAGGCGGTGGTATTGACCGTAGGCACCTTCCTGGACGGCAAGATCCATATCGGCTTGGAGAATTACAGCGGCGGCCGCGCCGGGGATCCTCCTTCGATCTCACTGTCGCAGCGTTTGCGTGAACTGCCGCTGCGCGTTAACCGCTTGAAAACCGGTACGCCGCCGCGCATCGACGCCCGCACTATCGATTTCAGCGTACTGGCGCCGCAACACGGTGATACGCCGGTGCCGGTATTCTCTTTCTTGGGCGATGCCAGCCAGCACCCGGAACAAATGGCGTGCTACATCACCCACACCAATGAAAAAACCCATGACGTGATCCGCAATAACCTCGATCGCAGCCCGATGTATGCCGGGATCATCGAAGGGATCGGCCCACGTTACTGCCCGTCGATCGAAGACAAGGTCATGCGTTTTGCCGATCGCAACGCGCACCAGATCTTCCTTGAGCCGGAAGGGCTGACCAGCAACGAGATTTACCCTAACGGGATTTCCACCAGCTTGCCTTTCGATGTGCAGATGCAGATCGTCCGTTCGATGGAAGGAATGCAGAACGCGCGTATTATTCGCCCTGGTTATGCCATCGAGTACGATTTCTTCGATCCGCGCGATCTGAAACCTACGCTGGAAAGCAAATTCATTCAGGGCCTGTTCTTCGCCGGCCAGATCAACGGCACCACCGGGTATGAAGAAGCCGCCGCGCAGGGCTTGCTGGCCGGTCTGAATGCCGGGCGTTTCGCCGATGAACAAGAGGGCTGGGCGCCACGTCGCGATCAGGCCTACCTCGGCGTGCTGGTGGACGATCTCAGCACCCTTGGTACCAAAGAGCCGTACCGCATGTTTACCTCTCGCGCCGAGTATCGTCTGATGCTGCGCGAAGACAACGCCGATCTCCGCCTGACGGAAAAAGGCCGCGAGCTGGGCCTGGTGGACGACGTGCGTTGGGCGCGTTACAGCGAGAAGCTGGAGCGAATCGAACGCGAACGTCAGCGCCTGCGCGACATCTGGATGCATCCGCACGCCGAGAACGTCGAACAGGTCAATGTGCTGCTGAAAGCGCCGCTGTCGCGTGAAGCGAACGGCGAAGAACTGCTGCGTCGCCCGGAGATGGATTACGCGCAGTTGACCGGCACCGACGCCTTCGCGCCGCCGCTGGACGACGTCCAAGCCGCCGAGCAGGTCGAGATCCAGGTCAAATACGAAGGCTACATCGCTCGCCAACAGGAAGAGATCGAAAAACAGCAGCGCAACGAGAATACCGTGCTGCCGCTGGATCTTGACTACCGTCAGGTTTCGGGACTGTCGAACGAAGTGATCGCCAAGCTGAACGATCACAAACCGAACTCCATCGGCCAGGCTTCGCGCATCTCCGGCATTACGCCAGCGGCGATCTCGATTTTGCTGATTTGGCTGAAAAAGCAGGGACTGCTGCGCCGCAGCGCATAAATCCCGCATCCAGGCGGCCGTTTGCTCAACCCGTAGCCAAACGGCCGCTGACATCACTTGCGCCCTGAATTATCATAGTCGCCTCATTGCGCCAGCTAACCATCCGCTGGTCGTTCCGCGCCTGCCAGAGGATCCGTTGTGCAAAAAAAATTAGACTCGCTGCTCGCGGCAGCAGGCATTGAGCTGCCCGATCAGCAGAAACAGCAGCTGCTGGGCTATGTCGGCATGCTGGATAAGTGGAACAAGGCTTATAACCTCACGTCGGTGCGCGATCCGCAACAAATGCTGGTGCGCCACATCCTCGACAGCATTGTGGTCAATCCGCATCTGCAGGGCTCGCGTTTTATCGATGTCGGCACCGGCCCCGGTTTACCGGGCATTCCGCTGGCGATCGTGCGCCCGGACGCGCATTTCACGCTGCTCGACAGCCTGGGCAAGCGCGTGCGTTTTCTGCGTCAGGTGCAGCATGAGCTGGGCCTGAACAATATCGAGCCGGTGCAGAGCCGCGTCGAAGCGTTTCCGGCCGAGCCGCCGTTCGATGGCGTGATCAGCCGGGCATTCGCTTCGCTGCAGGATATGCTGTCCTGGTGCCATCACCTGCCGGCGAAAGGGCAGGGGCGTTTTTACGCGTTGAAAGGCGTGCGTCCGGATGAAGAACTGACGCAGCTGCCGGCTGGCGTTAGCCTGGAGTCCATCGTGCGGCTGCAGGTGCCTGAACTGGAAGGCGAACGTCATCTGGTGATTCTTAAGGCAAACTGAGTTTGCTTTTGATCAAACAAGCGTGAATTAAAGGTCGTACCAAGCAGAAAGGTAAGCAGGCTAATTAGTTGGTCGCTTTTTTTAGTTAATTTACTTTCTATTAACACAAAAAACGCGGCTAATTAGCGACAATAGAGTAATTGCATTTGGAAATAGTCACGTTAGCAATCATGTGCGAAAGATTGGCGTTTGCTGCTAATGTTAATTGGCTGTTGGAATATTGCCCCGCTGCTTGTCAATAAAAGGTTTTCATCGGGTATACGGATTGTTTTTGAACAGTTAACTGGTAATGTTTTGATTTATATAATTTTTTGATCGCTCAAATTGCTAAAGACGGTTTGGTTGACCATCGGCTATAAATCAGGAAGGGACATTACTGTGATCGGCTTCGCGTTTCTAAACGCAACGCTGGAATAATCAGACAATTAAATGCGCCCTATTATTCCGACCGTTTTCTTGTGAAAATAGGCTGGAATAGGGAAATTTAAATAATTGTTCACCTTTTCGCTACTTATCGATTGAATTCGTTGGTATGCCCCGTATAATTTGCTCGTTTTTTGCTGCTTGACTCAGGACAGCAAAAACAGTTGTATACGTCACTCAGCATACCCCCTCTGGGGTACGGAGAGAACAAACGTCATGTCTGTGTCCCTTTACAGCGGGAAAGTCGCACGCAAACTGCTGTTTTTGCAGTTAATGACTTTTGTTCTGATCAGCGTTGCTTTCTGGCTGAAAAGCCCGGAATGGAGCGCTTCGGCGCTGGCAGGCGGTCTCGCCGCCTGGTTGCCGAGTGCAATGTTTATGCTGTTTGCCTTGCGCCATCAGGCGCAAACGCCGGCGCCCGGTAGGGTTGCCTGGTCGTTCGCCATCGGCGAGGGGCTAAAGGTCGTGATCACCATCGTTTTGCTGATCGTGGCGCTGGGGGTGTTCAAGGCGGAGTTTATACCGCTTGGCCTGACCTATTTAGCGGTGTTAGTGGTGCAGATAGTGGCACCGGCCGTGATTAACAGTTACCGAACTTAACTAAATAAGGGTAAGAGGCATCATGTCTGCAGGAGAAGTCTTGACTCCACAGGAGTATATCGGTCACCACCTGACGCAGCTTCAGGTCGGGACTGGGTTCTGGTCGATCAACATCGACTCGATGTTTTTCTCCGTCGTCCTCGGGGCGCTTTTCCTGGTGATCTTCCGCAAAGTGGCCAAAAACGCCACCAGCGGCGTGCCGGGTAAACTGCAAACCGCCGTGGAGCTGGTGGTCGGTTTCGTCGACAGCAGCGTGCGCGACATGTACCACGGCAAGAGCAAGGTGATTGCGCCGCTGGCGCTGACCGTGTTCGTCTGGGTGTTCCTGATGAACTTGATGGACCTGCTGCCCATCGACTTCCTGCCTTACGTTGGCGAACACATCCTCGGCCTGCCTGCGCTGCGCGTCGTGCCTACCGCCGATGTGAACGTCACGCTGTCGATGGCGCTGGGCGTGTTTATCCTGATTCTGTTCTATAGCATCAAAATGAAAGGCGTTGGCGGGTTTGTTAAAGAGTTGACCATGCAGCCGTTCAACCACCCTGTATTCATTCCTATCAACCTGATTCTTGAAGGTGTCAGCCTGCTGTCCAAACCTGTTTCACTGGGTCTGCGACTGTTCGGCAACATGTATGCGGGTGAGTTGATCTTCATCCTGATTGCCGGCCTGTTGCCGTGGTGGTCACAGTGGGTCCTGAGCTTGCCTTGGGCTATCTTCCACATCCTGATCATTACGCTTCAAGCCTTTATTTTCATGGTTCTGACGATCGTCTATCTGTCGATGGCGTCTGAAGAGCACTGATTTTCTTAAAACACTTGCACTTTTAAACTGAAACAAACTGGAGACTGTCATGGAAAACCTGAGTATGGATCTGCTGTACATGGCTGCCGCTGTGATGATGGGTTTAGCGGCAATCGGTGCTGCGATCGGTATCGGCATCCTGGGTGGTAAATTCTTGGAAGGCGCTGCTCGTCAGCCTGACCTGATTCCTCTGCTGCGTACACAGTTCTTTATCGTTATGGGTCTGGTCGACGCCATCCCGATGATCGCTGTAGGTCTGGGTCTGTACGTGATGTTCGCCGTCGCGTAAGTAGAGCAACCCTCTACGACGTAACCAAACTATTAACTTTTAAAGAGGCATTGTGCTGTGAATCTTAACGCAACAATCCTCGGCCAGGCCATCGCGTTCGTTCTGTTTGTCTGGTTCTGCATGAAGTACGTATGGCCGCCGATCATGGCTGCCATCGAGAAACGTCAGAAAGAAATCGCTGACGGCCTCGCTTCTGCAGAGCGTGCCAAAAAAGATCTGGACTTAGCGCAAGCCAATGCGACCGACCAGCTGAAAACTGCCAAAGCAGAAGCTCAGGTGATCATCGAGCAAGCGAACAAACGCAAAGCTCAGATCATGGATGAAGCGAAAGCCGAAGCCGAGCAGGAACGTAACAAAATCGTGGCGCAGGCTCAGGCTGAGATCGAAGCCGAACGTAAGCGCGCTCGTGAAGAGTTGCGTAAGCAAGTCGCGATGCTGGCAATTGCCGGCGCCGAGAAGATCATCGAACGTTCCGTGGATGAAGCTGCTAACAGCGACATCGTTGATAAACTGGTCGCTGAACTGTAAGGAGGGAGGGGCTGATGTCTGAATTTGTAACTGTAGCTCGCCCCTACGCCAAAGCAGCTTTTGACTTTGCCGTTGAGCACCAAAGCGTAGAGCGCTGGCAGGACATGCTGGCGTTTGCGGCTGAAGTCACTCGCAATGAACAGATTTCTGAACTGCTGTCTGGCGCGGTTGCGCCAGAAACGCTGTCCAAGACGTTCATCGCGGTTTGTGGCGATCGGCTCGACGAACATGGCCAGAACTTTATCCGTGTAATGGCCGAAAATGGACGTTTACTGGTTCTTCCTGCCGTGCTGCAGCAGTTCATCGAACTGCGCGCCTCGCTGGAATCCACCGTCGAAGTCGAAGTGCTCTCTGCGAGCGCGCTGAACGACGAACAGCAGGCGAAAATCGCCGCTGCGATGGAAAAACGTCTGTCACGCAAAGTTAAGCTGAATTGCAAAATTGACAAGTCTGTACTGGCCGGCATCGTTGTTCGCGCCGGCGATATGGTGATTGATGGCAGCGTTCGCGGTCGTCTTGAACGCCTGACAGACGTCTTGCAGTCTTAAGGGGACTGGAGCATGCAACTGAATTCCACCGAAATCAGCGAACTGATCAAGCAGCGCATTGCTCAGTTCAATGTAGTGAGCGAAGCTCACAATGAAGGTACTATCGTTTCCGTCAGCGACGGGATCATCCGCGTACACGGCCTGGCCGAAGTTATGCAGGGCGAAATGATCGCGCTGCCTGGCAACCGTTACGCAATCGCATTGAACCTGGAGCGCGACTCCGTCGGTGCCGTGGTCATGGGGCCGTACGCGGATCTGGCCGAAGGCATGAAGGTTAAATGCACCGGCCGTATCCTGGAAGTTCCAGTCGGTCGTGGTCTGCTGGGCCGCGTAGTTAACACCCTGGGCGCGCCAATCGACGGCAAAGGCCCGATTGAGAACGACGGCTTCTCTCCGGTAGAAGCTATCGCGCCAGGCGTTATCGAGCGTCAGTCCGTTGATCAGCCGGTTCAGACTGGCTACAAATCCGTTGACGCCATGATTCCAATCGGCCGTGGCCAGCGTGAGCTGGTGATCGGTGACCGTCAGACCGGTAAAACCGCGCTGGCGATCGATGCGATCATCAACCAACGCGACTCCGGCATCAAATGCGTTTACGTGGCTATCGGCCAGAAAGCGTCCACCATCGCTAACGTGGTGCGCAAACTGGAAGAGCACGGCGCACTGGCCAACACCATCGTGGTGGTGGCGACCGCTTCCGAATCCGCCGCACTGCAATACCTGGCGCCATACGCCGGTTGCGCAATGGGCGAATACTTCCGTGACCGCGGTGAAGACGCGCTGATCGTGTACGATGACCTGTCCAAACAGGCCGTTGCTTACCGCCAGATTTCCCTGCTGCTTCGTCGTCCGCCAGGTCGTGAAGCTTACCCAGGCGACGTATTCTACCTGCACTCCCGCTTGCTGGAGCGCGCAGCGCGCGTCAACGCCGAATACGTTGAAGCCTTCACCAAAGGTGAAGTTAAAGGCCAAACCGGTTCACTGACCGCTCTGCCGATCATTGAAACCCAGGCGGGTGACGTTTCCGCGTTCGTTCCGACCAACGTAATCTCGATTACCGATGGTCAGATCTTCCTGGAATCCAACCTGTTCAACTCCGGTATTCGTCCGGCAGTTAACCCGGGTATCTCCGTATCCCGTGTTGGTGGCGCCGCGCAGACCAAGATCATGAAGAAACTGTCCGGCGGTATCCGTACCGCGCTGGCGCAGTATCGTGAATTGGCTGCGTTCTCCCAGTTCGCCTCCGATCTGGACGACGCGACCCGCAAACAGCTGAGCCACGGTCAGAAAGTGACCGAACTGCTGAAACAGAAACAGTATGCGCCGATGTCGGTTGCACAACAGTCTCTGGTGCTGTTTGCCGCAGAACGCGGTTACCTGAACGACGTCGAAGTCGCCAAAGTGGTGAGCTTCGAAGCCGCGCTGGTAGCCTATGCGGATCGCGAGCACGCCGAACTGCTGAACCACATCAACCAAACTGGCAACTTCAATGATGAGATCGAGGGCAAGTTGAAAGACGTCCTCGAGACCTTCAAGAAAACCCAGTCCTGGTAACGCCGAACGGTCCTGCTGTTGAAAGACAGCAGGCCGTCTGGCACTGAGGAGAAGCAGAGATGGCCGGCGCAAAAGAGATACGTAGTAAGATCGCTAGCGTGCAAAACACGCAAAAGAT
Source organism: Serratia sp. 22278 (assembly GCF_052045405.1). Taxonomy (NCBI): domain Bacteria; kingdom Pseudomonadati; phylum Pseudomonadota; class Gammaproteobacteria; order Enterobacterales; family Yersiniaceae; genus Serratia; species Serratia sp. 22278. The sequence goes on along the minus strand of NZ_JBQEOW010000006.1, from coordinate 255,047 downwards.
CACTAAAGCGATGGAAATGGTCGCCGCCTCCAAAATGCGTAAATCGCAGGATCGCATGGCGGCCAGCCGTCCTTATGCAGAGACCATGCGCAAAGTGATTGGTCACCTTGCGTTAGGGAATCTGGAGTACAAGCACCCGTACCTGGATGAGCGTGACGTTAAGCGCGTCGGGTATCTGGTGGTGTCTACTGACCGTGGTCTCTGCGGCGGCTTGAACATCAACCTGTTCAAAAAGCTGCTGGCGGAGATGAAAGCCTGGTCCGAAAAAGGCGTCGAAACCGACTTGGCGCTGATTGGCTCTAAAGCGGCCTCTTTCTTTGGTTCCGTGGGCGGCAACGTGGTTGCCCAGGTGACCGGCATGGGGGACAAACCTTCCCTGTCGGATCTGATCGGGCCGGTGAAAGTGATGCTGCAGGCCTACGACGAAGGTCGTTTGGACAAGCTGTACATTGTCAGCAACAAATTTGTTAATACGATGTCCCAAGAGCCGCAAGTGCTTCAGCTGCTGCCGTTACCGCCAGCCGATGACGAAGAGCTGAAGAAAACGCCTTGGGATTACCTGTATGAACCCGATCCAAAAGTGCTGCTTGATACCTTGCTGCGCCGCTATGTGGAGTCGCAGGTTTATCAGGGCGTCGTGGAAAACCTGGCCAGCGAGCAGGCCGCACGAATGGTCGCGATGAAAGCCGCAACCGATAACGGCGGTAGCCTGATCAAAGAGCTGCAGTTGGTATACAACAAGGCGCGTCAGGCCAGCATCACTCAGGAACTCACCGAGATCGTTTCGGGAGCCTCCGCGGTTTAAGCTAGGTTTACGAATTACGTAGAGGATTCAAGATGGCTACTGGAAAGATTATCCAGGTAATCGGCGCCGTGGTGGACGTCGAGTTCCCTCAGGATGCCGTACCGAAAGTGTACGACGCCCTTGAGGTAGAAAACGGCACCGAAAAACTGGTGTTGGAAGTTCAGCAACAGCTGGGCGGTGGCGTGGTTCGCTGTATCGCAATGGGGACCTCCGACGGTCTGCGTCGCGGTCTGAAAGTGAACAACCTGGACCACCCGATTGAAGTGCCGGTGGGTAAAGCTACCCTGGGTCGTATCATGAACGTATTGGGTCAACCGATCGACATGAAAGGCGACATCGGCGAAGAAGAGCGTTGGGCGATTCACCGCGCGGCGCCAAGCTACGAAGAGCTGTCCAGCTCTCAGGAACTGCTGGAAACCGGTATCAAGGTAATGGACCTGATTTGTCCGTTCGCCAAGGGCGGTAAAGTCGGTCTGTTCGGCGGTGCGGGCGTAGGTAAAACCGTAAACATGATGGAGCTGATCCGTAACATCGCGATCGAGCACTCCGGTTATTCCGTGTTTGCGGGCGTGGGCGAGCGTACTCGTGAGGGTAACGACTTCTACCACGAAATGACCGACTCCAACGTTCTGGACAAAGTATCCCTGGTTTACGGCCAGATGAACGAGCCACCAGGTAACCGTCTGCGCGTTGCGCTGACCGGTCTGACCATGGCGGAGAAATTCCGTGACGAAGGCCGTGACGTTCTGCTGTTCGTTGACAACATCTACCGTTACACCCTGGCCGGTACCGAAGTGTCCGCACTTCTGGGCCGTATGCCATCCGCGGTAGGTTATCAGCCAACGCTGGCGGAAGAGATGGGCGTTCTGCAAGAACGTATCACCTCGACCAAGACCGGTTCCATCACTTCCGTACAGGCCGTTTACGTTCCTGCGGATGACTTGACTGACCCGTCTCCAGCCACCACCTTTGCGCACTTGGACGCAACCGTGGTACTGAGCCGTAACATCGCTTCTCTGGGTATCTACCCGGCCGTTGACCCGCTGGATTCCACCAGCCGTCAGCTGGATCCGCTGGTCGTTGGCCAGGAGCACTACGACGTAGCGCGTGGCGTGCAGTCCATTCTGCAACGCTACCAGGAACTGAAAGATATCATCGCGATCCTGGGTATGGACGAGCTGTCTGAAGAAGACAAGCTGGTCGTATCCCGTGCGCGTAAGATCCAACGCTTCCTGTCTCAGCCGTTCTTCGTGGCAGAAGTCTTCACCGGTTCTCCGGGCAAGTTCGTATCGCTGAAAGACACCATCCGTGGTTTCAAAGGCATTATGGACGGCGACTATGACCACCTGCCGGAGCAGGCGTTCTACATGGTTGGCACCATTGAAGAAGCAGTGGAAAAAGCCAAGAAACTGTAACGCCTTGAGAGGAGGGTGATATGGCTATGACTTACCATCTGGATGTAGTCAGCGCGGAAAAACAGATGTTTTCCGGCCTGGTGCAGAAGATCCAGGTGACAGGCAGCGAAGGTGAACTGGGGATCTTCCCTGGCCATGCGCCGCTGCTGACTGCCATCAAGCCTGGCATGGTGCGTATTGTTAAGCAGCACGGTGAAGAAGAGTTCATCTACCTGTCCGGCGGCATCCTCGAGGTGCAGCCGAGCGTGGTTACCGTGCTGGCGGACACTGCTATCCGTGGTACTGACCTCGACGAAGCGAGAGCGTTGGAAGCTAAGCGTAAAGCTGAAGAACACATTCGCAGCTCTCATGGCGATGTCGACTATGCTCAGGCATCCGCTGAACTGGCGAAAGCGATCGCAAAACTGCGCGTTATCGAGCTCACCAGAAAAGCGATGTAATGTTTGGGTGCTCTGCACCCAACTTTAAGAAAGCGGCCCATAGGGTCGCTTTTTTTTTACTTTAAAATAAGCATTTCGGCCCGGCTGGCGGAGTGGTGTATAACCCCTGATATCGGGCAAGAAACGTCGCCGAACGCCGACAGTTTTTTTGCCCTGGAGCTGAATTGGGCATGGTGGTGACAGACCACGCGCCGCGCGGCCTGCGCCGGGTTCGTGATGAGAAATATGTAGTAATATCGTCGCTAAACGGTTTTACTTTCGTCTATCAAAATGGAGTTATCAGGTTGCTTATGTCGAACAGCGCAATGAGCGTAGTTATCCTCGCCGCAGGCAAGGGTACGCGCATGTATTCCGATCTTCCCAAAGTGTTGCACCCGTTGGCCGGCAAGCCGATGGTGCAACACGTCATTGATGCCGCGATGAAGCTGGGTGCGCAACATGTTCACCTGGTATACGGCCACGGCGGCGATTTGCTGAAAAGCACGTTGACTGACGGCGCGCTGAACTGGGTGCTGCAGGCCGAGCAACTGGGTACCGGTCACGCAATGCAGCAGGCCGCGCTGCATTTTGCCGATGATGAAGACGTGCTGATGCTGTACGGCGACGTGCCGCTGATCTCCGTCGATACGCTGCAACGCCTGTTGGCGGCTAAACCGCAGGGCGGCATCGGCCTGCTGACGGTCAAGCTGGACGATCCGAGCGGCTATGGCCGCATCGTGCGTGAGAACGGCGACGTGGTGGGCATCGTCGAGCATAAAGACGCCAGTGAAGCGCAGCGGCAGATCAACGAGATCAATACCGGCATCCTGGTGGCGAACGGGCGCGATCTGAAACGCTGGCTGGGAATGTTGAATAACGACAACGCACAGGGCGAGTTTTACATCACCGATATCATTGCGTTGGCCCATGCCGACGGCAAGAAAATCGAAGCCGTGCACCCGTCGCGTTTAAGTGAAGTTGAAGGTGTGAACAACCGTCTGCAGTTGGCGACTCTGGAGCGCGTATTCCAGTCGGAACAGTCTGAAAAGCTGCTGTTGGCCGGCGTGATGCTGCTGGATCCGGCGCGTTTCGATCTGCGCGGGGAACTTGTTCACGGCCGTGACATCACTATTGATGCGAATGTGATTATCGAAGGTCACGTCAAGCTGGGCGATCGGGTGAGAATCGGCGCCGGCTGCGTGCTGAAAAACTGCGTGATCGGTGATGACTGCGAGATCAGCCCTTACAGCGTGCTGGAAGACAGCGTGCTGGAAGCAGACTGCACGGTGGGGCCGTTCGCCCGCTTGCGCCCAGGCGCGGAGCTGGCGGCAGGGGCTCACGTCGGCAACTTCGTGGAAATGAAAAAGGCGCGCCTGGGCAAAGGCTCCAAGGCCGGTCACCTCAGCTACCTGGGCGATGCTGAAATCGGCGATGACGTGAATATCGGCGCCGGCACCATCACCTGCAACTACGATGGCGCCAACAAGCACAAGACGCTGATCGGCGACGGCGTGTTCGTCGGTTCCGATACTCAGCTGGTGGCGCCGGTGTCGGTCGGCAAAGGCTCCACCATCGCCGCCGGCACCACGGTGACGCGCGATATCGCCGAGAACGAACTGGTGTTGAGCCGCGTCAAGCAGGTGCACATTCAGGGCTGGCAACGTCCGGTGAAGAAGAAGTCATAGTGTGTTTTGCGTTGGGCTCCGTTCACGAGCCCAATACAAAACATAATAATCCCCACCATCTACAGGCTCGGGGGCGCACGGTAAAAACCGGCAAAAATCAGGTCAAGGCATCGAAAGCGCCCATGAAGGGCGTTCATTAGGAATATAACTGAATGTGTGGAATTGTAGGCGCAGTAGCGCAACGTGATATCGCAGAAATCCTGTTGGAAGGTTTACGTCGTCTCGAGTACCGCGGTTATGACTCCGCCGGTCTGGCGGTGGTCGATGAAAAAGGCAACGTCAGTCGCCTGCGTCGCGTTGGCAAGGTACAAAAGCTGGCCGAAGCGGCGGAACAAACCGATCTGCACGGCGGTACCGGCATCGCTCACACCCGTTGGGCTACGCACGGTGAACCGACCGAAGCGAACGCGCACCCGCATGTTTCCGACTACATTACCGTGGTGCATAACGGCATCATCGAAAACCACGAGCCGCTGCGCGAACTGCTGATTGAACGCGGTTACCGTTTCAGCTCTGAAACCGATACCGAAGTGATTGCGCACCTGGTGCACTGGGAACAACTGCAAGGCGGTACGCTGCTGGAAGTGGTTCAGCGCGTGATCCCGCAGCTGCGCGGCGCTTATGGCACCGTGGTGATGGACAGCCGCGATCCGAGCGTGCTGGTCGCGGCGCGTTCCGGTAGCCCGCTGGTTATCGGCCGCGGCGTTGGGGAAAACTTTATCGCTTCCGATCAGCTGGCGCTGCTACCGGTCACCCGCCGCTTCATCTTCCTGGAAGAAGGCGACGTGGTGGAAGTGACTCGCCGCACCGTCAACATTTTCGACAAACAGGGCAACGCCATCGAGCGCCCTGAGATCGAGTCCCAGGTGCAGTATGACGCCGGCGACAAGGGCGCTTACCGCCACTACATGCAAAAAGAGATTTACGAACAGCCGCTGGCGCTGAAAAACACCCTGGAAGGGCGTTTCAGTCATGGCCAAATCAACCTGAGTGAGCTGGGGCCGCACGCCGACGAGCTGCTCGCCAAGGTGCAGCACGTGCAGATTATCGCCTGTGGCACTTCTTACCACTCCGGTATGGTGGCGCGTTACTGGTTCGAAGCGCTGGCCGGCGTGCCGTGCGATGTCGAGATCGCGTCCGAATTCCGTTACCGCAAATCGGCGGTGCGTCCGGGCAGCCTGATCATCACTCTGTCGCAGTCCGGCGAAACCGCCGACACTCTGGCGGCGCTGCGCCTGTCCAAAGAACTGGGTTATCTCGGTTCGCTGGCCGTTTGTAACGTTGCCGGCTCTTCGCTGGTGCGTGAATCCGATCTGGCGTTGATGACCAAAGCGGGCACGGAAATCGGCGTAGCCTCGACCAAAGCCTTCACCACGCAGCTCACCGTGCTGTTGATGCTGGTGGCGCGCCTGGGCCGTCTGAAAGGCATGGCGGAAAGCGTGGAGCACGAGATCGTGCATGGTCTGCAGGCGTTGCCGGCGCGTATCGAGCAGATGCTGTCGATGGATAAAGAGATCGAAGCGCTGGCGGAAGGCTTCTCCGACAAGCACCATGCGCTGTTCCTCGGCCGTGGCGATCAGTATCCGATCGCCATGGAAGGGGCGCTGAAGCTGAAAGAGATCTCCTATATTCACGCCGAAGCTTATGCGGCGGGCGAGTTGAAACACGGCCCGCTGGCGCTGATCGACGCCGATATGCCGGTGATTGTGGTGGCGCCGAACAACGAACTGCTGGAAAAGCTGAAGTCCAACATTGAAGAAGTGCGCGCGCGCGGCGGCCAGCTGTACGTGTTCGCCGATCAGGACGCCGGCTTCGTCAGCAGCGAAGGCATGACCATCATTCCTCTGCCGCACGTCGAGGAAATCGTCGCGCCGATCTTCTACACCGTGCCGTTGCAGCTGCTGTCTTACCATGTGGCGCTGATCAAAGGCACCGACGTTGACCAGCCGCGCAACCTGGCGAAGTCTGTCACCGTAGAGTAATTTGCCGCAGGTAAACTGCAAAAGCCGGCCTTAGCGCCGGCTTTTTTCATGAGTGACCTTAAAGATGACAGCGCTGCCGTTTCGGTGATAAACGTTGTCATATTCAAGCGGATAGGCCGCGCCAAGCCGGTTTTTTATTGCTTGGGAAATGTGCTGTTTCACGGCTAACCTTCTGATTTAAATACAAACAAACACTCATTAAATGCACTGTAATATAACTGTCATATTGCGTACATTTTTCTGTCACCAAACTGTCCTATTTTCCCTCCTGCAGCAATACTTACTCTGATTAAAACGACTCGAAGTCGATTTTAAGTATCCCATTAGGAGGGATTATGAAACTGATGCGTACCACCGTCGCCAGTATTGTGGCAGCGACCTTCTCCCTGACCGCCGTGTCCGCGTTCGCTGCTGCCAGCCTGACCGGTGCAGGTGCGACATTCCCCGCTCCGGTTTACGCCAAGTGGGCAGATTCTTATCAGAAAGAAACCGGCAACAAAGTTAACTATCAGGGCATCGGCTCCTCTGGCGGCGTAAAGCAAATCGTGGCCAACACCGTTGACTTTGGCGCTTCCGACGCCCCGCTGTCTGACGACAAGCTGGCGGCCGACGGCCTGTTCCAGTTCCCGACCGTGATCGGCGGCGTGGTGCTGGCGGTGAATATCCCGGGCATCAAATCCGGCGAACTGACGCTGGACGGCAAAACCCTGGGCGATATCTACCTGGGCAACGTCAAAAAATGGAACGATCCGGCTATCACCAAGCTGAACCCAGGCGTGAAACTGCCTGACCAAAACATCGCCGTAGTGCGCCGCGCCGACGGTTCCGGCACTTCGTTCGTGTTCACCAGCTACCTGTCCAAAGCCAATGCGCAGTGGAAAGAAAAGATTGGCGCCGGTTCTACCGTTAACTGGCCGACCGGTCTGGGCGGTAAAGGCAACGACGGCATCGCCGCCTTCGTTCAGCGTCTGCCAGGCTCTATCGGCTACGTAGAATACGCTTACGCCAAGCAGAACAACCTGGCTTACACCAAGCTGGTGTCCGCTGACGGCAAACCGGTCAGCCCGACCGAAGAGAGCTTCAGCAACGCCGCCAAAGGTGCAGATTGGAGCAAAACCTTTGCTCAGGATCTGACTGACCAGAAAGGCGACAACGTGTGGCCAATCACCTCCACCACCTTCATCCTGGTGCACAAAGAGCAGAAAAACCCTGTTCAGGGCGCCGAAGTGCTGAAGTTCTTCGACTGGGCCTACAAAACCGGTGCAAAACAAGCTAACGAGCTGGATTACGCCACCCTGCCGGCAGAAGTGGTTGAGCAGGTGCGTGCGGCCTGGAAAACCAACGTAAAAGACAGTTCAGGTAAAGCGCTGTACTAACAACGCAGGGGCGCGGGTTCGCCGCGCCCCACACAGTTCTTCAGGCTCCGATCCCGGTTGGGGCTGCCAGGGTTCAAACAGAGAGTAATCTATGGCTGAGTACAAGCCGACCATCAAAGCACCGGGCAAAAACGGTGACATCATTTTCAGCGCGCTGGTGAGACTGGCTGCGCTGATTACCCTATTGTTGCTGGGCGGCATCATCGTTTCGCTGATCTTCGCCTCCTGGCCAAGCATGCAGAAATTCGGCTTTGCGTTCCTGTGGACCAAAGAGTGGGACGCGCCGGCGGAGCAGTTCGGCGCGCTGGTGCCGATCTACGGCACCGTGGTCACCTCGCTTATCGCGTTGATCATCGCCGTGCCGGTGAGCTTCGGCATCGCGCTGTTCCTGACCGAACTGGCGCCGAACTGGCTGAAGCGGCCGCTGGGCATCGCCATTGAGCTGCTGGCGGCCATTCCGAGCATCGTCTACGGCATGTGGGGACTGTTCGTGTTCGCCCCGCTGTTCGCCGAATACTTCCAGACGCCGGTGGGCGACGTGCTGTCGGGCATTCCAATCGTCGGCGAGCTGTTCTCCGGCCCGGCCTTCGGCATCGGCATCCTGGCCGCCGGGGTGATCCTGGCGATCATGATCATTCCTTACATCGCCGCAGTGATGCGCGACGTGTTCGAACAGACCCCGGTGATGATGAAAGAGTCGGCCTACGGCATCGGCTGCACCACCTGGGAAGTCATCTGGCGCATCGTGCTGCCGTTCACCAAAAACGGCGTCATCGGCGGGGTGATGCTGGGCCTGGGCCGTGCGCTGGGGGAGACCATGGCGGTGACCTTTATCATCGGCAACACTTACCAGCTCGACAGCGCTTCGCTGTACATGCCGGGCAACAGCATCACCTCGGCGCTGGCCAACGAATTCGCCGAAGCCGAGTCCGGCGTGCACACCGCCGCACTGATGGAGCTGGGCCTGATTCTGTTTGTTATCACCTTTATCGTGCTGGCGCTGTCGAAACTGATGATCATGCGTCTGGCCAAGAATGAGGGGCGTTAACATGGCGACGATGGATATGCAAAACGCAGTCGTTCTGGCGGAAAGCCGCCGCAAAATGCAGGCCTGGCGCCGGCAGAAAAATCGCCTCGCGCTGTTCCTGTCGATGGCGACCATGGCGTTCGGGCTGTTCTGGCTGATCTGGATCCTGATCGCTACCGTCACCAAAGGCTTCGACGGCATGTCGCTGGCGCTGTTCACCGAGATGACCCCGCCGCCGAATACCGCGGGCGGCGGCCTGGCCAACGCCATCGCCGGCAGCGGCCTGTTGATCCTGTGGGCGACCCTCTTCGGTACGCCGCTGGGCATCATGGCCGGCATCTACCTGGCGGAATACGGCCGTAAATCTTGGCTGGCGGAAGTGATCCGCTTTATCAACGACATCCTGCTGTCCGCACCGTCGATCGTGGTGGGCCTGTTCGTTTACACCATCGTGGTGGCGAAGATGGAACACTTCTCCGGTTGGGCCGGCATCGTGGCGCTGGCGTTGCTGCAGGTGCCGATCGTCATTCGCACCACCGAGAACATGCTGAAGCTGGTGCCGGATACGCTGCGCGAGGCCGCCTATGCCCTGGGCACGCCGAAATGGCGCATGATTTCCGCCATCACGCTGAAGGCGTCGGTGTCCGGCATCATCACCGGCGTGCTGCTGGCGATTGCGCGCATCGCGGGGGAAACCGCGCCGCTGCTGTTCACCTCGCTGTCGAACCAGTTCTGGAGCACCGACCTGATGCAGCCGATCGCCAACCTGCCGGTGACCATCTTCAAATTCGCCATGAGCCCGTTCGCCGAATGGCAACAGTTGGCCTGGGCCGGGGTGCTGTTGATCACCCTGTGCGTACTGTTACTGAATATCCTGGCGCGCGTAATTTTCGCCAAGAAAAAGCATTCGTAAAATTTTGAGCGCCGCTTTGGCGGCGCTGATGAAAAGAGAGAAGTCTTGATGAGTATGGTTACTGACGCTTCCAGCAGCAAAATTCAGGTACGCGATCTGAACTTCTACTACGGCAAATTCCATGCGCTGAAGAACATCACGCTGGATATCGCCAAGAACAAGGTCACCGCGTTTATCGGCCCATCCGGCTGCGGCAAATCCACCCTGCTGCGCACCTTTAACAAGATGTACCAGCTGTACCCGGAACAGCGTGCGGAAGGCGGCATTCTGCTGGACGGCCAGAACATCCTGACCGACAACTCGGATATCGCGTTGCTGCGCGCCAAGGTCGGCATGGTGTTCCAGAAGCCGACGCCGTTCCCGATGTCGATTTACGACAACATCGCTTTCGGCGTTCGCCTGTTTGAAAAGCTGTCGCGCGCCGATATGGACGAGCGCGTGCAGTGGGCGCTGACCAAGGCCGCGTTGTGGAACGAAACCAAGGACAAGCTGCACCAGAGCGGCTACAGCCTCTCCGGCGGCCAGCAGCAGCGTCTGTGCATCGCCCGCGGCATCGCCATTCGTCCGGAAGTGCTGTTGCTGGATGAGCCTTGCTCGGCGCTGGATCCGATCTCTACCGGCAAGATTGAAGAGCTGATCAGTGAACTGAAGGCCGATTACACCGTGGTGATCGTGACGCACAACATGCAGCAGGCAGCGCGCTGCTCCGACTCTACCGCATTTATGTATCTGGGCGAGCTGATCGAGTTCAGTGATACTGATAACCTGTTCACTGCGCCGCAGAAAAAGCAGACTGAAGACTACATCACTGGCCGTTATGGTTGATAGGAAGCATCATGGATAACCTGAATTTAAACAAACACATTTCCGGCCAGTTCAACGCAGAGCTCGAGCATATCCGCACCCAGGTGCTGACCATGGGCGGGCTGGTGGAGCAACAGCTGACCGACGCCATCACTGCGATGCACAATCAGGATGGCGAGTTGGCCAAGCGCGTAATTGAAGGCGACGCCAAGGTCAACATGATGGAAGTGGCGATCGACGAAGCGTGCGTGCGCATCATCGCCAAGCGCCAGCCGACCGCCAGCGATCTGCGCCTGGTGATGGCGATCATCAAAACCATTTCCGAGCTGGAGCGCATCGGCGACGTGGCGGACAAGATCTGCCGCACCGCGCTGGAAAAGTTCTCGCACCAGCATCAGCCGCTGCTGGTCAGTCTGGAATCGCTGGGGCGCCACACCGTGCAGATGCTGCACGACGTGCTGGACGCGTTCGCGCGCATGGATCTGGACGAAGCGATCCGTATTTACCGCGAAGATAAAAAGGTCGACCAGGAATACGAAGGCATCGTGCGTCAGCTGATGACCTACATGATGGAAGACTCGCGCACCATTCCGAGCGTGCTGACCGCGCTGTTCTGCGCCCGCTCTATCGAGCGTATCGGCGACCGCTGTCAGAACATCTGCGAATTTATCTTCTATTTCGTCAAGGGGCAGGATTTCCGTCATTTGGGCGGCGATGCCCTGGAAAAGCTGCTCTCTCCGGGCGGTAAAGACGAAAAGGCCGACTAACTCTTTCCGGGTAATATCCTTCAAAGGCGCGGTTTCCCGCGCCTTTATTCCATCTTAAGCGCGTAAAGATAAAAAGGTTATAAATATAGCTTTTTATATTATTTCCTGACCTATGTGGCGCTTGCTAGCTTATTCGCCAGCAGGACATCAACCACTTAGGAGCTTTCTATGAAACATCGCGCTTTGGCCTTAACGTTGTTAGCCAGTCTGACCGGCCTCGCCGCCGGCGCCGCGCACGCGGACAAACTTGACGATATCAAGCAAGCCGGCGTGGTGCGTATCGCGGTGTTCGACAGCAATCCGCCGTTCGGCTACATCGATCCGCAAAGCAAAAAGCTGGTGGGCTACGATGTGGACGTCGCCGACGCGATCGGCAAAACGCTGGGGGTGAAAGTGGAGCTGCGCGCCACCAACCCGGCCAACCGCATTCCGCTGCTGGTGTCGAAGAAGGTTGACCTGATTGCCGCCAACTTCACCATTACCGACGAGCGCGCCAAGGAAGTGAACTTCAGCGTGCCGTATTTCGCCACCGGCCAGAAATTCATCGCCCGCAAAGGCGTATTGAAAACCCCGGAAGACATCAAGAAGCTGCGCATCGGCGCGGACAAGGGCACGGTGCAGGAAATCACCCTGCGCGAGCGTTTCCCGACGGCGAAAGTGATCTCTTACGATGATACCCCGCTGGCGTTCGTGGCGCTGCGCAACGGCAACGTGCAGGCGATCACTCAGGACGACGCCAAGCTGGTCGGCCTGCTCGGCAACCTGCCGGCGGCGCAGAAGGCGGAATTTGAAATTTCGCCGTTCAGCCTGACCAAAGAGTATCAGGGCGTGGGCATTCCCAAGGGCGAGGATCGCCTGACCGCCGCGGTGAATGAGACGCTGATCAAGCTGGAAAACGACGGCGAAGCGGTTAAGATTTACGATCGCTGGTTCGGGCCGGAAACCAAATCCGCCCAGCCGCGCGGCGATTTCAAAATCGCGCCTTTGGATCAGCAACCGAAAGCCTGATTTAACCGCTCGCGGTGAGATCGGTACGGAGGGGCGCAGCTTGCTGCGCCCCTGATGCATTCTGCAAGACAAGGATTGAACATGAACCTGGACTGGCTGCTGGCGCCGCAATACCTGAACTGGCTGTGGCACGGCTTTCTGCTGACGCTGTGGCTTTCCGCCTGCGCGGGCCTGGCGGCCACGCTGTTGGGCTTCGTGCTGGCGGCGATGCGCGACAGCAGCCTGCGGCCGTTGCGTTGGCTGGCGATGGGGTACAGCTCGTTGTTTCGCAATACGCCGCTGCTGGTGCAGCTGTTCTTCTGGTACTTCGCCGCCGGGCAAATCCTGCCGTCCGCCGCCATGCAGTGGCTGAACAGCGCACATCAGGTCGGCCCGCTTGAGTGGCCGTCGTTCGAGTTTCTCGCCGGTTTCTTCGGCCTGACGCTGTACTCCACCGCCTTTATCGCCGAAGAGATCCGCTCCGGCATTCGCGGCGTCGCCGGCGGGCAGAAATATGCCGCTCAGGCGCTGGGGCTGACCGGCTGGCAGGCGATGCGCTACGTGGTGCTGCCGCAGGCGCTGAAAATCGCGCTGCCGCCGCTGCTGGGGCAATACATGAACGTGATCAAGAACTCGTCGCTGACCATGGCGATCGGCGTTGCCGAACTCTCTTACGCCTCGCGTCAGGTCGAAACCGAAACCCTGCGCACCTTCCAGGCGTTCGGCGTGGCGACGGTACTGTATATCGCCATCATCGCGCTGCTGGAAGGTTGGGGCATGTGGCGACAACAGCGTAAACCGCTGGGAGGACATTGAGATGGATTTCAGCGTGATTCACGACAACCTGGGTTACCTGCTGTGGGGCACCTGGCCGGATGGGCCGCTGGGCGGCGCGGCGCTGACGTTGGCGATCAGCCTGATGGCCGGCGTGGCCTCGGCGGTGCTCGGCACCCTGCTCGGCGTGGCGCTGGCGATGTCGCGCGGCGTCGCCGCCGGGCTGCTGGCGGCGGTGTTGGGCTTTTTCCGCGCCATTCCGGTCATCATGCTGATCTTCTGGACCTATTTCCTGCTGCCGATGGTGTTTGGCGTCGAGATCCCGGAAATTACCACCGTGGTGTGTGCGCTGGCGCTGATCGCCTCGGCCTATCTGGCTCATGCGGTGAAGGCCGGCATCGCCGCGATCGGTCCCGGCCAGTGGCAGGCCGGGCTTTCTCTGGGGCTGACGCGCTGGCAGACGCTGCGCATGATCGTGCTGCCGCAGGCGCTGCGCATGATGGTGCCGTCGTTCATCAACCAGTGGATTTCTCTGATCAAAGACACCTCGTTGGCTTATATCGTCGGCGTTGGCGAATTGACCTTCCTGGCGACCCAGGTTAACAACCGCAGCATGGTCTATCCGATGGAAGTGTTCCTGTTTGTGGCGCTGGTCTATTTCGTATTCTGCCTGGCGCTCGATCTGCTGGCCAACGCGGTCAACCGCCGCTTCGGCGCGCAAACCCGCGCGCTGAAGCGGTCCTGGCGCTGGTGGCGCAACAAGCCGCCGTTGCCGGCCAGTTAATCGGCCGTCAGCCGCCAGCCGCGTTCGCGCCACAGCGCGGGCAATTGAGCCAGGTCGTCAAACGTGGTCACCAGCGGGTGATCGATCGGCGGATTATGCGGATCGGCGCAGAAGTAAAAGACCGGAATGCCGGCATTGATGCCGGCCTGCGCGCCGGCGGGCGAATCGTCCACCAGGATGCAGCGCGTCACCGACACCCGCATCTGTTCGGCGGCGTGAAACACGATCGCCGGATCCGGCTTCCAGCGCTGAATGTCATAGCCGCTGAACAACCGGTCATCAAAATAAGGCAGCATGCCGGTCAGGCCGAGCGAGTGCTGCATCTTGCTGACCGGCCCGTTGGAGACGGTGCAGACAGGCACCGTCACCTGCGCCAGCAGCTCGCGGGCGCCGGCAATCTGTTGCAGCTCGCTGTCGAACAGCCGCGCAACTTCCTGCCGATACAGCGGCTCCAGCGTCTCTTTTTCCAGGTCAGTGCCCTGCTCGGCATTGACCCGATCGATAATCTCGTACAGCTTCACCCCTTTGTATTTCTTGAATACCTCTTCCAGCGACAGATGAATGCCGTAGTGGGCGAACATATGGACATAGGCTTTGCTGCACAGCACTTCGCTGTCCACCAGCGTGCCGTCGCAGTCGAACAAAATGCAGTCAATCTGATTCATGCGGGACAGGTTCCTTCGGGTTAACGCCGCTGAGGCGACTCAGCGATCACTTGATCAGGTTACGCGCCTTGAGATCGTGCAAAATCAGCGCGGCGACGTGTGAGCACTGCGGCAGATCGCGGCTGTCGCACCACTTCAGCTCGGCGATTTCGGCGGCGGGCTGCAACTGCCCGGTAAAGTCGGCCTGGTAGCAGCGAATGCGCACTTGGGTACCGTCCTGCTTGCCGTCCGCCGGGCCGGTGAACTCGCCGTAAAACGCGATGGATTGCGACAGCAGCGCAACGGTCAGCTCTTCGTCGATTTCGCGGCACAGCGCCTGTTCGTCGGTTTCGTCCGCTTCGCGCTTTCCGCCCGGCATATAAAACAGCGTCTTGTTGTGCGAGCGCACCAGCGCCACTTTGTCATCTTTCAGCGCGATCAACGCCAGCTTATCGATAAAGGTCGAAGACATGCGGATTCCTGTTTTAACGGATAGGGATAGAGGGGCGATAGGCCATTTTATCGGCCGTGCCGGCAAACGGCAACGCAGCGGGCGGCAAGGGGGATGAATGCCTGTAAATACAAGCCGTTGACGCGTTTAGCCGTAAAGACGGCGAAAAAAACCTGTGACCGGCGTCAAAAGCCCCACTTTTTGTTATAGGATAGCCGGCGACTGTCCATTCCCATTTTCGGAATTCTGATAATGACCAAACCAGTATCTGGCCTTGACGCTGAGCAAGGCTTGCTTGGGCGCGTGTTTAAACTCAAGCAACATGGCACGACGGCGCGTACGGAAACGATTGCCGGTATCACCACCTTCCTCACCATGGTGTATATCGTGTTCGTTAACCCGCAAATTTTGGGCGCAGCGGGCATGGATACCCAGGCAGTATTTGTCACCACCTGTTTGATCGCCGCCTTCGGCAGCATCTTTATGGGCCTGCTGGCAAACCTGCCGGTGGCGCTGGCGCCGGCGATGGGCCTGAACGCCTTCTTCGCCTTCGTGGTGGTCGGGGCGATGGGCATTTCCTGGCAGGTGGGCATGGGCGCCATCTTCTGGGGCGCGGTCGGCCTGCTGTTGCTGACCATTTTCCGCATCCGTTACTGGATGATCGCCAACATTCCGGTCAGCCTGCGCGTCGGCATCACCAGCGGCATCGGCCTGTTCATCGGCATGATGGGGCTGAAAAACGCCGGCATCGTGGTGGCCAACCCGGACACGCTGGTGACCATCGGCAGCCTGACCTCGCACAACGTGCTGCTGGGGGCGCTCGGCTTCTTCATCATCGCCGTGCTCTCTTCGCGCAACTTCCATGCGGCGGTGCTGGTGTCGATCGTGGTCACCACCCTGATCGGCTGGATGCTGGGCGACGTGAAATACGGCGGCCTGTTCTCCCTGCCGCCGAGCATCACCTCGGTGGTGGGCCAGGTCGACGTGGCCGGCGCGCTGAACATCGGGCTGGCCGGGGTCATCTTCTCGTTTATGCTGGTGAACCTGTTCGACTCTTCCGGCACCCTGATCGGCGTCACCGATAAAGCCGGCCTGACCGACAACCAGGGCAAGTTCCCGCGCATGAAGCAGGCGCTGTACGTTGACAGCATCAGCTCAGTGGCCGGTTCGCTGGCGGGGACCTCTTCCGTGACCGCTTACATCGAAAGCTCGTCCGGCGTCGCCGTCGGCGGCCGCACCGGTCTGACGGCGGTGGTCACCGGCCTGCTGTTCCTGCTGGTGATCTTCCTGTCGCCGTTGGCGGGCATGGTGCCGGCTTATGCCGCCGCCGGCGCGCTGATCTATGTCGGCGTGCTGATGACCTCCAGCCTGGCGCGGGTGAAGTGGGACGATCTGACCGAAGCGGTACCGGCGTTTGTCACCGCGGTGATGATGCCGTTCAGTTTCTCGATCACCGAAGGCATCGCGCTCGGCTTTATCTCCTACTGCGTGATGAAGCTCGGCACCGGCCGCTGGCGTGAAATCAGCCCGTGCGTGGTGGTCGTGGCGCTGCTGTTCGTGCTGAAGATCGTCTTCGTCGACGGCCATTGACAGCCAAAGGGCCGACGCCCGTCGGCCCTGAAACCCTAGACGCCCGGCGTCGCATCCGGCGCCTGATCCAACACCCACTGCAACGGCCGCCTGAAGCGCGCCTGCCAACTGCCGGCGGCATCCTCTCCCTGGGCGAAGTGCAGCGTTTGCACCTGATTATCCTCCCCGAACAGATTGGCGAAGTGCAATGCCAGCGCCTGTTCGCTGAAATTCTGTCGATCGTAATACGCCATCACGATTTTCTTTTGCGCCGCCAGCGACTGCTGGGCCGGCTTGATCTCGCCGTTGGGGGCGATCAAGAGCGCGCCGGCATAAAACTGCGGGTACTTGGCGATCAGGTTGGCGGCGTGCAACGCGCCCTGGCCGCGGGCGCTGAGGTAAATCCGCCGGGGATCCAGCTTTAGCTGCGGAGCCAGCTGTTGCAGCGTACGCTGAATGGCGGTTTGGGTGCTCTCGTCGCTGTAATTCGACCAGCGGAAGCTGTTTTCCGACAGCATCTGCGTGCCGTTGAGCTCGATGTAGGCCACGCCCATTTCGCCGAACAGCAGCCGCTCCTCGGGGCTGATGGCGGCGGCTTTGCCGTAGGTATGCAGGAAGATCACCGTTGGCCACCCTTCGGGTGGCGTTTCGCCGTCCGGTATCGCGTAGCTGGCCTTGCCTTCATAGCGGCGAGCGTGCTGCAGATAGCGCGCTTTGGTGGCGGCCAGGATAGATTGGTAGGTGGCGGAGTGCTGGATGCTGTTGAAGGCGTCGTCCTCCAGCAGGTTGTAGTAGTACCACAGGCCGCGGTCGGCGCTCAGCTGCAGGTAGCGCTCCGCCAGCTCGGTTTGCCCTTTCTCCGCCGACGACACCGCCAGCTGGTAGGGCGCCCAGACATTGCGGCCGTCTTCGCGCATCAGCGTCAGGTACAGCGACATGGCGCCCAGTTTTTTATCTTCCTGGTTTTGCGCGGATCGCGACAGCTGGGCGTTGAGCGCGCTGTGCGCAGGCAGCTCCAGCGGTTCTTCACCGGCGGGATAACGCATGTCTGCGGCGAAAGCGGGACTGGTGATGGAAACGAAAAATAACGCTAAAATGAAAAAATACATGATGCTATGGCTTTAATTTCAATAAATTGACGGACGTCATGTCCTGTTGCGGCGCCCCGCGGGCGCCGCGAGACCTTCACTCCACGCGGCGAATAAAATCGCTGAACGCGGACAGCTGGCCGGTCAGGAAATCCAGCGTTCCCTGATCGCTCAGTTCACCGGCCTGTTCATCGACCTTGCTTTGGATCACGCCGCCCATAAACTCAGGCTTGTTCATTACCATCGCATCGAGGAACACCAGGATCTGACGCAGATGGTATTGGCAGCGCGCGCCGCCGATCGGCCCCATTGAGCTGGTTTGAATGGCCACCGGCTTGCCGGCCAGCGGCTGATTCGGTACGCGAGACAGCCAATCGATGGCGTTTTTCAACCCGCCGGGCACGGAATAGTTGTATTCGGGGGTGACGATGATCACGCCGTCGGCCTGGCGGATCTGCTCTGCTATCGCTTCGACTGCGGCAGGGAAGCCTTCACCCTGTTGCATGTCGGCGTCGTACAGCGGGATATCGCGGATGGAGGGCAGCGCTTCAATGGTGACGCCCTGCGGAGCCAGGCCAGGCAGGGCGCGGGCCACCATGGCGTTGTAGGAGCCTTTGCGCAGGCTGCCGAGTAGAGTGACGATTTTTAAGGCTTGGTCTGACATGGTGATTCTCCCTTTCGAATGAGCAGATTCAGCGTACAACATGGGCGAATAGTAGGCTAAAGCGCGGGTCGAGAATAGGCGATTGCTCAACATTTAGCTGTCTTTACAATTTAATCCAGTAACTCGTGCGGTAAAGACCGCGTTATCCGCTTTGCGCCGCGTCAACCTGGCGTCTTCAGGCCCGTCAGTTTAACGAAGCGTGAGGATGCCGCCGGGCTGCGCGGCGAGATTTCCCCGTCTTTGTGCAGGCCGCCGCGCTCTTCGTAGCGCCAGCACAGCAGGCGATCCAGCTCGGGGCTGCCGGCGCAGGCCCAGCTCAGATATTCGTCGGCGTCGCTCATCACCTGAACGTCCGGCGTGGCGCTGGAGCGCAGGTGACCGGAGAAGGGATGCAGACGTAGCGTGGATTGGCCGCTGTTGCCGAGACCGGAAATTTTCAGCACGCTTTGCCGAATGCTCCACAGCTGAGTCTCCGCCTCCAGCCGATCGTCCTGCGCGCCGATCCAGGCACTTTCCGCCGGCGTCTGATGCGCGTTCTGCAGCGCGCTTTGCCGGCTGCCGCGCGCCCGCATCACTTCGATATCCAGTCCGACTTTGCCCTCGTCGCTAAGCAGCACGCCCACGGTGTTGCTGGCATAGGCGAGGCTAAAATCGGGCAACTGATGATCGGCGAAGCAGGGGCGGCCGGTCGGCGTGGTGGCGATGGGGGGCAGCGTCGGCAGGCCGTACAGGTAGAACATCATTTCGGCGAGCAGAATGCGCCCTTGCAGGTAACGCGTGCGGCGCTTAACGGAAAAGGTGCGGGTGGCGGCTATCACTTCGTCGGAGAGTCTCTGGGTATCCAGGACAGCGGAGGCCGGGGTCCATCGGGCAAAATGACACGCCATTGTTCACTCCATGACAGAGGGTCGCTAAGAACGCAGGGGTGTTAGATTAAGACTAAGTTGAGGATTTATCATCAAAAAACACTATGCGGATTATCCGATTTGTTGGCTTTTGCGCTGTGCAGGAGGGCATGGGGGCATGCAAGGCGAAGGTTATTCAGACCTCAAATCGCGTTGCGTAACGGGGTCGTGCATAAAATTAATCAGTTCCGAAGCCAGCCGCTTTCGAATCGACGGCGTCCAATGAACCCATAAAATATCGCCTGATAAGAAAAAGTTGGCGGAGAGAGCAGGATTCGAACCTACGACACGATGACTCGTGTGGATTTAAGAAACGGTTAGTTTCTTAAATCTGGCTTAAACCACTCGCCCACCTCTCCGCGTTCGTTTGTTGGAAATATAAAACCACATAATTAAAATGGTTAAAATAACCTGAACTTGAAAATGTGAGCAAACCCACAAAAACCCTATTTATTGTGTGTGTTTATTAATTATCAGAGTCAGGTCACTAAATTTACATTAGCTATTGTTATAAAAAGTTGGCGTCATTGGCTACGAATAGGGAAGAAGGGTATGCCAGATCTCGAATTAATGCCGCTGCAAAGCGCCGATTTTTATAAGACAGCTGAACGTGTTGTTTTTAAAGAATATAAATGTAACTGCAAAAAAGGTTGGAAGGGTGAAGATCGCTTTATCGTCTACAAAGCCGATCAGAATAGGATCGCTGAGGTTATCAACAATGAGGTTTCAAATAACAACGTTGAAGACCTCATCGCGCTGGCATCGTCTTTTTTGACGGATAAGGTGGTGATTTCCGGCGGGCATACCGTGGTTAATTTGGACGATCGTTTTTCTGTCAGCAGTGAAGTGGAAAAGTCTGCGCGCTTCTGCATTGACTACATTGCCGAATCCATCAGACGGCTCAGTGTTCAGCCTGACTTCTTGATGGAAATAAATGATTTCTATATGGAAAAAAGCGATGGCAGCGAGATAGACGGCGCTAACGAATTCAGGAAGATGGCGACATCGCCGTACATTATTCCGGAAAAAATAAACGACTACATTCTGGCGTCGAATCAACGTCATGGCATTGATATCAATGCATTTTATGTCAGTGAAAAAAACATGGCGGATCGCTTTAAACGCCACATTAAAAACCGTATGGATAAAGAGGCGTATTTTCAGCGCCAAGACGGAAATGTGAAGATGACGGTGGGTGAACACACGTTCGATATCATCAAGGAAAATAAACCGACCTGCGCGGCGGGAAATGCTGCGACGTTCAGGGCTATTCGGTATCGCATTTCCCCCAATAAAATCTTTGATAATTACACGTCGCATATTGGCGTTTTTCCGCTGTGTTCACGCGTCAACGTGCTTAACGGCTATCGTGCGGCCGCGACTTTTTACGATAACTTCGCTTTGCCTTCTTTACTGGTCTTCTTCGGCAAATCCTGTTTCGAATGACATTTTTGTGCCAGCTGGCTATGCGTCACGCATAGCCATGATGGTCGAGCATCATCATGAAAATCTCACACCTGTATTGGCCTGTCACTTTCTTCTCCACGGCATTTGGCGCCGGGATTTTCTTTTTGCCACAGGCGGTGGGGCCGGGCGTGCTGGGGATGAAAGTGTTCATGCTGTTTATCGTTATCGCCATGTCGGTATCGATGATGGCGCACTATCTTTTTTTCAAATTCATCATTTCGCACCCGGAGAAAGATTTCCTGGCGGCATCATCGACATTTATCGGCGAGCGGGCAGCGGCAATCGTCTGTGTGCTGTTTATTTTGTCGATGATTATTATCGTGCTGATAAATTTCATCACCTTGGTCAACGTCGTCGCGTCTTTTTTCCACAACGGATTCTGGGTCAGGGGCGGCATTTCGCTGTTGCTGAGTGCCGCGCTGTCGGCGGCATGGTTGGCGTTTAGTCAGCGAATCGAGCACCTGATTTCCAGAATGGCACTGGTTTCTATCGTACTGGTGGCGATCCTGGCGGTGTTTTTCCTGTTACAACCTGCGGGGGGGCAGCAGGCGGTGCAGGCGCCGCCTGGCATTTCATTGCAGACGTGGCTGCTGCTGCCGATTTTTCTTTTTACATTTAACTTTACCCCGTGCATCCAACGCTTTGCGAAAAGCGCCTTACGACCGCAGGCGCGCAGTATTCTGTTTGGCAAGGTACTGATCATGGCGTTTATCGTCATGATCGTTATCGCCATCAGCCGCTTGCTGACGCTGGATGACATCTCAATCATTAACAGCCGCAATGTGGATGCGCTGTTTTATACCGCCGGTTTGACCGGCAACGCCACGGCGTGGTTAGGCGCTGCCCTGTTGCTGTGTTTACTGACCGGCGGCGCCTATATCGGCACGTTGACCGGCGTGATCGATGGCATTACGTCCTTCGGCGTGGCGGGCAAAAAGAGAATCATCGCAGGGAATATCGTTGTCTGTACGTTTATTGGCGCGATCAACCCGAGCATTATCAAGATCATCTCGGGCTGGTCGATACCCGTTATCGTGATGACCGTCTTTTTCATCCCATCACTGTATTTTTTGCTACGGGGCGGCGGCTGGCAAAAGGGGATCGGCGTCGTCGTGCTGGGCTGCGGGATCGCGGTAATCGCAACGTTGTTGGTGTAAAGCGGCACGCTTAATCCAGAACCAGCCTATCGCCGGTGGCCGGCGCGATCCCTTCCGGCAGCCATAGCCGGCCCCAGGCGCCGGTACAGTGGCAGCCCATAATCTTTTCCGGCTGATGCTGGCGCAAAAAACGGCGGACGCGCCAGAGCGTGCGCGGGGAAGCGCAGCGTAGATGAAAACCGCCGATCAAGGCGTGGATCCGATCGATCCCGGTGATTTGCTGGCAATGGCGCACGATATTCACGATCCCGCGGTGCCCACAGCCGGTCACGATCACCAGACCGCGATCCGATTTGTAAATCAGCACCCCTTCGTCAATAACGTAATCTACCGCTGCGTTCTCCCCGGCGATCACCCCGTAGGCGCGGGGTGCGGGCACCACGATTTCGCCTGACCACATAAAGCGATCGCCGATCGCCAGCGGTTCGCGGCTGTATTGCATGCGGTGGCGCGAGTAGTCGATATCCAAAGAGAGCTTTTTGATTTTCCGAGTGTGGCCCAGCACCTTCAGCGCCGCATAGCGCTCATCGCCGACCTGCGGGTGGCAGATGATACGGCTGTTGTCTGGCAGCCAGGCGACGCCGCCGCAGTGGTCATAGTGGCCGTGGGAGAGCACCGTCGCGGTGATACGGGAGAGATCGACACCCATCAGCGCCGCATTGCGCAGAAAGCTGTCGTCGGGGCCGGTATCGAACAGTATGGACGTCGTATCATCCTCAATCAGCAGGCTTAACCCGGCCTTGGCCTGCAATAGCGGGTTGGCGCCGGCGGCGCGGCGGTTTTCCAGCAGTACCCTGAGGGTCAATGCCATGTTGACTCGTTCCTGAGAGAGATTCCTGACTGGCCAGTATAGCGCGGGACGCTGCGGCGGCTCTGTGAGCCGGCGCGCAGAGCGAGAGCGGAAAAGAAAAACGGCCGGAACAAGGGCTTGTCCCGGCCGTGAAGGTGTCTGGCGGTGTTACTTGCCGATACAGAAGCTGGAGAAAATGCGGCCCAGCAGGTCGTCGGAGGTGAATTCACCGGTGATTTCACTCAAGGCCAGCTGTGCCTGGCGCAGTTCTTCGGCCAACAGCTCCCCCGCGTAAGCGCTCACTAACTGTTCTTTGCCCTGCACCAGGTGCTGCGCCGCCAGTTCCAGCGCCTGCAGGTGGCGGCGGCGCGCCAGGAAGCCGCCTTCCATGTTGCTGGTGAAGCCCATGCTCTGTTTAAGATGATCGCGCAGCACATCGACGCCTTCACCGGTGCGGGCCGACAGGCGAATAAGTGAGTGGTTATTCACTTCCGTCAGACCCAGCGTTTCACCGGTGATGTCGGCCTTATTGCGCACCACGGTGATCGGCAACGTGCCTGGCAGGCGCGCCATAAACTCCGGCCAGATCTCCGCCGGCTCGGTGGCGGCGGTGGTGGTGCCGTCAACCATAAACAGCACCCTGTCGGCCTGTTCGATTTCGTTCCATGCACGTTCGATGCCGATGCGCTCCACTTCGTCGCTGGCGTCGCGCAGGCCGGCGGTGTCGATGATGTGCAGCGGCATGCCGTCGATATGGATATGTTCGCGCAAGACGTCGCGGGTGGTGCCGGCGATATCGGTGACGATCGCCGCCTCGCGCCCGGCCAACGCATTGAGCAGGCTCGATTTGCCGGCGTTGGGGCGCCCGGCGATCACCACCTTCATCCCTTCACGCAGCAGGCTGCCCTGGCGCGCTTCGCCTCGCACGCTGTCCAGATCCGCCATGACGTCGTTGAGCTGCGCCTCGATTTTACCGTCGGACAGGAAGTCAATTTCCTCGTCCGGGAAGTCGATCGCCGCTTCCACGTAGATTCGCAGGTGAGTGAGCGCTTCCACGAGCTGGTGGATGCGGGTGGAGAACGCGCCCTGGAGCGAGTTCATCGCCGAACGCGCCGCCTGCTCTGAGCTGGCGTCGATCAGATCGGCAATCGCTTCGGCCTGCGCCAGATCGAGTTTGTCGTTGAGAAACGCGCGCTCGGAGAACTCGCCCGGCCGCGCGATGCGCACGTCGGGCAGCGCCAGCACGCGCTTGAGCAGCAGATCGAGGATCACCGGCCCGCCGTGGCCCTGCAGTTCCAGCACGTCTTCGCCGGTAAAGGAGTTCGGCCCCGGGAACCACAGCGCGATGCCCTGATCGAGGGTGGCGCCCGTGGCGTCGCGGAACGGCAGATAGTCAGCGTAGCGCGGCTTCGGCAGCTTGCCGAGCAACGCCTGGGCGACGTCTTTGGCCTTGCTTCCGGAAATGCGCAGAATGCCGACGCCGCCGCGTCCCGGCGGGGTGGCTTGGGCTACGATGGTATCGGTGGTGCTCATAACGGTTCTCTCTGACGATTAAGATGCAAAAAGGCGGTCTAATGACCGCCTTTGGTGTTACTGCAAGGGTCGGCGCGCCGAACCCCTACACTACGCTTAGCTTTTTTTCTTGTCGCGGCTGTGCAGACCGCGTTTTTCCAGACCACGGTAAATCAGCTGCTGCTGCAGGATGGTCACCAGGTTGCTGACGATGTAGTACAGCACCAGACCGGACGGGAACCACAGGAAGAACACTGTGAAGATCACCGGCATGAAGGTCATGATTTTCTGCTGCATCGGATCAGTCACGGTGGTCGGCGACATCTTCTGAATGAAGAACATCGTCACGCCCATCAGGATTGGCAGGATGTAGTACGGGTCTTGCGCCGACAGGTCATGGATCCACAGGGCGAACGGCGCGTGGCGCAGCTCGACCGAACCCATCAGCATGTAGTACAGCGCCAGGAAGATCGGCATCTGAATGATCAGCGGCAGGCAGCCGCCGAGCGGGTTCACTTTCTCCGCCTTGTACAGCGCCATCATCTCTTGGCTCATGCGCTGTTTGTCATCGCCGATGCGCTCGCGCATCGCCTGCAGCTTCGGCTGCAGCATGCGCATTTTCGCCATCGAGGTGTACTGCGCCTTGGTCAGCGGGTACATGATGCCGCGCACGATGAAGGTGATGATGATGATGGAGAAGCCCCAGTTGCCGATAAAGCCGTGGATGAACTTCAGCAGTTTGAACAGCGGCTGGGAGATGAACCACAGCCAACCGTAATCCACGGTCAGATCCAGGTGCGGCGCCAACTGGGCCATCTGGTCCTGCAGCTCCGGGCCGACCCACAGGGTCGCGTTCAGCTGCTGCTGAGCGCCCGGCTGCACCACGACCGGCGTAGATTTGAAGCCGATGGTGGACAGGTTGTCGCCCGGTTTGGCGGTGTAGAAGGTGTTGTCACCCTTGGTCGCCGGCACCCACGCGGTGGCGAAGTACTGCTGCAGCATGGCGACCCAACCGTCTTTGGTGGTGACGCTCAGGTTTTCATCTTTGTCGAACGCGTATTTCTGGTACTTGTCCTCGCTGGACGAGTACGCCGCGCCGCGGAAGGTGTGCAGCGCAAAGTTGCTGCTGCCGGTGTCACGGTGCTTAGGCAATTCGGTGGTCTGCTTCAGCTGGCCGAACAGGGTCAGCTCCAGCGGCGTCGCGCCTTTGTTGTCGATGCTGTAATCCACGCCGACCGCATAGTGGTTGCGTTTAAGCACGAAGGTCTTGGTGTAGACCGCGCCGTCTTTATCGGTGTAGGTCAGCGGGATGCGCAGCTCGTCCTGGCCTTCTGGCAGGGTGTAGCTGTCCTGCGCCGCCTGATACAGCGGGCGTTCGCCGTTGGCCGGGTTGTCCGGGCCGTTTTTACCGGTCAGGCCGCTTTGCGCCTGATAGACGAACGACGGGGTGGTTTCCAGCAGTTGGAACGGAGTCGATGAACCCAGAGTATCCGGGTAGGCCAACAGTTTAGCCTGCTCGATATCGCCACCACGGGTGTTGATGGTCAGTGACAGCACGTCGGTGTTCACGGTAATCAGCTTACCCTGACCACTGGCTGGCACGGCCTGGCTGGCGGCATCACCGGCTACTGCGTTCGAAGTCTGTTGCGTGGTCTGTGCGGCCGGCTGCGGAGCGTTGTCCGTTTGCCATGCCTGCCAGATCATGAAAGACACGAACAGCAGAGCGATGAGAAGAAGATTGCGTTGCGAATCCATCGTTAGTGTTCTCTGTTATCGTCGGTTTTTGGCGGCACCGGATCATCGCCACCTGGGTTCAAAGGGTGGCATTTTAATACGCGTTTCAATGCTAACCAACTGCCTTTTATCATGCCAAACCTGCTTAATGCCTCAATTGCGTAATGAGAGCATGTCGGCTGGAAGCGACAACGAGGCCCTAGCAGCGGGCTGATGACGAGCTGATAGGCCCGCACCAGCCCGATCAGGATGCGGGAGCCTGGCGACAGTGGCGACGCCATAATTTATCCAAAGCTTCCGTCAGCGCGCGGTTATCCAAATCCGCTATCCCCTTTTTGGCCACCACGACAAAATCCATCGCCGGTAATTCGTGCTGGCGCAGGCGGAAGCTCTCGCGGGTTAGGCGTTTGATCCGATTACGCTCGTGCGCGCGTTTGACGTGTTTTTTGGCGACGGTAAGACCGATGCGGGGATGCCCCAGCTGGTTCAGGCGGCCGAGGATGGTGATTTGCGGCGTGCCAGCCCGTTGTGGCTGCTGGAAGACGAAAGTGAAATGAGTGGGAGTTAACAAACGTAACTCCCTGGGAAAAGCGAGCTTAACCACTCAGCGGGTTAGCTTTATTACTTAGAAACAGTCAGACGAGCACGGCCTTTCGCACGACGGCGGGCCAGAACTTGACGACCATTTTTGGTGGCCATACGAGCACGGAAACCGTGGCTACGGTTGCGCTTCAATACGGACGGTTGGAAAGTGCGTTTCATAGCGATTTCTACCTAAACTTAAAATAATTACTGATCAGTAAACGCGTTTGGCTACTCGGCGTGAAGATGACCGACGCCTCAATCGCAATACATAAAGAAGCGGGATTGTAATAATTGTACAGTCCTGAGTCAATTCGCATCGCGCCAGCCTACCTGGTTGTCTGCCAATAACGGAACAAAATCCGGTCTTGGCCCGTGGTCACCGCAGAATCCTGTCTGGCTAATGACGCACCATAAGGAACCAGGTATCACACGTAGGGCGAAGATTATACGGACTCGGGGTGAAATCGCAAGGATCCCCGTGAGATCCTTTGCGCGCGATCGCAGGATCCGGCGTGGATAACAGGGTATAACCGGTTGACAATGTAAAAAACGCGGCGCAGCGGCCGGGATCTGCGCGGTCATTCGGCGCTGGCGGTGAAAAGATCGCCGCCGGCCGCGGCCTGTGGATAAAATGGATCTAATCTGTGAGGAAGGGGAGGATCTCTTGCTCGGATTGCGCTATGATCCGTCATTCCGATCGCGATCCCTCATGCCGGGATCGTGAGGGACACAAACCGTGAAAGGCGGTTCGCATCCCCCACAGGCAAACAGCCGATGCCGGGTATGTGTCAAAAATCATGAGTTATAAAAAAGTTGCCCGTTTCTTTTCTTTATTGATCTTGTTCGAGTGGAGTCCGCCGTGTCACTTTCGCTTTGGCAGCAGTGTCTTGCCCGATTGCAGGATGAGTTACCTGCCACAGAATTTAGTATGTGGATTCGCCCATTGCAGGCGGAACTGAGTGACAACACCCTGGCGCTGTACGCGCCTAACCGTTTTGTGCTGGATTGGGTTCGCGATAAGTACTTAAACAACATCAATGGTCTGCTGAATGATTTCTGCGGCACGGACGCGCCTTTGCTGCGTTTTGAAGTCGGCAGCAAGCCGATCACGCAGGTGATCAGCCAGACCGTGACCGCCAGCGTCAGCAGCGCCCCTGCGGCTCCGGCGGCGCGCACGGCCGCGCCTTCGCGCCCGAGCTGGGACAACGCGGCGGCGCAACCCGAGCTCTCTTATCGCTCCAACGTCAACCCCAAACACACCTTCGACAACTTCGTCGAGGGTAAGTCCAACCAACTGGCGCGCGCGGCGGCTCGCCAGGTGGCGGACAATCCGGGCGGCGCCTACAACCCTTTGTTCCTGTATGGCGGCACCGGCCTGGGTAAAACTCACCTGCTGCACGCGGTCGGCAACGGTATCATGGCGCGCAAGGCCAACGCCAAAGTGGTCTACATGCACTCGGAACGCTTTGTGCAGGACATGGTCAAAGCGTTGCAGAACAATGCCATCGAAGAGTTTAAGCGCTACTACCGTTCGGTCGACGCGTTGCTGATCGATGACATCCAATTCTTTGCCAACAAGGAGCGTTCGCAGGAAGAGTTCTTCCATACCTTTAACGCCCTGTTGGAAGGCAATCAGCAGATCATCCTGACTTCGGATCGCTACCCTAAAGAGATCAACGGGGTGGAAGATCGTCTGAAGTCCCGCTTCGGCTGGGGGCTGACGGTGGCGATCGAGCCGCCGGAGCTGGAAACCCGCGTGGCGATCCTGATGAAAAAGGCCGACGAAAACGACATTCGCCTGCCGGGCGAAGTGGCGTTCTTCATCGCCAAGCGCCTGCGTTCCAACGTGCGTGAGCTCGAAGGGGCGCTGAACCGCGTGATCGCCAACGCCAACTTTACCGGCCGGGCCATCACCATCGATTTCGTGCGCGAAGCGCTGCGCGATCTGCTGGCGCTGCAGGAAAAGCTGGTCACCATCGACAATATCCAAAAGACGGTGGCGGAGTATTACAAGATTAAAGTCGCGGATTTGCTGTCCAAGCGGCGTTCGCGATCCGTTGCCCGCCCGCGCCAGATGGCGATGGCGCTGGCGAAGGAACTCACCAACCACAGCCTGCCGGAAATCGGCGATGCGTTTGGTGGCCGCGACCATACCACGGTGTTGCACGCCTGCCGGAAGATCGAGCAGTTGCGTGAGGAAAGTCACGACATCAAAGAAGATTTCTCCAATTTAATCAGAACATTATCTTCATAGCGCTATGAAATTTATCGTTGAACGTGAGCATCTGCTAAAACCGCTGCAACAGGTGAGCAGCCCGCTGGGCGGCCGCCCGACCTTGCCGATCCTGGGCAACCTGCTGCTGCAGGTGACGGAAGGCTCCCTGCTGCTGACCGGCACCGATCTGGAGATGGAGATGGTGGCGCGCGTCGCCCTGTCCCAGCCGCACGAGCCGGGCGCGACCACCGTGCCCGCGCGCAAATTCTTTGATATCTGCCGTGGCCTGCCGGAAGGGGCGGAGATTGCCGTCACGCTGGAGAGCGAGCGCATGCTGGTGCGGTCCGGCCGCAGCCGCTTCTCGCTGTCCACGCTGCCCGCGGCGGACTTCCCGAACCTGGACGACTGGCAGAGCGAGGTGGAATTCACCTTGCCGCAGGCGACGCTGAAGCGCCTGATCGAAGCCACCCAGTTCTCGATGGCCCACCAGGACGTGCGTTACTACTTGAACGGCATGCTGTTTGAAACCGAAGGCGAAGAGCTGCGCACCGTCGCGACCGACGGCCACCGCCTGGCGGTGTGCTCGATGCCGATCGGCCAGCAGCTGCCGTCGCATTCGGTGATCGTGCCGCGTAAAGGGGTGATGGAGCTGGTGCGCTTGCTGGACGGCGGCGATTCGTTGTTGCAGCTGCAGATCGGCAGCAACAACATTCGCGCCCACGTCGGCGATTTCATCTTCACGTCCAAGCTGGTTGACGGCCGTTTCCCGGACTATCGCCGCGTCTTGCCGAAGAACCCGGACAAAACGCTGGAAGCCGGCTGCGATCTGCTCAAGCAGGCGTTCGCCCGCGCGGCCATTCTCTCGAACGAGAAATTCCGCGGCGTGCGGCTGTACGTCAGCCAGAACCAGCTGAAGATCACCGCCAACAACCCGGAGCAGGAAGAGGCGGAAGAGATCCTCGACGTCAGCTACGACGGCGCGGAGATGGAGATCGGCTTCAACGTCAGCTACGTGCTGGACGTGTTGAACGCGCTCAAGTGTGAAGACGTGCGCCTGCTGTTGACCGACTCGGTCTCCAGCGTGCAGATCGAAGACGGCGCCAGCCAGGCGGCGGCCTACGTTGTCATGCCAATGCGGTTGTAGTCTCGTTACCTTGAATTACAGCACCGTCATCGGTAAAGAGATTGCATGGCTCTGACGCGTTTATTGATTAAAGACTTCCGCAATATCGAGGCGGCGGATTTGGCGCTGGCGCCGGGATTCAACTTCCTGGTCGGCGCCAACGGCAGCGGCAAGACCAGCGTGCTGGAGGCGGTGTATACGCTCGGCCATGGCCGAGCCTTTCGCAGCCTGCAGGCCGGTCGGGTCATTCGCCACGACCAACCGGAGTTCGTGCTGCACGGCCGCATCGAAGGCGCGGAGCGCGAGCTGTCGGTAGGATTGAGCAAGAGCCGTCAGGGTGACAGCAAAGTACGCATCGATGGCAGCGACGGCCACAAGGTGGCCGAGCTGGCGCAGCTGCTGCCCATGCAGCTGATCACCCCCGAAGGTTTTACCCTGCTGAACGGCGGGCCGAAATTCCGGCGCGCTTTCCTGGACTGGGGCTGTTTTCATAACGAACCCGGTTTTTTCACCGCCTGGAGCAACCTGAAACGGTTACTGAAGCAGCGCAATGCCGCGCTGCGCCAGGTGAGTCGCTATGCGCAGATCCGCGCCTGGGATCAGGAACTGATCCCGCTCGCGGAGCGCATCAGCGAATGGCGGGCGGAATACAGCGACGCGATCGCCGCGGATATCACCGCGACCTGCGCGCAGTTTCTGCCTGAATTCGCCCTGAGCTTCTCCTTCCAGCGCGGCTGGGATAAAGAGAGCGATTACGGCGAGCTGCTGGAGCGCCAGTTTGAGCGCGACAGGGCGTTGACCTATACCGCGGTGGGGCCGCATAAAGCGGACTTTCGCATTCGTGCCGACGGCACGCCGGTAGAGGATTTGTTATCGCGCGGTCAGCTTAAGCTGCTGATGTGCGCGTTGCGCTTGGCGCAGGGTGAGTTTCTCACCCGGCAGAGCGGGCGGCGTTGCCTGTATCTGATTGATGATTTTGCCTCCGAGCTGGACACCGGCCGTCGCCGGTTGCTGGCCGATCGCCTGAAAGCCACCCAGGCCCAGGTTTTTGTCAGCGCGGTCAGCGCTGAGCAAGTGACCGACATGGCCGGTGAAAAGGGCAAGATGTTCCGCGTGGAACAGGGTAAAATAGAGGTTCAACCACAGGACTAAAATGAGCGAGAAACGTTGATGTCGAATTCTTATGACTCCTCAAGTATCAAGGTATTAAAAGGGCTGGATGCGGTGCGCAAGCGCCCGGGCATGTATATCGGCGATACCGATGACGGCACCGGTCTGCACCACATGGTATTCGAGGTTGTGGACAACGCTATCGACGAAGCGCTCGCGGGCCACTGTAGCGACATTCAGGTCACCATCCATGCCGACAACTCGGTATCGGTGCAGGATGACGGCCGCGGCATTCCGACCGGCATTCACCCGGAAGAAGGGGTTTCAGCCGCAGAGGTCATCATGACCGTGCTGCACGCCGGCGGTAAATTCGACGACAACTCCTATAAAGTTTCCGGCGGCCTGCACGGCGTGGGCGTCTCGGTGGTTAATGCCCTGTCGGAGAAACTGGAGCTGGTGATCCGCCGCGAAGGCAAAGTGCACGAACAAACTTACAGCCACGGCGAGCCGCAGGCGCCGCTGACCGTGGTGGGCGAAACCGAGCAGACCGGCACTATGGTGCGTTTCTGGCCAAGCCACCAGACCTTTACCAATGTGACCGATTTCGAGTACGACATTCTGGCCAAGCGCCTGCGCGAGCTGTCCTTCCTCAACTCCGGCGTGTCTATCCGCCTGAAGGACAAGCGCACTGACCGTGAAGACCACTTCCATTACGAAGGCGGCATCAAGGCGTTTGTCGAGTACCTGAACAAGAACAAAACGCCGATCCACCCGAACGTGTTCTACTTCTCCACCGTGAAAGACGACATCGGCGTGGAAGTGGCGCTGCAGTGGAACGACGGTTTCCAGGAAAACATCTACTGCTTCACCAACAACATTCCGCAGCGCGACGGCGGCACGCACCTGGTCGGTTTCCGTACCGCGATGACCCGTACGCTGAACAGCTACATGGAGAAGGAAGGCTACAGCAAGAAGGCCAAGGTCAGCGCCACCGGCGATGACGCGCGTGAAGGCCTGATCGCCGTGGTGTCGGTGAAGGTGCCGGATCCCAAGTTCTCCTCTCAGACCAAGGACAAGCTGGTCTCTTCCGAGGTGAAAACCGCGGTTGAAACGCTGATGAACGAGAAGCTGGTGGATTACCTGATGGAAAATCCGGGCGACGCGAAAATCGTGGTCGGCAAAATCATCGACGCGGCGCGCGCGCGCGAAGCGGCGCGTAAAGCGCGTGAGATGACCCGCCGCAAAGGCGCGCTGGATCTGGCCGGCCTGCCGGGCAAGCTGGCGGACTGCCAGGAACGCGATCCGGCGCTGTCCGAACTGTACCTGGTGGAAGGGGACTCCGCGGGCGGCTCTGCCAAGCAGGGGCGCAACCGCAAGAACCAGGCTATCTTGCCGCTGAAGGGGAAAATCCTCAACGTCGAGAAGGCGCGTTTCGACAAAATGCTCTCTTCACAGGAAGTGGCGACGCTGATCACCGCGCTGGGCTGCGGCATCGGCCGTGACGAGTACAGCCCGGACAAGCTGCGTTACCACAGCATCATCATCATGACCGATGCCGACGTCGACGGTTCGCACATCCGTACGCTGCTGTTGACCTTCTTCTACCGCCAAATGCCGGAAATCATCGAGCGTGGCCACGTGTTCATCGCACAGCCGCCGCTGTACAAGGTGAAGAAAGGCAAGCAGGAGCAGTACATCAAAGATGACGAGGCGATGGATCAGTACCAGATCGCCATCGCGATGGACGGCGCCACGCTGCATACCAACGCCAGCGCACCGGCGCTCGGCGGCGAGCAGTTGGAAAAACTGGTGGCCGAGCACTATGGCGTGCAGAAGCTAATCGGCCGCATGGAGCGCCGCTACCCGCGCGCGCTGTTGAACAGCCTGATCTATCAGCCGACGCTGAACGAAGGCGATCTCAGCGATGAAGCCAAGGTGAAGACCTGGATCGCGTCGCTGGTGCAGGCGCTGAACGACAAAGAGCAGCACGGCAGCAGCTATGATTTCGTGATCTTCGAGAACCGTGAGCGCCAGATGTTCGAGCCGGCGCTGCGCATCCGCACCCACGGCGTGGATACCGACTACAAGCTGGACTTCGACTTCATCCACGGCGGCGAATACCGCAAGATCTGCCTGCTGGGCGAGCAGCTGCGCGGGCTGATCGAAGAGGGCGCGTTCATCGAGCGCGGCGAACGCCGTCAACCGGTAGACAGCTTCGAGCAGGCGCTGGAGTGGCTGGTGAAAGAGTCGCGCCGCGGCCTGTCGGTGCAGCGTTATAAAGGTCTGGGCGAGATGAACCCTGAGCAACTGTGGGAAACCACCATGGATCCGGAAAGTCGCCGCATGCTGCGCGTGACCGTCAAGGACGCCATCGCTGCCGATCAGCTGTTCACCACGCTGATGGGCGATGCGGTTGAACCGCGTCGCGCCTTTATCGAAGAAAACGCCCTGAAAGCGGCGAACATCGATATCTGATGCGTTAATGGTTGTAAAAATCCGCGCCGGGCGACCCGCGCGGATTTTTTTTGCGCCTTTTTTGGCGCTGACAGCCGTGGCTGAAACGCGTTAGCATGGGAAAAAACCACTGGGAGAAGCGTTGAATGGCTATTGAACTGATTGCGATCGACATGGACGGCACGTTGCTGGATCCGCAGCACCAAATCACGCCGGCGGTAAAGCAGGCTATCGCGGCGGCGCGGCGCAAAGGGGTGCACGTGGTGCTGGCCACCGGGCGGCCATATGTCGGCGTGCAGGACTATCTGCGCCAGTTGGACATTCAGGGCCCTGGCGATTTCTGTATCACCTATAACGGCGCGCTGGTGCTGCGTGCGGCTGACGGCGCCTGCATTCTGCAAGAAACGCTGGGCTTTGAGGATTATCTGCACTTTGAGCAGATGGCGCGCGAGTTCGGCGTTCACTACCAGGCGTTTGATTTCGATACCCTGTATACCCCGAACAAGGATATCGGCAAGTACACCATACACGAAGCGGAAATGACCGGCATTCCGCTGAAATACCGCAGCGTGGAAGAGATGGATCGCCAGATGCGTTTCCCTAAAGTGATGATGATCGACGAACCGGCGCTGCTGGACAGCGCCATCGCGCGCATCCCGGAGGAAACGCGCGCGCGTTACACTATCTTGAAAAGTGCGCCTTACTACCTCGAGATCTTACATAAAAACGTCGATAAGGGCGCCGGGGTGAAAATGCTGGCCGAGCACCTCGGCGTGGCGCGGGAAAACATCATGACGCTGGGGGATCAGGCTAACGATACGGCGATGATCGAATATGCCGGCGTCGGCGTGGCGATGGGCAACGCCATTCCCGAACTGAAAGCGGTGGCGCAGTTTGTCACCAGCGCCAATACCGAAGACGGCGTGGCGCGCGCTATCGAGAAGTTCGTGCTCAACGCCTGATAACGCGGGGCGCTGCGGCGCCTCTTTATACTTTCGCCAACACCCCTTTGGCGATCTGCAGATCCTGAATCGCCAGCCCGGTGAGATCGGCGATGGTGATGTGATGCGGCTCGCGTCGCACCCGTCCGCCCTGCGCCAATGCGGCGCCCATTTCGACGATTGGCGTTGAAATCAGCTTGTGCTGCCGATAAGCCGTTGCGATCTCGCCATAGTCTGTACACTGAGCCAGCGCATCGACCAGCAGCGCGTCCGCGCGGGCCACCAGCTCGGTCGCCAGCTCCTGCTTACCGGGCGCGTCGGCGCCCACCGCGGTAATGTGCGTGCCGGGCCGAATATCCGCCGCCTGCAAAATCGGTTCGCGGCTGGGCGTGGTGGTGACGATCAGCTGACAGTGCGCCGCCAGCTCCGCCGCATTCTGCGTGACCCGCACCCGAAAACCCTCGGCCTCGACATCGCGTCGATACGCCGCCAGCGCCTGTTCGTTGCGGCCCCACACCCATACCTCGCGGCAATCGGTCACCGGTTTCAGACATTGCAGCTGCAGCCGCGCCTGCAGGCCGGTGCCGACCATGCCTATCGCCTGAATATGCGGCGGCGCGCACAGATCGGCGGCGATGCGGCCGGCCAGTGCGGTGCGCAGCGCGGTCAGCCAACCCTCATCCTGCAACAGTGCGCGGGGCTCGCCGGTTTGGGCGGAGAACGCCATCATCAGCCCCTGATTGCTCGGCAGGCCGTGTTCGGCATTGCGATAGAAACCGGTAGAGATCTTGACCACGAACAGTTCGTCGCCTTCCAACCAGGCGGATTTGATGCAGCAGTCGCCGGCGGCCTGCTCGAACAGGAAATGCTGCGCCGGCGGCTGTTGCACCCGCTGTTGCGAGTAGGCGATAAAACCCTGCTTCAGCAGCGGCGTTATGGCCTCGGCGTCGAACGCGGCGAGAATTTGCTGCCGATTAAGGATGCGCATCGGCGATGGCCTTGAGGTATTTCTCCAGCACGATGTTTTTACCGCACAGCACCACCGCCACCTTTTTACCTCGGTATTCCGGCGCCAGTTTGATCGCCGCCGCCAGCGCCACGCCTGCTGCGCCTTCGATAATCCAGCGATCGCTGGCGGCGATCAGGCGCATCGCGAGTTTGATCTCCGCCTCGCTGACCAGCACTTTGCGGTCAATCAGCTGCTGGCACAGCGGGAAGGTCACGGCGCCCGGCTCGACGCCGCCGGCGGTGCCGTCGGACAAGGTTTCTTGTTCTTCCACCGGGAAGATATGGCCGGCTTCCAACGCGCTGTACAGGCTGGTGGCGTTTTCCGGCCAGCAGGCGATAAGCTGCGTGTTTGGCGACAGTTGCCGCAGAACGGTGCCGATGCCGGCGATATAGCCACCGCCGCCCACCGCCACGAATACCGCGTCCAGATCGGCGAGTTGTTCAACCAGCTCCATGCCGCAGGTGCCCTGGCCGGCGATCACCTGTTCGTCGTTATACGGCGAGATATAGGTTTTCCCCTGTTCGCGTGCGGCCAGTTCCCCCGCCAGTTCGGCGTTCAGCGCATCACCCGGCACCAATTCCACGATGCCGCCCAGCGCCCGGATGGTGTCGAGCTTGATGCTCGCCGCCGTCTCCGGCGCATAAACCGTGACGCCAACGCCCATACGCTGCCCCGCCAGAGCGACCGCCTGGCCGTGGTTGCCGG
Source organism: Serratia sp. 22278 (assembly GCF_052045405.1). Taxonomy (NCBI): domain Bacteria; kingdom Pseudomonadati; phylum Pseudomonadota; class Gammaproteobacteria; order Enterobacterales; family Yersiniaceae; genus Serratia; species Serratia sp. 22278. The sequence continues at coordinate 219,186 of NZ_JBQEOW010000006.1, read as the reverse complement.
TTGAGGCGGCGATCACGCCGCGCCGGCGTTGCTCGTTATCCAACAGCCGCAGCTTGTTGCTGGCGCCGCGAAATTTAAAGGAACCGGTGTGCTGCAGGTGATCGCATTTCAGATACAGCTCGCAGCCCAATTGCTGAGAAAGCAGCACGCTGCGCTCCAGCGGCGTGACCCGCACCTGAGGGCGCAGTTGCTGATGAGCGGAAACAATGGCATCGAAGAGGGTGTTCATACCGGCTCCAGAAGATTTGTTTGGACTAAAAATCCAGTTTGTACTTTTTTGTATTAATTGTAAACCCCGCAGCCTGACCCTCGGGCACACCGATCAGAAAACGGCAACGGTCGGAAGGAACATTGCGTTTTCGGTGAAAATAATCATAAACCGGTCGTCTAGTGGCACGATTTTTTATTTATTTGCGTTAAGTAAGGCGCCGCCGCTGCCTTATTCTTATAAGGAAGATGAGAATGAAAAAATAGCGTTTTCATCACCCACCCTATTACATTGGCGCCGTTGAGTTTCGCCGGCAGGAATACAATTGCCTAGTCGGCCGCTTATTTCCTGCCGACGCCGTCGATCGGCTTAAATGATAAGACGCTGAAAAATAATTGCGTGATTTCGAACCGAAAAATTCCTCCCGCCTCACCCTCACAGGCCATATGAAACGCTGCGGGCGATCCGGTAAGATGATGGCTCAGCGCCAGCATGTGCAGGAGAGCCGCCATGAGCCATCGGGAAAAACAACTGACTTTCGACCCACGCGGGCATCAGTTAACCAATATCAACGTCTGGACGCCGGACAGCCAATGGCTGGCTTATGACGTGCGTCCGCGCGGCGCCTCTTTCACCGGCCTCAGCATCGAGCGTGTCAACGTCGCCAGCGGCGCGGTGGAGGTGATTTATCGCGCCCAGCACGGCGCCCACGTCGGCGTGGTCACGGTCAGCCCCGATGCGCCGGCGCGCTATGCCTTTATTCACGGACCTGAGCACCCGGACAGCGCCTGGCAGTATGATTTTCACCACCGCCGCGGAGTGATCGTCAGCGAACCGGATCGCGAGTTGGCCATCACCCTCGACGCGCTGGATATCACCGCGCCCTATACGCCCGGCGCGCTGCGCGGCGGCAGCCATGTGCACGTTTTCAGTCCGGACGGCAGCCGCCTCAGCTTTACCTACAACGATCACGTGATGCATGAACGCGATCCGGCGCGCGATCTGCGCAACGTCGGCGTGGCCGTGCCGCTGCACGGGGTTAACCCGCCAAAACAGCACCCGCGCGAGTACGACGGCAGCCACTATTGCGTGTTGGTCAGCGAGACGGTGCCGCAGCCGCGGCCGGGCAGCGATCAGATTAATCGCGCTTACGAAGAAGGCTGGATCGGCCGCGAAGGCTACCGTAAGGCCGACGGCAGCCGGCAGCGCTGGGCGCTGGCATTTATCGGCGATACGTTGTCCGCCGCCGGAGAGAAGCTGTCTGAGGTGTTTATCGTCGATCTGCCGGAGAACGACGTCGACTACGCCCGGGCGGGCGCTCTGCCGCTGCAGGGGACGGAAAGCGAGCTGCCGGCGCCGCCGCTTGGCGTCAGGCAGCGGCGGGTAACCTTTACCGGGGATCGCCGTTTTCCTGGCGTGGCTAGTGCGCCGCGCCACTGGCTGCGCAGTTCGCCGGACGGCAGCCAGATAGCTTTTCTGATGAAGGACGACGGCGGCGTGGTGCAGCTGTGGACGGTGTCGCCGAACGGCGGTGAGCCGCGCCAGGTCAGCCGCAGCGAGCATGACGTCCAGTCGGCGTTCAGCTGGCACCCGCAGGGCGGGACGATAGCCTTGGTGTGCGACAACAGCGTGATGCTGTGCGAGGTGGCCAGCGGCCGCCTGCAGCGATTGACGCCGCGCAGCGTGCAGCCGCCGTCGGGGGATGCCGTGGTGTTTTCGCCGGATGGCAAGAAAGTGGCGTTTATGCGCGAGATAGCGGGGTTCAACCAGATCTTTGTGGTTGAGGCGTAAGGCGGGCCTGATGACCCGCTGCGTGTGCGATTAGTGCGTGGCGGTGCTGTCGTCGCCCTGACCGGGATTGCCGGTCGCCGCCAGATTCTGCTGCTCGCTGCGCAGGATACGCGCTTTTGGCGAGTCTGTGGTGGCGTCGTTGCCGGAGCGCAGATAGTCGTAAGGCAGCAGCACGGTATCCATCACCGCGGAGAACGGCAGATCCAGCGCCACCAGCGGCATCATCGCCCAGCTGGTGTTGTCGTCCTTCAGCATGTCCACGCTGGCGCGGGTGCCGGGATAGTAACCCTGATTCGGGCCGGTATGGCTCATTACGCTGGAGCAACCGCTGGTCGCCAACAACATGCAGCCCGTCGCTATCGCTTTCATCGTCGTCATTAATCCATCCTGCAGGGTTGCTGTTCCCCTAAATTAAGCTGATTTATAACATCCTGTTGCTGCTTTAAAAGAAGCAAAATCCCGCTCTGTGGCGGCTCTCTCACTTTAGTGTAAGTGGTAAAAAAAACTTTTACCTTATTGATGCAAATTTTTTTTGATCCTCGCCTGTTGAATTGATGAAAGCAACCCCCATTTTATCATCAGAGCCGCATTGAGAATTCGCCGTAAGGGAATTCTGGCTTAATTAGCCTGTCCAGAGTGGAAGGCGTATTTATTTCAACCTCGCTGAAGTGCCTTAGGAGGCTGTTTTATGCGTAATTTTGATCTTTCCCCGCTATACCGTTCCGCCATTGGTTTCGATCGCCTGTTCAACGCGCTGGAGGCTGGCCAGAGTCAGGGCAACGGCGGTTATCCCCCTTATAATGTCGAACTGGTGGATGAAAATCATTATCGGATCGCCATCGCGGTAGCCGGGTTTGCCGAGCAGGAGCTGGAGATCACCACGCAGGATAATCTGCTGATCGTGCGCGGGGCGCACAACAATGAACCGGCAGAAAAAACCTATTTATACCAGGGCATCGCCGAGCGTAATTTCGAGCGTAAATTCCAGCTGGCCGAACATATTCAAATTAAAGGCGCCAAACTGGAGAATGGCCTGTTGTATATCGACATGCAACGCATCGTGCCGGAAACATTAAAACCGCGCCGCATCGAAATTAAATAAATTTCCGTTTCGCCGGCAGGTACGCTGCCGGTAAATATGAAGTCATGATTAGCCTGCCGTCAGGGGGCTGAATAAACACATCTCGCTTAATGAAAGGAGTTGTTCCTATGCGTAATTACGATTTATCCCCGCTTCTGCGTCAGTGGATTGGTTTTGATAAATTGGCCAGTTCAATGGGCGGCCAGGAACCTCAGGGGTTCCCGCCGTATAACATCGAGAAAAGTGATGACAATCACTACCGCATTTCTCTGGCGCTGGCCGGTTTCCGGCAAAGCGAACTGAATATCGAAGTGGAAGGGCCGCGGTTGACCGTCAGCGGTAAACCCACGCCGCCGGAAAAACAGGTTGAATACCTGCATCAAGGTCTGGTGTGCAAAGAGTTCCAGCTGACTTTCACCCTGGCGGAGCATCTGCAGGTGTCCGAAGCCAAATTTGAAAACGGCCTGTTGCACATCGATCTGGTGCGTCAGGTGCCGGAAGCCTTGCAGCCGCAGCGTATCGCCATCGGTGCGACGCCGGAGCTGGAAGCGAAATAACCGACTGAAAAGCGGTCATCATCATGCGAGGGAGATCCCAACGGATCTCCCTCGCTGCGTTATGTGGCGCGTGCCACAGTCCCCCCTTCTGCCCGATGCCATAATCCTTGTTAATTGTGTGTCTTTGGCCGCAAATCCCGTGTTCAACTTTTTTGGCAAGGATGTGACCTATGAGCGATATCGCCCTGACCGTCAGCATGTTGGCGTTGGCGGCCGTCATTGGGCTGTGGATGGGGAACTGGAAGCTGTATGGCGTCGGGCTGGGCATCGGCGGCGTGCTGTTCGGCGGTATCCTGGTTGGCCACTTTGCCCAGAGCGGGCAAATCAGCCTGAACGGGGACATGCTGCACTTTATCCAGGAGTTTGGCCTGATCCTGTTCGTCTACACCATCGGCATCCAGGTCGGCCCCGGTTTCTTCTCTTCGCTGCGCGTCTCCGGTCTGCGGCTCAACGCCTTCGCGGTGCTGCTGGTGGTGACCGGCGGCATAGTGGCGGCGGCGGTACACAAGCTGTTCGACGTGCCGCTGCCGATCATCCTCGGCGTGTTCTCCGGCGCGGTCACCAACACCCCGGCGCTGGGCGCCGGTCAACAAATCCTGACCGATCTCGGTTCCGATCCGGCGCTGGTGGACGGCATGGGGATGGGCTACGCCATGGCCTATCCGTTCGGCATATGCGGCATCCTGCTGGTGATGTGGCTGATCCGGCTGTTTTTCCGCATCAACATCGAGCGTGAGGCGCAGGCGTTTGAAAGCCGTCTGGGCAATCAGCGCGAGCTGCTGCACGCCATCAACGTGGCGGTGCGCAACCCCAATCTGCAGGGCATGGCGATCAAAAGCGTGCCGCTGCTCAACGGTGAAGCGATCGTCTGTTCGCGCCTCAAGCGCGGGGAGCTGCTGATGGTGCCGGCGCCGCACGAGCGGCTGGAGCTTGGCGACTACCTGCACCTGGTTGGCAAACGCGAAGATCTGGAGAACGCCCGGTTGGTGATCGGCGAAGAGGTGGATGCCTCGCTGTCGACGCGCGGCACTGCGCTGCAGGTGGTGAGGGCGGTGGTGACCAACGAGCAGGTGCTGGGCAAGAAAATCCGCGATCTGAATCTGAAGCAAAAGTATGACGTGGTGATTTCACGCCTCAACCGCGCCGGCGTGGAGCTGGTGGCCGGCAGCAACGTGACGCTGCAGTTTGGCGACATTCTCAACCTGGTCGGCCGGCCGGAGGCCATCGACGCGGTGACGGCGATTGTCGGCAACGCCCAACAAAAACTGCAGCAGGTGCAGATGCTGCCGGTCTTTATCGGTATTGGTCTCGGGGTATTGCTCGGTTCCATTCCGCTGTTCGTGCCCGGCTTCCCGGCGGCATTGCGGCTGGGGCTGGCCGGCGGGCCGCTGGTGGCGGCGCTGATCCTGGGGCGCATCGGCAGCATCGGCAAGCTGTACTGGTTTATGCCGCCGAGCGCCAACCTGGCGCTGCGCGAACTGGGCATCGTGCTGTTTCTGGCGGTGGTCGGATTGAAGTCGGGCGGCAACTTCATCGATACGTTGCTGCACGGCGAGGGGCTGACGTGGGTCGGGTACGGCGCCTTGATCACCGCCATTCCGCTGCTGAGCGTCGGCATTCTGGCGCGCACGGTGGGCAAGATGAACTATCTGACGCTGTCCGGCATGCTGGCGGGATCGATGACCGATCCGCCGGCGCTGGCCTTCGCCAACGGTCTGCATCCCACCAGCGGCGCCGCCGCGCTGTCTTACGCCACCGTATATCCGTTGGCGATGTTCCTGCGCATCATGTCGCCGCAGCTGCTGGCGGTGCTGTTCTGGACGCTGTAATCCAAAAAAAGGGCGCCGTGGTGGCGCCCCGATGGGTTGAGCTCAGTTCGCTTCCTGATGCGCGCGTTCGATCTCTTCCGCCAGGATCGCCACGCCGCGCTCGATTTTCTCCGGATCGGGCACGTAGTTCATGCGCATGCACTGGTGAGTGTGCGGCCAGTCGTGCTCCAGCCCCGGGAAGAAGTAGTGGCCCGGCACCATCAGCACGCCGCGCTTTTTCAGGCGCTGATACAGCACTTCGGTGGTGATCGGCAGATCCTTGAACCACAGCCAGAGGAAGATAGCCCCTTCCGGTTTGTGGATCAGGCAGCGCTCCGGCGACAGGTAGCGGCGAATAATCTCGATGGTGTGCTCGACGCGCTGTTTGTAGAACGGGCGAATCACCTCGTTCGACAGTCGCAGCAGATCGCCGCGCGCGATCATTTCCGTCGCCATCGCCGGCCCCATGCTGCCCGGCGACAGGCTGATGATGCCGTTCATGTTGGTCAACGCGGTGATCACCTTCTCGTCGGCGATCACGATGCCGCAGCGCGAGCCCGGCAGGCCGAGTTTGGACAGGCTCATGCACAGAATGGTGTTCGGGTTCCACAGCGGCGTGGCGTCGCTGAAGATAATACCGGGGAACGGCACGCCGTAGGCGTTATCGATCACCAGCGGAATATCGCGTTGCTGCGCCAGCAGGTCGAGCTTCATCAGCTCTTCGTCGGTGATCACGTTGCCGGTCGGGTTGGTCGGCCGTGAAACGCAGATCATGCCGATGTCGTCGCCAAGGGTGAGGTGTTCGAAATCAACGTGATATTTGAACTGGCCGTCCGGCAGCAGCTCAATGTTCGGTTTGGCGGAGACGAACAGCCCTTCGTCCAGCCCGGCGTCGGCATAGCCGATATATTCCGGCGCCAATGGGAACAGCACGCGGCGGCGCGAACCGTCGGCGTAGCGGCCGGCGAACAGGTTGAACAAGTAGAAAAACGCGCTTTGGCTGCCGTTAGTCAGTGCAATATTCTGTGGCGAAATCTCCCAGCCAAGCTCGTCGCGCAGCAGATTGGCCAGCGCTTTCAGCAGCGCGTCCTTGCCTTGCGGGCCGTCGTAGTTGCACAACGCTTCGGTCAGTTTGCCCTGGTCGAGCATCTCCTGGCACAGCTGTTTGAAGTAGGCTTCCATCTCTGGGATCTGCGCCGGGTTGCCGCCGCCGAGCATGATGGCACCGGGGGTGCGCAGGCCTTCGTTCAGGTCGTCCATCAAACGGGTAATGCCCGCATAACGGGTAAATTTTTCGCCGAAAAGTGAGAAAGTCATAGGTGTAGCAGTACTGTTTCTTAGCAGGTAATCCCCCACCATACCGCCAGACAAATCCCGCTGCAATGCGGCCGACAAATCGACCAATGGGCAAAAGCTTCGCTCATTGGCCTATTGTTAGCATATTACGCTGGATTATTGTGACCGTTCGCCGGCCCATACCACCATCACCTTATCGTCGCCGAGCCGACGGCTGAAAGCATAGTAGGCGGCGTGCGGCTGCGGGTTTTGCACGCCGCCGCCGATCGCCGGGTGGCGAGCGCGGAACTGCCCCAACCGTTGCCAGTGGGCCAGCAGCGGGGCTTTTTCCCCCTGCAGATCAGGCCAGTTCATGTCGGAGCGGGTGCCCTGCAGCGGATCGGAGCCGGTTGGGCCGAGCGGGCGGCCGCTTTCATCGCCGTAGTAAATCTGCACCGCGCCCGGCGCCAGCAACAGCAGGTTCGCCGCCCGCTGTTGGCGCACCTGCGAGCCTTTGGCGTCGCTGGCGAAGAACAGCCGGGTGTCGTGTGAAGAGAGGTAGCTCAGCACGTTGAAGTCCTGCAGCCGTTCGGCCATCTGCCGGTAGGTGGCGTCGATATCGGCGAAGCAGCCCAGCGCCTGCGACGCCTGGTCCTGGAAATCGAAGTTGATCATCGCGTCGAAACCGTTTTGGTAATAATCGCTTTTCATCACCCCGTGGCCCCAGGCCTCGCCGGTCATCCAAAACGGCGCATCATCCAGCGCCTGCTGCGGATGCTCCGCTTTCCACGCCGCCAATGCCGCCGTGGCGCGCTGTTTCAACAGCGCCAGCGTCGGTTTTTCCACGTGCTTGGCGGTGTCGACGCGGAAACCGTCGATGCCGTAATCGCGCACCCACTGGCTGAGCCAGACGGTCAGGTAATCGCGGGTGGCGGCGCCGGGCATGTCGCGCGCGGCGGTGTCGGGTTTGTGGCGATAGAACAGCGGCAGGCCGCTGGCGCCGGGCGCTTCGGTTTTGATGTCCGGCAGGAAGGCCAGCGACATAGTCAAATCGTCATAGCCCGGCGCGTCATAGTCGCCGATGTCGGTGCGGATCCAATTTTTCCCCCACCATGGGCGCCAGCCCGCCTTGTCGCTGAAGTTGATGTAGTCGTTGAAGCTGTGCCAGTTTTGCCCTGGCCCGGGGCGCCAGTCGCTCCAGTTTTTCCCCAGGGTTTTCTCCACCTCCGCGCCTTGCAGATACAGCGAGCCGAAGTGGAACGTCTGCATATCCGCCAGCGTGGCGTAGCCGACGTGGTTCACCACCACGTCGAACAGAATGCGAATACCGCGGCGATGCGCCTGCTCGACCAGCGTGCGCAGCTCCTGTTCGGTGCCCATGTTGGCGTCGAGGCGCGTCCAGTCCAGCGCGTAATAGCCGTGATAGGCGTAATGCGGGAAATCGCCTTGGGTACCGCCGCCGACCCAGCCGTGGATCTGCTCCAGCGGCGAGCTGATCCACAAGGCGTTGACGCCGAGCTGCTGCAGATAATCCAGCTTCTGCGTCAGGCCGGCCAGATCGCCGCCGTGAAAGGTGCCTATTTCCTGCAGGCCGTCGCTGCGGCGCCCGTAGCTGTGGTCATTGGCCGGATTGCCGTTCTCAAAGCGATCGGTCAGCACGAAGTAGACCGTGGCGTTATGCCAACTGAACGCCGCCGGTTTCGCCGTGGCGGCGGATTCCAGCAGCAACAGGCCGCCGCTGGCGGCGGCGGGCTGCAGCGTGATTTTCCCCTGGCTCACCTGCGCCGTTTGACCGGAATAGAAATCGCGCAGCGTTTCGCCTTCGGCGAAGGTGGAGGCGACGTCGACCGTGACCGGCTTGCCGTCCCAGCGCGGGCAACTGCGCACGGCAACGGCGGCGTTTTCCGGCGCGCGGCTCAGGCTGAGCTGCAGCGTCGGCGTGCCGCTGCGCGTGTCGATGCGCACCTGATAGTCGCCTGCGCGGAACTGCCGCCAGCTGACCTGCGGATGGGCGCCGCAGGGCTGCAGTGACAGCGCCTGGTTAAGTTTTACCGCCTCGGCCGGCTGCCAGCAGTGGTTATCCTGATACAGGCGCAGCGGCAACTGGCCCTTGGGCAGCGCGGCCTGGCTGGCGAACAGCCCGGCGGCCGTTTCGTCGAAGGCCGGGAATCCCGGCAACGTCCAGCCGGCCAGCGCCGAAGGCGACAGCAGCATCAACAAGGGCAGGGGTAACAGTTTCATGGCTCTCCTTACGCGCGGCAGGAAGCGTTTTTTCCGCTGGGTAGCGCCAGTGTGGCAAACGGCGGAAAAATGGCCTCCTCCCTGAGAGGGTTTTTCGGGGAGGAGAGGAAGGGCGGAGCGTTTTCGGATTGATTCGGCTTGGCTTTGCGCGTGCGCTGCGGCAGATTAAACGATGAACATCAAAGGAGGTTAGCGATGACGGACAAAAACTGGCGAGAAGAGATCGTTCAGGCAATTCAGGATGCCGAATTGCAGCACTTCGCCGAAGAACATCAGCTGCAGGCGCTGTTCGCGCCGCAGCAGGAAGAGCAACACGGCCGGTTATCCGCAGACCACCGGCCGCGCTGAGTTATTTCCGCAACAGCTGCGGGTTGACGCAGTTTTCTTTCACCGTGCCGGTCAACGCGGCGATCAAATTATCCACCGCGCAGGCGGCCATGCCGTAGCGCGTTTCATGGGTGGCGGAACCGATGTGCGGCAGCGCCACCACGTTCGGCATGCTGAGCAGCGGCGAATTGGCCGGCAGCGGCTCTTTCTCGAACACGTCCAACCCGGCGGCGTGGATCACGCCGTTTTGCAGCGCTTCGATCAGCGCCTGCTCATCCACCACCGGCCCGCGGCCGGCGTTGATCAGAATGCCGCTTTTCTTCATCTTCGCCAGCTGATCGCGGCCGATCATGTGGAAGGTTTGTTCGGTCAGCGGCAGCGTGATGCAAACGAAATCCGATTCGGCCAGCAGGGTATCCAGATCGCAGCGGCGCGCGTTGAAGCGCTGTTCCGCCTCTTCGTGCGTGCGGCGGGCGTTGTAGAGCACCGGCATGCCGAAGCCGAAGTGCGCGCGCTGCGCCAGCGCCAGGCCGATGCGCCCCATGCCGAGGATGCCGATGGTTTTGTGGTGCACGTCGACGCCGAACCAGTCCGGCCCGATGCTGCCGCGCCATTCGCCGGCCTTCACCCGCTCCGCCACTTCCACCACCCGGCGCGCGGTCGCCAGCACCAGGCTCATGATGGTGTCGGCGACGGTTTCGGTCAGCACCGTCGGGGTATGCATCAGCAGCACGTTATGGGCGTTGAGCGCCTCGACGTCGAAGTTGTCGTAGCCGACGGAAACGGTCGAGGCCGCGCGCAGTTTGGGCGCCTGCTGCAGGAAGGCTTCGTCAATTTTACCGCCGGAACCGATGATCCCTTCGGCCTGCTGCAGCGCCTGGCGCAGTTCGTCGCGGTTCTCCGGCTGCAGGCCGTTGAAGGCGTGCACGGTGAAGTGCTGTTCCAGACGTTCACGCAGATCGGCGGGCAGGCTTTTGTACAATACGATAGAAGGCTTCATCACGAACTCCAGCTGAGCCAAAGGGGGCATGGCGCCCCCCCGGTTGGGTTAACAGAGAAAAAGTATAACCGGATCAAGCCAATTGCGGCTGGATCTCGTTGCGGGCGGGCTTGACGATCAGCGTCAGCACCACCGCCACCACCAGTGCGATGGCCATAAACATGTAAGAGGCCGCCGGGCTGCCGGTGGCGCCATTCAGATAGCCGACGAACCACGAACCGAAGAACGAACCCAGCGCGCCCATGCTGTTGATCAGCGCCATGGCGCCGCCGGCGACGTTTTTCGGCAGCATTTCCGGAATGATGGCGAAGAACGGCCCATAAGGGGCATACATCGCAGCGCCGGCGACCACCAGCAGGCCGTAGGAGATCCAGAAGTGGTTGGCGCCGACGGCGTAAGATCCGAAGAACGCCAGCGCGCCGATCAGCAGCAGCGGCCAGACGAACAGCTTGCGGTTTTGCATTTTGTCCGACGCCCAGGAGACGACGACCATGGCGATGGTTGCCGCCAGGTAAGGCACCGCCGACAGCCAGCCGGCTTCCACCATGCCCATCTGCATGCCGCTGCGCAGGATGGAAGGCAGCCACAGCACGAAGCCATACACGCCGATGCTCCAGGCGAAGTACTGCACGCACAACAGGATCACGTTGCGTGAGCGGAAGGCTTCGCCGTAGTTGCGCACGGCCTTGATGCCTTTCTGCTCTTCGTCCAGCTGCTGTTGCAGCGCCTGTTTCTCATCGGCGCTCAACCAACCGGCCTGCGCCGGTTTGTCTTTCGCCAGCACCCACCAGCAGAACGCCCAGATAACCGCCGGAATGCCCTCGATGATAAACATTTCGCGCCAGCCGAAGGCGTGGATCAGGTAGCCTGACACCACCGACATCCACAGCACCGTCACCGGGTTGCCGAGGATCAGGAAGGTATTGGCGCGTGACCGTTCCGATTTGGTGAACCAGTTGCTGATGTAGATCAGCATCGCCGGCATCACCGCCGCTTCCACCACGCCGAGAATAAAGCGGATGGCGGCCAGCATCGGGATATTGCTGACCACGCCGGTCAGCGAGGCGCAACCGCCCCACAGGATCAGGCACCAGAAGATCAATTTTTTGACGCTGCGGCGTTCGGCGTAGATGGCGCCGGGAATTTGGAAGAAGAAATAACCGAGGAAAAACAGCGCGCCCAACAGCGAGGCCATGCCCTTGGTGATGCCGAGATCTTCATTGATGCCGGCGGCGGAGGCGAAGCTGAAGTTGGCGCGATCGAGATAGGCCAGGCTGTAGGTGATAAACACGATGGGCATGATGTACCACCAGCGTTTGGCCGCGACAGTCGCTTTGTTCATGTTCAGTATCCTTCAGTGGTGTTGCATCCCCTTCGCACGGCACGCTGGGCGTGAAAGACGAAGGGGCAGATGCTCTCCCGACGCGTCCCGGTTGTAGGGCCAGAGGCTGACGTCATGCGGAGAAGTCGTTTTTTTTATTGTTATTCGGCCAGCGCCGCACGGGTCGGCAGGCCTTCGCTGTCGCCGATGGCCTGGATCGCCAGCGAGCCGATTTTGTTGCCGCGCTGCACCGCCTGTATCAGCGTTTTGCCTTCCAGCAGGGCGCTGAGGGTGCCGACGGCAAAGCCGTCCCCGGCGCCGACGGTATCCACTACGTTGTCGACCTTGACTGCGGCTACCGCCGCCTTATCGCCGGCGGCGGTTTTAAACCAGGCGCCATCCGGGCCGGTTTTGATGATCACCGCCTGCACGCCGCGTTCCAGATAGAAATCGGCGATGCCTTCCGGCGTCGATTGGCCGGTGAGGATCTGCCCTTCTTTCAGCCCCGGCAGCACCCAGTCGGCGGCGAACGCCAGCTGGTTCAGCTGCTCGATCATCACCTCGCGGCTGGGCCACAGCACCGGGCGCAGATTGGGATCGAACGAAATGGTTTTGCCCATGGCGCGCATCTCGCGCGCCGCATGGTGGCACAGCGCCAGCGATTCGCCGGACAGCGCCGCCGCCACGCCGCTCAGGTGCAGGTGGCGCGCGGAACCGAAATACTCGCGGTTAAAATCGGCAATCGACAGGTGGCTGGCCGCCGAGCCCTTGCGGAAGTATTCCACGCTGGGATCGGTACCATCGGTGGTTTTGGATTTCACCTGAAAACCGGTGGGGTAGTGGCCGTCGACCGTCACCTGCCGGTAATTGATGCCTTCTTTTTTCAGCTGCTGCAGGGTGAAGCGGCCGAACGAATCGTTGCCGACGCGGCTGACCCAGCCGACGTTCATGCCCAGACGCGCCAGGCCGATCGCCACGTTCAGTTCGGCGCCGGCGATGCGTTTGGTGAAGGTTTCCACCTCCGCCAAGTCGCCGGTCTGCGCCGCTACGAACATCGCCATGGCTTCACCCAGCGTGACCACATCCAGGGGCGCCTGCTGCGCCGTCGTTGCCGTTAACGTTGTCATCATGGGGTTACTCCGCACGCAAGATATTGACGTAATGGCGGGTGACGGCTTCCAGGTCATCGCCCTGCAACGGGAATTCGATACCGCGCGGCACATCGTGCGGCAGGCGGGCCAGCAGGTCGCGCCAGCTGCCGTCGGTATCGTCCAGCGCGATGGCGCGCCAGCCGCGCGGGCCTTGAGTGGCGGCTTTGACGTGCACGTAACCGACGTGGCGGGCCAGGCGCTCGGCGGCGGCGAAGGCGTCTTGCCCCACCCACAGCCAGTTGGCCATATCGAAGGTCATGCTGACCGGCAGGTGGCTATCTTCCGCGGCGTGGAAAAAGGCGTTCAGCATCGACAAAATGCCGCAGTCCGGCGTTTGGTCGTTCTCGACCACCAGCTTGACCGGGTGTTGCTCCAGCGCCACTTTCAGCTCGGTAAAATCGAAGCCGGGGCGGAAATGACCGAGGGACAGCTTCAGCTGGCGCGCGTTCAGCGCCTGCGCTTCCGCCAGCAGCGCCGGCAGGTTGGGGTTCAGCGTATGTTGCGGGGTGAACAGCGCCTCAGGGGCGGAGTAGACGGCGAACAGCTGCTGGCGATCGATCTCTTGCGCCAGCGCCGGCAGGCTGTCCAGCTCGCCGGCGGCGAACAGTTCGCGGCGGATCTCCACCCCGTCGGCGCCAGCGCCGGCGATGAGGGGCAACAGCGCGCGCTGGCCGCCGTGTTGTTTGACGGTATCGGTGCCGTAGGCGCCGGTGACCACGATGATTTCTGTTTTCATTTTGACTCCTGAGGCGGCATTGTCGCCGCCGCTGCTGTTACCGGTACGTTAAATGGAACCGGTTCCAGCGAAAAGCGGCAGAGTGTAAAAATATGATCGCAATCACGAAGCTGAGCAAAAAACAGCCGGTGAGGGCGGGGCGGTTAACGCCCCGGAAAAGGCGGGTTAGCGGGTGGTGGAGCCGCGGACGATCAGCTCGCCGGAGAACATCTGCTCGCCGCTGGGGGCGGCCAGGCCCTGAATGCGCTGCACCAGCCGCTCCAGTGCCGCGTGCCCCATTTGGTAGGTGGGCTGCTTCAGCGTGGTGATGCCGACGCCCGCCAGTTCCGCCCACTCCAGTTCGTCAAAGCCCAGCAGGCCGATGTCGTTGCCCCACTGGATGCCGAGCCGACGCATGGCGCGCGCCACCTGCAGCGTCAGGGCGCCGTTGGCGGAGATCACCGCCTTGCGCATGCCGCGGTGGCGGCCGCTGAAATCGCTCAGCACCTGCTCCAGTTTCTGCCGATCGTTGAGCGGCGTTTCGGCCTGCTCCGCCAACAGCGCGGGGTGCTGCGCCATGGTATGCCTGAAGGCGTGCAGGCGCTCCAGGCGGGTATTGACCGTACCGAGCGGCTCGCTGAGGAACAGGATCGCTTCGAAACCTTGTTGCAACAGGTGTTCGGTGGCGACGGTGGCCGCTTCGCGGTTGTTCAGACCCACCACGTCGCAGGCGAAGTCGGGGATTTTGCGGTCGATCAGCACCATCGGCAGCATCGACTGTTGCAGCGTGGATAACGCTTCCTCGCGCATGCCGACCGCGTTGACCACAATGCCTTCCACCCGGTAACTGCTGAGCAGCTGCAGGTAGTGCTGTTCCTGATTGACTTCGTTGTTGGTGTTACACACCAGCAGGGTAAAACCGTGTTGACGGCAGGCGGCCTCGATGCCGCGCATCACGTCCACTGAATAGGGGTTGGTGATATCGGCGAGGATCAGGCCGATCAGGCGGGTCTGGCCGCCCTTCAGGCTACGCGCCATCTGGCTTGGCCGGTAGTCGAGTTGCTGGATAGCCTGTTCGATGCGCTGTTTGAGATCGTCGGAAAGCAGGTGCTGTTCACCATTCAGATAGCGCGACACGCTGGTCTTGCCGGTTTTGGCGATGCTGGCCACATCGCTGATGGTGGCGCGTCCTGAGGCGCGCGTTGCCTTGCCTGTGCTCACAGCCGATCCCTCCTGCGGTTAATTGCCAAGGAGACTACCATACCCGATGTGCGAGCGGGAATATTGAAGGATAAGGAGAAAGTCGGGAGGAAGCGGCGGGGCGCAGGTGGCGCCCCGCACGGGATTACTGCAGCGGGCTGAGGGTGATCTCGACGCGGCGGTTTTGCGCCTTGCCTTCCGCGGTGCTGTTGGAGGCGATCGGGTTGTCCGGGCCGGCGCCGGTGGTGCGGATACGGTTTGCCGCCACGCCCTGGGTGATCAGCGCGCTGGCTACGCCGTCGGCGCGCTGCTGCGACAGGTTCATGTTGAGCGAGCGGGAACCGGTGCTGTCGGTGTAGCCGACCACGTTGACCGCGGTTTTCGGATACTCTTTCAGCACCATGGCGACGCCGGTCAGGGTGTTGGCGCCCGCCGGTTTCAACGTGGCGCTGCTGCTGTCGAAGGTCACGTTGTTCGGCATGTTCAGCACGATGTTGTCGCCCTGACGGGTGACGCTGACGCCGGTGCCTTTCATCTTGTCGCGCAGCTTGGCTTCCTGCACGTCCATGTAATAGCCTGCGCCGCCGCCGAGGGCTGCGCCGGCCGCTGCGCCGATCAGCGCGCCCTTGCCGCGATCTTTCTTGGAAGAGGACAGCACGCCGACGCCGGCGCCCAGTGCGGCGCCGAGGCCCGCGCCGATGCCGGATTTGCCGACTTCGGATTCGCCGGTGTAAGGGTTGGTGGTACAGGCTGACAGCGTGAGCGCGACGCTCACTGCGCCGGCAATAATTGCAATGCGTTTTTTCATGTTCTTGTCCTTAATGGCATCAATTCTGTACGCGCCGGCCCAACACGGGGGCGCAAAAAGTAGGCGACGCAGGTGGGGCCCGCATCACCGCGCTACTATGACGCGTTGGCTCGCCGGCAGTTCCGGAGAAAAACGTGACAAATGATGAGCGCGGGTAAGTGCTGGGGGAGTTATGCGACAAAACGCCGGGCGGCGCCATGCAGCGGATTCCTAATTGCGCGCCGCCAGGGCGCGAATGCGCCTTTTTTAACCGTAACCGGTTGAATTCTCGATTGCCGGCCAGTTCATGATCAGCGTATAGGCCTGGGTTTCGTCGTTAAACAGGCGTTGCGTTACCTGAAAACCGTGCTTGTGGTAAAACGCGCAGGCGCGCAGGTTTTGCTGATACACCTCCAGGCTGAGCCGACGGTAGCGCTGCTGTACGTGCGTCATCAACGCCTGGGCGACGCCGCGGCCGTGAAACGCCCGATCGACAAACAGCGCGCCGATGAACTGCTCGTCCAGCACGCTGATAAAGCCGACGATTTCGTCGTCATGCCAGCAGGCCCAGCTTTGCGCGCGCGGCAGATAGTTTTCCCGCACCAACGCGGCGCTCTCACGCCAGTATTTTTCCGCCACGAACGGATGGGCGGCGATGGTGCTGGGCAGCCACAGCGCCATCAGCCGTTCGATATCCTCCGGGCCACAGGGGCGGATCACCGTGGCTTTGGGTAACACATGCACCCCGTGAGATGATCGTTCACCAGCCCGCTGGCCTGCATGAAGGCGTAACAGATGGTGGAGCCGATAAACTTGAAGCCGCGCTTTTTCAGCGCCTTGGACATGGCGTCGGACTGCTCGGTTTTGGCCGGCACCTGATTCAGCGCTTGCCAGCGGTTAAGCTGCGGCCGGCCGCCGACGAAGTCCCAAATGAAGGTAACGAAATTCTCCCCGGCCGCCTCCATCGCCAGATAGGCCTTGGCGTTGGTGATGATGGCTTCTATCTTGCCGCGGTGGCGGATGATGCCGCTGTCCTGCAGCAGGTTTTCCACGTCTTGTTCGGTCATGGCGGCGACACGCCGCGGATCGAAATCGTGGAAAGCGCGGCGGTAGTTCTCGCGCTTTTTCAGGACGGTGATCCAGGAAAGGCCGGCTTGCTGCCCCTCGAGGCACAACATTTCAAACAGCTCGCGCGCGTCGGTGGTGGGCGCGCCCCATTCCTTGTCGTGATACTCGAGATACAACGGATCGGCCGTCACCCAACCGCAACGTTCGTCTGCCATCCTGAATGCCCTTATGCTGTGTTTATGAACAGTAATCATCGCTCGAAGCGCCGAACTTGGCAAGCCTCTGATTGTTTTGTCATCGGCCCGCTTGACGTGACGAAAAAGCCGACAATAGTTACTACATGGTCGGTGGAAAACTGACCAACGATAAAAACGACATGGCCTTCATTTGCAGGCTCTCAGGAGTCGATCCATGCCTCTAAAAATAACGTGCATGCCCCGCCCGGCGGCGCTTGCAGTGGCGTTACTTTGCAGTGTGACCCTTCCGGCTCAGGCGTACGATCAACTCTACGTCTTTGGCGACAGCCTGAGCGATACCGGCAACAACGGCCGGTTCACCTATGATGGCAGCCAGCACCTGCTGTACGACGAAGCATTGGCGCAACGCATCGGGGCGGCGCTGGTGGCTTCGGACAACGGCGGTGAGAACTACGCCGCCGGCGGCGCGGTGGCGGTGCCGGGCCTGAACCCGGCCGACAACACCCAGGAGCAGGTGCAGCGTTACCTGAACCGGGTCAATGGCCAGGCCGACGGCGACGGTTTGTATATTCATTGGATCGGCGGCAACGACCTGGCGGCGGCAGCGCTGAATGCCGCTACCGCGCCCGGCGTGGCCTATAACAGCGCCGCGGCGGCGGCGGCGCAAGTGCATTCGCTGCTGAACGCCGGCGCCGGCACGGTGATCGTGCCGACGGTGCCGAACATCGGCTCCACGCCGCAGCTGATGGAATTGATCATTCAACAGGCGCTGTCACCGGTGCAGGGGGCGGCGATCCAGGCGGCCTATGCCACGCTTAGTTCGGTGGCGACGCCGGACAACGCTTCACGCACGCAGGCGATCCACGCGGCGTTGACCGCTGCGGCGAAGCAGGGCAGCGCCATTCCTCAGGTGCAGCAGGCGATCGCCGCGCAGCTTATCGCGGCGTATGACGGCCTGAGCGCGCAGGCCGCTCAACTGACCGATTTCTATAATCAAAGCGAAGACCGTTTGCTGGCGCAGGGGAGCGGCAATATCGTGCGGGTGGACGTCAACAAGCTGTTCGCCGAAGCGATCGCCAATCCGGCGCAGTTCGGCTTCGCCAACACCGCCGGCATGGCTTGCCCGCCGGGCGTTTCCTCGGCGGTCTGCCGTTCCGACATGCCCGGCTTCGACGCCGGCCAGTCCTATCTGTTCTCCGACCATTTCCACCCCAGCCCACAGGCGCACCTGCTGATTGCGGATTATATCCAGGCGGTATTGGATGGTCCGGCGCAGGTGGTGGCGCTGAATCAGGCGACGGCGGCGATGGCGCGCGACAGCCGCGCCACGCTCGACAGCCGCTTCCAGCAGCTGCGCAACGGCGACAACCCGCAGGGTTCGCTGGGGGTGTTCGGCGGTTACGCCGGCCAGCACTACGACTATGCCGATAACCGGGCCGCGGGGGAAGGCAACGCCACCACCCACAACCTGACCGTCGGCGTGGACTATCAGCTGACCGACAGCTGGTTGATCGGCGCGTTGATCGCCGGTTCCAACGACGATCAGCATCCTTCCAGCCGCTTTGATTACAAGGCGCGCGGGCTGCTGCTGTCGGCTTTCAGTTCACTGGCGATCTTCGAGCACGGCTGGGTCAACGCCGATCTGCACTATGCGACGATGGATTATGACGACATCCGCCGCAGCATGCGGCTGGGGCCGCTGACGCGCACCGAAACCGGTTCGACCACCGGCAGGCAGTGGGGCGCGCGCGTGACCGCCGGCTATGACTTCCCGATCGCCTCTTACCTGACTACCGGGCCGGTGGCGCAGTTCGCCTGGGACTACAGCCGCGTTTCCGGCTACAGCGAAGACAGCGATGACAGCACCGCCATGCGCTTCAACGATCAAACCTACCACTCGCAGATCGGTGCGTTGGGTTGGCGGCTGGATACGCAATTCGGCGTGTTTAACCCTTATGCGGAGGTGAGTTATCAGCACCAGTTCGGTGACGACGTCTACCGCGCCGGCGGCGGCCTGAAATCGACGCAAACCTCGTTCACCCGCGACAGTGCGGGCCAGGACAAAAATTGGGTGGATGTCACGTTGGGGGCCAACATGCCGTTGACGGACCGGGTATCGGCCTTCGCCACCGTCTCGCAAACCGGCGGGCTGAGCAGCGGTGAGCAGTTTATGTATAACGTCGGCGTCAGTGCGCGTTTTTGAATTGGCTATCGGCGCGCTCAAGATAAGCCATAAGGTCTGATAAGGGATTTATGCGGAAGGCGGCCTGGGGAAATTATGCGGGCCGCAATGAGGTTGGCGGAAAGACAAAAAAAAACTGATCCTATGAAAGGATCAGGTAGCCACTTGGCCAACACCAGGGAAAATTTTATTTATTATTGTATAACCAAAGATTAACTGTCAATTTGTTTCTGTGGCCCGTTATCGCCGTATTTCATCCCTGGCCGTTCCTCCCATGCCCTGCGCGTCGGCACGCCGCGCGATATCACCTTATTTTTCACGATAATAAGAAATAATCCGGCACTTGATCACATTATCTCTCGATGAGGGGAGTTTTTTAGTTGATAAAATTAACAAAAATAACATCGGCGCAACTTTATCTCGTGGGAAATATAAGGATATGCGCACGTAAATCAGCATAAATTTAATCGGTGAAGGGGGAAATAGCGTTCAGCCAATTGATTATTTAAACGGCGGTGAGTGATGTTTTTGTTAAATGTTTCTAATGTGTGTGCCGGGTGTGTTTTTCTGGACGGCGAGGGGACCGGCAGACGCGTTGTTTTTCCCGCTGTGCCCGATGCGTGAAAATCCAGCGTTTCTCACCCCGATTCGCACTTGTTGCCGGATTCTGGCTGTATATCTTACGGTCAAAGGGTATACTGGCGCATTCCATCTAAATCCACTTGTATCGCGTGCGAATTCAACATGCAAAAGTTTGATACCAAGACCTTCCAGGGCCTGATCCTGACACTGCAGGATTATTGGGCGCGCCAGGGCTGCACCATCGTTCAACCATTGGACATGGAAGTCGGCGCGGGAACCTCACACCCGATGACGTGCCTGCGCGCACTGGGGCCGGAGCCGATGGCCGCCGCCTATGTGCAGCCATCTCGCCGCCCGACCGACGGCCGCTACGGTGAAAACCCGAACCGTCTGCAGCACTACTACCAGTTCCAGGTGGTGATTAAGCCATCGCCGGACAACATTCAGGAACTCTACCTGGGCTCGTTGAAAGAGCTGGGTCTGGATCCGACCATCCACGACATTCGCTTCGTGGAAGACAACTGGGAAAACCCGACGCTCGGCGCCTGGGGCCTGGGTTGGGAAGTGTGGCTGAACGGCATGGAAGTGACGCAGTTCACTTACTTCCAGCAGGTCGGCGGCCTGGAGTGCAAGCCGGTGACCGGCGAGATCACCTACGGTCTGGAGCGTCTGGCGATGTACATCCAGGGCGTGGACAGCGTGTACGATCTGGTGTGGAGCAACGGCCCGCTGGGCGTCACCACCTACGGCGACGTGTTCCATCAGAATGAAGTGGAGCAGTCCACCTACAACTTCGAATACGCCGACGTCGACTTCCTGTTCTCCTGCTTCGAGCAGTACGAGAAAGAAGCCCAATCGCTGCTGGCGCTGGAAAAACCGCTGCCGCTGCCGGCCTACGAACGCATCCTGAAGGCGGGCCATACCTTCAACCTGCTGGACGCGCGCAAGGCGATTTCGGTAACCGAGCGTCAACGCTACATTCTGCGCATCCGCACGCTGACCAAAGCCGTTGCCGAAGCCTACTACGCTTCCCGCGAAGCGCTGGGCTTCCCGATGTGCAACAAGAAGAACGAGAACTAAGAGGCAGCCATGACTCAACAGACTTTCCTGGTGGAAATCGGCACGGAAGAGCTGCCGCCGAAGGCTCTTCGTTCCCTGGCGGAATCTTTCGCCGCCAACTTCACCGCCGAACTGGACAACGCCGGCCTGGAACACGGTGAAGTGAACTGGTTCGCCGCACCGCGCCGCCTGGCGCTGAAAGTGGCCAACCTGAGCGCGGCGCAGGCCGATCGCGAAATTGAAAAACGCGGCCCGGCGATCGCCCAGGCGTTCGACGCCGAAGGCAAGCCGAGCAAAGCGGCCGAAGGCTGGGCGCGCGGCTGCGGCATCACCGTCGATCAGGCTGAACGCCTGGTGACCGACAAGGGCGAGTGGTTGATGTACCGCGCCCACGTCAAAGGCCAGTCGGCGCAACAACTGCTGGCCGGCATGGTCAGCACCGCGCTGGCTAAACTGCCGATCCCGAAACTGATGCGTTGGGGCGACTCTGACGTGCAGTTCGTGCGTCCGGTGCACACCGTTACGATGCTGCTGGGCGCCGATCTGATCCCGGGCACCGTGCTGGGCATCGACTCTGCGCGCACCGTGCGCGGCCACCGCTTCATGGGCGAAGCCGAGTTCACCCTCGATAACGCCGACCAATACCCGCAGATCCTGCTGGAGCGCGGCAAAGTGGTCGCCGACTACGAAGCGCGTAAAGCCCTCATCAAACGCGATGCCGAACTGGCGGCGCAGAAGATTGGCGGCAAGGCCGATCTGAGCGACAGCCTGTTGGAAGAAGTGGCCTCGCTGGTGGAATGGCCAGTGGTGCTGACCGCCAAATTCGAAGAAAAATTCCTGGCGGTGCCGGCGGAAGCGCTGGTGTACACCATGAAGGGTGACCAGAAGTATTTCCCGGTGTACGACGCCGCGGGCAAACTGCTGCCGAACTTTATCTTTGTGGCCAACATCGAGTCGAAAGACCCGCAGCAGATCATTTCCGGCAACGAGAAGGTGGTGCGTCCGCGCCTGGCCGATGCCGAGTTCTTCTTCAACACCGATCGCAAGAAACGCCTGGAAGACAATCTGCCGCGCCTGGAAACCGTGCTGTTCCAACAGCAGCTGGGCACCCTGCGCGACAAGACCGATCGCATTCAGGCGCTGGCGGGCTGGGTTGCCGGCCAGATCGGCGCCGACGTCAACCACGCCACCCGCGCGGGCCTGCTGTCGAAGTGCGACCTGATGACCAACATGGTGTTCGAATTCACCGACACCCAGGGCGTGATGGGCATGCACTACGCGCGCCACGACGGTGAGGCGGAAGACGTCGCCGTTGCGCTGAACGAGCAGTATCAGCCGCGCTACGCCGGTGATGCGCTGCCGCAGTCGCTGGTGGCCTGCTCGCTGGCGATCGCCGACAAGATGGATACCCTGGCCGGCATTTTCGGCATCGGGCAGCATCCGAAAGGCGATAAAGACCCATTCGCGCTGCGCCGCGCCGCGCTGGGCGTGTTGCGCATCATCGTCGAGAAAAACCTGCCGCTGGATCTGCAGACCCTGACCGAAGAGGCCGTGCGCCTGTACGGCAGCAAGCTGACCAACGCCAAGGTGGTCGACGAGGTGGTGGAATTCATGCTGGGCCGCTTCCGCGCCTGGTATCAGGAAGAAGGCCACGCGGTCGATACCATTCAGGCGGTGCTGGCGCGCCGTCCGACCAAACCGGCCGACTTCGACGCGCGCGTCAAGGCGGTATCCCACTTCCGCACGCTGGACGAAGCGGCGGCGTTGGCTGCGGCCAACAAACGCGTCTCCAACATTCTGGCCAAATCTACCGAAACGCTGAACGACAGCGTGCGCGCCTCGGTGCTGAAGGACGCGGCGGAGATCCAGTTGGCGACCCACCTGGTGGTGCTGCGCGACAAGCTGCAGCCGTACTTCGCGGCGGGCAATTACCAGGAAGCGCTGGTGGAACTGGCTGCGCTGCGTGAACCGGTGGATGCGTTCTTCGACAACGTGATGGTAATGGCGGACGATGCGGAAGTGCGCGTGAATCGTCTGACGCTGCTGAGCAAATTGCGTGAGCTGTTCCTGCAGGTGGCGGATATCTCCGTGCTGCAGTAAGCGGTTCTTTGCTGTGAAAAGGCGCCTGCGGGCGCCTTTTTTATTTCCGAAGCTGGGCTGTGAAGGTAAGCTCGCCCGGCGGCTTGGGGTGACTGACTTGGGAGAATTGCAGCCTCCGCTCGCCGACGGCAATGAACCTCAGTGCGTTTTGCGCACGATGTTCAACCGCCACCGGCCGAGACAATGTTCACCGCAAACGGAATCGCGTATCGGAACGCCGCCAGTTGATCTATTCTTATAGGCGCACGGAGTGCGGAAAAAGGGGCGGAGTCCAATGAAAAAGCAGGTTTATAACAGGAGTTATGTCACATGGCGGTAGGGATCCAGAGCAGAGGTTTCGCGCGTTGGTTGGCACCGGTATTGGCATTGTTGGTGGTCATGCAATTGACCGCCTGCGGCGATAAAGAGCCGGAACAGCGCAAAGCATTTATCGATTACTTACAGAATACCGTGATGCGCAGCGGGGCGAATATCCCCACGCTGAGCGAAGACCAGAAGCAGAAGTTCGGCAACTATGCCGGCGATTACGCGATTTTGGTCGGCTTTTCACAGCAGCTGTCCAAGTCGGTCGGCGCCAGCCTGACCCCGGCGCTGGATCAGATTAACCAGATCCGCACCGCACAGGACTATCTGAACAAACGCGATGCGCTGCAGCAATCGGTTGGGGCGTTGAACCTGCTGGGCCAGCAGATCCAGTCCGCCAAGTCGCAGGCGGATACCGCCCGCGCGGCGTTGAAACAGCCCGACGATCTGAAGGCGGTGTACAACCAGGCCTATGACAAAATCGTCACCGCGCCGGCCAACGCCCTGATGCCGGCGATCCCGACCACCGCCAGCTTTGTGCAGGATCTGGTGCAGGTTGGCGATTTCCTGCAGAGCCAGGGCAATCAGGTCAGCTTCAACAACAATGGCGTGCAGTTCCGCACTGCGCAGCAGGTGGCGCAGTACAACACCATGATGTCGAATCTGGTGGCCAAACAGCAGAACCTGGTGAATGCGCAGAAAGCCATTCAAAGCGTGACGCAATAACGCGCCTGCGACGATCTACAGGCCGGCATTGCCGGCCTGCTTTATTTCCCCTCAGCGTTTCCAATAGCTTGCTGGTTTATTGCGCAGGCTTCTGTACTACACTTCAATTAATCCATTCATTCGGCAATGTAGTTTTCTTTCATTCATCACTTCGCTAGTTCCCGGCGGGATGAGTGCTCACAGGGAAGATCAAACAGAGCGTCGCGATCGGGCGCTGCAGCCAAAAATAAATTGTGATATTTATCACAATTTAAAAACAAATAACCAAGTTAAAAATGTGACCGTTATCACTTTATTGTCGATTTTTGGGCGGTTTTTTTCTCACTGTGCTTTTTTTACACGTCATAAGTGTGATCTTTATCACTATAAATGAGGGTTTGTTGGGGTGTTGTGTGTGACTTGTATCACAAAAAATTCGTGAAGTTCGCGTGACAAAAACAGCGTGATAGAGTCCGTTTCGCATACAGCGGCAACACGGCTGGATCGTCACAACAATAATCACGCGCTCTATTGTCAGCGCGTAACAATAGGGGTGTGTTTTATGTTTTCACCAGACATCAAGGTTAAAGTGCAAAACTTTGGCCGCTTCCTGAGCAACATGGTGATGCCCAACATCGGCGCCTTTATCGCCTGGGGGATTATCACCGCGCTATTCATTCCAACCGGCTGGCTGCCGAATGAAACCTTAGCCAAGCTGGTCGGCCCGATGATCACCTATCTGCTGCCGCTGCTGATCGGCTACACCGGCGGGCGGCTGGTGGGCGGCGAGCGCGGCGGCGTGGTCGGCGCCATCACCACCATGGGCGTCATCGTCGGCGCCGACATGCCGATGTTCCTCGGCTCGATGATCGCCGGCCCGCTGGGTGGCTGGGCTATCAAGCATTTCGACCGCTGGGTGGACGGCAAGATCAAAAGCGGCTTTGAAATGCTGGTGAACAACTTCTCCGCCGGCATCATCGGCATGCTGCTGGCAATCCTGGCTTTCCTGGGCATCGGGCCGCTGGTGGAGGTGCTCTCCAAGCTGCTGGCGGCGGGCGTGCACGTGATGGTGAAGAACAACCTGTTGCCACTGGCGTCCATCTTCGTTGAACCGGCGAAAATCCTGTTCCTGAACAACGCCATCAACCACGGCATCTTCTCGCCGCTGGGTATCCAGCAGGCCACGGAAGTCGGTAAGTCGGTATTCTTCCTGATTGAAGCCAACCCAGGCCCGGGCATGGGCGTGCTGATGGCCTACATGTTCTTCGGCCGCGGCAGCGCCAAGCAATCCGCCGGCGGTGCGGCGATCATTCACTTCCTGGGCGGCATTCACGAAATCTACTTCCCTTACGTGCTGATGAATCCACGTCTGCTGCTGGCGGTGATCCTGGGCGGCATGACCGGCGTATTCACCCTGACGATGCTGAACGGCGGCCTGGTTTCTCCGGCTTCCCCGGGTTCGATCCTGGCGGTGCTGGCGATGACTCCGAAAGGCGCCTACTTCGCCAACACTGCGGCGGTGTGCGCAGCCTTTGCCGTCTCCTTCGTGGTGTCTGCTTTCCTGCTGAAAACCTCCAAAGTGAAAGAGGATGACGATCTGGAAGCCGCGACCCGCCGCATGCAAGAGATGAAATCGCAGTCCAAAGGCGGCGCAGCGGCGCCAGCGTCGGTCGACGGCGATCTGAGCACCGTGCGCAAAATCATCGTCGCCTGCGATGCGGGCATGGGTTCCAGCGCCATGGGCGCCGGGGTGTTGCGCAAGAAAGTGGCGGACGCCGGGCTGAAGAACATCTCGGTGACCAACAGCGCCATCAACAGCCTGCCGGACGATGTGGATCTGGTCATCACGCACCGCGATCTGACCGAGCGCGCGATGCGCCACGCGCCGCAGGCCCAGCACATCTCGCTGACCAACTTCCTCGACAGCAAGCTGTACAGTGATCTGGTCGAGCGTTTGCTGGCGGCCAACCAAACCAGCGACAACCAGCAGAAGGTGCTGGATGACAGCGTCAAAACCGGTGAGCCGAACCTGTTCAAGCTGAGCGAAAGCAACGTGTTCCTCAACCTGCAGGCCAGTGACAAAGAGCAGGCGATCCGCTTCGCCGGCGAGCAGCTGGTGAAGGGCGGCTACGTTGAGCCGGAATACGTGCCGGCGATGCTGGAGCGCGAAAAGCTCACGTCCACCTACCTGGGCGAGTCGATCGCCGTGCCGCACGGCACCATCGAGGCTAAAGACCGGGTGCTGCGCACCGGCGTGGTGTTCTGCCAGTACCCGCAGGGCGTGCGCTTCGGCGATGAAGAGGACGAAGTGGCGCGCCTGGTGATCGGCATCGCCGCGCGCAACAACGAGCATATTCAGGTGATCACCAGCCTGACCAACGCGCTGGATGACGAGAGCGTGATCGAGCGGCTGGCGAATACCACCAGCGTCCAGGAAGTGCTGGACCTGCTCGGCGGCAAAAAAGCCGGATAACAGAATCATTTTAAAGGGTGCAGCTTGCTGCACCCTTCGACATTAAGAAGGTAGAGTTATGAAAGCATTACATTTTGGCGCAGGGAACATCGGCCGCGGTTTTATCGGCAAGCTGCTGGCGGACGCGGGCGTTGAGCTGACCTTCGCCGACGTCAATCAAACGGTGCTGGATCTGCTGAACAGCCGAAAAAGCTACTCGGTGCACGTGGTGGGCGAGCAAGAGCGCGTGGAGAACGTCACCAACGTCAGCGCCGTCAACAGCGGCGGCGAAGCCGCGGTGGCGCTGATCGCCGAGGCGGATCTGGTGACCACCGCCGTGGGTCCGCAAATTCTCGCCAAAATCGCCGGCACGATCGCCAAAGGACTGGTGCTGCGTCATCAGCAGGGCAATGTGCAGCCGCTGAACATCATCGCCTGCGAGAACATGGTGCGCGGCACCAGCCAGCTGAAGCAGCACGTGTTCGCCGCGCTGCCGCAGGACGAGCAGACATGGGTTGAGCAGCATGTCGGCTTCGTCGATTCGGCGGTCGATCGCATCGTGCCGCCGGCGGACAGCAGCGATCCGCTGGAAGTGACGGTGGAAACCTTCAGCGAATGGATCGTCGATCAGACGCAGTTTAAAGGCCAGCCTCCGGCGATCGCCGGCATGGAGCTGACCGACAACCTGATGGCCTTCGTCGAGCGCAAGCTGTTCACCCTCAACACCGGCCACGCGATCACCGCCTACCTCGGCCAACGGGCCGGGCTGCAAACCATTCGCGACGCCATTCTCGATCCGGCGATCCGCCGGGTGGTGAAAGGGGCGATGGAAGAGAGCGGCGCGGTGCTGATCAAACGCTACGGCTTCGACGCCGACAAGCACGCCGCCTACATCAACAAAATTCTCGGCCGCTTCGAAAACCCGTATCTGCACGATGACGTCGAGCGCGTGGGGCGCCAGCCGCTGCGCAAACTGAGCGCCGGCGATCGCCTGATCAAACCGCTGCTGGGCACGCTGGAATACGGCCTGCCGCATGCCAACCTGATCCAGGGCATCGCCGCCGCCATGAGTTACCGCAGCGAACAGGATCCGCAGGCGTTGGAGTTGGCGGAATTGCTGAATACGCTCGGGCCGAAAGCCGCGCTGGCGCAAATTTCCGGCCTGCCGGCGGAAAGCGAGGTTGTAGAAGAGGCCGTTGCTGTGTATAACGCCATGCACAAGTAGAATCGTGATGATGAACACCCGAGCGCAGCTTGCTGCGCTCCTGGAACCCGAGTTCGGCATCGACGGCCCTCCCCACGCCTTTCGAAAAGCGACGATGGAAGAAGCACAGGCATTTGAAAACCAGGTTCTGGAAAAGCTGAACGCGGGCAAAACGGTGCGCAGCTTCCTGATCGCGGCGGTAGAGCTGCTGGCGGAAGCGCTCAACGTGCTGGTGGTGCAGGTATTCCGCAAGGATGACTACGCGGTGAAATATGCCGTCGAACCGCTATTGTCCGGCAGCGGCCCTCTGGGGGAGCTGTCGGTGCGCCTGAAGCTGATGTACGGCCTGGGGGTGATTTCCCGCCACGAATATGAAGACGCCGAACTGCTGATGGCGATGCGCGAAGAGCTGAACCACGACGGGTCGGAATACCGCTTCGTCGACGACGAAATACTCGGGCCGTTCGGCGAGCTGCACTGTGTGGCCGCGCTGCCGCCGGTGCCGACTTTCCTGCAGCCGGGCGAGGCGGATGAAGCGCTGATTGCCATGCAGCGCCAGCGCTATCAGCAGATGGTGCGCTCCACCATGGTGCTGTCCATTACCGATCTGATCGCCGGCATCGGCGCCAAGCAACCCTCCCGGCTCTCTCCTCTCGGCCGCGGCTAGGCAAAGGCCGCGCGCCACTCGTCGAACAACAACCACAGCGCGGTGGCGGCCATCAGCCCGGACATCGCGCCGTTGAACACCCGCAGCTTCCAGGTGACCCGCAGCGCGTTGCGCAAACGGTCGCCCAGCACCGCCCACAGCAGCACGCAAGGCAAGTTCAGCAGCGCGAAACCGGCGATGACCGACAGCGTATGGACAAAGGTGGCGCCTTCGCGCGGGGTGAACAGGATCGCCACGTTGATCACCATCAGCCAGGCCTTGGGGTTGACCGCCTGAAACAGCGCGCCGTTGAGCAGGCTCATCGGCTGCGCCTGCTCTTTGGCGTCCGGCGAGGCCGCCTGGAACAGTTTCCATGACAGCCACAGCAGATAAGCGCAGCCGATCACCGCCAGCGGCAGGCGGATGACGCCGGCCCAGCTCAGCGCCAGCGCCAGCAGCGGGATAATGATCGCCAGCTGTACCGCACAACCGACGCAGATGCCAAACAGCATCGGCAGGGTGCGGCGCAGGCCGAAGTTGACGCCCGACGAGGCCAGCAGCAGGTTGTTGGGGCCGGGGGTGATCGACATGACGGTGACGTAGCTGACAAAGGCAGAGTCCAGCATGGCAGGTTCCTTGAAAATGACGGTGATGACGAGAGATCAGCATAATCGCTGCAATGGGATGGTGACAGAACCACAAATCGGATATTGTCATGGTTACAGTTGTACAGAATGTAAACTGTACCCATTGCCTGGAGAGAAACTGTGACCCTGCTCGATGAAACCCCGGATACCCGTTACCTGCAGCTGGCGGACACGTTGGCCGAAGCCATTCGCCGCGGCACGCTGCAGCCCGGCGACCGCTTGCCTTCGGTGCGGCGCTGTGCGCAAACCCATCGTGTCAGTATCAATACCGTGGTGTCGGCTTACCGCACGCTGGAGGATCGCGGGTTGATCGAGGCGCGACCGCAGTCGGGGTTTTATGTCCGCAGCACGCTGCCGGCGCTGAAGATGGCCTCGGCGCCCTGCGGGCGCATCGAACCGCCGGCGGACGACGTGCTGGCGCTGATCGACACCGTGTTTGCCGCCCAGCAAAACCCGGCCTTCACCAACATTGCGTTGGCTTGCCCGCAGACCAGCGACTTTTATCCCGGCGGCAAGTTGGGGCGCATGCTGTCCTCTCAGCTGCGCCGCCAGCCGGATCTGATCGGGCAGTATCCGTTGCCGCCCGGCAGCCTGCGGCTGCGTCAGCAGATCGCCCGCCGCTCGATGACGCTGGGCATGCTGCTGGAGCCGGGCGACGTGGTGCTGACCCACGGCTGCATGGAAGCGCTGCAGCTGGCGCTGCGCGTCACCACCAAACCGGGCGACTGCGTCGGGCTGGAGTCGCCGACCTATTTCTACCTGCTGCCGCTGCTGGCCAGCCTGGGGCTGAAAGCGTTGGAAATCCCTACCGATCCGCAGTTGGGACTGTCGTTGGACGCGCTGGAGCTGCTGTTGAACGAGAAGCGGCTGAATGCGGTGATCGCCATGCCGACGGTGCAAAACCCGCTGGGCTGCACCATGCCGCTGGCGGCGAAAAAGCGGCTGGCGCGGCTGATGAACGATCATCAGGTGCCGTTGATTGAAGATGGGCTGTATGCCGAGATCCAGTTCGGCGGCGCGCTGTCGCCGGCGGTGAAGGCGTTCGATCGCGACGGCTGGGTGCTGTTTTGCTCCAGCTTTACCAAAACGCTGGCGCCGGATTTTCGCGTCGGCTGGGTCTGCGGCGGCCGCTTCCACGAGGCGTTGCGCAAGCTGAAGGCGGTGTCGTCGATGTCAGAGTCGCAGCTGCTGTCGGAAACGCTGGCGACCTTCCTGGAGAGCGGCGGTTACGATCACCATTTGCGCAACCTGCGCAAGCGCTATGCGGCGCAGGTCGACGAGGCGCGGGCGCTGATCGCCCGGCATTTCCCGCGCGGCACGCTGGCCACGCAGCCGGCGGGCGGCTTCGTGTTCTGGGTCGAATTCCCCCCTGGCGTGGACAGTGTGGCGCTGTTCCATCAGCTGCTGGAGGAGCAGATCTGTTTAACGCCGGGCACCCTGTATTCGCCCAGCGGGCGTTACCGCAACGCGCTGCGGCTCTCCTGCTGCTACCCGTTCAACGCGCGCTACACCCAGGCGTTGGCCCGGCTCGGCGCCAGGGCCTGCGAGATGAGCGGCTTGCCGCCCGGCATTGCGCAGGACGGGTAACGGCGCGCGCCTTTTGCTACAATGCCGGTATCATTGATTAGCGTGCCATTTTGGGCACAACGGGCCAGAGACCATGAAAGAGAAAGAAAAGGCAGAGATCAAGCGCCTGAGCGACCTGCTGGACGCCTTGAACCACAAAGACGCCACCGTGATCCAACAGGGCAACCCTGAGTTGATCGCGCAACACACCAAAGAGAAAGAGAAACTGGCGACGGAGATCGAGCGCCTGAAAAACGTGCGCGGCGAGAAGCTGAGCGCCGAAGCGCAGAAGCTGAGCAAGCTGCCGTTCAGCCGCGAGATCACCAAGAAAGAGCAGGCCGATATGGGCGCGCTGAAGAAAAGCGCGCGCGGGTTGATCGTGGTGCACCCGATGACCGCGCTGGGCCGCGAGATGGGCCTGAAAGCGGTCACCGGCTACGCCAAGAAAGCGTTCTGAACCCCTGGGCGTCAGACCTTGGTGGTGTAATACGCCTTGGTCTGATAGGGCACGGTGACCGTGTCCTGGCCCCGCAGCTCCTCTTCTTCCGCCACCAGTTGGCGCAACCGATCGATAACCTGCTCCTGTTGCGGCTGCGGCAGCGCGGCGATAAAGCTGGTTGAACGCACGCGGTTGTAGATCACGTCCTCCACCGCGCCGCGGTGGCCCAGCATAAACACCTGCTCCTGCAGCGGTTCAAAGCCTTTGAACGGGAAGAACTTGCGCCATTCGCCGGTATAGAAACGCGGCGCATCGCCTTCGTGGCTATCGACGATCTGATTCAGTTTGCGCACCCAGCCGACGCGCGCATCGCGCATGTTCCACACCAGACCGAGTTTGCCGCCGGGCTTGAGAATGCGCTGGATTTCCGCCAGCGCCTGCGGCGTGGCGAACCAATGGAAGGACTGGGCACAGACCACGGCATCGACCGACTCGTCCGGCAACGGGATCGCGTCGGCGGTGCCCGCCAGCGTTTTTACCTGCGGCAGCGCCGCCGACAGTTTTTCCAGCATTTGCGGCACCGGTTCGACGGCGATCACCTGCGCGCCGGTTTCCAGCAGGCGCGGGGTGAACTTGCCGGTGCCGGCGCCGAGATCGATGACCGTCATGCCGGCGTGCAGGCCGATGACGTCACGCAGCCAGACGGCGATTTCCGGCGGGTAATCCGGCCGGCCTTTCACATAGCGATCGGCATTGGCCTGATAGCCTTCGGCGGCGGCGTGATGAATCGAATGGGTCGGGGTGGTCATATACCTGGCTCCTGGCTGAAAAAACGTGCGGCTACAGTATAGGCGGAAGAAAATGTTTAGCGCGGCATCCGGCGCACGTTTTTCATCTTTTCCGCCCGCGCGTTCAACGGCCGAGCAGGCGGCGATTGAAGTCCTCGAGGCGCCCTTCGGCGAGCCGCGTGAGCATGGTCTTGCTCCAGCTGGCGGAGAGGCCGGCCACCGCCAACAGGCGGCGGTACTGTTCCGCGTCGAACGGCATATGCCAGGCGATGGCGATGGCTTCGGCGACCGACACGTCGCTGTTGCGCGCCGCCAGCGCCAGCGGACGATCGCCGCTGACCGCGCCCGGTGACACCACCCGATACAGCCAGCCGCAGCGGCCGCTTTGCTGCATCAGCAGCGAAATGTCCTCGATGGCGAAGTGATAATTGAGCTTGAAGCACGGCGAGCGCGGCTGGGTGACTTGGATCAGCGCCTCGCCCCAGCGGAAGATGTCGCCCATAAACACGTTGTGTTCGGTCAGCCCTTCGGTGGAGATATTCTCGCCGAAGGCCGGGGCGCAAAACTGCTCCGCCTGCGCCGGAAACTGCTCGCGCCAATGGGCGTAATGCTCGCGCGGGTAGTGGCACAGCGCGCGATCCGGCCCGCCGTGATAGCTTTTCTCCGCCTGTTCGTCGCCTTCCAGCCCGAGCGGCGTGAGCCGGACAGCGCCATCCACCTGGCGTTTGGCGATGGCGCTGGGGCGCCCGCCCTCATAGGGTTGAATGCTGCCGATGTAAACGTCTGGGTGATGCATGTGCGCCTCCGTATCTCGCGTCGAGGGCTCAGCATAGCCTGAGTTGTTCTCGTACACTACCCGGCGTTTACCTGTACGGAAGGATGTGTTTTTCCTGTCTATATTTAGGCTTTTATCGTCGAGAAAAAACCATGCGTTTCATTGTATTGAGGCATGCGGAGTCAGAATGGAACCGCTCGGGGATTATTCAGGGGCGAAGTGACAGTCCGCTGACAGAAGAGGGGCGACGTCAAATCGCTGGGCTTGGCGCTCGCTTGCAAATGTTATCGGTCACTTCGTTGATCAGTTCACCGACTGGTCGGGCTTTTACGACAGCGGAGACGTTGGCTGAGCGATGTGGCTGCACTGTGCAAATGGATGAGCGTTTGCAGGAGCAAGATTTTGGCCGACTGGAAGGATTATCTTATGCGCAGGCCATGCGCGATTATCCTGAAGCGACGCAGTGCCTCTTTGCCGGTAAGGCAGAGGCGTCGGCACCGGGAGGGGAGAATGCTTATGAGGTTGCCTGGCGCCTGATGGCTTGTCTGTCCGATCTGGCTGTCGATGGACAAAATCAAACGCTTGGTGTTGTTACGCACGGCCATGCTCTGCAGGCACTGATTTGGTGGCTTAAAGGGGCCGACCCGCAGGAGGACCTTCGCAGATACGGTCATCGCAATTGCGGCTATGCAATGCTTGATGTGACCGCCTCTGGTTTTAATTTGTTGAATTGGGGAGTCGCGACCCACCTGTTGCCAAAAAGATAGGGCGAGGAACGGATATTCCTCGCCTGAGGGCGTCAGAAGGTGGTCCAGTTCTCTTCCGCTGCGGCGTTGGCGGCCGCGGGTTTGACGGCCGGCGCTTTCGGCGCGGCGGCTTTGGCGGCGAGGGGCTCGGTCTGCTCCGCCAAACGGAACACCGAGACGCTCTGCAGCAGCATATCGGCCTGTTCTTCCAGCGAATCGGCGGCGGCGGCGGACTCTTCCACCAGCGCGGCGTTCTGCTGGGTGGTGTGGTCCATTTCGACGATCGCCTGGCCAATCTGGGCGATGCCGCGCGTCTGCTCATCGGAGGCGGCGGCGATCTCGGCCATGATGTCGCGCACGTGGGTGACCGAACGGACGATCTGTTCCATGGTATTGCCGGTGCTTTCCACCAACTCAGTGCCGGTTTTCACCCGGCTGACCGATTCGGCGATCAGCCCTTCTATTTCCTTGGCCGCCTGGGCGCTGCGGCTCGCCAGGCTGCGCACTTCACTGGCGACCACCGAGAAGCCGCGGCCCTGTTCGCCGGCGCGCGCCGCTTCCACCGCGGCGTTGAGCGCCAGGATGTTGGTCTGGAAGGCAATGCCGTTAATCAGGGTAGTAATTTCGGCGATACGCTGCGAACTGCTGGAGATATCGCGCATGGTGCTGACCACGTTTTCCACCAGCTTACCGCCCTGTTGTGCGGTCTGCGAGGCGTCGGTGGCCAGCTGGTTGGCGTGATGAGCATTGTCGGCGTTTTGTTTCACCGTGGCGGTCAGCTGTTCCATGCTGGCCGCGGTTTCCTCGACCGCCGCCGCCTGCTGTTCGGTGCGGGAGGAGAGATCGGTGTTGCCGGCGGCGATTTCCGCCGAGGCGGTGGAGACCTGGCTGACCCCCATCTGGATCTTCTCAATCATGGTGCGCAGGTTTTGGCTCATCGCCGCCACCGCGTTCAGCAGTTGCCCCAGCTCGTCGCGGCGGGTGCTGGTCTGCGCCTGGCGCAGGTCGCCGCCGGCGATGCGTTCCGCCATGGCCAGCGTGCTGTGCAGCGGACGGGTGATCTGCAGGGTGATGCGCCAGGCGATAAGCACCCCGGCGATGATGGCGATCAGGGTGGTGACGCCCATCTGCAGCTGCGCCAGATTGATGTTGTTGCGCGTCTGCACCAGTTCGTCCTGCATAAAGGCGTTCACCAGCGTGCCGATCGCGTGCGCGCGTTCGCCGAGCTGCCGGCTGATTTGCTGTTCGTGCTCATAGGCCGGCAGGTAGGCTGCGATGCGGTTTTTGTAATCGTCCAGCGCGGCCAGCAGCGGTTGCAGCTGCGGGCGCTGCGCGTCGCTGACCCGGCGGCTCAGGGCGTTGGCCGCGTCGCGCGCGTCGTCGATGGCCGCCATCAGCGGCGCTTCGGTTTCCTTGTTCAGGCTCAGCAGCAGACCGCGCGCGCCGTAGCGCACCTGGGTCAGCTTCTGGTTAAGCTGGATGAAGGCCAGCTGCAGATCGCCGTTGGTGAGCTGACGCTCCACCTGGCTCAGGCTGGCCTGCACTTCCGACATGTTCCAGCTCTGGCGCACCGCGTCTTTTGCCGTGACCGCCTGCTCAAAGACTTTTTGCTGCTGTTGATATTCCCCGATCAGCGTCACCAGGCGCTGCAGATCCTTGCGGCTTTGGGCGTCCCAGTCCAGCGCCTGCCCCTGGTCTATCAGCTTGACGGCGTTTTCAATATTGGCGCGGTTGTTCTGCAGATACTCCGGCTGGTAGGTCTGGCCGTACATGGCGCGGTTGTATTTGGCCTGGTTGATCTCCTCGTTCAGCCGGTTGCTGAAGTCGATGCGATCGGCGCGGGATTCGATGATATGCAGATATTGCGCCCCGGTGCCGGCGATGACGACCGCCAACAGCAACAACAGCGCGAAGCCGAGACCGAGCTTTTTACCTACGGTGAGATGAGTGAACTTTCCTGCCAATGCTTGCAATGCCGCCATAGCGTTTTTCCTTCTCCGGGCGAACGTCAATTGAACAAACCATCGGCAAGAAGTGGTCAAACTTTAGCGGATTTCAGGCAAAAAAATACCCGCCGGTGGCGGGCATCTTTATCAACGGGGGCGAGTTACTTCTTCGCGGCGAAGCGTGCGGCGGCTTCATCCCAGTTGACCACGTTCCAGAACGCCTTGATGTAGTCAGGGCGTTTGTTCTGATATTTCAGGTAGTAAGCGTGTTCCCACACGTCCAGGCCGATGATTGGGAAACCGGAAGCGCCGGCGACGGCTTCGCCCATCAGCGGGCTGTCCTGGTTGGCGGTAGACACTACGGCCAGCTTGCCGTCTTTCAGCACCAGCCAGGCCCAACCGGAACCGAAGCGGGTGGCTGCGGCTTTCTCGAACTCTTCCTGGAATTTCTCAACGCTGCCGAAATCGCGCTCGATGGCCGCTTTCAGATCGCCGCCCAGCGTGGTGCCGGTTTTCAGGTTTTTCCAGAAGAAGCTGTGGTTGGCGTGACCGCCGGCGTTGTTGCGCATGAAGGTGCGTTTGTCGGCAGGCACTTTGTCCAGATCCTGGATCAGTTCTTCAACGCTGTATTTGGCCAGCTCAGGGTAGGCTTCCAGCACGGTGTTGGCGTTGTTGACGTAGGTCTGGTGGTGTTTGGTGTGATGGATTTCCATCGTCTGCTTGTCAAAATGCGGTTCCAGTGCGTCGTAAGCGTACGGCAGGGATGGCAGTGAATAACTCATAATCATCATCTCCAGTGGTGTATGGGCGGCGCAAAGGGCGAGCACCGCGTAAGCAGTCGGATCATTATAGTTAATTAAATGATATTGAAAATGATTATCAATGCCCTGTGAATTGTGTGGTTAATGAGCAAATCGTTGCGTTAACATGTTGATAGAAGAGGGCGCTGGGTGGCCGGTTCAAACCGTCGCCCCGGCGCGTTGGTTACTCTCTATACTGTAGGGAGCGCCAACGTCGAAATGTATCGAAATGTGCCAATGCGTTCACTGAATGAGCACGAGTGTGTAACAACCACAAGCACGCTGTGGTAATATGGCCGGCGTTCGTAGCAAGCATAACAACAGTGACATTCGCGTTTGCCGCGCTAGCGGGCAGGCGCATTTGAACAATGTGACAATCGAGAGTAAAGGAGACCCCCATGCAGGTCAGCAGAAGGCAGTTCTTTAAGATCTGCGCTGGCGGTATGGCAGGAACGACGGTGGCCGCGCTGGGCTTTGCCCCCGAAGTGGCGTTGGCGGAAACCCGGCAGTACAAACTGCTGCGCGCCCGCGAGACCCGTAATACCTGTACGTATTGTTCCGTCGGCTGTGGGCTGTTGATGTACAGCCTTGGTGATGGCGCCAAAAACGCCAAAGAAAGCATTTTCCATATCGAAGGGGATCCGGATCACCCGGTAAACCGCGGCGCGCTTTGCCCGAAAGGCGCCGGCCTGGTTGACTTCATCCACAGCGAAAGCCGCCTCAAGTACCCGGAATACCGGGCGCCAGGGTCGGACAAATGGCAGCGCATCAGCTGGGACGACGCCTTTACCCGCATCGCCAAGCTGGTGAAGGAAGACCGTGACGCCAACTTCATCAAAACCAACGACCAGGGCGTTACCGTCAACCGCTGGCTGACCACCGGCATGCTTTGCGCCTCGGCCGCCAGCAACGAAACCGGTTTTCTGTCGCAAAAATTTAGTCGCGCTCTCGGCATGCTTGCCGTAGACAACCAGGCGCGTGTCTGACACGGACCAACGGTAGCAAGTCTTGCTCCAACATTTGGTCGCGGTGCGATGACCAACCACTGGGTTGATATCAAGAACGCGAATTTGATTATCGTCATGGGCGGTAATGCGGCGGAAGCGCATCCGGTGGGGTTCCGCTGGGCGATGGAAGCCAAAATACACAACAATGCCAAGCTGATCGTGATCGATCCGCGCTTTACCCGAACCGCGTCGGTGGCGGACTTCTACACGCCGATCCGCTCCGGGACCGACATCGCTTTCCTGTCGGGCGTGTTGCTGTATCTGATGACCAACAACAAGTTCAACCGCGAATACGTCGAGGCCTACACCAACGCCAGCCTGCTGGTGCGGGAAGACTTTGCCTTCGAAGACGGGCTGTTCAGCGGCTACGACGCGGAAAACCGCAAGTACGACAAAACCACCTGGAACTACCAGTTCGACGAGAACGGCTTCGCCAAGCGCGACGTCACGCTGCAGGATCCGCGCTGCGTGTGGAACCTGCTGAAACAGCACGTGAGCCGCTACACGCCTGACGTGGTGACCAACATCTGCGGCACGCCGAAGGACGATTTCCTCAAGGTGTGCGAATACATCGCCGAAACCTGCGTCGCGGATAAAACCGCTTCGTTCCTGTACGCCCTGGGCTGGACTCAGCACTCGGTCGGCGCGCAGAACATTCGCACCATGGCGATGATCCAGCTGCTGCTCGGCAACATGGGCATGGCGGGCGGCGGCGTCAACGCGCTGCGCGGCCACTCCAACATCCAGGGGCTGACCGATCTCGGCCTGCTGTCGCAGAGCCTGCCGGGCTACTTGACGCTGCCGTCGGAGAAACAGACCGATCTCGACACCTACCTGAAGGCCAACACGCCGAAGGCGCTGCTGCCGGGCCAGGTGAACTACTGGGGCAACTACCCGAAATTCTTCGTCAGCATGATGAAGACCTTCTACGGCGACAAGGCGCAGAAGGACAACAGCTGGGGCTTTGACTGGCTGCCGAAGTGGGACAAAGGCTACGACGTGCTGCAGTACTTCGAGATGATGGCGCAGGGCAAGGTCAACGGCTACTTCTGCCAGGGCTTTAACCCGGTGGCGTCGTTCCCGAACAAAAACAAGGTGGTGGCTTCGCTGTCCAAGCTGAAGTTCCTGGTGACCATCGATCCGTTGAACACCGAGACTTCCAACTTCTGGCAGAACCACGGCGAGTTCAACGAGGTGGATCCTTCGCAGATCCAGACCGAAGTGTTCCGCCTGCCGTCCACCTGCTTCGCCGAAGAGAACGGCTCGATCGTCAACTCCGGCCGCTGGCTGCAGTGGCACTGGAAAGGCGCGGACGCCCCGGGCGAAGCGCTGAACGACGGCGAGATCCTGGCGGGCATCTTCAGCCGCCTGCGCGAGATGTATGCGCGCGACGGCGGCGCGGTGCCTGAGCAGGTGCTGAACATGACCTGGGACTACCTGACGCCGGACAACCCGGCGCCGGAAGAGGTGGCGCAGGAGAACAACGGCAAGGCGCTGGCGGATCTGCTGGATGCCGACGGCAAAGTGCTGGTGAAAAAAGGCGAGCTGCTCAGCTCGTTCGCGCAGTTGCGCGACGACGGCACCACCGCCAGCGGTTGCTGGATCTTCGCCGGCAGCTGGACGCCGGCCGGCAACCAGATGGCGCGGCGCGACAACGCCGATCCGTCCGGCCTCGGCAATACGCTGGGCTGGGCCTGGGCATGGCCGCTCAACCGCCGCATTCTGTACAACCGCGCCTCGGCGGATCCGCAGGGCAAACCGTGGGATCCGAAACGCCAACTGCTGGAGTGGGACGGCGCCAAGTGGGTTGGGGCCGATATCCCGGACTACAGCACCGCCGCGCCGGGCAGCGACGTCGGGCCGTTCATCATGCAGCCGGAAGGCATGGGCCGCCTGTTCGCCACCGACAAGATGGCGGAAGGGCCGTTCCCTGAACACTACGAGCCGTTCGAAACGCCGCTCGGCACCAACCCGCTGCACCCGAACGTGGTGTCCAACCCGGCGGCGCGCGTGTTCAAGGACGATCTGGCGGCGATGGGCAAATCCGACAAGTTCCCTTACGTCGGCACCACCTATCGTCTGACCGAGCACTTCCACTACTGGACCAAGCACGCGCGGCTGAACGCCATCGCCCAGCCGGAACAGTTCGTGGAAATCGGCGAGAAGCTGGCGGAGAAGAAAGGCATCAAGCAGGGCGATACCGTGAAAGTCAGCTCCAACCGTGGCTACATCAAGGCCAAGGCGGTGGTGACCAAGCGTATTCGCACGCTGCAGGTGCACGGCCAGGAAGTCGACACCATCGGCATCCCGATCCACTGGGGTTACGAAGGGGTGGCGAAGAAAGGCTTTATCGCCAACACGCTGACGCCGTTCGTCGGCGACGCCAATACGCAAACGCCGGAGTTCAAGGCGTTCCTGGTCAACGTGGAAAAGGTGTAACGGAGACGAATTATGGCCATGCAATCTCAAGACATCATTCGTAAATCCGCCACCAATGGTTTCA
The DNA here is from genome assembly GCF_052045405.1 of Serratia sp. 22278. Taxonomy (NCBI): domain Bacteria; kingdom Pseudomonadati; phylum Pseudomonadota; class Gammaproteobacteria; order Enterobacterales; family Yersiniaceae; genus Serratia; species Serratia sp. 22278. Next base: position 180,009 of record NZ_JBQEOW010000006.1, on the reverse strand, counting down.
CGCCGGCGCCGCGCGCCCGTGACCACCAGGAAGAAGTGGCCAAACTGATCGATGTCACCACCTGTATCGGCTGCAAGGCCTGTCAGGTGGCCTGTTCCGAATGGAACGACATCCGCGACGAAGTGGGGCACAACGTCGGGGTGTACGATAACCCCGCCGATCTGACCGCCAAGTCGTGGACGGTGATGCGCTTCTCCGAGGTGGAGGAAAACGGCAAGCTGGAATGGCTGATCCGCAAGGATGGCTGCATGCACTGCGCCGATCCGGGCTGCCTGAAGGCCTGCCCGTCGGAAGGCGCGATCATTCAGTACGCCAACGGCATCGTCGACTTCCAGTCCGAGCACTGCATCGGCTGCGGCTACTGCATCGCCGGCTGCCCGTTCGACGTGCCGCGCATGAACAAGGACGACAACCGGGTGTACAAGTGCACCCTGTGCGTCGACCGCGTGGACGTCGGCCAGGAACCGGCCTGCGTGAAAACCTGCCCGACCGGCGCGATTCACTTCGGCACCAAGGAAGCGATGAAGCAGGTGGCGGCGGATCGCGTCAGCGAGCTGAACACCCGCGGCTACCAGAACGCCGGTCTGTACGATCCGGCGGGGGTGGGCGGCACGCACGTGATGTACGTGTTGCACCACGCCGACAAACCGCAGCTGTACCACGGTTTGCCGGACAACCCGAGCATCAGCCCGGCGGTGACCTTCTGGAAGGGCGTGTGGAAACCCCTGGCGGCCATCGGTTTTGCCGCCACCTTCGCGGCCAGCGTGTTCCACTATGTCGGCGTCGGGCCTAACCGCGTCGAGGATGAGGACGAGCACGACGAGTCGCACGACGAGGAGACGCGCAAATGAGAAAGGAAAAGCCCATTCAGCGTTACAGCGCGCCGGAGCGCATCAACCACTGGATCGTGGCGTTCTGTTTCGTGTTCGCCGCCATCAGCGGGCTGGGGTTCTTCTTCCCCTCCTTCAACTGGCTGATGAACATCTTCGGGACGCCGCAGCTGGCGCGCATTCTGCACCCGTTTGTCGGGGTGATCATGTTTGCCGCGTTCCTGCTGATGTTCCTGCGCTACTGGAAGCATAACCTGATCAACCGGGAAGATATCGTCTGGGCCAAGAACATCCACAAAATCGCCATGAACGAGGAAGTGGGTGATACCGGGCGCTATAATTTCGGCCAGAAGTGCGTGTTCTGGGCGGCGATTATCAGCCTGGTGCTGCTGCTGGCCAGCGGCGTGGTGATCTGGCGGCCGTATTTTGCGCCGTCGTTCTCCATCCCGCTGATCCGCATCGCGCTGCTGGTGCATTCGCTGGCCGCGGTCGGCCTTATCATCGTGATTATGGTGCACATTTACGCCGCATTGTGGGTAAAAGGCACCATTACCGCGATGGTGGAAGGCTGGGTGCCGGCGGCCTGGGCCAAGAAACATCATCCGCGCTGGTACCGTGAGGTCCGCGAGAAACGACAGGAAGATAAACCCTGATGAGTATCCGCATCGTTCCTAAAGAGCAGTTAGGGGCACAGCGTGAGAAGTCCACAACGGCGGAGAACATCCCGCCGTTACTTTTCGCCAACCTGAAAAGCCTGTACAGCCGCCGCGCCGATCGTCTGCGTCAGCTGGCGGTCGACAATCCGCTGGGCGACTACCTGAACTTCGCCGCCGAGCTGGCGCAGGCGCAGCAGCATGCGCTGCACGATAACCCGCTGCAGCTCGATCTGAGCGAAGCGCTGGCGCAGGGCGCCGCCAGCGGCAAACCGCCGCTCGATCTGAGCGTGTTCCCGCGCAGCGAGCACTGGCGCAAGCTGCTGACGTCGCTGATCGCCGAGCTGCGCCCGCAGGCGCCGGAGCATATCCTGGCGGTGCTGGACAACCTGGAGAAGGCCTCGGCGCACGAGCTGGAGCTGATGGCCGACGCCTTGCTCAACCGCGAGTTCGGCAAGGTGGGCAGCGAAAAGGCGCCGTTCCTCTGGGCCGCGCTGTCGCTCTATTGGGCGCAGATGGCCAGCCTGATCCCTGGCAAGGCGCGCGCCGAATACGGCGAGCAGCGTCAGTTCTGCCCGGTGTGCGGCAGCATCCCGGTCTCCAGCATGGTGCACATCGGCACGGTCAACGGCCTGCGCTATCTGCACTGCAACCTGTGCGAAAGCGAATGGCACGTGGTGCGGGTGAAGTGCAGCAACTGCGAGCAGACCCGCGATCTCAACTACTGGTCGCTGGACAGCGAACAGGCGGCGGTGAAGGCGGAAAGCTGCGGCGACTGCGGCACTTACCTGAAAATCCTCTATCAGGAAAAAGACCCGCAGGTCGAAGCAGTGGCCGACGATCTGGCTTCGCTGGTGCTGGACGCTCGTATGGAAGAAGAAGGCTTCGGCCGCAGCAGCATCAATCCGTTCCTGTTCCCGGCGGAGTAACCGCCCGGCCCCGTTCGCGCGGGGCCGGACCAGCAATTTCAGCACGGGCTTCTGGCAATCGCCCGGGCGAGTTGCTACGTTTAGGCCATAACGCGCCAAGCGAAAGGAACCACGATGTTAAACACCCTGGCAAAACTGACCGCGGTCGCCGTGTTGGCGATCGGACTGGCGGCCTGCGACAACAAGGACGACACCAAACCGGCGGTGCCGCCACCCGACACCAAACCGACCGTGACGCAGCCCGCGCCACCGCCGCCGCCTGCGCCGGTAGAAACCCCGCCCGCGCCGCCGGGGCTGAACGTGTCGCTGCAGAAGGGCAAGATCACCTTCGAGCTGCCGCCGGGCTTTAGCGATCAAACGCTGAACAGCGGCATCATCAACGACAGCACCTCCACCATTCAGCGCTTTCTTGACGGCAAGTCGCGCCAGAGCGCGGTTTCGTCCGAAGTGATCCCGCCTGACGGCATGAAGCTCAATACCAGCGACAAAATGCTGAAAGAGCTGACACAGAGCGCCATCACGGTGCTGGCCGAGCGCTATCAGAATATCCAGACCACCAAAGAAGAGAACTTCACCGTCGGCAAACAGAAGTTTCGCCGGGTGGATACCGAGCAGACCGTCAACGGGCAAAAGGTGGTCTCCACCCTGGTGTTGACGGTGTTCAACAAACGGGTGGTAACGCTGCAAATGCTGTCGCCGGCCAAAACGCCGGAAGTGCATCAGGCGCTGGTGCAGCGGATTATCGATACCCTGGCGGTGAAGTAAGGACGCCGCGGCCAGGACGAAGCGGAGGAGACCGGATGAAGCTTATCGGCAGTTACACCAGCCCCTTTGTGCGCAAGATTTCCGTGATGCTGCTGGAGAAGGGGATTGCGTTCGAATTCGTCAACGATCCGCCGTATGAGCCCGGCAGCCGGGTGAAGGAGCTGAACCCGCTCGCCAAGGTGCCGGTGCTGATCGCCGATGACGGCGAGGTGTTTTACGACTCGCCGGTGGTGGCCGAATACCTCGAGCTGCTGGCGGTGGAGCCGGCGTTTTTGCCGGCCGAACGCGCCGCCGCGTTGCGCGTTCGGCAGGTGGCGGCGTTGGCGGACGGCGTGACCGAAGCGGCGGCGACCCTGTTTCGCGAAAGCCGGCGCGCGCCGGAAAAACAGGACGAAAACTGGATGTTGCGCCAGCGTGACAAGCTGACGCAGGGCCTAGACGCACTGGAGGCGCTGGCGCGGGAAAAAACGTGGCTCAATGCCGAGCGGCTGACGCTGGCGGATATCGCCACCGGCTGCGCGCTGGGCTACCTCAATTTCCGCCGCATCCTGCCCAACTGGTGCGTCGAGCGCCCAACGCTGGTCAAGCTGGCCGAACGCCTGTTCGCCCGCGAAAGTTTCGCCCGCACGGCGCCGCCTTGAGTTTTTTTCTCCCCGCCGCGGCGGGGTTTTGCTATGCCGATACGTCTAAATTGAAAACCGAGCGACCATGAGCACTGAATCCCACCTTCTTTACAGTCAACTGCCCGCCATCGACCGTCTGCTGCGTGAACCCGCGATTGAACCGCTGGTGGCGCAGCATGGCCAGACGCTGATCGGTGAACTGTTGCGCCGGCTGCAGGCCCAGGCGCGCGACGCGATCAAGCAACAGCAACGCTTGCCGGCCTGGTGCGGCGACTGGCCGCAGGCGCTGCGGGCCGAGCTGGCCCGGCAGCAACGCCCGGCGTTATTGCCGGTGTTCAACCTCAGCGGCACCGTGCTGCACACCAATCTCGGGCGCGCCCTGCTGGCGCAGCCGGTGAAAGATGCGGTGAGCGCGGTGATGGGGGAGGCGGTGACGCTGGAGTACGATCTGGACGGCGCCGGGCGCGGCCATCGCGATCGGGCGGTGGCGGATCTGCTGTGCCGGCTGACCGGCGCGGAGGACGCCTGCATCGTCAATAACAACGCGGCGGCGGTGCTGCTGATGCTGGCGGCGATCGCCCCCGGCAAAGAGGTGGTGGTGTCGCGCGGCGAGCTGGTGGAAATCGGCGGCGCGTTCCGCATTCCCGACGTGATGCGCCAGGCCGGCTGTCAATTGGTGGAGGTCGGCACCACCAACCGCACCCATCTGAAGGATTACCGCCAGGCCATCAATGAGCAGACTGGCCTGTTAATGAAAGTGCACACCAGCAACTACAGCATTCAGGGCTTTACCGCGGCGGTCGACGAGGCCGAACTGGCGCAGCTCGGAGCCGAACAGGGCGTGCCGACCGCCACCGATCTGGGCAGCGGTTCGCTGATCGATATGGCGCAGTACGGCCTGCCCGCCGAGCCGATGCCGCAGCGGCTGCTGGCCGCCGGCGTCGATCTGGTGACATTCTCCGGCGATAAGCTGCTGGGTGGCCCGCAGGCCGGCATCATCGTCGGCAAAAAGGCGCTGATCGCCCGTTTGCAGCAGCACCCGCTCAAACGCGCGCTGCGCGTCGGCAAGCTGACGCTGGCGGCTCTGGAGGCCACGCTGCGGCTCTATCTGCAGCCGGAAAAACTGGCAGAGCAATTGCCGACGCTGCGGTTGCTGACCCGCCCGCAGCAGGAGATGCAACAGGCGGCCGAGCGGCTGCTGGCGGCGCTGACGCCGCGGTTCACCGCCGATTTCGAGCTGCGCGCCGAACCTTGCTGGTCGCAGATTGGCAGCGGTTCGCTGCCGGTGGATCGCCTGCCCAGCTATGCCCTGACCTTCACGCCGCGCGACGGCCGCGGCGCCACGCTGGAAGCGCTGGCTGAACGTTGGCGCCGTCTGCCGCAGCCGGTGATCGGCCGCCTCGGCGACGGCCGGCTGTGGCTGGATCTGCGCTGTCTGGAACAGGAAGGGGCGCTGATCGACGCGCTGAGCGCATCATGATCATCGCCACCGCCGGCCATGTCGATCATGGCAAAACCACCCTGCTGCAGGCGATCTCCGGGATCAACGCGGATCGCCTGCCGGAAGAAAAGCGCCGCGGCATGACCATCGATCTGGGCTACGCCTACTGGCCGCAGCCGGACGGCCGGGTGCTGGGCTTTATCGACGTGCCCGGCCACGAGAAATTCCTCGCCAATATGCTGGCGGGCGTCGGCGGCATCGACCATGCGCTGCTGGTGGTGGCCTGCGACGACGGCGTGATGGCGCAGACCCGCGAGCATTTGGCGATCCTGCGCCTGAGCGGGCGCCCGGCGCTGACGGTGGCGCTGACCAAGGCCGACCGGGTGGAGGCGGCGCGTATCGATGAGGTGCGAGTTCAGGTGCGTGACGAGCTGGCGCGTCAGGGCTGGCCCGATGCGCCGCTGTTCGTGACCGCAGCGGCGGCGGGAGTGGGCATCGAGGCGCTGCGCGCGCATTTGCTGGCGTTGTCGCCCGGCGAGCATGCGCTGACGCGCCGTTTTCGCCTGGCGGTAGACCGCGCGTTCAGCGTCAAAGGGGCGGGGCTGGTGGTGACCGGCACCGCGCTCGGCGGCCGGGTGAAGGTGGGGGATACGCTGTGGCTGACCGGCGCCGATGCACCGGTGCGGGTGCGCGGCCTGCATGCCCAGAATCAGACCGTGGAACACGCGCAGGCCGGGCAGCGCATCGCGCTTAACATCAGCGGCGATGTCGATAAAGAGCGGATCGCGCGCGGCGATTGGCTGCTGGCGCAGCGCCCGCCCGAAGCGGCGGAACGCATTCTGGTGGCGCTGGAGACGGATCGGCCGATCCGCCATTGGCAGCCGCTGCATCTGCACCATGCCGCCAGCCACATCACCGGGCGTATTTCGTTGCTGAACGACGGGCTGGCGGAACTGATCCTCGATCGCCCGCTGTGGTTGGCACAGAACGATCGGCTGGTGCTGCGCGATATCGGCGCGCGGCAAACGCTGGGCGCGGCCCGGGTGCTCAGGCTGAATGCGCCCAAGCGCGGCAAGCGTCAGCCGGACTATCTGGCATGGCTGCAGGCCCTGGCGCTGGCGCAGGACGATGCGCAGACGCTGGCGCTTGAATTGCCGCACGGCGCGCTGTCACTGGCAGCGTTCGCCTGGGCGCGTCAATTGACGGACGATGGCCTGGACGAGCTGCTGGCGAACCGCGATCTGCTGATCGTCGGTGACCGGGCGCTGGCGCAGGATCAGGTGCAACAGGCGGAAAGCCGCCTGCTGCAGGTGCTGGCGGAGTACCACCAACAGCACGCCGATCAGCTGGGCTTAGGGCGCGCCCGCCTGCGGCGCATGGCTCTGCCTCAGCAGCCGGAGGCGTTGGTGTTTATGATGATCGATCGGTTGCTGAAGGCCGGCGCGCTGCGCAATACGCGCGGCTGGCTGCACCTGCCGGAACACGGCCTGGCGTTCAGCGCCGAAGAGGCGCCGCTGTGGGCGCGCATCGAACCGCTGTTCGGCGACGAGCCGTGGTGGGTGCGCGATTTGGCGAGCGAACTGGGCGAGGAAGAGAGCCGGGTGCGCGCGCTGCTGCGCAAGGCGGCCCAGTTGGGCCATGTGACGGCGGTGGTGGTGGATCGCTACTACCTCAGCCGACGCATCGATCAGTTCGCGGCGCTGATCCGCGAGCTGGATGCGGAGCGCGGCGGCGCCAACGCCGCCGATTTCCGCGATCGGCTCGGCGTCGGGCGCAAGCTGGCGATCCAGGTGCTGGAGTTCTTCGATCGCAGCGGCTTTACCCGCCGCAAGGGCAACGAGCATCTGCTGCGCGACGGCGGGCTGTTCGGTAGCGAGTCCCCTACCCGATAAACCTGACGGCGGCCCGGCTGACGTCGGGCGTTTGGGCGGCGAGAAATGCCTGTAAGCGTTCGATCAGCGGCCGTTTTGCCGATTCTTCCGGCCAAACCAGATAGTAACCGTCGCCGGTGCGCACGGCGACGTCACAAGGCAGCGCCAATAATCCCTCCTCAATCGTCCGCAGGCTCAGCGCCAGATCGCCGATCGAGACGCCGTGCCCGGCGATGGCCGCCGCGTTGCCCTGTTCCAGCGAATCAAATACCTGGCCGCGCATGAGATCGATCGGGGCCGCGATGCCGCTTTTCTGCAGCCAGCGCCGCCAGTCGCGCCGATCGGGCGACGGGTGGATCAGCGGGCAGGCGGCGAGATCCCGCTGCCCGTCGGCGAGCAGCGCGGGGGCGCAAATCGGGATCAGCCATTCGTCGAACAGCTTGGCGGCGGCGGTATTGGCGCCAAAATGGCCGTTGCCGAGCAGGATGGCGCAGTCGTAGGGTTCGCTGAAAAAATCCACGCTGTCGATGTCCATCCAGACGCTGGCTGCCTGCACCTCGAACGCCTGCGCCGTTTGCCGGAACCGGCTCAGGCAGTCCAGCAGCCAGCGCAGGGTCAGGGTGGAGGGCGCCTTCAGCCGCAGCAGATCGCGGTGGCTTCTGAACAGCTCGCAGGCTTGCTCGATGCGGCCAAACCCTTGCTGCAGCTCGGCGGCGAAGATTTTCCCCTGCGGCGTGACCTCGATACGCGGGCCGTTGCGCTGGAACAGCCGGCAGCCGAAGTGCTGCTCCAGCGTTTTGATGTGCTTGCTGACCGCGCTCGGGGTGAGATGCAGCTCCTCGGCGGCCAGCGTGAACGAGCCGGTGCGGGCGGCGCTTTCGAAGGCGCGCAGGGCGTAAAGCGGCGGAAGGGAACTGGCCATCGCGGCGTCTCTAATAATGAGTCTGATTCACAGTAAACGACAGGATTACTCCTTTTTCAAGGCGGGGGCGGCGGCATGATAATGGCGCGACGCCAACTGACTGAATGTGAGTGAAATAAAGATGAACCTGTCGTTGCTGGCGGCGTATTTCGCCGCCATTTTGTTGCTGATCGCCACGCCGGGGCCGGTGGTGATGGTGGTGGCCAACACCGCGGCGCGCTTTGGCGCCCGGCGTGCGCTGTTGACCGCGCTGGGCAGCAACGGAGCCTCCTTGTTGCTGATCGGCGTCGCCGCGCTGATTATCACCGGGCTGTTCGCCGTGGATATGCGCTTGCTGCAGTGGATAGGCCTGCTGGGTTGCCTGTTTATTGGCCGTATGGCGATCGTCTCGCTGTATGAGGATTTATCCGCGCGAGCCCCCGATGCGCAGCCCGTTGCGCCGCCGCAAAAACGCCCGGCGATCCTGAACGGTTTTCTGGTGGGCATCGCCAACCCCAAAGACATTATCTTCTTCGTCGCCTTTTTCCCGCAGTTCATCGCCGTCACCCCCTCGATCGGCGCCAGCCTGACGCTGCTGACCGCGCTGTGGGTGCTGGCGGACTTCGCCATTTTGCTGACCTATATCACCCTGCTGTCGGGAACGGCGCTGCAGCGCGCGCGGCGGGCGATCTCTGTCCTGTCGGCGTTGCTGTTGTTGGCGGTGGCGGTGGTGGGAGCGGGGTATGCACTGTGGGGGTTGCTCGGCTGAAGCCGCATAAAAAACGCCGGTCGGGAAACCGGACCGGCGTTTTATCGTCGCGTTTACGCCGCGCCGTTCGGCTGCGGCGTGGGGTCGCCGTTGCGGCGTTTGCCGAGGAACAGCGCCACCAGCGTCAGCCAGCACAGGCCGCTGATGAGGTTGAACAGGTTGAACAGCCCGCTGCCGCCCCAGACGTAGGCGACCTTGGCCAGCTCGATGCCGACGGTGAACACCATCATGCTCAGCATGCCCATCGTGGCCGACACTGTGCCCTTGCTGACGTTGCTGGAGAACAGCGTCAGGCGGTACAGCCCGGCGTTGGCCAGGCCAATGCCGAAGGCGTACAGGCTCAGGCCGGCGGTCATCCACAGGTAGGCGTGGCTGGAGAACTGGGTCGCCAGCGCGGCGATCAGCAGCCCCAGCAGCATCGGGCCTGCGCCCAGCTTGATCAGGCGCTCCACGCTGTTTTTGCCGGTCAGGCGCGCCAGCGTCAGGTTGCCGAGGATCAGCGCGCCGAACACCGGGATCTGCAGCAGGCCGTAGTCCAGCGTCGACAGCGACTCGCCGCTGATCAGGATCACCGGCGACTGGGCGATCCAGGCCAGCAGCGGCAGGCTGGCGAAACCGATCGCCAGGGCGCCGCACAGGAAGCGGCGGTTGCCCAATACCTGGCGGTAGTCGCGCCATAGGTTGGCGGCGGAAAACGCCTCGCCCTGCAGCGTGGCGGTTTCCGGCATGGCTTTCCACAGGCCGTAGAAGGCGATGGCCGCCAGCGCCGCAAACAGCACGAACATGCTTTGCCACGGCGCGACGTGGATCAGCGCCGCGCCGGCCAGTGGCCCCAGCAGCGGGGCGATCAGCGCCACGTTGGCCATCAGGGCGGTGATCTTGATGCACACCGCCTCCTCGAACGACTCCTGGATGGTGGCGTAGCCGACCGCGCCGATAAAGCACAGGCCGATGCCCTGCAGGAAACGCATGGCGATAAACTGCTCGATGGTGGTGACCAGCAGGATAGCCAGGCAGGAGACGATAAAGAACGCCACCCCGGCCAGCATCACCGGACGACGGCCGCGGCGATCCGACAGCGGCCCGAGCAGCCACTGCAGGAAGATGCCGCCGGCCAGATAGGCGGTCATCGAGGTAGGCACCCACTCTTCGCCGGCGTTGAAATCCGCCACGACGGCCAGCATGCCCGGCTGAATCATATCGTTGCCGATATAGGTGGCGAACTCGAACAGCACCAGACAAAGAGGGAATAAAAGCGCCTGTCGGCCCAAACGTGCCGCAGGTGGTAATGTCGTTTTCATATTATTGTACTGATAGTAAAAGAGAAAAAGGAACTGCCAGGGCGGGAAGCGCAAACTGAGCGAGTTGTGGCGGCTATTTTGCCGCCAATTGTTCACCTTCGCAATCATAAGGTGTTGTTTAAGTGCATTCTGATATTTCGCTTTTGGGTTGTCGCCGAACGCCGTGCCCGATAACCTCTTCTTAACATATCAATATGACACAAGATCGGGCGAGCGTTTGAGCGAGAAAATCGGCTGGATAGACAACCTGCGGGCGATGGCGTGCATGATGGTGGTGATGATCCACGCCACCACCTATTACGTCACCAACGGCGCGGCGATAGGGCTGCACAACTGGGATATCGCCAACGTGCTGAACTCGCTGTCGCGCGTGTCGGTGCCGCTGTTCTTTATGATTTCCGGCTACCTGTTCTTCGGCGAAAAGAACGCCGGCCGGCGGCATTTCACCCGCATCGCCTGCTGCATTCTGTTCTACAGCGCCATCGCGCTGATCTACATCGCGGCCTTCACCAAGATCGGTTTCTGGCCGTCGCTGCGCGGCATTTTGCAAAAGCCGGTGTTCTATCATCTGTGGTTTTTCTACGCCATTGCAGTGATTTACCTGCTGTCGCCGCTGATCAGCGTCAAACCGGTGTCGCGCCGCTACCTGGCCGCCGCGCTGGTGGTGTTGGCGGCGATCGCCAACCCGAATACCGACAAGCTGACCTTCGGCAACGCGCATCTGCTGCCGGTTAACCTGTATATCTACGGCGATACCTTCTACTACCTGCTGTATGCGTTGGCCGGGCGGGCGATTGGCATGATGGAGACGCGTGGGCGCGCCGTGGGCTGGCTGGCGGCGTTGGGATTTGCGCTGTGCGTGGCGCTGATCGCGCGCGGCACCAAACATCAGCTGTTCATCAACGGCAACTTCGCCGATACCTACTACATCTACAGCGGCCCGCTGGTGTTTATGGCGGCGGTGGCGCTGCTGGTGTGGGTGAAACACTGTCTGCCGCAGCCGATCGGCTGGCTGAGCGCGTTTTCCCGCCATTCGCTGGCGATTTACGGTTTTCACGCCCTGATCGTCAACGTGATGCGCAATCGGCACCTGGATTTCACCGGCCACCCGCTGCTGGATATCTTCTGGGTGTTCGGCGTGGCGCTGGGGCTCAGCCTGCTGCTGTCTGTCGGCCTGCAGCGGCTGGATACCCGTCGGCTGGTGTCATAGCGGCGAGCGCTGGCGCTGCTGGGCGCGGCGCAGCTGCCGCCCGGAGGAAAAACCGGCCGCCAGTGCGGCCTTCTCCAAGCCATATCCTTGCTGCAGGCGCTGTTGCGCCACCGCCAACCGCAGCTGTTCATGATATTCCCGTACGCTGATGCCGACGTGGCTGCGAAACAGCCGCGCCAGATGGCGGCTGCTGACGTGCGCCTTCTCCGCTATCTGCGGCACCGACCAGTCGGCCTCCGGCTCGGCGGCCATCACGTCCTGCGCGCGGTGCACCGCCGGGTGCAGGTGGTTGCGGTAACGCAGCCAGGGCGACAGCTGCGGATCGTCGCCGGCGCGGCGGAAATAGACCACCATGTCGCGGGCGACGTCGCGCGCCCGGCCGGAGCCGCAGTGGCGGTGGACCAGGTGCAGCGCCAAATCGATGCCGGTGGTGATGCCCGCGCTGGTGTAGACGCCGCGGTCTTCAACGAAGATGCGGTTCTCTTTCACCTGCGCCGCCGGCGCCTGCCGGCGGATACGCTCGATAACGTCGTGGTGGGTGGTGCACTGATAGCCGTCGAGCAACCCGGCCTGCGCCGCCAGCAGCGCGCCGGAACAGATGCACACCAGGGTGATGCGCTGCCGCTGCAGATCGGGCCGCAGCGTCGCCAGCCAGCGACGCGCCTGCTCGGCCTCTTCCCCGGCGAAATAGCGCTGCGAATCGCCGACCCCCGGCAGCACCAGGATAGCGCCGTCGTCCAGGCGTTCGGGCAACGGCTGCAGGCCGCTCAGTGTCATGCCGATGGAACAGACGATCTGCGGCGCCGGGCTGAGATAACGCAGGCTGAACTGCCCGGCGAGGCGCAGGGTTTCCGCCGGGCCGCTGACGTCCAGCGACAGCACGTTGGGCAACAGCAGAAAATAGACGGCCTGCGACATGATTACTCCTGTGCGAGTTGCGCCAGCGCCTCATCCACGCTGGCGATGCGGGCGAAACGATCGACCAGTACGGTTTCAGTATGCCGCTTCAACTGCGCGGGGGTAAAGACTTCGCCGTCGGGATGGCGCATCGGGAAGGTCAGCGTCGCCTCGGTGACGAAAGTCACCCGATAACCGAGATCGGACGCCACCCGGGTGGTGGTTTCGCAGCACTGTTCGGTGCGGATGCCGGAGACGATCAGGTGGGTGATGTCCCGCTCGCGCAGCCAGGCGTCGAGGCCGGATTCGGTCAGCGCATTGTGCACATGCTTATGCACGGTGACATCCGCCTGGTGGGTGAGGAACGGCAGACGCTGCACGTGGCCTGAAGCCAGTGAGAACGGCCCCTGCGGCGAGACGTGCAGCACGTCGACCAGCGCCGCGCCGCGTTGTCGGCAGCCCGCGATCAGGCGGGTCAGAGCCTGTTGAAACGCCGGCAGATCGTCCTCCTGCCAGAATGGACGGTGCTGGAATGATTGCTGGACATCGATGATCAATAACGCGCTCTGTGACATTTTCGGCCCTCTGCCAGTGTGTGTAGCGACCATCTTGCGCCGCGCCTTACTCGGACAGAAGGCCAAAAACGGCCATCATGATGACAACAGCGGACCGACCTTAGGCTTTGCTCACCTGACCGGCCACCAGGCGCCCCCGATGGAAGGTGGCGCTGCGCGCCGGCAGACGGGCGACCGCCTCGGCGGAACAGCTGGCGTTGACCAGCACGAACTCGGCGGCGTCGCCGGCTTTCGGCCAGGCGCGCTGCCCCTTATCGTCCAGCGGCAGCACGCCGCCGGTGGAGATGGCCATGGCGCGCGACAGGTGATACTCGTCGGAGCCGCGGTACAGCTGGGCGTACAGGTTGGCCTTCTCCAGGATGTCGCCGGTGCCGAACGGCGACCAGTGATCGATTACGCTGTCGGTGCCGGTCATCACGAACACCCCTTTCTCGCTGAGCTGCGGCAACGGCATCATCAGGCCGCCGATCGGCACCGTGGAGGCGATGGTGATCTGCTGCGCCGCCAGCCGGGTGGCGGTTTCCGCCAGTTCGCCCGGCGTCAGCGTGGTCAGGGCGAAAGCGTGGCTGATGGTGACCTTGCCGCGCAGCGCCGGGTTTTTCTCCACGGTGGCGATCATGTAGTTGATGGCGGCGACCCCGGCCGGGCTGGTTTCATGCAGGTGGATATCCACGCCTTTGCCGGTATCGAGGGCGATCTGGAACATGGCGTCGAGCGATTTCTCCATCGCGCCGTCGACGTTGGTCGGATCCAGCCCGCCGACGTACTGCACGCCCATCTGCATCGCTTCGCGCATCAGCGCGTCGACCTTGGAGTGCAACAGGCCGTGCTGCGGGAAGGCGACGATTTCACAGCTGAAGTCCGCCCGGTGGTTTTCCAGCGCGCGCTGCAGGTGCTCCAGGCTTTTCAGGCCGCTGACCGGATCGATATTGCAGTGGCTGCGCGCCACGGTGCTGCCTTTGGACTGCAGCAGGGCAATCAGGTTTTCCGCCCGCTGCTGCGAGGTGGGCAGCAGTTTCGGGATCAGCGTCTGCTCCAGCGCGATCATGTCCATGATGGTTTTGCCCTGGCGCGGGCGCGGCGCCTGCCACGGGCCGCTGTAGAAGGTTTTGTCCAGGTGGATGTGCATATCGCGGAACGCCGGCAGCAGCAGCTGGCCCTGCGCCTTATAGCGGGGCACGCCGGCGGGCAACGCGGCGTTGGCGGCGTGAATGGCGGCGATCTTGCCGTCTTTGATCTCCAGTGTGTACAGCGCGGTGCGGGTGCCGATCACCGTTTCGCCGTCGTATTCAAAGCCGTCTTCCAGCCGCACCTCACTCAGGCAGTAGTGGCGATCGGTCAGGGTCATCGGCGTTGGCGCACACGGCTCGCCGCCAGGCGAAGCGGCCTGCGCCATGCCGCCTGTCAGGCCGATCACCGCGCAGGCGGTGGTGAGTTTGCCGGTTTGGCTGAGGAAGGCTCTGCGGCCCGGTTGCTGAGGGTTTTCCACGTTCGGTTCCTTAATCCAGAGGTGAGGGGTGAAAACATCCTCCAATTTAGGAGAGGAACCGGCCGGTTGGCAGCGACATTTGCCACTGGTGACTATTCGATTTGGTAATGACCGGCGTGCGCCGGGGCAAGGATTTTCCTGGCTTGCTCTTTCGTAGCTTTAATGGCTACATTTGTAGCCATTAAAGCTACATGAGGTTAGCGTTATGCACGATCCGATGCTCGAGTTGCTGTTCAGCGAATACCGTAGAAAAGTGCTAAGCCTGCTGTTTATTGAAGCCGGGCGTGCGTTTCATGTGCGAGAAATTGCGCGGCGCACCGCAACTCAGGCCGGCACTTTACATAAAGAGTTGAGCAGGTTGGCGGAGAGCGGCATCTTGCTCAGGCAGCGGCAGGGCAACCAAATTTGCTATCAGGCCAACGCCGATTGCCTGATTTTCCCTGAGCTGGCGGCGATTTTCCGCAAGGTTTGCGGGCCGGCGGAGTGCTTAAGGCAGACATTGGCAGCGTTTGGCGAAGCTATTGAACGCGCTTTTATTTTTGGTTCTGTCGCCAGTGGCAAAGCGACGGCGGCCAGTGATATCGATGTTCTGATTGTCGGCAAACTGTCTTTTGCGGAGGTGATTCAGGCGGTTTACCCGCTGCAGGCAACGCTGGGTCGGGAAATTAACCCCAAACTGTACTCGCCAGAAGAGTGGCGAGCGGCTTTGGCCGAGAACTCCGCGTTTATACAGGACATTATGCAGAAACCCCAACTTTGGATTGCGGGAGACAAGGATGACGCTGGACAATCTGGTCGGGCTGGGACTGGAGGTGATAACGCCTGACGCGGGGGCGATTAAAAAATTACTGGCCGCCGCCGCTCGCAATCGACGCGATGCGGGTATCACTCAGCTCAGCAATGAGAGCCGTTTCGACACGGCATATAAAGCGGTCATGCAAATGGCGAATGCCGCTTTGCAAGCCAAAGGATACCGCACGCTGACCAGCAAACCCGGCCATCACCAGATCATGATCCAATCGTTGCCGCTCACCGTAGGGCTGCCGCGAGAGGAAATGATCTGCCTGGATGCATTGCGAAAACAGCGCAACGTGGCGGATTATTCCGGCGACTTGGTGACGGACGCGGCGGTACAGGCTTGCCTTGAGCAGACAGAAGCGCTGTGGGTACGGATTATCGACTGGCTGCAGCACGAACATCCGCAGATAGTGGCGTAAGCTGCCTTACTTCAGCCCGCAAAACACCGTTAGCCGCTGGGCCAGCGCCAGCGTGGCGGCAGGGGCGCCGTCGCGGTAGTAGAGCGCCAGTTCGAAGCTGTCTATCGGCGGCAATCCTTCGGCTCCGCCCAGCACCCGGTGCGTCGGCAAACGGCAGCCGGCCGGCAGCAGGGTGACGCCCAGCCCGGCGGCCGAAGCGGCGGTCAGCGCCGCCAGGCTGGCGCTGCTGTAGCCGATGCGCCAGCGTTTGCCGAGGTTGTCGAGCGCCTGGCACAGCTCGTCGCGGTACAGGCCGTTCAGTGGAAATACCGCCAGCGGCACCGGCGATTGCTCGATGGCCGGGAAGGCCAGGCTGTCCAGCCACAGCAGCGGTTCCGGCCGCGCGGCGCGCGGCGGTTGCTGGCGGCGCTGTTTCACCAGGATCAGATCCAGCTCTTCACGCGCGTAGGCGCTGTGCAGATCGGCGCTCAGGCCGCTGGCGACGTCCAGCCGCAGGTGCGGGTGCTCGCGGCTGAAGTCGGCCAGCAGTTCGGTGGTGGGCACGGCGAAATCCTCCGGCATGCCGATCCGCAGCACGCCGTCGCGCCAGATGCCGGTCAGCGCGTCATGGGCTTCTTCATTCAGCGCGATAATGCGGCGCGCGTAGCTCAACAGCTTGACGCCTTCTTCGGTCAGCAGCACCTGGTGCGAGGAACGCTCAAACAGCGGCTTGCCCAGCATCTCTTCCAGCCGGCGCACCTGCTGGCTGACGGTGGACTGCGACAAAAACACCCGCTCTGCGGCGCGGGTGAAGCTGTTGCTGTCGCACACGGCGACGAAGCTGAGCAGCAGCTGCGGATTGAACATCGGGTAGCGATTCATTTTCCCACTGTTGGCTATTTTATTATTTAATTTCCCAATACTAGCGGCGTTGCCTACAGTAACGCAACGCTGCGGCGATCGCGCTGTGACGCCGCACTCTTCATTTCGCAGTACCAGGAATATGCCGTGTTAAATCATTCTGTTAATTCACCTTCCCCGCGCCGCTGGCTCAACCCTTTGTTGCTGGCGCTGGTGTTGATCGGCCTGAACATGCGGCCGCTGTTGACCTCGATCGGCCCGTTGCTGCCGACGCTGCGTCAGGCCACCGGGCTGAGCTTTGGCGGCGCGGCGCTGCTGACCACGCTGCCGGTGCTGATGATGGGGCTGATGGCGCTGGCGGGCGGCGCCATCAATCGGCTGTTCAGCGAACGCAGCGCCGTGACGTTGAGCCTGCTGGCGATCGGGCTGGGCGCGCTTTGGCGCGAACTGGCCCCCGGCAGCGTGCAACTGCTGATGAGCGCGGTGCTGGGCGGGCTTGGTATCGGGGTGATCCAGGCGGTGATGCCCGGCATCATCAAGCATCACTTCCTGAAAAGCATGGCGCTGGTGGCCGGGCTGTGGTCGGCGGCGCTGATGGGCGGCGGCGGGCTGGGGGCGGCGATCACCCCGTGGCTGATGAGCGCGGGGCACGACTGGCACAGCGCGCTGGCCTGGTGGGCGTTGCCGGCCCTGGTGGCGCTAGTGGCCTGGTGGCCGGTCAGTCGGGGGCTGTCTCGCCTGGGCGCGGCGGGAGAACACCGCGGCCCAAGCCTGCTGCGCAACCGGCGCGCCTGGCTGCTCGGCGCCTATTTCGGCCTGATCAACGGCGGCTATACCAGCCTGATCGCCTGGCTGCCGCCGTATTACATGCAGCTTGGCTGGCAGCCGCAGGCCAGCGGTTCGCTGCTGGCGCTGATGACCTTCGGCCAGGTATTGGGCGCGTTGCTGCTGCCGGCGCTGGCGCGCAATCATGACCGGCGGCCGCTGCTGCTGCTGGCCTTGATGATGCAACTGATCGGCTTTATCGGCCTGATTTACCTGCCGCAAACGCTGCCGTGGCTGTGGGTGTTGGTTTCCGGGCTGGGGCTGGGCGGCGCGTTCCCGCTGTGCCTGGTGCTGGCGCTCGATCACCTGCACCAGCCGGCGGCGGCAGGGCGGCTGGTGGCCTTTATGCAGGGCGTCGGTTTTCTGCTGGCGGGCGTCACGCCCTACCTCTCCGGCCTGCTGCGCGACTACAGCGGCGGCTTCGTGCTGGACTGGCAAATCCATGCGCTGCTGGTGGTGGTGCTGATCGCTATTACCTGGCGCTTCCACCCGCACAGCTACCGGCGGGCGTTCGCCGAATAATATTTCTGTCATTGCCGCTCCCTATAGTGACGTTGCTTTTACTTCTGGGCGATAACAACGAAAAGGGACAATGACATGCACAACACCAAAACCCGGCTGGCGCTGCTGGTCGGCTGCATGGCGCTGAGCGCCAACCTGTGGGCCGAGGCGCAGCCGGTGCAGGCGACGCTGGCCGGGCATGCGCTGCTGCCGGTAAAATCCGCCGTTGCCACACCGAAGGACGCGCCGAGCGATCTGCAGCAGAGCGGCAAATACACCAGCGGCAAACGCGTCACCGAGCTGGGCAGCGTGGCGGGCAAATCCGCCGATCGCCTGACCGGGATCGGCCTGCCGATCAACGGCCAGCCGCTGCAGGGCCACTCCGGCATCAAACACATGCCCGACGGCACCTACTGGGTGCTGACCGACAACGGTTTCGGCAGCAAGGCCAACTCCCCGGACGCTATGCTGTACCTCAACCACTACAAGATCGATTTCAAAGACGGCACGGTTGCGCCGCTGAAGACAGTGTTCCTGCACGATCCGGATAAAAAGGTGCCGTTCCACATCATCAACGAGAGCACCGAGCAGCGCTATCTGACCGGCAGCGATTTCGATCCGGAAAGCTTCCAGTTTGCCGACGATGCCTTGTGGATCGGTGAAGAGTTTGGGCCTTACCTGATCAAGGCCGACCTGAACGGCAAAGTGCTGGCGGTGTTCGACACCCAGGTGGATGGCAAAGTAGTGAAATCGCCGGACAACCCGACGCTGACCCTGCCGGGCGCGCCGGACGGCAAGCAAAACTTCCAGGTGGCGCGTTCCAAGGGCTTTGAAGGCATGGCCGCCTCGCCGGACGGCAGCAAGCTGTACCCGCTGCTGGAAGGGGCGTTGTGGGACGGCGAGCAGTTCGAGAACGTCGGCGGCAAACGCTACCTGCGGGTGCTGGAGTTCGACGTCAAACGGCAGGCCTGGACCGGCCGCAGCTGGCAGTACGTGCTGGAAGACAACCAGAACGCCATCGGCGACTTCAACATGATCGACGCCACCCACGGGCTGGTGATCGAGCGCGACAACGGCGAAGGCACGCCGGACAAAGCCTGCGCCGCCGGTGCGCCGACCGACAACTGCTTCAGCCAGGTAGCCAAGTTTAAGCGAGTGTATAAAATCGCTTTCTCGGACGCCAACGTCGGTAAACCGGTCGAGAAACTGGGTTATATCGACCTGATGAACATTCAGGATCCGAACAAGCTGGCGCGCAAGCCGCTGAACGACGGCGTGCTGACCTTCCCGTTCTTCACCATCGAGAACGTGGACGTGGTGGACGACAACCACATCATCGTCGGCAACGACAACAACTTCCCGTTCTCCTCCAGCCGCCAGCCTAATATGGCGGATGACAACGAGTTCATCCTGCTGGACGTGAAGGATTTTCTGAAGTAGCGCTCCCCGGCCGCCGAATCGCCGGCGGCCGCCATTTCCCGCTTAGCGCAGCGAACAAACTGCGCTATAATCAGCGCCTTGCTTCCCTCTTCTCCAAGGAAGATCCTCGTCCCCGGTGGGGCGGCCGGACTTCAAATCCGGTTGGGGCCGCCAGCGGTCCTGGGCAGGTTCGACTCCTGTGATCTTCCGCCAATCCCTGACCATTTTCCTATGCTGAACGATACGGCTATCTTTAATGCAATGAGCAAGCTCGGCCGTGCGCGTCATTCGGAGGTCAACATGCGAAGTCTGGAAGATCACCTTGCCGCTTATGCCGCCTATCACCGCGATGCGCGCAATATCGCCACGCATTTTATCGGTATCCCGCTGATCGTCATCAGCCTGCTGGCGCTGCTCTCCCGGCCGGCGTGGGGCGCGGGAGGGCTGCCATTTTCGCCGGCCTGCGCGGCGGTTATCGTCTCGGCGCTCTATTACCTGCGGCTGAACCTGCGCCTTGGCATCATGATGCTGGCGTTGCTGCTGCTGTGCCTCGTGTTCGGCGCCTGGGTGGCGTCGCTGTCGACGGCGGCGTGGCTGAGCGTCGGCATCGGCGGCTTCGTCATCGGCTGGCTGTTTCAGTTTGTCGGGCACTTTTGGGAGGGGCGAAAACCGGCGTTTATGGACGACGTGACGGGCCTTATCATCGGCCCGCTGTTCGTGCTGGCGGAAGCCTGCTTCCTGGCCGGCGGGCTGCGCGAACTGCAGCGGAACATCGAACTGCGCGCGGGCAAAGTGCGCAATGGGAGGGGATGAGGTGGCGTTGATTCCCACGGTGACGGCATTTCCGCTGCAGCAGGCTTTTATCCCGCTGCTGGAGGCGCTGACGGCGGGGCTGCCGCGCCAATTCCCGGCGCTCATCCACAGCATTTACCTCTACGGCAGCGTCGCGCGCGGCGAAGCCCTTCCCGGCGTGTCCGATCTGGACATCACGCTGCTGCTCATCAAGCCGGCCGATAGCGGGGCGTTGCAGCGCCTTGAAGCGTGGCGGCAAGCCTTTCAGCTGGAGCAGCGGATCGTGAGCAAGGTCGACTTTGACATCGGCAGCGTTGATGAAGCGTTGGCGCCGGAGCATCACGATTCCTGGGGATTTTGGCTGAAGCATCACTGCCGATGCCTGTGGGGCGAAGACGTGTCCGCCGCTTTTTCGCTGTTTCGTCCCGATCGGCGCATCGCGCTGGCGGTCAATGCTGATTTACGGCCCGCGTTGGCGCGCTATCGGGAGCAACTGCTGCAGGCAAGGACGGTATCGGATGAGAGGCGCTTAAAGCGCGAAGCGGCCAGGACGCTGATCCGCGCCACCAATATGTTGCGCGCCGAGGGGAGCCCGTTCTGGCCGATAACGCTAACCGACTATGCCGATCAGCTGTTGGCGCTTTATGCAGAGCAGCGCGATGAAATGGACTATTGGTTAGCGCACGCGGCAGGGGAGGCGAATGACGCGGATTTTAGCGACAAAATGATGCAATTTCTTGACTGGATCGAAACACAGAAAAAAATAACGCCGGCTTGAGCCGGCGTTGTCGGCGATCGTTACCCGATCGCCGGGTAATCGGTGTAGCCTTCCCGGCTGCCGCCGAAGAATTTCTCTTTGATGGGGGCATTCAGCGCCAGCCCGTGTTGCAAACGGTGAGGCAGATCCGGGTTGGCGATGAACGGACGGCCGAAGCCGATCAGATCCGCCCAGCCTTTGGCCAGCGCTTCTTCAGCGCGTTCACGCGTGTATTTGCCCGAGTAAATCAGCGTGCCGCGGAAAATCAGGCGCAGTGATTCTTTGAACGCCGCCGGCATCACCGGGGCGTCATCCCAGTCCGCTTCGGCGATGTGAATGTAAGCGGCGCCGATATCGTTCAGCACGCTGGCCGCCGCCAGATAGGTGGCTTCCGGGGTGTCGTCCTGCGAGCCCATCAGGGTGGTCAGCGGCGCCAGACGCACGCCCAGTTTCTCTTTGCCGATGGCGTCCGCTACCGCCTGCGCCACTTCCCGCAGGAAACGCAGGCGGTTTTGCAGTGAACCGCCGTATTCGTCGTCGCGCTGATTCTCCCGCGAGTCGATAAACTGATTGATCAGATAGCCATTCGCGCCGTGCAGCTCTACGCCGTCGAAACCGGCGGCGATGGCGTTGCGGGCCGCCTGGGCGTAGTCGTTGACGATCGCCGGAATTTCTTCCCGCGTTAAGGCGCGCGGTGCGGAGTGTTGCACCATTTCACCCACGCCATGTTCCGGCCCGCGGCCTTCGACATCCACGAACACCTTGACCCCGTCGGCCTGGATGGCGGAGGAGGAGACCGGCGCGGCGTGGCCAGGCTGTAGAATGGTATGCGACACGCGGCCGACGTGCCAAAGCTGCGCGAAGATCTTGCCGCCGGCCTGATGTACGGCGTCGGTGACTTTTTTCCAACCGGCGATGTGTTCCGGGGTGTAAATGCCGGGCGTCCAGGCATAACCCTGGCCTTGCTGGCTAATCTGCGTGCCTTCGCTGACGATCAGCCCGGCGCTGGCGCGCTGGGCATAATATTCAGCCATCATGTCGGTGGCGACGTCGCCGGCGCCGGCCCGAGAGCGGGTCATGGGCGGCATGACGATGCGATTGTTCAGCGATAAACCGTTTAAAGAATACGAGTCAAAAAGCATGGCGCTTCCCTCTGTGTGAATGGGGCCGTAGGGCATTGATGTTTTACTGAGGCCATTATATTTCGTCGTTTAATTCTAAAAACGCGCACAATAACAAAACACTTTTGCTCTGTGTTCAATAGTTGCGGTAGCCGCCGGCTTGCCGCAGGTGGCGGGAATGAACCCGATGTGCGCTCGGGCGACGGCGGCTATTGCCTGTCGGCGCGTGGTTGAGATAGAGTCGGCTGCTGTTTTTCCCCACGATTTTTAACAAAATCGCAAAAGTCTTTTAGCCTCCCGCCTGCTTATCTTTGGTGTGATCAATGTCATACTTTTGGCATCTTAACTTTCCCGCGCTTCGGCAGCGGTTAACCGGAGTTGTTGAATGAAAATTAACTTTCCCTTATTAGCCCTGGCGGTGGGGGCGTTCGGCATCGGCACGACCGAGTTTTCCCCGATGGGGTTGCTGCCGACCATCGCTAAAGGGGTGGACGTCTCCATCCCGATGGCCGGCATGTTGATCAGCGCCTACGCCGTCGGCGTGATGGTCGGCGCACCGCTGATGACGTTGCTGCTTTCTCACCGGGCACGCAGAAGCGCGCTGATCTTCCTGATGGCGATCTTTACTCTGGGTAACGTGCTGTCGGCGGTTGCGCCTGACTACACCACCCTGATGCTGTCGCGCATCATCACCAGCCTGAACCACGGCGCGTTCTTTGGCCTCGGATCGGTGGTGGCCGCCAGCGTGGTGCCGAAGGAGAAACAGGCCAGCGCCGTGGCGACCATGTTTATGGGCCTGACCATCGCCAATATCGGCGGGGTGCCCGCCGCGACCTGGCTGGGTGAAACCATCGGCTGGCGCATGTCGTTCCTGGCGACGGCCGGGCTGGGCGTGATCGCCATGCTGGGGCTGTGGTTCTCGTTGCCGCAAGGCAGCGCCGGCGCGCGCCCTGATGTGAAACGCGAGCTGTCGGTATTGGTGCGCCCGCAGGTGCTGTCCGCCTTGCTGACGACCGTGCTGGGCGCGGGCGCGATGTTCACGCTCTATACCTATATCTCGCCGGTGTTGCAGCACATCACCGATGCGACACCGCTGTTCGTGACGTCCATGCTGGTGTTGATCGGCGTCGGTTTCTCCATCGGCAACTACCTCGGCGGCAAGTTCGCCGACCGCTCCGAAAGCGCGACGCTGAAAGGTTTCCTGTTGCTGCTGGTGGTCATTATGCTGGTGATCCCGTTCCTGGCGCGCAGTGAAATCGGCGCTGCGGTCAGCATGGTGATTTGGGGCGCGGCGACCTTTGCCGTGGTGCCGCCGCTGCAGATGCGCGTGATGCGTGTCGCCAGCGAAGCGCCGGGCCTGTCGTCCTCGGTCAACATCGGCGCCTTTAACCTGGGCAATGCGCTGGGCGCCGCCGCCGGTGGCGCGGTAGTCTCCGCCGGGCTGGGATACAGCTTCGTGCCGGTGATGGGGGCGATTATTGCCGGATTGGCGCTGTTGCTGGTGCTGTTCACCCACCGTCAGGCCGAAAAAGTGGCCTACGCCAACGGTTAAACGATAACGTGCGGCGGGGTTCCCCGCCGCGCTCACTCAAAGCCGAGCAGGCTGAACGCATCGTCCTGCGGGGCGTAGCCGAGCAGGCGACGGGTCTCTTCCAGCGACAAACGCGTATAGCGGTTATTGGAAACCCCGTGCACCACCGCATATTGCACCCCGTCGACACGAATGCAGCGCTCCAGCAGATCGGCGGCGTCGCGATGGCTGAGAAACGCGCTCATGTCGCGGGCGCTGAGCCGATCGCCCGGGCTGAGGGTGGTGAAGTTGGCGATGCGCACCGACAGGGCGGAAAGCCCTTCCTGATGGGCGAAGTAGGCGGCGATGCCTTCGCCGAACGCCTTGCTGGCGCCGTACAGGTTTTTCGGTTTCGGCGCGTCATCCGGGCGGATTTGGTAATCGAGCGGATAGCCTTCCACTGCCTGTGCGCTGCTGGCGAACACCACCCGGCGGCAGCCGGCGTCTTTCGCCGCGCGGAAAATATTGAAAGTGCCGAGAATGTTGTTGTCCATCAACGAACCGCAAAAGTCGGCATCGGGGGAGGGATCGGCGGCCAGATGCAACACGGTGTCGATATTGGCGCAGGCCGCGCGGCAGGCGTCGAGATCGGCGATGTTGAAGCTGATGACTTCGTCGCCGGGCTGCAGATCGCGCAGCAGGCTGACATCCCTTTCCGCCAACCGCAGCGCGTAGCGATCGCCCATCGCCTGGCGAAACGCCGTGGCTACCCGGCCGCCGGCGCCGGTGATCAGAATCCGTCCCAACTCAGTCCGCAACGTCATGGTCGCTGTCATCCTTACAATCGATTACGCGTTGACCAGTAATAATCGCCCGCGTGACTTTTGTCCAGTCGTTTTAATTAGTCATTCTGATGTTTCTTTCACCATCGTCAATTGCGCATGGTGATTTTTGCGCGGGTGAATATCGTGGAATGTTAACGATGTGCAATCAAGTTTGGCGATCTATTTGCCTTATGGATTGCCGATTGTGACTAAAAAGCGGGGATTGACAGTGGATGGACGAGCGCTTTGCTTTCGCCTGACAGTGAATTATTAGGTTAGTTAATCTTATGTTTTTTCCTGAAGCGGGCGATATTCCGCCCCCTCTCTATTCCGCCTGCGCGATATATCACTGCTGTGCTGAAGCCGATAGAAGGCGACAGGCCTTATTTGATACCTCAGGTCGGTTTTGCCCGCCCGATCACAGTTCGGCAATTTGCCGACGCAAAGCCTTGCCCCGGCAAAATCCGCGGTGTTAACGTCATAACTCAACCGATTTAGGGTTGTTACTGCTACGGCAGGCAAAACCTAAACCTCGCGTTTCTGTTCCCCGATGGGGCAGAGGCCGCGAGGTTTAGGTTTTTTTTTGCGCCGAATTTCGCCTCAGCGCCAGGCCAGCGCGGGGCGGGGAGCGGCAGAACGCGAAGTCTAAGGATAACAGTATGAAATATGACACATTAGCCAGTGAGATTTTGGCCGGCGTCGGTGGCCGCGACAATGTGAAAAGCCTGGTGCACTGCGCCACCCGCCTGCGTTTCAAGCTGCGTGACGACACTCGCGCCAACGCGGCAGCGCTGAAGAAAAACCCCGGCGTCATCATGGTGGTGGAGAGCGGCGGCCAGTTCCAGGTGGTGGTAGGCAACCACGTGGCGGAGGTGTTCGACGCGGTTAACCGCGTTGGCGGATTGGCCGAAGGCGCGCCGAGCGACGACGCGGGCGGCAAAAAAGACAACCTGCTCAGCCGCTTTATCGATCTGGTGTCCGGCATTTTTACCCCGCTGCTCGGGGTGATGGCCGCTTCGGGGATCCTGAAAGGCTTCCTGGCGCTGAGCCTGGCCTGCGGCTGGCTGCTGGAGAGCGGCGGCTCCTTCAAAATGCTGTTCGCCGCCAGCGACGCGCTGTTCTACTTCTTCCCGATCATGCTCGGCTACACCGCCGGAAAAAAATTCGGCGGCAACCCCTTCGTCACCATGGCGATCGGCGGCGCGTTGACGCATCCGCTGATGATGGCGGCCTTCGAAGCGGCGCAGCAGCCGGGCGCGGTGCGCGAGTATTTCTTCGGCATTCCGCTGACCTTCATCAACTACAGCTCGTCGGTGATCCCGATCATCTTTGCGGCCTGGGTGTCCTGCCGCCTGGAGCCGCTGTTTAACCGGGTGATCCACAGCGCGCTGCGCAATTTCATCACGCCGCTGCTGTGCCTGTCGATCACCGTGCCGTTGACCTTCCTGCTGATCGGCCCGGCGGCGACCTGGCTCAGCCACCTGCTGGCCAACGGCTATCAGAGCATTTACGCCTTTAACCCGATCATCGCCGGCGCCTTTATGGGGGCGATGTGGCAGGTGTGCGTGATCTTCGGCCTGCACTGGGGATTGGTGCCGTTGATGATCAATAACCTGAGCGTGCTGGGGCGCGACACCATGGTGCCGCTGCTGCTGCCGGCGGTGATGGGGCAGGTCGGCGCCACGCTGGGCGTGATGCTGCGCACCCGCGATGCCAAGCTGCGGGCGCTGTCCGCTTCGGCCATTGGCGCCGGGATTTTCGGCATCACTGAACCGGCGGTGTACGGCGTTACGCTGCCGAACAAACGCCCGTTCATCTTCGGCTGCATTGGCGGCGCGCTGGGCGGTGCGGTGATCGGCTACTTCCATACCTCGGTCTACTCGTTCGGCCTGGTGAGCATATTCACCTTCGCGCAGATTATCCCCGGCGGCGGCATCGACGCCACGGTATGGGGCGCGATCGGCGGCACCCTGCTGTCGTTCGTGTTCGCCGCGCTGGCCAGCTACCTGTTCGGCGTCGCGCCGGCGGAAGAGACGGCGCAGCCTGAAGCCGCCGCGCGGCTTAACCGCAAACAGGCCATTCTCAGCCCGATTGCCGGCGACATCGTGCCGCTGGAGCAGGTGAACGACGCGACCTTCGCCAGCGGCCTGCTGGGGAAAGGCGTGGCGATCGCGCCGCAGCAGGGGCGGGTGGTGGCGCCGGTGAGCGGCAGCGTGGCGTCGCTGTTCAAAACCAAACACGCCATCGGCATCGAATCGGACGACGGCGCGGAGATTCTCATCCACGTCGGCATCGATACCGTGAAGCTCGACGGGGCGCATTTCACCGCCCACGTGCGGGAAGGCGAGCGGGTCGCCCCGGGCGATCTGCTGATCGAGTTCGACCAGGCGGCGATCCATGCCGCCGGCTATGACACCACCACGCCGATCATCATCAGCAACAGCGATGATTACGTGGACGTGTTGACCAGCGGCCTGTCTCCGGTGCAGGAACAGGCGCCGCTGCTGACTTTATTACGTTAATTGAGGAGCAAGCGATGAACGGCAAGTTTCCGCAACATTTTCTGTGGGGCGGCGCGGTAGCGGCGAACCAGGTTGAAGGCGCGTATCAGGCCGACGGCAAGGGGCTGTCGACCTCCGATCTGCAGCCGCAGGGCATCTTCGGCGCCATCACGCCGCGCACGGCGGGCGACAGCGGCATCAAGGACGTGGCGATCGATTTCTATCATCGTTACCCGGAGGATATCGCGCTGTTCGCCGAGATGGGTTTCAAGTGCCTGCGCACCTCGATCGCCTGGACGCGCATTTTCCCGCAGGGCGATGAAGAGACGCCGAACGAAGCCGGGCTGGCGTTTTACGATCGGCTGTTCGACGAGATGGCGAAGTACGGCATTCAGCCGCTGATCACGCTGTCGCACTATGAAATGCCTTACGGCCTGGTGAAGCGCTACGGCGGCTGGGGCGATCGCCGCACCATCGATTTCTTCGAGCGCTACGCGCGCACCGTGTTTGAACGCTACAAGCACAAGGTCAAACACTGGCTGACCTTCAACGAGATCAACATGTCGCTGCACGCGCCTTTCACCGGCGTCGGCCTGCCGCCGGAGAGCGACAAGAGCGCCATCTATCAGGCGATCCACCATCAGTTGGTGGCCAGCGCCAAAGCGGTGAAGGCCTGCCACGAGATCGTGCCGGAGGGCAAAATCGGCAACATGCTGCTGGGCGGCATTCTGTATCCGCTGAGCTGCAAGCCGGAAGATCTGCTGGAAACCCAGCGGCAAAACCGCGACTGGCTGTTCTTCGGCGATGTGCAGGCGCGCGGCTATTACCCGGCCTATATGCAGCGCTTCTTCCGTGAAAACGGCATTCAGGTGGCGATCACCGAGGAAGATCGGCGAACGCTGCGCGAAACCATCGATTTCATCTCGTTCAGCTACTACATGAGCGGCTGCGTCACCGCCGACCCGGAGCAGCATGAGACGGCGCGCGGCAACATTCTCGATATGGTGCCGAACCCGCATCTGGCCAGCTCGGAGTGGGGATGGCAAATCGACCCGATCGGGCTGCGCTACCTGCTCAACGTGCTGTACGACCGCTATCAGAAGCCGCTGTTCATCGTCGAGAACGGGCTGGGCGCCAAAGATCGCGTCGAGGCCGACGGCAGCATCAACGACGACTACCGCATCAACTACCTCAATGACCACCTGGTGCAGGTGGCGGAAGCGATCGACGACGGCGTCGAGGTGATGGGTTACACCAGCTGGGGGCCGATCGATCTGGTCAGCGCTTCGAAGGCCGAAATGTCGAAGCGCTACGGCTTCATTCACGTCGACAGGGACGATGCCGGCAACGGCAGCCTCGAGCGCCGCCGCAAGAAGAGTTTCTACTGGTACCGCGATGTGATCCACAGCAACGGCGCCAGCCTGAAAGACCGACGCTAACCCTTCAGCCCGGCGGCAAGCGCCGGGCGTTAACTAACGTTATTCGCTGCTGTTCATGATGGGAAATTCTCTCCCAGGGAATGCTGTTGCCCGCAGTCAGCCGTTATGCGGAGAAATATAATAATGATGAAAAGCTTATTACCTCGTTCCATGACCCTGGCGGCGCTGGCGTTGCTCTGTAGCCAGGCGCAGGCGGAAACGCTGCAAACCGGCAAGGACGTCGAAGCCCCCACCGCCAAATGGGAAGGGGTGGCGCTCGGCTTTGAGCCGCCGCAGCCCGGGCTGTTGGGGGATATGCTGGGGATCAGGCCGATCCTGGAGGATCACGGCTTCCACTATAATCTCGGCTACCTCAGCCAGCTGTCGTATAACGCCGGCGGCGGTTACAACCACGATAAACAGGCGTCGTATATCGACCAGTTTTCGCTGACCTTCAGCCAGGATTTGCAGGCGCTGACCGGCATTCCGGACGCGGCGATCGAAGGCAATATCGTCAACCGCAACCATGACAACAACCTGACCCGCGATCGCTTGCAGGATCCGCGCGTCGGCCTGACCGATCTGTCGCAGGAGAGCTTTGGCGGGCAGTCGATCACCCGGCTGGGTTGGTTGACCTTCAGCCGCTCCTTCCTCGATCGCCGGCTGCAGTGGCGCATCGGCATGATGAACAAGGTGCAGGATTTCGATCAGATTATCCCCTGCGATTTTCAGACGCTGACGCTGTGCGGCGGCAAGTCCGCCAACTCGTTGACCTGGTACAACTGGAACGTGCATTACTGGGGCACGACGCTGCAGTACAAACTGACCGACGGCCTGACGCTCAAGGGCGGCGTGATGGAACAGAACCCGAGCGCCCCCAGCCGCAGCCACGCCTGGAGCTGGTCCACCAAGGGCAGCAAAGGCTTCCTGTTGCCGATGGAGCTGGAGCTGAAAACCCACGCCGTCAACCAGCTGCCGGGGGTGTATAACCTGGGCGTGCTGTTCACCAACGCGCGCCAGAGCGATCTTTATGAAGGGGTGTCCGGCGGGCCGGGCGCCAGCGATCCGCAGGGCTATCGCAGCCACGATCGCACCTGGTTCCTGTATACCGGTTTCAACCAGCAGGTGACGCGCCATGCGGACGACGTCAACCGCGGTCTGAGCGTGTTTTACAGCCTGGGGCTGGGGGATCAGCGCAGCAACTACCTGCACTGGTCAACCTCGACCGGCATCCGCTATCGCGGTCTGTTCGATGCGCGGCCGGACGACTGGCTGGGGCTCGGCGTCTCGGTGGTGAAACTGAGCGACCGCTACAAAGACAATCAGCGTTATCTCAACCAGATGAGCGGCATCAGCGATTATCACGATCCGAATTACCGGCCGGTGCCGGGCCACTCGGTGACGGCGGAGCTCTATTATCGCGTTAACGTCACGCCGTGGCTGCAGCTGCAGCCGGGCCTGCAATACTGGCATCACCCGGCGGGCGTCAGCGAGACGCAGGACGCCTGGGTGACGGCGTTGAAAACGGTGGTGACCTTCTGATCAGGCCGCGTCGCTCTCGCGGTAGCGCCGGCGGGCGTGCTCAAACCAGCTGGCGGGCACGTTGTGCGGCGGCTGCTGCAACCTGAGCAGCCCTTGTTCAACGATATGGCTGGCCTGGCGCCACAGCGTCGGGTCGCCTTCGGTCAGCACCTCCAGCAGGCGCTGTTTCTCGATCAGGTAGGTCTGGGCGAAGTGGCTGTCGTAGTCCAGCAGCGAGCGGGTGTTATCGATAAGATCCGCCAGCTTGATGGTTTTGGCCTGCGGCGACGCGCCGGCGCTGTGGCGCCGATCGCGGTTTTTGCGCTCGAAGCGGTTGCCGTCCTCGGCGCGGCTGACGTTGGTCAACATCCGCACCAGTTCCGCCACTTTTGGCCCAAAGTGGCTGTCGATATCGCCGAGGGTGGTGGGCGTGTCTTCCACCGTGTCATGCAGCCAGGCGGCCGCCAGCATCTCTTCGGTGTGCGGCACGCTGCGCACCAGCTCCATGACCGCCTGCGGGTGGACGATGTATGGATCGTCGGTGTATTTGCGGCGCTGATCGATGGCCGCATGCGCCTTGGTGGCGTAGCGGCGCGCGCGTTCTGCAAGCGTATTCGTCATTTCCTTTCCCTCCGAGCATCCTCTGCATAAAAAAAAGTAGCATATCTCACAAGAAATAGCTTGCGATTACATCGTGCACTATCTATATTCACAAGCATGAAAAGCACCGATACCGCACAACCCAACGCGAAGAACCTGCTGCAGCTCGATCAGCAGCTCTGTTTCGCGCTGTACTCCGCCAACCTGGCGCTGCACAAAGTCTACCGCAAGCTGTTGAATCAGCTCGAACTCACCTACCCGCAATACCTGGTGATGATGGTGCTGTGGGAGCGCGATCGGGTGACGGTATCGGACATCGGCGAGCGACTGTTCCTCGATTCCGCCACGCTGACGCCGCTGCTGAAGCGGCTGGAAACCGCCGGTCTGCTGGTGCGCTATCGCGCCACCGCCGACGAGCGGCAGGTGATCATTGCTCTCACCGAAGCCGGCCGCGCGCTGCGTGAGCGGGCGCAATCGGTGCCCGAGGCGGTGATGTGCGCCACCGACTGCAGCCTGGACGAGATCGTCTCGCTCAAACAGCAGTTGGAAAAGCTGCGCGGCAGCCTGATCGATCAGATTTGACCCGCCGCCGCCGGACGCAAGAACGGCAGGGGTGGTCTACACTGGTTAATAAGCGTCAAAAATAAGTAGTGCACGATTTAATCGCAAAAGATAAATATGTGACCGGCTTTACTTCGTGGAAGCCGTAGTCATCTCGCCAACCAGCAAGAAGGAATGAACGATGTCTATTGAGAAAGTGGTTTACCGCGCTCACGCCACCGCAACCGGCGGCCGCGACGGCCGTGCGACCTCCTCCGACGGCGTGTTGGACGTGAAACTGGGCGTGCCGAAAGAGATGGGCGGCGCCGGCGGCGAAGTCACCAACCCCGAGCAGCTGTTCGCCGCCGGTTACTCGGCCTGCTTCCTCGGCGCGTTGAAGTTTGTCGCGGCGAAAGAAAAGGTCAAAATCCCGGCCGAAGCCAAGATCGACGGCACCGTCGGCATCGGTGAAATCCCCAACGGTTTCGGCATCGAAGTGCAGCTGGATATCTCGCTGCCGGGCATCGAGCGCAGCGTGGCGGAAGATTTGGTGAAAAAGGCGCACGTGGTGTGCCCATACTCCAATGCCACCCGTGGAAATATCGATGTGACTCTGAACGTTAAGTAAGATTTTTGCCGAAATCTGGAAAAAATGGAGGGTTTATCCCTCCATTTTCTTGCGTGCCCTGCCTGAAAATCGCTCAAAAAAACGGTAAATTTTGTCCGTTTTGTGAGAATTCTCTTGATTATTACCCGCAAAATAACGCTTATTGCCGGTTGGCTGAACCAGAAGCCGCAATCAGTGTCTGACTGAGTCAGAACCGCTACACCGTCCCCGGAGCCACCGCGTTACATGAACAAAGTTAAATCGCTATCACAGCAGAATTTATCGTTATTGTTAGCGATCTATATCGGCATCTTTCTAAACCTGTCCGTTTTCTATCGCCGTTTTGATTCGCTGGCGCACGGCATTCAGGGAATTAAGCTTATTTCGGCGGTGACGGAAGTCATCGCTATCGTCCTGTTTACGTTCTTCATCATGCGGCTGGTATCGCTCGGCGGCCGGCTGTTTTATCGCATCGTCGCCTCGCTGCTGGTGTTGATTTCGGTTGCCGCCAGCTACTACATGACGTTTTTCAACGTGGTGATCGGCTACGGCATCGTGGTGTCGGTGATGACCACCGATATCGATCTGTCGAAAGAGGTGGTTGGCCTGCACTTCGTGCTGTGGATGGTGGCGCTCAGCGCCTTGCCGCTGCTGCTGATCTGGAAAAACAACCTGCGCTATACCCTGATAGAACAGCTGAAAACCCCTGGTCATCGCATCAAGCCGCTGCTGGTGTTGCTGGCGGTGGTGGCGCTGGTCTGGCTGCCGCTGCGCATGCTGGACGACGAGCAGAGCGTGCAAGAGAAGCTTTCCAACGTCGATTTGCCGAGCTACGGCGGCGTGGTGGCGCACTCGTATCTGCCGTCCAACTGGCTGTCGGCGCTGGGGCTGTTCGCCTATACCCGCTATGACGAAAGCCAGGACCAGAGCACGATGTTCGATCCGGGCAAACACTTCACTTATGTACCGCCGGCGGACATCGACGACACCTACGTGGTGTTTATCATCGGCGAGACCACGCGCTGGGATCACATGGGCATGCTGGGCTACGAGCGCGATACCACGCCGCGGCTGTCTAAAGAGAAGAATCTGGTGGCGTTCCGCGGCGAGTCGTGCGATACCGCCACCAAGCTGTCGCTGCGCTGCATGTTCGTGCGTGAAGGCGGCACCGAAGACAATCCGCAGCGCACGCTGAAAGAGCAGAACGTGTTCGCGGTGCTGAAGGATCTGGGCTTCTCTTCCGAGCTGTTCGCCATGCAGAGCGAGGTGTGGTTCTACAACAACACCGAGGTGAACAACTATTCGTTCCGCGAGATGATCGCGTCCGAGAAGCGCAACGACGGCAAGGCGGTCGACGATATGCTGCTGGTGGACGAAATGAAGGAGTCGCTGGCGCGCTATCCGAAGGGCAAGCACCTGGTGATCCTGCATACCAAAGGCTCGCACTACCTGTACTCGCAGCGCTATCCGCGCAGCTATGCGCGTTATCAGCCGGAGTGCATGGGGGTGGACGATTCCTGCACCAAGGCGCAGCTGATCAATGCGTTCGACAATACGGTGCTGTATACCGACAGCTTTATCAGTAATGTGATCGATCAGGTGCGCGACAAGAAGGCCATCGTGTTCTATGCCGCCGATCACGGCGAATCGATCGGCGAGAATACGCACCTGCACGGCACGCCGCGCGAAATGGCGCCGCCGGAGCAATTCCGCGTGCCGATGATCGTGTGGGCGTCGGACAAGTTCCTCGAAAACCCGCAACACCTCAGTGCCTTTGAGCAGTTGCAGGCGCAGCAGCGCATCGGCAAAACGCATCGCCACGTCGAGCTGTTTGACACCCTCCTTGGCTGCCTCGGATACACGTCTCCCGATGGCGGCATCGTGGACAAAAACAACTGGTGCCATCTGCCGCAGGATAAAACGGCGCCTGCCCGCCTGTAACCTCTCCCGCCGGGTGCCTGCCTTGCGCACCCGGTAATTTCACCCAATACATTCTCTTCATCAATTATTCCGGTATGCGCATACGGTATACTTGCGCACTTCCCCTGCTAACCGGAGATTTCCATGACCCTGCGCGTGGCGTTTATCGACGATCATGACATTGTGCGTTCGGGCTTTGTGCAACTGCTGTCGCTGGAGGCCGATATTCAGGTGGTGGGCGAGTTCAGCAGCGCGGCGCAGGCGCGCGCCGGCCTGCCGGGGCTGGAAGCGGAAATCTGTATTTGCGACATTTCGATGCCGGACGGCAGCGGGCTGGATCTGCTGGCGGACATTCCTTCCGGCATCCGCGTGGTGATGCTGTCGATGCACGATAACCCGGCGCTGGTGGAAATGGCGCTGGAACGCGGCGCCAGCGGCTTTCTCTCCAAGCGCTGCAAGCCGGAAGATCTGATCACCGCGGTGCGCACCGTCGCCGGCGGCGGCGTCTACCTGATGCCGGAAATCGCGCAGCAGCTGGCGCGGGTGAGGGTCGATCCGTTGACCCGCCGCGAGCGCGAGATCGCGCTATTGCTGGCGCAGGGCCAGGAGGTGCGTGAGATCGCCGCCGCCTTGGGGCTGTCGCCGAAAACGGTGCATGTGCACCGCGCCAACCTGTTCGCCAAGCTGGGCATCAACAACAACGTCGAGCTGGCCAGACGGATGCTGAACCTGTGACGCAGCGCCTGATCACCCAGCTGGCGCTGTTTTTCATCTACGCCGCCAGCGCGTTTTGCCTGTGGGGCATCGGCACCGCGCTGATCGCCCCCCCCTGGCAGGCGCTGCTGCTGTTTCCGTTCGGCCTGCGCATGGGCATTTTGCTGCAGAGCCCGTACCGTTTCTGGCCGGGGATCCTGCTGGCCGACCTGCTGCTGATGGCATTGCTGGCGGATCAGTTCGGCTACGGCCCGGCGCTGTGGGCGTCGGTGGCGGTGCTGGTGTTGACGGTGTTGCTCAGCCTGCTGGCCTCGCCGTGGCTGTTGCGCCATCAGCAGAGCGACAGCGAATGGCGCTGGCCGCTGTTGCAGGGCGCGGTGGTCGCCATTGCCGCCTTGCTGCAGGCGCTGGTATGGCAGCTGGTGAGCGGCGAAGGCGCCCGCGCGCTGTTGCTCGGCCTGACCGGCGGTTTCACCATCGCGCCAACCTGCCTGCTGTTGTGGCACTATCTGGCGCGCCAAATCTGGGTGCCGCTGGAGCCGGGGCTGATCCACAAGCCGGTGGAGCTGC
Source organism: Serratia sp. 22278 (assembly GCF_052045405.1). Lineage (NCBI taxonomy): Bacteria > Pseudomonadati > Pseudomonadota > Gammaproteobacteria > Enterobacterales > Yersiniaceae > Serratia > Serratia sp. 22278. The sequence continues at coordinate 145,558 of NZ_JBQEOW010000006.1, read as the reverse complement.
GTCTGGGCCACCTGGCCAGCTATCTGTTGCTGTTTGCGTTCAGCATCTGGCTGCAGCAGCAGGTTAACGCCGCCGAGCTGCGCCGTTTCGCGCCGTTCTGCCTGGCGATCCCCATCGTGTTCATGTCTTATCGCTATGGCTGGCAGGGCGCGCTGTTGGCGACGCTGCTCAACGGCGTGGCGCTGATGGTCAACGAGCCGCCGCAGCCGGAGTCGCACCGCGATCTGCTGCTGTCGCTGCTGGCCCAAAGCCTGACCGGGCTGCTGCTGGGCGCCGGCATTCAGCGCCAGCGCGAACTGAATCAACAGCTGCGGCTGCGGCTGGCGGAGAATCGGCAGCTGGCGCGTGCGCTGGTGACGGCGGAGGAGCAAACCCGGCGCGAGGTGGCGCGCGAGCTGCACGATGAAGTGGGGCAGACCATCACCGTGATCCGCACCCAGGCCAGCATCGTCAAACGTCTGGCGCCGGAACCGGCGGTGATCGGCTGCGCCGACGCCATTGATGCGTTGGCGCTGCGGGTTTATGACGGGGTACACGATGTGCTGACCCAGCTGTGGCCGGCGGCGCTGAACAACCTGCCGCTGTCGGCGGCGGTGGCGGCGATGCTGCGGGAGTCGCTGCCGCAGGACGCGTCGCTGGTGAGCAGCCTGCAGTGGCAGGTGCCGGACGAGCTGCTGGATGAAACGCTGAAAATTACGCTGTACCGGGTGTGTCAGGAAGGGGTGACCAATGTGTGCCGCCACGCCGGCGCCAGCCGCCTGGAGCTGGATGCGCGCCTGCAGCCGCGCAAAGGCGCCGCGCCGCAGATCGCCCTGACCATCCGCGACAACGGCGTGGGCTTCGATGCGGAAAACCATCAGCCGGGGTACGGCCTGCGCGGCATGCAGGAGCGCATCAGCGCCCTCGGCGGCAGCCTGCGGTTCACCGCTGAGCGGGGCGCCTGTTTGAGTGTGATCTTGCCCACAGTTTCACCGGCGCAAACGCAAAACTAGGAAAAACTCCTAACCGCCTCGAGAATCCGGCGTAAGCCCCCTGCGCGCGCGAGGAGCATCATAGCGGCACTTTAATTCAATCCTCTGAGGTTCCACATGTGGTCTTTCCTTAAAAGCCGCCCGGATGCGCCGCAGGTCACCGATCAACGGCAGATCGACGCCAGCTACAAATACTGGCGCATTCAGCTGATGTGCACCATGTACATCGGTTATGCCGCGTTTTACTTCACGCGCAAAAGCTTCAACTTCATCATGCCGGCGATGCTGAGCGATCTGGGTCTGACGATGTCCGACGTCGGCATCCTCGGTACGCTGTTCTACATCACCTACGGCTGCTCGAAATTCATTTCCGGCATGATCAGCGATCGCTCCAACCCGCGTTACTTTATGGGGCTGGGCCTGATCATGACCGGGGTGCTGAATATCTTCTTCGGTCTCAGCTCGTCGTTGATGATGCTGGGCACGCTGTGGATCCTCAACGCCTTCTTCCAGGGCTGGGGTTGGCCGCCGTGCTCCAAAATCCTCACCAGCTGGTATTCGCGCTCCGAGCGCGGCAGCTGGTGGGCGATCTGGAACACCTCGCACAACGTCGGCGGCGCGCTGATCCCGCTGCTGGTCGGCTTTATCTCGCTGCACTTCAGCTGGCGTTACGGCATGATCATTCCCGGCATCATCGGCGTGGTGCTCGGCCTGCTGATGTGCTGGCGCCTGCGTGACAAGCCATCCACCCTGGGGCTGCCGAGCGTCGGCAAATGGCGCAACGACGCCATGGAGCTGGTGCAGGAATCGGAAGGCCAGGGGCTGAGCAACCGCGAGATCATCAAGCGCTACGTGCTGACCAACAAGTACATCTGGCTGCTGGCGGTCTCTTATGTGCTGGTGTACATCGTGCGTACCGCGATCAACGACTGGGGCAACCTCTACCTGACGCAGGAAAAGGGCTATTCGCTGATGACCGCCAACTCGGCTATCTCGCTGTTTGAAGTGGGTGGCTTTATCGGTTCGCTGGTGGCCGGTTGGGGTTCCGACAAGCTGTTCCGCGGCAACCGCGGCCCGATGAACCTGATCTTCGCTATCGGTATCTTCCTGTCGGTGGCGGCACTGTGGCTAATGCCGGGCGTCACCTACCTGCTGCAGGCCTGCTGCTTCTTCGCCATCGGCTTCTTTATCTTCGGTCCGCAGATGCTGATCGGCATGGCGGCGGCGGAGTGCTCGCACAAGGATGCGGCGGGCGCCGCGACCGGTTTCGTCGGCCTGTTCGCCTACCTGGGCGCGGCGCTGTCCGGCTACCCGATCGCGCGGGTGATGGAGATCTGGCACTGGAACGGCTTCTTCGTGGTGATTTCCATCGCCGCCTGCCTGTCGGCGCTGTTCCTGCTGCCATTCCTGCGCGCGCAGACGCCGGCGCTGAAACCGGCCAACGCCTGAGTAAAATACGCTGCGCAGCCCCCGGCGCAGCGCATTATGGCGCTTTTATCACCACTTGAAGTGCAGGGGCAAAAAAGTGATTGACGCCTATAACCGCCAGCAGTAAGATGCGCCCCGCATCGGCGAGTAGCGCAGCTTGGTAGCGCAACTGGTTTGGGACCAGTGGGTCGGAGGTTCGAATCCTCTCTCGCCGACCACCATTCGAAAAACCTGCTTTTTAAAGCAGGTTTTTTTTCGCCCGCCGTTTAGGCGGCTTTGCCTACGACGAAGTCAAAATGGATTTCGTCATAGGGGAAAATCACGCCTTGTTCACCTCTATCGACGATGCCACAGCCTAACAGCGACTGCAGATCGGTATGCACCGCTTTCACATCGCGCTTCACTCGGCGCGCGATTTCCCGAATGGAAAGTTCGCCGGCGCCGGTCATGGTATGCAAGATATGCATTTTCTTGGGTGATAAGGTTTTCCACAGACTCTCCCAATCCAGGAATGTGATGTATTGCCCTTGAGCGCTTTGATGACCTGTTGTGGCTTCCTTCAGTGCAAGTTTCATTTCTTCGACTGAAGCGACCCGAATAGTGACTGTGTTCATCATGACTCCTCTGTAAGCTGCATAACCTCGCGCCAGAAACTGTCGAGCAAGGCATCAATGGTCGTGAAATTAAGCGGCTCTTCTTTTCCATCGATATGTTTGTGATCGCCTTTACCCGCTTCATTGTCATAGCGCAGTCGACAAATGCCGTCTTTTACATAAGCAAATCGGTATTTATAACAGTGGCCGCTGGCCCTGACGGGCGGCACCACCCGCCAAATGACGAGCTGCGCAAATGCTGCAGGTGCCAGAGGTATCCTGTCTTGGTAGATTAGCTGCGAAGGCATGCCCTTTCCTTAAGTGTTGTTCACATTACCAACACAGTCAGGGTGTTGTCAATAATGACAACGCCCTGACTGAAGAGTGTGGTGCAATACTGATAAATATTTATCTTTCCTTAATAGAAAATTCACTATCCTTATTTGTCATGCTTTCTTTTATTTATATTAAAATAAATTCACGCTTGCTGAATAAAACCCAGTTGATAGCGCTCTTGTTTTTGCGCCTTTTTTATTTATAGTCTGAATGTACGCGGTGGGAATGATTATTTCGCCACGTGGAAAGACGCTGTTGTTATTCATTGATTTTAACCTTCGCGGATTATTGCGGAATTTTTTCGCTTCGGCAATGCATCGCGACGATTAACTCTTTTATGTTTATCCTCTCGGAATAAAGGAATCAGTTATGCGCAAATTTAATAAACCGCTGTTGGCGCTGTTGATCGGCAGCACGCTGTGTTCCGCGGCGCAGGCCGCCGCGCCGGGCAAGCCGACCATCGCCTGGGGCAACACCAAGTTCGCCATTGTTGAAGTTGACCAGGCGGCTACCGCTTATAATAATTTGGTGAAGGTAAAAAATGCCGCCGATGTTTCGGTCTCCTGGAATTTATGGAATGGCGACACCGGCACGACGGCAAAAGTTTTATTAAATGGCAAAGAGGCGTGGAGTGGTCCTTCAACCGGATCTTCCGGTACGGCGAATTTTAAAGTGAATAAAGGCGGCCGTTATCAAATGCAGGTGGCATTGTGCAATGCCGACGGCTGCACCGCCAGTGACGCCACCGAAATTGTGGTGGCCGACACCGACGGCAGCCATTTGGCGCCGTTGAAAGAGCCGCTGCTGGAAAAGAATAAACCGTATAAACAGAACTCCGGCAAAGTGGTCGGTTCTTATTTCGTCGAGTGGGGCGTTTACGGGCGCAATTTCACCGTCGACAAGATCCCGGCGCAAAACCTGACCCACCTGCTGTACGGCTTTATCCCGATCTGCGGCGGCAATGGCATCAACGACAGCCTGAAAGAGATTGAAGGCAGCTTCCAGGCGTTACAGCGCTCCTGCCAGGGCCGCGAGGACTTCAAAGTCTCGATCCACGATCCGTTCGCCGCGCTGCAAAAAGCGCAGAAGGGCGTGACCGCCTGGGATGACCCCTACAAGGGCAACTTCGGCCAGCTGATGGCGCTGAAGCAGGCGCATCCTGACCTGAAAATCCTGCCGTCGATCGGCGGCTGGACGCTGTCCGACCCGTTCTTCTTCATGGGCGACAAGGTGAAGCGCGATCGCTTCGTCGGTTCGGTGAAAGAGTTCCTGCAGACCTGGAAGTTCTTCGACGGCGTGGATATCGACTGGGAGTTCCCGGGCGGCAAAGGCGCCAACCCTAACCTGGGCAGCCCGCAAGACGGGGAAACCTATGTGCTGCTGATGAAGGAGCTGCGGGCGATGCTGGATCAGCTGTCGGCGGAAACCGGCCGCAAGTATGAGCTGACCTCCGCCATCAGCGCCGGTAAGGACAAGATCGACAAGGTGGCTTACAACGTTGCGCAGAACTCGATGGATCACATCTTCCTGATGAGCTACGACTTCTATGGCGCCTTCGATCTGAAGAACCTGGGGCATCAGACCGCGCTGAATGCGCCGGCCTGGAAACCGGACACCGCCTACACTACGGTGAATGGCGTCAATGCGCTGCTGGCGCAGGGCGTCAAGCCGGGCAAGATCGTGGTCGGCACCGCCATGTATGGCCGCGGCTGGACCGGGGTGAACGGCTACCAGAACAACATTCCGTTCACCGGTACCGCCACCGGGCCGGTCAAAGGCACCTGGGAGAACGGCATCGTGGACTACCGCCAAATCGCCGGCCAGTTCATGAGCGGCGAGTGGCAGTACACCTACGACGCCACGGCAGAAGCGCCATACGTGTTCAAGCCTTCCACCGGCGATCTGATCACCTTCGACGATGCCCGCTCGGTGCAGGCCAAAGGCAAGTACGTGCTGGATAAGCAGCTGGGTGGCCTGTTCTCCTGGGAGATCGACGCGGACAACGGCGATATTCTCAACAGCATGAACGCCAGCCTGGGCAACAGCGCCGGCGTTCAATAATCGGTTGCAGTGCGTTGCCGGGGGATATCCTTTCGCTCCCGGCTTTTTCGCCGCCGAAAGTTTTTTTACGCCGCACAGATTGTGGCTCTGCCCCGAGCAAAACGCGCTCATCGGACTCACCCTTTTGGGTAATCCTTCAGCATTTCCTCCTGTCTTTAACGGCGATCACAAAAATAACCGTTCAGATATTCATCATTCAGCAACAAAGTTTTGGCGTTTTTTAACGGAGTTAAAAACCAGTAAGTTTGTGAGGGTCAGACCAATGCGCTAAAAATGGCCGCTTAGCATAAATTTTCATGCTGGAACTGTTAACAAAAGGTTTTTTTTATGTTTGTTTGCTGTTTCTCACAGTCTGCGTAAATCCCCACTGGTTATATTGACGACACCCCAAACAGTTGGCAACTTGATAGCCTCAGGGGTAAGAGCGAGAGTTGTTTGAGTGAATTCCACGCGCTCAGACGTCCCCGCCGCGATGCGTTCCATCCGGCATTCTCTCCTCGTACGCCTTCTGCCTTCGGGCGCCGATCGCACAGGCCACGCAATAAAAAATACAGGTCTGGCGGCAATTACACACATCACATCACACAATGGAGCACTAACGATGACACGTTCCTTGGGTAAATCGGGGATTCTGAAATTCGGTATTGGGCTGATCGCGCTGACCGTGGCGGCCAGCGTACAGGCCAAGACGTTGGTTTACTGTTCTGAAGGTTCCCCGGAAGGGTTCAACCCGCAGCTGTTTACCTCCGGCACCACCTATGACGCCAGCTCGGTACCGATCTACAACCGGCTGGTCGAATTCAAGACCGGCACCACCGAGCTGCAGCCGGGCCTGGCTGAGAAGTGGGACGTCAGCGAAGACGGCAAAACCTACACCTTCCACCTGCGCAAAGGCGTGAAGTGGCAGAGCAGCAAAGACTTCAAACCGACGCGCGATTTCAACGCCGACGACGTGGTGTTCTCCTTTGAACGCCAGTTGGATGCGAACAACGCCTATCACAAAGTGTCCGGCGGCAGTTACGAATACTTTGAAGGCATGGACATGCCGAAGCTGATCGCCAAGATCGAAAAAGTGGACGACAACACCGTGCGCTTCGTGCTGAACCGCCCGGAGGCGCCGTTCCTGGCTGACCTGGGCATGGACTTCGCGTCCATTCTGTCCGCCGAATACGCTGACGTGATGATGAAAGCCGGCACGCCGGAGAAAGTCGATCTGAACCCGATCGGCACCGGCCCATTCCAGCTGCTGCAATACCAGAAAGACTCCAAGATCCTGTACAAGGCGTTCGACGGTTTCTGGGGCACCAAGCCGAAGATCGATCGCCTGGTGTTTTCCATCACGCCTGACGCCTCCGTGCGCTACGCCAAACTGCAGAAAAACGAATGCCAGGTAATGCCGTACCCGAATCCGGCCGACATCGCCCGCATGAAACAAGACAAAGCCATCAACCTGCTGGAGAAACCGGGGCTGAACGTGGGCTATCTGTCGTTCAACACCGAGAAAAAACCGCTGGATAACGTGAAGGTGCGCCAGGCGTTGACCATGGCGGTCAACAAGCAGGCGATCATCGACGCGGTTTATCAGGGCGCGGGTCAGGCGGCCAAGAACCTGATCCCGCCGACCATGTGGGGCTATAACGACGCGGTGCAGGATTACGCTTACGATCCGGCCAAGGCGAAAGAGCTGCTGAAAGAAGCGGGCATGGCCGACGGTTTCAGCATCGACATGTGGGCAATGCCGGTGCAACGTCCATACAACCCGAACGCGCGCCGCATGGCGGAAATGATCCAGGCCGACTGGGCCAAGATCGGCGTGAAAGCCAAAATCGTCACTTATGAGTGGGGTGAATACCTCAAGCGCGCCAAAGCGGGCGAGCACCAGACGGTGATGATGGGCTGGACCGGCGACAACGGGGATCCGGACAACTTCTTCGCCACGCTGTTCAGCTGCGCGGCGGCGAAAGACGGCTCCAACTACTCCCGCTGGTGCTACAAGCCGTTTGAAGATCTGATTCAACCGGCGCGCGCCGAATCCAACCACGACAAGCGCATCGAACTGTACAAGCAGGCGCAGGTGGTGATGCACGATCAGGCTCCGGCGCTGATTGTCGCACACTCCACCGTGTACGAGCCTGTGCGTAAGGAAGTGAAAGGCTACGTCGTGGATCCGCTCGGTAAGCATCACTTCGAGAATGTCTCTGTAGACTGATTTCGACCGCTTTACCGGAGACGCACGAATGGACTTGCAGGGGCGCAACAGGTTTGCGCCCCTGCTGACCAGTCTCCGGCGTATGGCCGTCGAATCGTTCAAAGGCATGTGAGCGTTAATAAGCCTGGCGGACGATGAGCTGCCGGGCATTGATACAGAGAGTTCGGGATATGTTGCAGTTCATACTCCGACGTTTGGGGTTAGTTATCCCAACGTTTATCGGCATTACATTGCTGACTTTTGCATTCGTCCATATGATCCCCGGCGACCCGGTGACCATCATGGCCGGGGAACGCGGTATCTCCGCCGAGCGCCACGCGCAGCTGATGGCGGAAATGGGGCTGGACAAGCCGCTCTATCAACAATATTTCTCCTACGTGTCCAACGTGCTGCACGGCGATCTGGGCACCTCGCTTAAAAGCCGCATCTCCGTCTGGAGCGAGTTCGTTCCGCGCTTTCAGGCTACGCTGGAGCTGGGCATTTGCGCGATGATCTTCGCGGTGCTGGTGGGCATCCCGGTCGGGGTGCTGGCGGCGGTCAAACGCGGCTCGATCTTCGACCACACCGCGGTGGGCATCTCGCTGACCGGCTATTCGATGCCGATTTTCTGGTGGGGCATGATGCTGATCATGCTGGTGTCGGTGCAGCTTAACCTGACGCCGGTGTCGGGGCGCATCAGCGACACGGTATTCCTCGACGACAGCCAGCCGCTGACCGGCTTCATGCTGATAGACACCCTGATCTGGGGCGAGCCGGGCGACTTCGTCGACGCGGTGATGCACATGATCCTGCCGGCCATCGTACTGGGCACCATCCCGCTGGCGGTGATCGTGCGCATGACCCGTTCCTCGATGCTTGAAGTGTTGGGCGAAGACTATATCCGCACCGCGCGCGCCAAGGGCGTGAGCCGCATGCGAGTGATCGTCGTCCACGCGCTGCGCAACGCGCTGCTGCCGGTGGTGACGGTGATCGGGCTGCAGGTCGGCACCATGCTGGCCGGCGCCATTCTGACCGAAACCATCTTCTCCTGGCCGGGGCTGGGCCGCTGGCTGATCGACGCGCTGCAGCGCCGCGATTACCCGGTGGTGCAGGGCGGGGTGTTGCTGGTCGCCTGTATGATCATTCTGGTTAACCTGCTGGTAGACGTGCTCTACGGCGTGGTCAACCCGCGTATTCGCCACAAGAAATAAGGGGCGCTCTCATGTCTCAAATCACTGAGTCTGCAGTTAAAGGTGCGCCGAAGCCGATGACCCCGTTTCAGGAGTTTTGGCACTATTTCAAGCGCAATAAAGGGGCCGTGGTCGGCCTGGTGTATATCGTTCTGATGCTGGTGATAGCGCTCGGCGCCGGCGTGCTGGCGCCGCATGCGCCGGCGGACCAGTTCCGCGACGCGCTGCTCAAGCCGCCGGTGTGGCAAGAAGGCGGCAGCTGGCAATATATCCTCGGCACCGACGACGTGGGCCGCGACGTGCTGTCGCGCCTGATGTACGGCGCACGGCTGTCGCTGTTGGTCGGCTGCCTGGTGGTGGTGCTGTCGCTGATCATGGGCGTGATATTCGGCCTGCTGGCCGGTTATTTCGGCGGCGTGGTGGACGCGATTATCATGCGCGTCGTCGACATCATGCTGGCTTTGCCGAGCCTGTTGCTGGCGCTGGTGCTGGTGGCGGTATTCGGGCCGTCGATCGTCAACGCCTCGCTGGCGCTGACCTTCGTCGCCCTGCCGCACTATGTGCGTCTGACGCGCGCGGCGGTGCTGGTGGAGGTCAACCGCGACTACGTCACCGCTTCGCGGGTGGCGGGCGCCGGCGCGCTGCGCCAGATGTTCGTCAATATTCTGCCTAACTGCCTGGCGCCTTTGATCGTGCAGGCTTCTCTCGGTTTCTCGAACGCCATTCTGGATATGGCCGCTCTCGGCTTTCTGGGCATGGGCGCGCAGCCGCCGACGCCGGAGTGGGGCACCATGCTCTCCGACGTGCTGCAGTTCGCGCAAAGCGCCTGGTGGGTGGTGACCTTCCCCGGCGTGGCGATCCTGCTGACGGTGCTGGCATTCAACCTGATGGGGGACGGTTTGCGTGACGCTCTCGACCCCAAACTCAAGCAGTAACAGAGGACGAGAGAGATGGCGTTATTGAATGTAGACAAGCTTTCGGTGCACTTCGGTGACGAAGGCACCCCGTTCCGCGCGGTAGACCGCATCAGTTACAGCGTGGAGCAAGGTCAGGTGGTCGGCATCGTCGGTGAATCCGGCTCCGGCAAATCCGTCAGCTCGCTGGCGATCATGGGCCTGATCGATTTCCCCGGCAAGGTGATGGCCGACAAGCTGGAGTTCAACGGCCAGGATCTGCGCAAGATCTCCGAAAAAGAGCGCCGCCAGCTGGTGGGCTCCGAAGTGGCGATGATCTTCCAGGATCCGATGACCAGCCTGAACCCGTGCTATACCGTCGGTTACCAAATCATGGAGGCGCTGAAGGTGCATCAGGGCGGCAATCGCCGCACTCGCCGCCAGCGCGCTATCGACCTGCTGACCCAGGTGGGCATCCCCGATCCGGCTTCGCGGCTGGACGTATACCCGCACCAGCTTTCCGGCGGCATGAGCCAGCGCGTGATGATCGCCATGGCCATCGCCTGTCGGCCGAAGCTGCTGATCGCCGACGAGCCGACGACCGCGCTCGACGTGACTATCCAGGCGCAGATCATCGAACTGCTGCTGGACCTGCAACAGCGCGAAAACATGGCGCTGCTGCTGATCACTCACGATCTGGCGCTGGTGGCGGAAGCGGCGCATCACATCATCGTGATGTACGCCGGCCAGGTGGTGGAATCCGGCAAGGCGGCGGAGATTTTCCGCGCGCCGCGCCACCCGTACACTCAGGCGCTGCTGCGCGCGCTGCCGGAGTTCGCCGCCGACAAGGCGCGGCTGGCTTCGCTGCCGGGCGTGGTGCCGGGCAAATACGATCGCCCGACCGGTTGCCTGCTCAACCCGCGTTGTCCGTACGCCAACGAGCGCTGCCGTAACGAGGAGCCGGAACTGCGCAGCATTCCCGGCCGTCAGGTTAAATGTCACACACCGCTGGATGATGCGGGGAGGCCGACCGTATGAGCCAGAATCAACCTTTATTGCAGGCGATTGACCTGAAGAAGCATTACCCGGTGAAAAAGGGTCTGTTCGCGCCGGAGCGGCTGGTCAAGGCGCTCGACGGCGTGTCCTTCACCCTGGAGCGCGGCAAAACGCTGGCGGTGGTCGGTGAGTCGGGCTGCGGCAAATCAACGCTCGGCCGCCTGCTGACGATGATTGAAGTGCCGACCGGCGGCGAGTTGTATTACCAGGGGCAGGATCTGCTGAAGCCGGACGTCTCGGCCGAGAAGCTGCGGCGGCAGAAGATCCAAATCGTGTTCCAGAATCCTTACGGATCGCTCAACCCCCGCAAGAAGGTCGGGCAGATCCTCGAGGAGCCGCTGTTGATCAACACGTCGTTCAGCGCCGCCGAACGGCGGGAAAAAGCGCTGGAGATGATGGCGAAGGTCGGCCTGAAGACCGAGCATTACGACCGCTACCCGCACATGTTCTCCGGCGGCCAGCGCCAGCGTATCGCCATCGCCCGCGGGCTGATGTTGAATCCGGACGTGGTGATCGCCGATGAACCGGTGTCGGCATTGGACGTGTCGGTGCGCGCTCAGGTGCTGAACCTGATGATGGATCTGCAGCAGGAGCTGGGGCTGTCCTATGTGTTCATCTCGCACGATCTGTCGGTGGTGGAACACATCGCCGACGAGGTGATGGTGATGTACCTCGGCCGCTGCGTGGAAAAGGGCAGCAAAGAGGCGATCTTCAACAACCCGCGTCATCCGTACACCCAGGCGCTGCTGTCGGCGACGCCGCGGTTGAACCCGGATATGCGCCGCGAGCGTATCAAGCTGACCGGCGAACTGCCCAGCCCGATGAATCCGCCGCCGGGCTGTGCGTTCAATGCCCGCTGCCGCCGCGCTTTCGGCACCTGCGTGCAGCTGCAGCCGCAGCTCAAACAGTACGGTGAGCAGATGGTGGCCTGCTTTGCGGTCGATCAGGACGAACATCCGGGGGCGTAAAGCGTCGAACGTCATCGCTTAAATTCACGCCGGCATCACGCCGGCGTTTTTTATTACTCAATCAAAGGGTTAATAATTAGAAAACTACCACAGTCCGCCATTTTAATTACCTCACTAATTAAATTCTTATAAGAGTTATTTTTCTAAGAATCTTCGTATGTTAATGGTTGTCGAATAATTGAATTTAACGAATTGTTATTAATAACGTGAGGTTGGCCGATAAGCTTCGCTATATCTATTATAAAAGCCCTAATAAAAAAGCGCGCCGGCGGCGCGCTTTAGGTTGATGAGGCCGCGCTTATTGCGGATAAGGCACCCAGTCGCCGCCGTTCAGGCGAATGTAAGGTTTCCCCTGATATTGTATCACGATGGCGTTGTCGTTTTCAGAGATGACCGGGGTCTGCGGCAGCCCCTGTGTCAGTGTCTGCCAATCGACGCTGGATTCGCTGAAGACCTTGCCGTCCACCAGGCGCGACACCAGTTCAGACAGCGCCAGATAGCTGCTCGGCGTTTTGATCTGCAGCGGGCCGCCCTGATGCGGCGCCTTCATGCCCACCAGTTTGATGCCGACCGGCGTATGGGTAATGTTCGGGCTCGGGATGTCGCGCAGGCCGGACATCTGCATCTTGTCACCCACCAACGCCGCGCCGTGCTCCGGCACGATCACCACCACCACTTTGCGGCCGGATTTTTCCAGCTGATCGAGGAAGGTGTTCAGCTGATCGAACAGCTTCTGCGCGCGCGGCTGATAGTCGGCGCTTTTGTTGGAGCCGACGAAGCGGTTGCCGTCGTGCAGCGGGATGACGTTGAGGAAGGTGGCGGTGCGGGCGTCTCCGGCTTTTTGCTGCTGATCCAGCCAGCGGGTCAGCAATTCCAGATCGTTATAAATCGGCTCACCGTCGAACGACGTCAGCTCGTTGCCGATGCCGGCCTGCGACATTAACGGCGCCTGCATGTCGCCCTGTTCACGCAGCTCTTTCAGGTAGTTGCCGAACACTCCGGAGTGATCGAGCATCAGCTGTTGCTTGAAGCCGAGCTTCGCCAGGTTGTCGAACAGGTAACACTGCTGGTTCACCGGCTGGTACAAATCATGATGCGAAAGCTGGCCGCAGCTGGCGCGCAGCAACCGTATCGAGGCCGGGCCGCTGTAGGCGGTGGCCGAGTTGAAGCTGTCGAACATGATGTCCATCTTCGACCACAGCGGATGATTCTGCAGGTTGACCGCCTCCATATCGGCCCAGGCCAGCGAACAGATGTTGATCACCAGCAGATCGAACGGTTGGGCGTCGGCGGGCAAAGTGGCCGGGAACGCGGTGGCGCGGCCTTTTTCCCGCTCGTAGAACTGGTTCAGGTAGGCCGTCAGGTTGGCGCTGGTCGGCGGCAGGCTGTCTGCCGGCGCAGCGCCCCCCGCCGCCGGCGCTGATGTGGCCGGGGTATTGGCGCCGCCGGCGGCAGCCGTGGAAGTGGCGGGCAGCAGTGAAACCGCCGGCCCGGCGATGTTGACGATATTGAGCCACGCCAGCGCCGCCACGGTGAACACCGTGACGCGCACCCACTGTGCGACGAACAGATAGGCGATAAACAGCACGAAGGCCGCGCCGATCATCTGCCAGTTGATAAAGCGGTTGATCAGCTCCAACAGATACTGGGCGCTGAAACCGGCCAGCTGCGAGCCCTGGCTGAGGATGCTGTTGATGCCCGGCAGCCAGGTGTCGTGGTAGAACAGCACGATGCCGATCGGGATAGCGAGGTAATGGCGCCAGCGATGCAGGCGTTGCGAAGGGATCGGCATCAGCAGAAATGCCATGAACACCAGGTTCGGCAGCGCGTGGAAATTCAGGTAGCCGAACCACAGCAGGGCGAATTTGGCCAGAAAGTAGAGGTTCCAGCCGCCCAGCCCGCGCCAGTAGCGCCACAGAGCGTTATCGGATTGCGTCTTCGAGTTTGGATTCATGGCTGCTTCTTACGTTTAATCTGAGATGAGGAGCCTGTGCGCACCCATAAACCGGCGGATTTCAAATAGCGCGGCGATAACAACAGGTTTTGCCAGTATTGACGCAAATGCGGAAAACGCCGGTGAAAGGCGTAGCCCAGCGGAATGAAGATCAGCGCGCACAGCAGGATCAGTTGCACGATGTCGTTAAGGTTCAGCATGCGGTTCCTCCTGCGGGCCAAGCGGCAGCGTGAAGGCGACCGGCTGCCGCCGTTCCGCGGGCACCTCGGCCGCCGCCACGCGGGGGCGCGGCGCGGCACCGGCGGTGCCGGTGGCCGAAATCTGCCAGCGCCCCTGGGCCATGCGTTTGATTTCCGAAATGATATCGACGTCCTGGTGCCACACCACCCGGTTGCTGAAGGCTTCATCCACCGGCAGGCGGAAGATGAACTTCAGCGCGGTATCCAGATCGTTGATGCGGCAGGTGGAAAGGAACAGCACCAGCCGCCCCTGCACCACGGTCATCACGTCGCCGAACCGCCGCAGGTGGCACAGGGTCATCGCCTGTTCGGCGCGCAGACCGGTGGCCGGGCGCAGCGCCACCATCACGCCTTTGCCATCCTCGGGCAGCAGCGTGTTGCCCATCAGCGAAAGCACCGCCTGGCTGAACGCTTCCGGCCGCATGTAGCCTTTGAGCTGCAGCGGACGCAGCCCGGCCAGCAGCGCATCGATGTCGGCGGGCACATGCCGTGAGAAGCGTTGCCCCTGGATGCCCTCGAGCATGGTCAGAAAACGCGACAGCGGCGCGACGTGTGGCACGATCAGGTTGGCGCCGCAGGCCAGCAGCAGCCGTTCGTCGCTGTAGCGCAGGCTGGCGCTCATCTCGCGCACCGCGATTTTCAGGCCGTTGCCGCGGCTGCGGCGCAGGGTGTGGATCTGGTGCGCCAGATGATCGATTTGGTCGCTTTGATACAACGCGAAAATCAACGTCGCCGAGAGTCTCAGCATACCGTGCTGCGCCAGTTCATCGTTGCTCTCCAGCAGCTGCCAGTTGGCGGACAGCGGCGGCGCGCCTTCGAGGATGCTGCGCTCGGCCAGATACTGGCTTTCGTCGCTGCGCAAGGCGGTGGGGGAGGGTTGGCTATTTTCATCCTCGCCCTGCCAGCCACCTTCCGCCGCATACAAGGTCAGCAGCTGATTGGCGTTGATGCCGTTTTCGGTGCTCCACCAGTTCACCAGGTATTGCGCGCTGTCCTGCTGCCATTGCAGGCTGGACAGGCCGTTCAGGATGCGGTGCTGTGCGCTGAGCTGCCCTTTGAGCTTATTGATGCCGCCGCCGTGGCTGAGGATCAACAGCGTACAGTCCTGCCGCCGCAGCCAGGCGGCGAGGGTGCGCGTCCACTCGCGCAGCTCTTCAGTGGTGAAGGTTTGCCACAGGCTGGCGTGGGCCAGCAGGATAAGTAAGCGATTTTGCGGCCTCAGGGCGCGCATCAGATCGTCGTTCAACTGTGTCAGCGCAGCTTTTTTCTCCGGTAATTGATACAGCGGCAGCTTCTGCAACGCGGGCGCAGCCAGCTCGGCCAGCAGGCGCTCGGGTTTGTCTCCGCTGCAGATCAGGGCGACTTTGTGGGTGGCCGGTTGAGCGGCGATGGCCTGGCGACACAGCAGTGCGGCGTCGCTTTGCCTGTCGATATTGATCCAATAAAGCCCGGGGGCCTGCATCACCGACAGCTCTTCCCAAATCTGCCGAATGCCTAGAGAAAAAGAGTGCGCCATAGGATGTGTTCTACTTTCGTTGAAAGCCGACTAAAGGCGTTTATATTTAAAGATAGCCATTTTTACGCTGGCAATAATAAATCTCCGACGCTCTTCAACAATATTTGTTGAGAATCATCTTATTGCCTCTCTCTTTTTGTATCGTTGCTATAGTTAATTAACATAGCCTATTTTCGCCAAGGCGGAAGAATGAATAACGCATCCATCCATTTTCGTGCAGCGGCGCCTGGGGAGAGCCAGGATGACCTGCAGGCGCTCAGCCAGGCTTTTTCATTGCCGAAATTACGCTATGTCGATATTTCACGGCAGGAGCGGTTAACGCAAATGATGACGCGCTGGCCACTGTTGGCCGAATTGGCGCAGACCACGGGGAGCCACTGATCTATGCCGGTGCTCGCGCTGCAAGGGTTGCGGGGTGGAATGGGGACGACCTCGGTCACGGCGGCGCTCGCCTGGGCGTTGCAGCAGCTGGGCGAGTCGGTGCTGGCGATCGACTTCACGCCGGATAATCTGCTGCGCTTGCATTTCAACACGCCGTTCGAGCTGGCGCGCGGCTGGGCCCGCGCAGAGCAGGATGGCGGCGCTTGGCAGGAAGGTGCGCTGCGTTATTGTGAAAACCTCGACTTTCTGCCTTTTGGCCGCCTGAATGGGGCGGAAAGGCTGGAAGTGCAGCGCCAGTGTCGTCAACAGCCGGAGCGTTGGCGCGACAACCTGCGCCAACTGATCGCCGGCGATCCGCAGCGCTGGATCCTGCTGGATGTCCCGGTCGGGGACGGCGTGTTGGCGCAGCAGGCGCTGCAGCTTGCCGACAGCGTGTTCGTGCTGTTGAACCCCGACGCCAACTGTCAGGTGCGGCTCCATCAACAGACGCTGCCGAACGACTGCCGTTTCCTGGTCAATCACTACTCCTCCGCCAGCCAGCTGCAGCAGGATCTGCATCAGCTGTGGCTGCAAACCCTGAGCGGCCTGCTGCCGGTGGTGATCCACCGCGACGAAGCGTTGGCGGAAGCGCTGGCGGTCAAACAACCGTTGGGCGAGTATCGCCCCGAGAGCCTGGCGGCGGATGAAGTGCTGACGCTGGCCAACTGGTGCCTGATCAACCTCAAACGGGGCGTTGCGCCATGAGCCGGGTACTGAGCCTGCTGCTGGTGCCGCCGGTGCGTCAGGCGGTACAGGCGCGCTACCGCGGCTATCGCCGCAACGGCGCGTCGGCGCTGACCGCCTTTTTTGCCACGCTGCTGGTGGCGCTGGGGTGGATGCTGCTGCGCTTCGAGTCACCGGCCTGGCAGCGCGTGCGCGTCGGCCGCGCTTACTGGTTCCCGCATCTGTCCGCCGAACGCCCGCGCCCGGCGGATGCGCTGCGCTATCTGCTGCAGGGTCTGTGGCTGCTGCTGTTTCGCAGCGGCCGCGCGCCGGTGCCGCGCGACTATTTCGCCGGGTGGCGGCGGCTGCAGAAGCGCTACGCCGATTGGCTGCAGAGCCTGCCGCAACGGCTGAAAAACGCCGGCGTGGAACAGCGTTCGGTAGAGCGCCTCGGCCGCATGAACCGCGGCATGCGACGCGCGCTGTTTATTCTGGTCGGCGTGTTGGCGGCGATCCTCGCCATGCTGTGCATCTCGCAACCGTTCGATCTGTCGGCGCAGTTCGTGTTCGTCGTGCTGCTGTGGGGGATCGCGATGGTGGTGCGCCGGGTGCCGGGGCGTTTGCCTGCGCTGATGCTGATCGTGCTGTCGCTGACCGTTTCCTGTCGTTACCTGTGGTGGCGTTATACCGCCACGCTGAACTGGGACGACCCGCTCAGCCTGGTGTGCGGCCTGTTGCTGCTGGTGGCGGAAACCTACGCCTGGGTGGTGCTGGTGCTGGGCTATTTCCAGACCGTCTGGCCGCTTAACCGCCAGCCGGTGCCGTTGCCCGCTGACAGCGCCACCTGGCCGACCATCGATCTGATGGTGCCGACCTACAACGAAGATCTCGGGGTGGTGAAGCCCACCATCTATGCGGCGTTGGGCATCGACTGGCCGAAAGAGAAAGTGAACATCTATATCCTCGACGACGGCAATCGCCCTGAATTCCGGGCGTTCGCCGCCGAAGTGGGGGTGAAATACATCGCCAGGCCGACCCACGAACACGCCAAGGCCGGCAACATCAACAATGCGCTGAAGCAGGCCACCGGCGAGTTCGTGGCGATTTTCGACTGCGACCACGTGCCGACGCGCTCCTTCCTGCAACTGACCATGGGCTGGTTCTTCAAAGACAAAAAGCTGGCGATGCTGCAGACCCCGCACCACTTTTTCTCGCCGGATCCGTTCGAGCGCAACCTCGGCCGCTTCCGCCAGACGCCCAACGAGGGCACCTTGTTCTACGGGCTGGTGCAGGACGGCAACGACATGTGGGACGCGACCTTCTTCTGCGGCTCTTGCGCCATCCTGCGCCGCAGCGCGCTGGATGAGATCGGCGGCATCGCGGTGGAAACCGTCACCGAAGACGCCCACACCTCGCTGCGCTTGCACCGGCGCGGACACACCTCGGCCTATATCCGCATTCCGCAGGCCGCCGGGCTGGCGACCGAAAGCCTGTCGGCGCACATCGGCCAGCGCATTCGCTGGGCGCGCGGCATGGTGCAGATCTTCCGGCTCGATAACCCGCTGCTGGGCAAGGGGCTGAAACTGGCGCAGCGCCTGTGCTACGCCAACGCCATGCTGCACTTTCTGTCGGGCATTCCGCGGCTGATCTTCCTCACCGCGCCGCTGGCGTTTTTACTGCTGCATGCCTACATCATCTTCGCGCCGGCGCTGGCGATCGCGCTTTATGTGCTGCCGCACATGATCCACGCCAGCCTGACCAACTCGCGCATCCAGGGGAAATACCGCCATTCGTTCTGGAGCGAAATCTATGAAACGGTGCTGGCCTGGTATATCGCGCGGCCGACGACGGTGGCGCTGTTCAATCCGCACAAGGGCAAATTCAACGTGACCGCCAAGGGCGGGCTGGTGGAGGAGGAGCACGTCGACTGGGTGATCACCCGGCCTTACATGTTCCTGGTGGTCCTGAACCTGGCCGGGCTGGCGTTCGGCGCCTGGCGGCTGGCCTATGGCCCGACGGACGAGGTGATGACGGTGATCATCAGCCTGGTGTGGGTGCTGTACAACATGACCATTCTCGGCGGCGCGGTGGCGGTGGCGGTGGAGGCCAAGCAGGTGCGTCAGGCGCACCGCGTGGAGATCGCCATGCCGGCGGCGATCGCGCGTGCCGATGGCCACCTCTACCCCTGCACGCTGCGCGATTACTCCGACGGCGGCGTGGGCATTGAGATGCGAGTGGAAAACGCGTTGAAAGACGGCGACAAGGCCTCGCTGCTGCTCAAGCGCGGCCAGCAGGAGTACAGCTTCCCCTGTGTGGTGACGCGCGCCTTCGGCAACAAGGTGGGGGTGCGTCTGGTCAGTCTCTCCACCCGTGAACACATCGATTTCATTCAGTGCACCTTCGCCCGCGCCGATACCTGGGCGCTGTGGCAGGACGGGTTCCCTGAAGACCGGCCGATCGAAAGCCTGCGCGACGTGCTGGCGTTGGGCTTCCGGGGCTATGTGCGCATGGCGGACTACGCGCCGCCGCTGGTGCGCGGTCTGCTGGTCGGGGTCACGTCGCTGACCGCCTGGGTCGTGTCGTTTATTCCGCGCGGCGTCGGCAGGGATCCGACCTTGGATCAACAAGAAACAGTGGGTTAGCTGCGAGTTCAACCGCCCGCTCACTCGCCCGGTGAACAGGCTCCAACATTGATGATGATACGATGACGCGAAAAATAACCTGGTTAACTGCTCTGGCCTTAGGCATCAGTACCCTGTCGCAGGCCGAAACCGCCACTGCGCCGACCGTGGCGGCTCAGCCGCCGATCGCCGCGGCGGCCGATACGGCGACCGCGCCACCGCCGGCCGCCGCGCCGCAGGATCCGAATGCGCCGGTGCGCGACGTATCGCTGCCGTTTGCGCAGATAGCGCCGCCGCCGGGCACCTTTGTTCTGCGCGGCACCCGGCCGGACGGACAGATCGAATTCGGCGTGCGCAGCGATGAGGTGGTCTCGCAGGCGATGCTCGATATGGAGTTTACGCCGTCGCCGGCGCTGATCCCGGTGGAGTCGCACGTCAAGGTCTATCTGAACGACGAACTGATGGGCGTGACCACCCTCGCCAAAGAGCAGCTGGGCAAGCCCAATCGCATCCAAATGGCGATCGATCCGCGCTATATCACCGATTTTAACCGCGTCAGGCTGGTGTTTGTCGGCCATTATCAGAACATCTGCGAAAACCCGGCCAGCACTTCGCTGTGGCTCGACGTCAGCAAGTCCAGCGCGCTGAAGCTGCGTTTCCAGACGCTGCCGGTGAAAAACGAGCTGTCGCACTTCCCTGAGCCGTTCTTCGACAGCCGCGATAATCGGCCGCTGACGCTGCCGATGGTATTCGCCGGCCAGCCTGATCTCGCCCAGCAGCGCGCGGCGGGCATTCTGGCCTCGTGGTTCGGCAGCAAGGCGCAGTGGCGCGGGCAATCCTTCCCGACGCTATACAATGCGCTGCCGACGCAGCACGCGGTGGTGTTCGCCACCAACTCGCAGCGCCCGGATTTCCTGCGCGATTATCCGGCGGTCAACGGCCCGACGGTGGAGATGATCAGCCACCCCGACAATCCGTACGTCAAACTGCTGTTGATTCAGGGGCGTGACGACAACGATTTGATCACCGCGGTGAAGGGCATCGCGCAGGGTAACATCCTGTTCCGCGGCCAGAACGTGACGGTGGACAAGGTGGAACAGCTCGCGCCGCGCCAGCCTTACGACGCGCCGAACTGGGTGCGCACCGATCGGCCGATGACCTTCGCCGAGCTGCAGCAATATGCCGAACAGCTGCAAACCAGCGGCATCGAGCCCGGCCCGATTTCGCTGACCATGAACCTGCCGCCGGACCTGTTCCTGATCCGCAGCACCGGTATCGATATGCACCTGAAATACCGCTATACCGCGCCGCGCATTCAGGATGGTTCGCGGCTGAGCGTCAGCCTGAACAACCAGTTCGTGCAGGCTTACTCGCTGGTGCCGGAACACGAGCAGGGCGCGCAGCTGCTGCGCCTGCCGTTGACGCAGGGGCTGCTCGACTCCGACAAGAACGTCAGTATCCCGGCGCTGCGGCTGGGCGCCACCAACCAGCTGCGCTTTGACTTTGACTACACCACGCTGCTGGCCAGCGGCGCGGAAGGGCGCTGCGAAACCTACTCCTTCACGCAAAACCACGCGGTGATCGACGGCGCGTCTACCATCGATTTCTCCGGTTATCGCCACTTTATGGCGATGCCGGACTTGCGCGCCTTCGCCAACGCCGGCTTCCCGTTCAGCCGCCTGGCGGATCTGTCGCAAACGCTGGTGTTGGTGAACCAGAAACCGCAGCCGGCGCAGGTCAGCGCGCTGCTGAACGCGCTTGGCGTGATCGGCGCGCAAACCGGCTACCCGGCGCTGGCCTTTACGCTGAGCGACGACTGGTCGCAGGCCAAGGATCGTGACGACGATATTCTGATGGTCGGCACCATTCCGCCGGCGCTGCGCGACGACAAGAAAATCAGCCTGCTGGTGGACGCCACTCAAAGCTGGGTGAAGCAGCCGACGCGACAGCCGCCGCTGCCGAGCGCGGAATTGCTGGCGGAGGACGCCAAGCCGGACAGCAAGACCACCGTCAGTTCCGAGGGCGCGATGTCGGCGATCATCGGCGTGCAATCGCCGTTCAACGATCAGCGCAGCATCGTGGCGCTGCTGGCGGACAGCCCGCGCGGCTATGAGTTGCTGAACAATGCCCTGCTGGACAGCGGCAAGCGCGCCGCGGTGTTCGGCTCGGTGGCGGTGATCCGCGAATCGGGGGTCAACAGCTTGCGCGTCGGCGATGTTTACTATGTCGGCCACCTGCCGTGGTGGGAGCGGCTGTGGTATGCCCTTTCCACCCATCCGGTACTGCTGGCGGTGATCGCGGTGGTGCTGGTGGTGATCCTGGGGCTGATGCTGTGGCGCGGCCTGAAGGCCTTCAGCCGGCGTCGTCTGGCGCCTGAAGATCGGGATTGACGGCGGTGAACGCGATGCTGCAACGCCTGTCGCTCGGCATGCTGCTGCTGTGCGCCTTCAGCGCCGCCGCGGCCTGCGAGTGGCCGGGTTGGCAACAGTACAAGCAATTCTACATCAGCCCGCAGGGGCGGGTGATCGACCCGAGCAGCCCGAACAAAATCACCACCTCTGAGGGCCAGAGTTACGGCCTGTTTTTCGCCCTGGTGGCCAACGACCGGCCGACCTTCGACCTATTGTTGACCTGGACGGAGAACAATCTGGCGGCGGGCGATCTCAGCGCCCGTTTGCCCGCCTGGCTGTGGGGCGAGAGCGACGATAAGCAGTGGAAGGTGCTGGACGCCAACTCGGCGTCGGACGCCGATCTGTGGATCGCCTACAACCTGCTCGAAGCCGGCCGCCTGTGGAAAAGCCGGCGTTATCAAACCCTGGGAACGCTGCTGCTGCAACGCATCGGCCGCGAGGAAGTGGCCGACATTCCCGGCCTGGGCCTGATGCTGCTGCCGGGCAAAGTCGGGTTCGTGGCGGAAGATCGCTGGCGGCTGAATCCCAGCTACCTGCCGCCGCAGCTGTTGGCGCGTTTTGCGGCGCTGAACGGCCCATGGCGTGCGATGCGCGAGATCAATCAGCGACTGTGGCTGGACACCGCGCCGCACGGCTTCTCGCCGGATTGGGTGGTGTGGCGGGTCGGCGCCGGTTGGCAGCCGGACACCGTCAAGCCAAACGTCGGCAGCTACGACGCCATTCGGGTTTATCTGTGGGCCGGCATGCTGGCGGACGACGATGAACACAAGGCGGCGCTGCTTGAACGCTTCCAGCCGATGGCGCAGTTCACTGCCAAACAGGGCGTTCCGCCGGAGAAAACCGATACCGCCAGCGGCAAAACTACCGGCGACGGCCCGGTCGGTTTCTCCGCTTCTATGCTGCCGATGCTGGCGACGCAGGCTGAAGCGCTGGCGGTGCAGCGGCAGCGCATCAGCGAGCATCCGCCGGGTGATGACGCCTATTTCAGCGCCTCGCTGACCCTGTTCGGTCAGGGATGGGATCAACAACGTTATCGCTTTAATCGTCAGGGTGAATTGCAACCCTCGTGGGACGGCCAATGCACAACTTCAAAATAAACTGGCTGAATTTGATTCCGCTGAGCCTGGCGATGCTGCCGCAGGCGCGCGCTGCGGAGGCCGTGGCCCCGGAACAGTGGCTGCTGGAACAGGTGCGCATTGGCGAGGCCGGCAACAAGGACGATCTGGTGCGCCAGTCGCTGTACCGGCTCGAGCTGATGGATCCGAACAACCCGGACGTGATCGCCGCGCGCATGCGTTTGGCGCTGCGGCAGGGCAACATGGCGCTGGCGCAGCAGCAGTTGGACAAGCTGAAAACCCTCGCGCCGCAGTCCAGCGCCTATCGCCAGGCGCAAATGAACATGCTGCTGACCCAGCCGGAAACCCGGCAAAAGCTGCAGCAGGCGCGCCTGATGGCGACCGCCGGCCGGTTGCCGGAAGCCAAAGCGCAGTACGATGCGCTGTTTCACGGCGAGCCGCCGACGCTCGATCTGGCGGTAGAATACTGGCGGCTGGTGGCGCGTTTGCCGGGGCAGGAGGCGAAGGCGTTAAAGCAGCTGCAGGCGCTGGATCAGCAATATTCAGGCAATGTGGCGCTGCGCATGTCGCTGGCGCGTATGCTGTTCAGTCAGAACCAGGACGCGCAGGCCTTTGAACTGCTGCAGAAGATCGCCGCCGATCCGGCCGGGCGCGGTGACGCCGCCGATCTGTGGCTGGACAAGGTCAAAGCGATGCCGGTCAGCGCGCAGAGCGTAGCGGCGCTCAACCGTTTCCTCGGCGTATTCGACACCGGCGATCAGGCGACCAGCGCCCGCGAAGAACTGGCCAGACAGCAGAAGCTGTTGGCCGATCCGGCTTATCAGGCGCGGGTGCGCGGTCTGGCGCAGGTGGATAAAGGCGGCAGCCGGGCAGCCATTCCAGAGTTGCAAAAGGCGCTGGCGGCGGCGCCGAACGACGCCGAGGTGCTGGGCGCGCTCGGCCAGGCCTACTCGCGCGCCGGCAACCGCCCGCAGGCGCTGAAGCTGTTTCGCCAGGCGCTGGCCGCCGACAAGAGCGGCTACGGCAGCGGCAAATGGCAGAGTCTGATCAAGAGCACCGGCTACTGGCTGGCGATCGACGAGGGCGACAAAGCGCTCAAGGCCGGCAATCTCGCGCTGGCTCGGCAGAAATATCAACAGGCGCGCCAGCTCGACGACAGCGACGGCGATGCGTTTATCGGCCTGGGCGATGTGGCGGTGGCGAGCAAGGATGACGCCGCGGCGGAAGGGTTTTATCAGCAGGCGTTGCGGCGCGATCCCGGCAACGGCAGCGCGCTGCGCGGCCTGGTGAATATCTATCAACGCCAGTCGCCGGAAAAAGCGCTGGCCTACCTCAACGGCCTGCCGCGCAGCCAACAGGCCAAGCTGCGCAGCACCCTCGACGGACTGCGGCTCGATATGTTGAAGCAGCAGGCGGAGACGCTGGCGGCACAGCAGCAGTGGCAGCAGGCGGCGGAAATCTATCGTCGCGCCCAGCCGATGGCGCCCGACGACGTCTGGCTGACCTATCGCTATGCGCAGGCGCTGCGTCAGGCCGGGCAGCCGCAGCAGGCGGACGCTCTGTTCCGGCAGCTGGCGCTGCGCCAACATGCCAATCCGCAGCTGACCTACGCCTATGCGCTCTATCTTTCCGGCAGCGATCGCGACAGGCAGGCGCTGGCGCAGCTCAATACGCTGCCTGCGGCGCAATGGAACGACAACATGCGCGAACTGGCGCAGCGGCTGAAAATGCAGGCGGTAATCGAGCATGCCGAACGGCTGCGGGCCGCCGGTGACGAAGCGGCGGCGGAAGCCTATCTGCGCCGGCAGCCGGCGGACACCCGCATCGATTTGCTGCTCGCCGACTGGGCGCTGGCGCGCGGGGAGTATGCGGCGGCGCTGGACGACTATCAGCGGGTGAAACGGCGTGAACCGAACAACCCGGATGCGCAGCTGGGCGAGATCGAAGCCTATGTGGCGCAGGGGGATCTGGACGCGGCGCGTCAGCGGCTGAAAACCGAACCGCAGCCGCAAGACGCTTCGCTCAACAGCCAACGGCGGGTCGCCAACGCCTGGGGCGCGGTCGGCGATCCGCAGCAGGCCGACGCGCTCTTCAGCCGGCTGAAAACGGCGGCGGCTTCGGAGCCCGCCGGGCAGACCAAGGCGCTTGTTTATCGTGACGCCGCCCGGCTGGAACGGGCTCAGCAACAGCCTGAGCGGGCGCAGCAGGATTACCGCCAGGCCATGGTGGCCGGCGGCATCACGCCGACGCTGCCGCAGGATAATGACGGCTACACCTATTTGACGCGCAATAATCCGAACGACGACTGGCTGAAACGCGGCATCCGCTCCGACGCCGCGGATCTGTATCGACAGCAAGACGTGAACGTCACGCTCGATCACGATTACTGGCGTTCGAGCGGCACCGGCGGCATTTCCGACTTCAGCGCGCACGACACCATGCTGCAGGTGGACATGCCGCTGTATGACGGGCGCGCCTTCTTGCGTACCGACACCGTGCAGCTGGATGCCGGCCGCTTCTCGACCGACGGCAGCGGCAAGTACTACGAAACCTTCGGCACCTGCCACACGCAAGGGTGCCGCGGCGATGAACACCAGAAAACCACCGGCACCAGCGTGGCGGCCGGCTGGAAAAACGATCGCTGGGCCGCCGACATCGGCACGACGCCGATGGGCTTTGAGGTGGTCGACTGGACCGGCGGCCTGGCCTACAGCGGCGACTGGAACCACATTGGTTGGACGCTGGCGGCCTCGCGGCGGCCGATTTCCAGCTCGCTGCTGGCGTTCGGCGGCGCCAAAGACCCGAATACCGGCATCACCTGGGGCGGCGTGCGCGCCACCGGCGTCAGCCTGAGCGCCAGCTACGATCGCGGCGAGGCGAACGGCGTCTGGGCCGATCTCAGCGCGCATCAGATTACCGGCAAGAACGTGGCGGACAACCAGCGGCAGCGGTTGATGGCCGGTTACTACTACAAGCTGATCAACGAAGACAATCGCCGCCTGAGCGTCGGGCTCAATACCATGCTGTGGCACTACCAGAAGGATTTGAGCGGCTATTCGCTGGGGCAGGGCGGCTATTACAGCCCGCAGCAATATCTGTCGCTGTCGCTGCCGGTCAACTACCGTCAGCGCACCGAGAACTGGTCGTGGGAGCTGGGCGGTTCGGTTTCACTGTCCCATTCCAAAACCGACAGCCAGCGCCGTTATCCGCTGCAGGGACTGATCCCGGATTCGTTGCCCGATAAGTTCGCCGTCGAGGACGGCAGCTCCTCGAGCGGCGTCGGTTATACCCTGCGGGCGATCGTCGAACGCCGTCTCAGTTCGCACTGGACGCTCGGCGCCGGCATCGACATTCAACAGGCGAAGGACTATACGCCGAGCCACGCGCTGATTTATCTGCGTTATTCCCTGGCCGGCTGGCAAGGGGATCTCGATTTGCCGCCGCAGCCGCTGACGCCTTACGCCGACTTCAAGTAGCCGGAAGGGGGAAAGATTCAGAGTGTCGGACGCCGGGGAGTTTTGTTACCCTGTGTGCGGGTCGCGTTTGTTCGCTTTAGGAAAAGACTGAAACCCGCGATTTTCTTGGTTTTGCCTGCGGCATAGCCAGATAAAAACAGCCGATGATCGAGTATACTCAGCCCGGTTCGAGGGGGCGGGTGAGAGTCAGCCCCCTTTTTTGTTTCAGCCCGATTTCACGGAGAGCAGGTTTGCGGGTCAGGCGTTCGTTAACGATTAAGCAGATGGCGACAGTGTCCGGCGTGGCGCTGGTTACGATCTGCATCTTTATCGTGATCCAGTTATTCCACTTTGTGCAGCAGCGCAGGGATGACTACGCCCAGCAACTGGAGAATATCGCCCACTCCGTGCGCCAGCCGCTGGCGGAGGCGGTGCTGCGCATGGACGTGCCGGAAGCCAAAAGGGTGCTGAACACGCTGTTGCCGGTCGGCATTCTCAGCCGGGCGGATATCGTCTTGCCGAACGAGTTTCAGGCGCTGCACGCCAATTTCCCGCCGGAGCGGCCGGTGCCGACGCTGATCGCCCGGTTGTTTGAGCTACCTATCCAAATTTCCGTGCCGCTCTATTCGCTGGAACGGGTGCCGGCCAACCAGCAGCCGCTGGCCTATCTGGTGCTGCAAGCCGATTCGTTCCGCATGTACCAGTTTATCCTCAGCATTTTGTCGACCATGCTGTCGACCTATCTGTTGCTGGCGCTGATCCTGTCGGTGGCCATCACCTGGTGCATGAACCGGTTGATGGTGCATCCGCTGCGCGCGATGGCCAAAGAGCTGGAGAACATCTCGCAGGACGAAGCGCCCTATCACCAGTTGATGCTGCCGGCGCTGCACCAGGACGATGAGCTCGGCCTGCTGGTGCGCAATTACAACCGCAATCAACAGACGCTGGCCAAGGCGCATGCCGACATGAGCCGCCTGAGCACCCGCCACCCGGTGACCGAACTGCCGAATCCTGCATTGCTGAACGCGTTGCTGGAACAGCATATCGCCTCCAGTCTGCGCCCTGAGCGTTTTAACCTGCTGGTGATCGGCATCGAGACGCTGCATGAAGCGTCTGGCGTGATGAGCCCGGCGATGCGCGAAGCGCTGCTGCTGGCGCTGGCGAAGAAGCTGCGCGGCTGCATCGACGAAAACGGCGTGTTGGCGCAGCTGAGCAATACCGAATTCGCCATTCTGGCCAAGGGTATCGAGCGGCCGTTCCACGCCATGCAGCTGGCGCGGCGCATCATGGCGGAGATCAATGCGCCGTTGACGCTGGAAGGTCTGGCGCTGCGGCCCAACGCCAGCATCGGCATCGCGCACTACCTCAATCAGGGGGAGAGTGCGGAACAGCTGCTGCGCAGCGC
The DNA here is from genome assembly GCF_052045405.1 of Serratia sp. 22278. Taxonomy (NCBI): domain Bacteria; kingdom Pseudomonadati; phylum Pseudomonadota; class Gammaproteobacteria; order Enterobacterales; family Yersiniaceae; genus Serratia; species Serratia sp. 22278. The sequence goes on along the minus strand of NZ_JBQEOW010000006.1, from coordinate 118,114 downwards.
CACCTCGGCGATGATGTCCGCGCACCGCGAAGGAAAAAATCAGATCCTGTTCTTCGAACCCAGCCTGACGGAACGCACGCAGAAGCGGCTGACGCAGGAGAGCGAGATCCTGCACGGCATCGAGCAGCGGCATTTCACGCTGTTCCTGCAGCCGCAGATCGACATGCAGTCCAACGAGGTGATCGGCGCCGAAGCGCTGCTGCGTTGGCAGCAGTATGACGGCAGCTATACCCTGCCGGCCGACGTTATCCCGCTCGCGGAAGAGCTGGGCGTGATCGTGCCTCTCGGCAACTGGGTGCTGGAAGAGTCTTGCCGCATCCTGGCGGACTGGCAACAACGCGGCATTGCGCTGCCGCTGGCGGTTAACGTTTCCGGAATTCAGATGCAGGATGAAGCGTTCGTCCCGCATCTGAAAAACCTGCTGGCGCAGTATCGGATCGATCCGCGCAAGCTGCTGCTGGAGATCACCGAGACGGTACGCATCGACGATCTCGATCGCGCCCTGGCGCTGCTGCGCGAGCTGCACGACCTGGGGCTGTCGATCGCGCTGGACGACTTCGGCATGGGCTACTCCAGCCTGGAGTACCTCAACCGCTTGAAATCCCTGCCGATCGATTTGATTAAGATCGACCGCAGTTTCATTCAGGGGCTGCCGGCCGACGATGCGATGGTGCGCATCGTCAGTTCGATCTCCGAAGTGCTGGCGTTGCCGGTAATGGCCGAAGGCGTGGAAAACGCCGAACAGCGCGACTGGCTGCTGCAGCACGGCATTCGCAGTGGGCAGGGATTCCTGTTCGCCCGGCCGCTGCCGCGCGAAGCGTTCGAAGCCGAGTTTTGCCGCGCGGCGCGGTGAGCGTCGCGATACCTTTCCGGTACTTTTCCTCGTCCGAAAATCGCCATTCTTTATCTACCTCTTTTGCGTTAGTGCAAACAAAGGCTTACGCAATTTTCAGCTTTGCACCCCGACTGACGCGTTTCAGCTCTTAAATTCACATCAACCCCACACGGTGGGTGCAACAAATTATTTCCATGTTGTTAAGTGGGTGTTATTTTCCGCGCAAGCGATGAACAGGCTGGATTTTTAGACTGCTGCCTGATGCGTGTCTTCCCCCCATAGGATGTTCATATGAAAACAACGATCTTTAAGAGCCTCTATTTTCAGGTGCTGACGGCGATCACGCTGGGTATCCTGCTTGGCCATTTCTACCCTGACCTCGGCGCCGAGATGAAACCTCTGGGCGATGGCTTCGTCAAACTGATCAAGATGATCATCGCGCCGGTGATCTTCTGCACCGTGGTGACCGGCATCGCCGGCATGGAAAGCATGAAGGCGGTAGGGCGCACCGGCGCCATCGCGCTGCTGTATTTTGAAATCGTCAGCACCATCGCGCTGATTATCGGCCTGGTGATCGTCAACCTGGTGCAACCGGGCGCCGGCATGAACGTCGATCCCGGCACGCTGGACGCCAAAGCGGTAGCGGTCTACGCCGAGCAGGCGCAGCAGCAGGGCATCATCCCGTTCCTGCTGGACATCATCCCCGGCAGCGTGATCGGCGCGTTCGCCAGCGGCAACATTCTTCAGGTGCTGCTGTTCGCGGTGCTGTTCGGCTTCGCCCTGCATCGTCTGGGCGACAAAGGGCAGCTGATCTACAACGTGATCGACAGCTTCTCGCGGGTGATTTTTGGCATCATCAACATGATCATGCGCCTGGCGCCGCTGGGGGCCTTCGGCGCCATGGCGTTTACCATCGGTAAATACGGCGTCGGCACCCTGGTGCAACTCGGCCAGCTGATCGTGTGCTTCTATATCACCTGCATCCTGTTCGTGGTGGTGGTGTTGGGCAGCATCGCCCGCGCCAACGGCTTCAGCATCTTCAAATTCGTCAACTACATCAAAGAAGAGCTGCTGATCGTGCTGGGGACCTCGTCGTCCGAATCCGCGCTGCCGCGCATGCTGGATAAAATGGAGAAGCTGGGCTGCAAGAAATCGGTGGTGGGTCTGGTTATTCCGACCGGGTACTCCTTCAACCTGGACGGCACCTCTATCTACCTGACCATGGCCGCGGTGTTTATCGCTCAGGCGACCAACACCCACATGGATATCATGCATCAGATTACCCTGCTGGTGGTGTTGCTGCTCTCCTCCAAAGGGGCGGCGGGCGTGACCGGCAGCGGCTTTATCGTGTTGGCCGCCACCATCTCCGCCGTCGGCCACCTGCCGTTGGCCGGCCTGGCGCTGATCCTCGGCATCGACCGCTTTATGTCGGAAGCCCGCGCGCTGACCAACCTGGTGGGCAACGGTGTGGCGACCGTGGTGGTGGCAAAATGGTGTAACCAGCTGGATGAAAAACAGCTGAAAGACACGCTGAACAACAAAAACACCGGCGCGGACAAAACGCTGCCTTCCGCCTGATATCGGCGGTAAATCACCGGCCGCATCCGCGGCCGGTGAGCTTCTTCCCCTGCCTCGTAACGATTTTTTGCATTAAAAACCCCGCAATCCATTATTTTTCACTCTAATGAGTGACATCCGCAAAGGCGCGCGGTCTAACACGATGGTACACTTTCTGCTTTCCGCCCCACCGTGAAACTCAGGGCGTATTTTTATGATTCCATTGAATGGAATACACGCATTTGCATAAGAAATTGGATAGTCATTAAGTAGGGGTTCACATGCAGGGCACCAGAATTCATCTTATAGTTGGTGGGCTGCTATTGGCTGCAGCCAGTAGCAGCGTGCAGGCTGAAGCACTACAACCCGATCCTGCCTGGCAGCAGGGGGCGCTGGCCAACGGGTTTTCATGGCAGATTCTCGATACGCCTCAGCGGCCAAGCGACCGCGTGGAACTGCGGCTGATCGTCAATACCGGCTCTTTGGTGGAGTCTTCGCAGCAGACCGGTTTCGCCCACCTGCTGCCGCGGCTGGCGTTGACGCGCAGCGAAAGCTTTACCGCGCCGCAGCTGCGCGCCCTGTGGCAACAGAGCGTGGATAACGAGCGGCCGCTGCCGCCGGCTATCATCTCGTATGATTTCACCATGTATAACCTCAGCCTGCCGAACAACCGGCCCGACCTGCTGAAAGAAGCGCTGGCCTGGCTGGCGGACACCACCGGCAAACTGGCGATCGACGAGCATACGGTGCACGCGGTGATGAATTCCACCATCAATCCGGTCGGCACTTTCCCGCCCAATACCCAAGATGTCTGGTGGCGTTACCGCCTGAAAGGTTCGACGCTGCTGGCGCACGATCCGGCTCAGCCGGCGAAACGGCCGGTCAACCTCGAGCAGTTGAAGAAATTTTATCAGCAGTGGTATACCCCGGACGCCATGACGCTGTTCGTGGTCGGCAAGGTTGACAGCCGCAGCCTGGGCGAGCAGATCAACAAGGCGTTCTCGCCGCTGCAAGGTAAACGTGAAACCCCGGCCCCGATGCCGACGCTGACACCGCTGCCGCAGCAGCCGGTGAGCCTGATCAGCGAGCAGGTGAAACAGGATACGCTGTCGATCATGTGGGATTCGCCGTGGCACCCGATTCGCGATTCGCAGAGCCTGCTTCGTTACTGGCGTGGCGATCTCGCCCGCGAGGCGCTGTTCTGGCATCTTCAGCAGACGCTGGAAAAAAGCGACCAGAAGAGCCTGCATCTGGGCTTTGACTGCCGCGTGCAGTACCAGCGCGGGCAGTGCGCCATTCATCTGGATACGCCGAACAACAATCTGAACGGCAGCCTGGGCTTTATCGCCCGCGAGCTGGCCAACGTGCGTGACAACGGCCTGTCGAAAGAAGAATTCGATGCGCTGCTGGCGCAGAAAAACGATCAGCTGAGCAAGCTGTTCGCGACCTACGCCCGCACCGACACCGATGTGCTGATGAGCCAGCGCCTGCGTTCGCAGCAGAGCGGGGTGGTGGATATCGCGCCGGAGCTGTATCAGAAGCTGCGCCAGGAATTCCTGTCCAGCCTGACGCTGGAGACGTTGAATCAGGCGCTGAAGCTGCAGCTGTCTCAGGAGGCGACGCTGGTGCTGATGCAGCCGAAAGGCGAGCCGGAAATGAGCATGAAGCAGCTGCAGGAAACTTATGACGGCATCATGATGCCGGCGCCGGCGGTGGTGACGGAAGAAGCCAAACCGGCCGACGCTGCGGTGGCTGCGCCGGCGACGGACGCCGGCGCGCAGTAATATCGCGACAGGGGGCTCAGGCCCCCTCAGTTGCGATACAGCACCTTGATGATGTGGTAACCGAACTGGGTTTTGACCGGGCCGTAAGGTTTGAGCAGCGGTATGCTGAACACCGCTTTATCGAACGCAGGCACCATCGCGCCCTTGTTGAATTCGCCCAGCGAGCCGCCGTTGCGTTTTGACGGGCAGCTCGAATATTTGCGCGCCAGCGTGTCGAAGCTGACGCCGCGCTTCAGCTTGGCCAGCAGCTCGTTGGCCAGCTTTTCATTGTCTACCAGAATGTGCAGGGCGCACGCCGTTTTTGCCATGGTATTGCCTTTGTCGATGCGAAAATTGCGCTGATTATACCCGCTAAATCTCATCGGCGCTTTCTGCTACAATTCCCTTCCACGTTTTACAGTCGAGCAAGCCAGCACCATGCGATTAAACCCCAGCCAACAACAAGCCGTCGAATTCGTTACCGGGCCCTGCCTGGTGTTGGCCGGTGCCGGTTCCGGCAAGACGCGCGTTATCACCAACAAGATAGCCCACCTGATCCACCACTGCGGCTATCAGGCGCGGCACATCGCCGCCGTGACCTTTACCAACAAAGCCGCGCGCGAGATGAAAGAGCGCGTGTCGCAAACCCTGGGGCGCAAAGAGGCGCGCGGGCTGATGATTTCCACCTTCCACACCCTGGGGCTGGAAATCATCAAGCGGGAATATGTGGCGCTGGGCATGAAGTCCAACTTCTCGCTGTTCGACGACCAGGATCAGCTGGCGCTGTTGAAAGAGCTGACCGAAAAGTGGCTGGAAAGCGATAAAACGCTGGTGGCGCAGCTGATTTCGACCATCTCCAACTGGAAAAACGACCTGATCGATCCCCAGCGCGCGGCGGAGCTGGCGCGCTCGGAGCGCGACAAGCTGTTCGCCCACTGCTACGGCCTGTACCACGCCCATATGCGGGCGTGCAACGTGCTGGACTTCGATGACTTGATCCTGCTGCCGACGCTGCTGTTGCAACGCAACGAAGAGGTGCGCGAACGCTGGCAGCAGCGCATCCGCTATCTGCTGGTGGATGAGTACCAGGATACCAACACCAGTCAGTACGAGCTGGTGAAGCTGCTGGTGGGCAACCGCGCGCGCTTTACCGTGGTGGGCGACGACGACCAGTCGATCTACTCCTGGCGCGGCGCGCGGCCGCAGAACCTGGTGCTGCTGAAGGAAGATTTCCCGGCGCTGCAGGTGATCAAGCTGGAACAAAACTACCGTTCCAGCGAGCGCATTCTGAAGGCGGCCAACATTCTGATCGCCAATAACCCGCACGTGTTTGAAAAGCGGCTGTTTTCTGAACTGGGGTATGGCGAAGAGCTGAAGGTGGTGACCGCCAACAATGAGGATCACGAAGCCGAGCGGGTGGTGGGGGAGTTGATCGCCCACCACTTCGTGAAAAAGACCAATTACGGCGACTATGCGATCCTGTACCGCGGCAACCACCAGTCGCGGGTGTTTGAAAAGATGCTGATGCAGAACCGCATCCCGTACAAGATTTCCGGCGGTACGTCGTTCTTCTCTCGCCCCGAGATCAAGGATCTGCTGGCTTACCTGCGCGTGCTGACCAACCCGGAAGACGACAGCGCCTTCCTGCGCATCGTCAATACCCCCAAGCGCGAGATCGGCCCGGCGACGCTGCAGAAGCTTGGCGAGTGGGCCAACCAGCGCAACAAGAGTTTGTTCCATGCCAGCTTCGATCTGGGGCTGAGCCAGCATCTGACCGGGCGCGGGTTGGAATCGCTGCAGCGTTTCACCCACTGGCTGGGCGGCATCGCCCAGCAGGCGGAGCGTGAGCCGGTGGCGGCGGTGCGCGATCTGATCCGCGGCGTGGATTATGAGAGCTGGCTGTTTGAAACCTCGACCAGCCCGAAGGCCGCCGAAATGCGGATGAAAAACGTCAACACGCTGTTCGGTTGGATGACGGAAATGCTGGAAGGCAACGATCTGGACGAGCCGATGACGCTGACCCAGGTTGTGACGCGCTTCACTCTGCGCGACATGATGGAACGCGGCGAAAGTGAAGAGGAGCTGGATCAGGTACAGCTGATGACGCTGCACGCTTCCAAAGGGTTGGAGTTCCCTTATGTGTTCCTGGTGGGCATGGAAGAGGGTCTGCTGCCGCATCAGAGCAGCATCGACGAAGACAATGTCGATGAAGAGCGGCGTCTGGCCTATGTGGGGATCACCCGCGCGCAAAAAGAGCTGATTTTCACCCTGTGCCGCGAGCGCCGTCAGTACGGCGAGCTGGTGCGGCCGGAGCCGAGCCGGTTCCTGCTGGAGCTGCCGCAGGACGATTTGGCGTGGGAAACCGAGCGCAAAGTGGTGAGCCCGCAGGAGCGGATGCAGAAGGGGCAGAGCCATCTGGCCAATATCCGCGCCCAGCTGGCCAAGGCCAAAGGCGGGAATTAAAAAGAAAGGGCGCTCATCGCGCCCTTGTCATGTCAACGTTGTTCTTCCAACCGCAGCGTCCAGTGGACGTAGCTCTGCCAGTGGCTTTCCTGCTCCAGCGCCTCGGCGCGCAGCGGATGCTGCTCCAGCCAACCCGGCGGCAAGATCACCGTCAGTTCATCGTCCTGATTGGCGCGTAAACGCACCGCCGGCAGCGTGTCGTCGCGGCGGCGGCTGGCGAAGATGATCGCCAGGCGCAAAATGCGGCACAGACGCTGCGCGGTGCGCGGCGGCAGGGCGTTTTGCTGGTTCAACAGCGACAGGTCGAGGGTGTTGCTCTGGTTTTGCAGCAGGGTGGCCAGCAGTTTTTTCTGCGCGGGGGTAAAGCCGGGTAAGTCCAGGTGGCGGATCAGGTAGGCGGCGTGTTGCGGCGCCTGCTTGAAATCGACGCTGAGGCCGAGTTCGTGAATCAGGCTGGCGCTGTGCAACAGCTCGCGACATCGCGCATCCAACTGCCACTCGTTGGCGACCTGCTGCGAGAAGTTGGCGGCGAGCTGGCTGACGCGCTCGGCCTGCTCGGTATCGATCAGGTAACGGCGCTGCAGGTTGCGGATGGTGCGGATGCGAATATCCTGCTCCACCGGCAGATGCAGCATGCCGTAAACCAGGCCTTCACGCAGCGCCCCGCCGGCCAGCATCATGCTCTCGATGCCCAGCTCCTGGAAGATGGCCAACAGAATGGACAGGCCGCTCGGGAACACCAGCGCGCGCTCCAGCGTCAACCCTTCGATCTCCAGCTCTTCCAGCTTGCCGCACTGAATGGCGCGCTGTTTCAGCTGGCGCAGTTTGGGCAGGGTGATGCGCTCATCCATGCCCTGCGCCACCATGATTTCCTGCAGCGCTTGCACGGTGCCGGAAGCGCCGACGCAGATCTGCCAACCTTGCTGGCGCAATTGCGGTGCGATCGGCCGCACCATGTCGCGCGCGGCCTGTTCGGCGCGCTCGAAGTTTTCTTGCCCGAGGTTGCGATCGCTGAAGTAGCGTTCCAGCCAGGTGACGCAGCCCATCGACAGGCTATACAACTGCGTTGCCTGTGCGCCGGTGCCGGTGACCAGTTCGGTGCTGCCGCCGCCGATGTCGACGACCAGCCGGCGATCCGGCCCGCCGGTGGTGTGCGCGACGCCGTGATAGATCAGCCGTGCCTCTTCTTCGCCGCTGATCACCTGTACCGGGCAGCCGAGGATTTGCTCGGCGGCCTGCAGGAACTCATCGGCGTTGGACGCCAGACGCAGCGTGGCGGTGGCGACGACGCGGATCTGCTCGCGCGGTATGTCCTGCAGGCGTTCGGAGAACAGCCGCAGGCACTGCCAGCCGCGTTGCATGGCTTCATGCGACAGGTGATTGTTCTGATCCAGCCCGGCCGCCAGGCGCACTTTGCGCTTGATCCGCGCCAGAGTCTGAATGCTGCCGGCCACCTCGCGCACTACCAACATGTGGAAGCTGTTGGAGCCGAGATCGATGGCAGCATAAAGCGTGCTGGAACTGAGCATGGCGATCAGCTCGAACGTTTACGGTTGTTGCGCGGCGCGCCGCCGCGACGAGGCGCGGAGTTGCGACGTGGGCCGTTGCCGCCGCGCGGGCGCGACAGGCGCTTCGGCGCCGGCAAATCGGTCAGCAGCGCATCGCTGTTGTACTTGCTCACCGGAATGCTGTGGTCGATATAGGTCTCGATCGCCGGCAGGTTGAGCGCATACTCTTCACACGCCAGGCTGATGGAGTGGCCGCTGGCGCCTGCGCGGCCGGTACGGCCGATGCGGTGCACGTAGTCTTCGCAGTCGTCAGGCAGATCGTAGTTGAAGACGTGCGTGACGGAAGGGATGTGCAGACCGCGCGCGGCGACGTCGGTGGCGACCAGAATATCGAGGTTGCCTTTGGTGAAGTCGTCGAGGATGCGCAGGCGTTTTTTCTGCGCCACGTCGCCGGTCAGCAGGCCCACGCGGTGACCGTCGGCGGCCAGATGGCCCCAGATGTCTTCGCAGCGGTGCTTGGTGTTGGCGAAGATGATGGCGCGATCCGGCCACTCTTCTTCAATCAGCGTCTGCAGCAGGCGCATTTTTTCTTCGTTGGACGGGTAGAACAGCTCTTCTTTAATGCGGTGGCCGGTTTTCTGTTCCGGTTCCACTTCAACATATTCGGCGTTGTTCATCTGCTCGAAGGCCAGTTCGCGTACGCGATAGGACAGGGTAGCGGAGAACAGCATGTTCAGGCGTTGATCGGCCGCTGGCATGCGGCGGAACAGCCAACGGATGTCTTTGATAAAGCCAAGATCGTACATGCGATCGGCTTCATCCAGCACGACGACCTGCATCGCGCCGAGATCGACATAGTTCTGTTTGGTGTAATCGATTAAACGGCCGGTGGTGCCAATCAGAATGTCCACGCCGCTTTCCAGCACTTTCAACTGCTTGTCGTAGCCGTCGCCGCCGTAGGCCAGGCCCAGTTTCAGGCCGGTGCTCTGGGAGAGCGCTTCCGCATCAGAGTGGATTTGCACCGCCAGTTCACGCGTAGGCGCCATGATCAAGGCGCGCGGCTGATTGGTCTGGCGATCCTGTTTCGCCGGGTGAGTCAGCAAATAGTGAAAAGTAGACGCCAAAAACGCCAGCGTCTTTCCGGTACCGGTTTGCGCCTGACCTGCAACGTCACGCCCGGAGAGCGTGAGCGGCAATGCTAACGCCTGGATGGGCGTGCAATTATGAAACCCTTTTTTCTCAAGGGCTTCAAGGACTAACGGGTGCAGGGCGAAGTCGGAAAACTTCTGTTCGGTCAAGTGTGTTTTGCTCATAGTGTGGTAGAATATCAGCTAACTATTGCTTTACGAAAGCACATCCGTTGAAATAAACGCGGTGCAATAAAATCACCTTGAGTTGGTTAATGCTACACCAACAAGGTAGACATAATCCTGTGGAGTAGAACATGAGCGATAAAATTATTCACCTGACTGACAGCAGCTTCGAAGCTGACGTGCTGAAAGCGGAAGGGCCGATCCTGGTCGATTTCTGGGCTGAATGGTGTGGGCCGTGCAAGATGATTGCTCCGATTCTGGATGAGATTGCCGAAGAGTTCGAAGGCAAACTGACCATCACCAAGCTGAATATCGATCAGAACCCGGCTACCGCGCCTAAGTACGGTATCCGTGGCATCCCTACGCTGTTGCTGTTCAAGAACGGTGAAGTGGCCGCGACCAAGGTTGGCGCGTTGTCCAAAGGTCAGCTCAAAGATTTCCTGAACGCGAATCTGTAATCGGGCGGGAAGCCCAGTATCAGGCGCCTGGCGGTGATGTTCAATTCACCGCTAGACGCCTGCCAAGAAGCGTGTTAAGTTTAACCACACTGCATATAGAACTTGCCCGAAGTTTTAAATCTAAAGAGTTTGAATCTAAAGCTATACTCTGTGTCGAACCACTGGCGTTGAAAGTAAACTGAACTCAGCCCATGTTTTGGCAATCAAACGGTTTTGCAAAAATCATTTTTAAGGTACCTTCGATCTTCAACCGTCAATGCGTGCGCCCGATGTAAGCCATTTCTTACCGCGACGGCTCTGCGCCCGGTGATCGAACGTCCAGTAAACAGGCACGCATTTCGCTGCCATACCATTCACGATACAAGTTCGAGACATACCCCGAGTTTAAGAACCCACCACTATGAATCTTACCGAATTAAAGAATACGCCGGTTTCTGAGCTGATTACTCTCGGCGAAAATATGGGGCTGGAAAACCTTGCCCGCATGCGCAAGCAGGACATTATCTTCTCCATTCTGAAGCAACATGCGAAAAGCGGAGAAGATATCTTCGGCGACGGCGTGCTCGAGATATTGCAGGATGGATTCGGTTTCCTCCGCTCTGGAGACAGTTCCTACCTCGCCGGTCCCGACGACATCTACGTATCCCCTAGCCAAATCCGCCGCTTCAACCTCCGCACAGGTGACACCATTTCCGGTAAGATTCGTCCGCCAAAAGAAGGCGAGCGCTATTTTGCCCTGTTGAAAGTCAACGAAGTCAACTACGACAAGCCGGAAAACGCCCGCAGCAAGATCCTGTTCGAGAACTTGACGCCGCTGCACGCCAATTCCCGTCTGCGGATGGAGCGCGGCAACGGCTCGACCGAAGACCTGACGGCGCGCGTACTGGATCTGGCGGCGCCGATTGGCCGCGGCCAACGTGGCCTGATCGTGGCACCGCCGAAAGCCGGTAAAACCATGCTGCTGCAGAACATCGCGCAGAGTATCGCCTACAACCACCCAGACTGCGTGCTGATGGTGCTGCTGATCGACGAACGTCCGGAAGAAGTGACCGAGATGCAGCGTCTGGTGAAGGGCGAAGTGATCGCCTCGACCTTCGACGAGCCGGCTTCGCGTCACGTGCAAGTGGCCGAAATGGTGATCGAGAAGGCCAAGCGCCTGGTTGAGCACAAGAAAGACGTGATCATTCTGCTCGACTCCATCACCCGTCTGGCGCGCGCCTACAACACCGTGGTGCCGGCCTCTGGCAAGGTGCTGACCGGTGGTGTGGACGCCAACGCCCTGCACCGTCCGAAGCGTTTCTTCGGTGCGGCGCGTAACGTGGAAGAGGGCGGCAGCCTGACCATTATCGCGACTGCGCTGGTTGATACCGGTTCGAAGATGGACGAAGTGATCTACGAAGAATTTAAAGGCACCGGCAACATGGAATTGCACCTGGCGCGTAAAATCGCCGAGAAACGCGTATTCCCTGCGATCGATTACAACCGTTCCGGTACCCGTAAAGAAGAGCTGCTCACCACCTCCGAAGAGCTGCAAAAAATGTGGATCCTGCGCAAAATCATTCACCCGATGGGTGAGATTGACGCGATGGAGTTCCTCATTAATAAGTTGGCGATGACCAAAACCAACGATGAATTCTTCGATATGATGAAACGCTCATAATTCGTTAAAAAATTCGCTGAACGCCACGCCTAGTCGTGGCGTTTTTTGCTTTTGGCGGATACGATAAGTAGCGGTAATGGAAAAGTAAGTTGTTTCTACGACTTATTGAGAATTCTTCTTGTTTTCGATATCTGAGTATGCGGCATGTTACTGCCGGAATTGGCCGCGGTGCTGGGGCGAATGAGAATGAATTCCCGCATCATAAGAAATGACTGAAAGGCAACGGGATCTCATGGCATAGCCTGTCGCCCATGTTAAGCTGCCTATCTTCTTACGAGATCTGTTAATTGTGAACCTACTCACTATGAGTACTGAAATTCTATTTGTTTTCCTATTCTCCTTAGCTTTCCTCTTTGTTGCCCGTAAGGTAGCGAAACGCATTGGGTTGGTTGATAAGCCGAACTATCGTAAACGTCACCAAGGATTAATTCCGTTGGTTGGCGGTATTGCGGTCTATGCCGGTCTATGTTTCGCTTTCTTTATATCGGAACAAAAGATTGCACACAGTGAACTTTACCTCACCTGCGCGGGCATTTTAGTGTTCATCGGTGCCTTGGATGACCGTTTTGATATCAGCGTTAAGATCAGAGCGTTAGTTCAGGCATTGGTAGGCATTGCCATGATGGTGTTCGCCGGTTTGTATCTGCGCAGCTTTGGCCATGTACTGGGGAACTGGGAAGTCTTACTGGGTCCCTTTGGCTATTTGGTGACGCTGTTTGCGGTATGGGCGGCTATCAATGCTTTCAATATGGTTGACGGCATTGATGGCTTGTTGGGTGGGTTGTCGTGTGTCTCCTTCGGTGCGCTGGGCCTGCTGCTGTACCTGAGCGGCCATAACGAGCTGGCGTTCTGGTGCTTTGCGATGATCGCTGCCATCGTTCCCTATATTTTGCTCAACCTCGGTATCCTCGGCCGCCGCTATAAAGTGTTTATGGGTGATGCCGGTAGCACCCTGATCGGCTTTACCGCCATTTGGTTGCTGCTGCAAAGTTCGCAGGGAGCCACTCGCTCGATCAATCCGGTGACGGCGCTGTGGATCATCGCGATTCCGCTGATGGACATGATAGCGATCATGTATCGTCGCTTGCGCAAAGGAATGAGTCCCTTCTCTCCCGATCGTCAACATATTCACCATCTGATCATGCGCGCCGGTTTTACGCCAAGGCAGGCTTTTGTGCTCATCACTCTGGCTGCCGTGTTGTTAGCTGCAGTTGGCGTGATCGGCGAGCGCCTGACTTTTATCCCAGAGTGGGTTATGTTGGCATTATTCTTGCTTGCTTTCTTCCTGTACGGTTACTGCATCAAGCGCGCCTGGCGGGTTGCGCGGTACATTAAGCGTATCAAGCGTCGCCTGCGGCGTTCGAGCGATAACAAGCAAGTATCTTAACCAGAGGCTTTTTGGCTGTGATGAATCCAGAAACAACGTCTGACAAGCATACCCCGGCGGTGGATAACGAACTCGATATCCGCGGCCTGTGCTGCACCCTGTGGCGCGGCAAACCGTGGATTATCGGCATTGCGGTGCTGTTCGCGGCGGTCGCGTTGATCGTCTCTTATCTGGTTAAGCAAGAGTGGAGCGCGACCGCAATCACAGACAAACCCACGGTGAATGCGTTGGGCGGTTACTACTCCCAGCAGCAGTTCCTGCGTAATCTGGATGTGCGCACGCTGCCGGCGACGGCCGGCGATCAGCCGAGCATCGCGGATGAAGCGTACAATGAGTTCATCATGCAACTGGCGGCTTACGATACGCGTCGCGATTTCTGGCTGCAGAGCGATTACTACAAGCAACGTCAGGAAGGGGATGCCCGCGCCGATGCGGCGCTGCTCGACGAGCTGATCAACAACATCCTGTTCACGCCGCGCGACGACAAAAAAGTCCCGAACGACGGCGTGAAGCTGACGGCGGAAACCGCGGCGGACGCCAACCGCCTGCTGCGTCAATACGTGACCTTCGCCAGCCACCGCGCTGCCCTGCACCTGAACGAAGAGATCCAGGGGGCGTGGGCCGCTCGTACCACCTCGATGAAGGCACAGGTCAAGCGCCAGGAAGCGGTCGCGGAGTCGGTTTACAAGCGCGAGCTGAACACCACGCAGCAGGCGCTGAAAATCGCCGAGAGCCAGGGGATCAGCCGCACGCAAACCGACACCCCGGCAGAACAGTTGCCGGATTCGGATCTGTTCTTGCTGGGCCGGCCAATGCTGCAGGCGCGTCTGGAAGGCCTGCAGGCCTCCGGCCCGACCTACGATCTGGATTACGATCAGAACCGCGCAATGTTGGCGACGCTGAACGTTGGCCCGACGTTGGATGAGAAGTTCCAGACCTACCGTTATTTGCGCACGCCGGAAGAGCCGGTAAAACGCGACAGCCCGCGCCGGGTATTCTGGCTGATTCTGTGGGGCGCGATGGGCGCTTTGGTTGGCGCGGGTGTTGCCTTGGCGCGTCGGCCGCGTAGTTAAAAATAATATAATAATCTGATGCAGGGCGCGTGAGCGCCCCATTCGCAGGCTGGGCCTGCGATTAACCGACCAAAAGAGATTCGCTGTGAAAGTGTTGACTGTTTTCGGCACCAGGCCTGAAGCCATTAAAATGGCACCGCTGGTACATGCACTGGCCCAGGATGAGGCTTTTGAAGCAAGAGTCTGCGTAACGGCACAGCATCGTGAGATGTTGGATCAGGTATTGCGGTTGTTCGGGATCACGCCGGATTACGACCTGAACATCATGAAACCCGGCCAGGGGCTAACGGAAATCACCTGTCGCATCCTGGAAGGGCTGAAAGGGGTGCTGGAAGACTTTAAACCGGACGTGGTGCTGGTGCACGGCGATACCACCACCACGCTGGCGACCAGTCTGGCAGCGTTCTATCAACGCATCCCCGTCGGGCATGTCGAGGCCGGGCTGCGCACCGGCAATCTGTATTCTCCCTGGCCGGAAGAGGCCAACCGCAAACTGACCGGCCATCTGGCGATGTTCCACTTCGCGCCGACCGAGAACTCGCGCCAAAACCTGCTGCGCGAGCTGCTGCCGGACAACCGTATTTTTGTGACCGGCAATACGGTGATCGACGCGCTGTTCTGGGTGCGCGATCGCGTGATGAGCGATGCTGCGCTGCGCGCTGGCCTGGCGCAGCGTTACCCGTTCCTCGATGCCGACAAAAAACTGATTCTGGTCACCGGCCATCGCCGGGAAAGCTTTGGCGGCGGTTTTGAGCGGATTTGCAGCGCGCTGGCGGAGATCGCCCGCAGCCACCCGGAAGTGCAGGTGGTGTACCCGGTGCATCTCAATCCGAATGTCAGCGAGCCGGTGAATCGCATTTTGAAAGGCATCGACAACGTCATGCTGATCGAGCCGCAGGATTATTTACCGTTTGTCTATCTGATGACCCACGCTTACATGATCCTGACCGACTCCGGCGGCATTCAGGAAGAGGCGCCCTCGTTAGGCAAGCCGGTGCTGGTGATGCGCGACACCACCGAGCGCCCTGAGGCGGTAGATGCGGGCACGGTGCGCCTGGTCGGCACCGATGTGTCCAAAATTGTTGAAGCGGTGACCCGGCTGTTGACGGACGAAAGCGAATATCACGCGATGAGCCGGGCGCACAACCCATACGGCGACGGGCATGCCTGTCAGCGTATCCTCGAAGCTTTAAAGAATCATCAGGTGACACTATGAGTTTTGACACTATTTCGGTTATCGGCCTGGGTTATATCGGCTTGCCAACGGCGGCGGCGTTTGCTTCTCGCAAGAAAAAAGTGGTGGGTGTAGATGTTAACCAACATGCGGTAGATACCATTAACCGCGGCGCGATCCATATCGTCGAGCCGGATCTGGACAAAGTGGTCAAGGCCGCCGTCGACGGCGGTTTCCTGCAGGCGGTGACCAAGCCGCTGGCGGCCGATGCATTCCTGATCGCGGTGCCTACGCCGTTCAAGGGCGATCACGAGCCGGATCTGGCCTATGTTGAAGCGGCGGCGAAATCGCTGGCGCCGGTGCTGAAAAAAGGCGATCTGGTGATCCTCGAATCCACCTCGCCGGTGGGCGCCACCGAACAGATGGCGGAATGGTTGGCGCAGGCGCGCAGCGATCTCAGCTTCCCGCAGCAAGCGGGCGAAGCGGCGGACGTGAATATCGCCTACTGCCCGGAGCGCGTGTTGCCGGGGCAGGTGATGGTAGAGCTGATTCAAAACGACCGCGTGATCGGCGGCATGACGCCGAAGTGCTCGGAACGTGCCAGCGCGCTGTACAAGATTTTCCTCGAGGGCGAATGCGTGATCACCAACTCGCGCACTGCCGAGATGTGCAAGCTGACGGAAAACAGCTTCCGCGACGTGAATATCGCCTTTGCCAACGAATTGTCGTTGATCTGCGCCGAACAGGGGATCAACGTCTGGGAACTGATCCGCCTGGCGAACCGCCATCCGCGGGTGAATATTTTGCA
This sequence comes from Serratia sp. 22278, assembly GCF_052045405.1. NCBI lineage: Bacteria > Pseudomonadati > Pseudomonadota > Gammaproteobacteria > Enterobacterales > Yersiniaceae > Serratia > Serratia sp. 22278. The sequence continues at coordinate 102,115 of NZ_JBQEOW010000006.1, read as the reverse complement.
GCCGGGGCCGGGCGTAGGCGGTCACTGCATCGCCGTCGATCCGTGGTTTATCGTGGCGCAAAACCCGCAGCAGGCGCGCCTGATCCACACCGCACGCCTGGTGAACGACGGAAAACCGCTGTGGGTGGTCGACCGGGTGAAAGCGGCGGTGGCCGATTGCCTGGCCGCCACCGATAAGCGCGCGTCCGAGGTGAAAATTGCCTGCTTCGGCCTGGCCTTCAAGCCGAATATCGACGATTTGCGTGAAAGCCCGGCGGTAGAAGTGGCGCACCTGATCGCCGAATGGCACGTCGGCGAAACGCTGGCGGTGGAGCCGAACGTCGAACAGTTGCCGAAGTCGCTGGCGGGCCATGTGACGTTGATGCCAATCGCTGAGGCGTTGCAGCAGGCCGATGTGATCGTGATGTTGGTCGATCACCAACAGTTCAAGGCCATCCGGCCGGAAGAGATCAAGCAAAGCTGGGTGGTGGATACCAAGGGAGTCTGGCGTTGAAGCGTATCTTGGTGACCGGTGGCGCCGGTTTCATTGGCTCCGCAGTTGTGCGGCACATCATCGAGGCCACCGGCGACAGCGTGGTGGTAGTGGATAAGCTGACCTATGCCGGTAACCTCGAGTCGCTGGCGGTGGTGGCCGAGAGCGAGCGCTATGCTTTCGAGCAGGTCGACATCTGCGATCGTGCTGAGCTGGATCGGGTATTTGCCCGGTATCAGCCGGACGTGGTGATGCACCTGGCGGCGGAAAGCCACGTCGATCGCTCTATCGATGGCCCGGCGGCCTTTATCGAGACCAACGTGGTTGGCACTTACACGATGCTGGAAGCGGCGCGCCATTACTGGCAGCCGTTGGCGGCGGAGAAGAAGCAGTCTTTCCGTTTCCATCATATCTCCACCGACGAAGTGTACGGCGACCTGCACGGCACCGACGATCTGTTCACCGAAACCACGCCATATGCACCGAGCAGTCCGTATTCCGCCTCCAAGGCGTCGAGCGATCATCTGGTGCGTGCCTGGTTGCGCACCTACGGTTTGCCGACCCTCGTGACCAACTGTTCGAACAACTACGGCCCTTATCACTTCCCGGAAAAGTTGATTCCGTTGGTGATCCTGAATGCGGTAGCCGGCAAACCGCTGCCGGTATACGGCAACGGCGCGCAGGTGCGCGACTGGCTGTATGTCGAGGATCACGCGCGCGCGCTCTATCAGGTCGTGACCGAAGGCGTGGTAGGCGAAACCTACAATATCGGCGGCCATAACGAGCGCAAGAATATCGAAGTGGTGCAGACCATTTGCGATCTGCTGGAAGAACTGGCGCCGAACAAGCCGCAGGGCGTGGCGCACTACCGCGATCTGATCACTTACGTGAAGGATCGCCCGGGCCACGATATGCGTTACGCCATCGACGCCGGCAAAATCGATCGCGAGTTGGGTTGGCGGCCACAGGAAACGTTCGAAAGCGGCCTTCGCAAAACCGTGGTTTGGTACCTGAACAACGAAACCTGGTGGCGCCGGGTGCAAGACGGTTCTTATGCCGGCGAGCGTTTGGGGTTGTCAGATTAATCTAACGCCGCGCCGCTTTGCGGCGGCGCGGCGGGTTTTGGAGTACGTATGAAAGGTATTATTCTGGCTGGCGGTTCCGGTACGCGTCTGCATCCGATTACTCGTGGTGTGTCCAAGCAACTGCTGCCGATCTACGACAAACCGATGATCTATTACCCGTTGTCGGTGCTGATGCTGGCGGGAATCAAAGACATTCTGATTATCTCCACGCCGGAAGATCTGCCTTCATTCAAGAGGCTTTTGGGCAGCGGCGAAGCATTCGGCATTAATCTCAGCTATGCCGAACAGCCAAGTCCCGATGGCCTGGCTCAGGCCTTTTTGATCGGCGAAGAATTTTTGGCCGGTGAGCCGAGCTGCCTGGTATTGGGTGACAATATTTACTTTGGTCAGGGGTTCAGTCCCAAACTGAAAAGCGTTGCAGCGCGCACCACCGGCGCGACCGTGTTTGGCTATCAGGTGATGGATCCCGAGCGCTTTGGCGTGGTGGAGTTTGACGACCACTTCCGTGCGCTGTCGATCGAAGAAAAACCGGTTAAACCGAAGTCTAACTGGGCGGTGACCGGCCTGTACTTCTACGATAGCCAGGTGGTGGAGTTTGCCAAACAGGTGAAGCCTTCTGAGCGCGGCGAGCTGGAAATCACCAGCATTAACCAGATGTATCTGGAACGCGGAGAGCTGGCCGTCGAGCTGTTGGGGCGCGGTTTTGCCTGGCTGGACACCGGCACTCACGACAGTCTGCTGGAAGCCAGCAGCTTCGTGCAGACGGTCGAGAAACGCCAAGGCTTTAAAATCGCCTGTCTCGAGGAGATCGCCTGGCGCAATGGCTGGCTGGATGATGAGGGCGTGAAACGCGCGGCTCAGACGCTGGCCAAAACCGGTTACGGCAAATACTTACTGGATTTATTGCATGCGCGTCCACGCCAGTATTGAACCGCTGAATTGGGAGAGCGACTTCTTCCACTTGAAAAGCGCCAAGTTACATTTCGATAGCTCGGCAGCGCCCGTGGCCGAGGCTGATTTGGATGCTTATACGTTGGTGCAGGCCAAAATCCCCGCTTGCCGCCTGGAGTGGGCCGATGCGCTGTCGGCGCTGGGATTCCGGCTGGTCGAAGGGGAAGTGGACCTGGCAGTGAACGTTGCGTCTGAAAGCACGACGGCCGATGTCGCTTCGGCGGCTGCGGTGCGTCTGGCCGTTCCCGAGGATATCCCGTCATTGCGGGCTGCCGCCGGTGAGGTGTTCGCCGCCAGCCGGTTTCGTGCACCGTGGTACGATCGCGCCGATAGTGGGCGATTCTATGCGGCCTGGATCGAAAAAGCGGTGCTGGGCACCTTTGATCATCAATGTTTGCTGGTACTGAACAACCAGGGGCAACCCGAAGGCTTTGTCAGCCTGCGTGACATTGGCGGCCAGGAAACGCGCATCGGCCTGTTGGCGGCTTTCCCCGGTGCATTCGGCCGGGGCGTGGGCGCCAGGCTGATGACGGCGGCGATCGCCGAATGTCGACGGCAAGGGATGCAGCGCCTGCGGGTCGCGACCCAGGTAGGCAATATCGCCGCATTACGACTCTATCAACGACAGGGTGCCGTGATTGAAAGCACCGCGTATTGGTTATACAGAGGTAGACATGATTCCATTTAACGCTCCACCGGTTGTTGGCACTGAACTGGAATATATGCAGGCTGCCATGGGCAGCGGCAAGTTGTGCGGCGACGGCGGTTTCACCCGTCGCTGCCAGCAGTGGATGGAACAGCGTTTCGGCAGCGCGAAAGTGTTGTTGACGCCTTCCTGCACCGCGTCGTTGGAAATGGCCGCCATCCTGCTGGATATCCAGCCGGGTGACGAAGTGATCATGCCGAGCTTTACCTTCGTTTCAACCGCCAACGCCTTTGTGCTGCGCGGCGCCAAAGTGGTGTTCGTCGACCTGCGTCCGGACACCATGAATATCGACGAAACCAAAATCGAAGCGGCGATCACCGATAAAACCCGCGCGATCGTACCGGTGCACTACGCCGGCGTCGCCTGCGAGATGGATACCATCATGGCGCTGGCGAAGAAATATAACCTGTTCGTAGTGGAAGACGCCGCGCAGGGCGTGATGTCGACCTACAAAGGCAAGGCATTGGGCACCATCGGCCATATCGGCTGCTTCAGCTTCCATGAAACCAAAAACTACACCGCCGGCGGCGAAGGCGGCGCGACGCTGGTGAACGATCCGGCTCTGATCGATCGGGCGGAAGTCATCCGCGAGAAGGGCACCAACCGCAGTCAGTTCTTCCGTGGCCAGGTGGACAAATATACCTGGCGCGATATCGGTTCCAGCTATCTGATGTCTGACCTGCAGGCCGCCTACCTGTGGGGCCAGCTGGAAGTGGCGGAACGCATCAACCAGCGCCGTTTGGCTCTGTGGCAGAAGTACTACGACAGCTTCCTGCCGTTGGCGCAGTCAGGGCGCATCGAGTTGCCGATCGTGCCGGCGGACTGTGAGCACAATGCGCACATGTTCTATATCAAGCTGCGTGATATCGAAGAGCGCACGGCCTTTATCGACTACCTGAAGGAAGCCGAAATCATGGCGGTGTTCCACTATATCCCGCTGCACGCGTGCCCGGCCGGCGAACAGTTCGGCCGCTTTGCCGGCGAAGATCGTTACACCACGCAGGAAAGCGCGCGTCTGGTGCGCTTGCCGCTGTTCTACAATATGTCTGATGTCAATCAGCGTACGGTAATCAATACCATCCTGAGCTTCTTTGCCTGATATGTCGTTGGCAAAAGCATCGATATGGACTGCCGGCTCCACGCTGATCAAAATCGGCGTGGGGCTGTTGGTGGTGAAACTGCTGGCGGTAGCGTTTGGCCCCAGCGGGGTGGGGCAGGCGGGTAACTTCCGCCAGTTGATTACCGTGCTGGGCGTGCTGTCCGGCGCGGGCATTTTTAACGGCATCACCAAATACGTGGCGGAGTACCACCAGGATCCACAGCGTCTGCGTCTGGCGGTGGGCACCGCGTCGAGCATCGTGCTGGTTTTTTCGACCTTGCTGGCGCTGGTGTTTTTGTTCGCCGCCGAACCGATCAGCATTGGGCTGTTCGGGCATGCCGATTACGTCGGCGTGGTGCGTGCCGTCGCTTTCATTCAGATGGGCATCGCCTACGCCAACCTGTTCATGGCGGTGCTGAAAGGCTATCGCGACGCGATGGGCAATGCGCTGGCGGTGATCGGTGGCAGCCTGATTGGCGTGGTGGCTTATTACCTGTGCTTCAAGCTGGGGGGCTATGAAGGCGCGCTGGCGGGGCTGGCGCTGGTGCCGGCGTTGGTGGTGTTGCCTGCCGGGCTGATGCTGTGGCGGCGCAAAACGTTGCCGCTGCGCTATCTGGCGCCGCGTTGGGACAAACTCGTGGCCGGCAACCTCGGCAAATTCACCCTCATGGCGTTGATCACCTCGGTGACGCTGCCGGTGGCTTATGTGATGATGCGTAACCTGCTGGCCGCGCATTACGGTTGGGATGAGGTGGGGATTTGGCAGGGCGTCAGCAGCATTTCCGATGCCTATCTGCAGTTCATCACCGCCTCGTTTACCGTCTATCTGCTGCCGACGCTGTCGCGGCTGACGGACAAGGGCGCCATCTCGCGGGAGATCGTGCGCTCGTTGAAATTCGTGCTGCCGGCGGTAGCGGCGGCGAGCTTTACGGTGTGGCTGCTGCGTGATTTCGCCATCTGGCTGTTGTTCTCGGACAAATTCGTCGCCATGCGCGATCTGTTTGCCTGGCAGCTGGTGGGCGACGTGCTGAAAGTCGGGGCCTATGTGTTCGGCTATTTGGTGATCGCCAAAGCGTCGCTGCGCTTTTATATCCTGACGGAAGTCAGCCAGTTTCTGCTGCTGACGCTGTTCTCGCACTGGCTGATCCCGCTGCATGGCGCGCTGGGGGCGGCTCAGGCCTATATGGCAACCTACATCGTGTATTTCGCGCTCTGTAGCTGCGTGTTTCTTATTTATCGTAGACGAGTATGACCACACTGATTCACGTTCTGGGATCCGATATCCCGCATCATAACCAGACGGTGCTGCGCTTCTTCAATGACGTGCTGGCGCCGCGTCTGCCGGCTGAGCAGACGCGGCATTTTATGGTGGCGGCCAAGGATGTGGCGGCACTGGGAGATTTCCCCGCCCTGAACATTGAGCCCTACGCGGATAAGAAAAGCCTGGCGGCGGCGGTCATCGCGCGCGCCCAAGCCGATCGCGATACGCGTTTCTTCCTGCACGGCCAGTTCAACCCGGGGCTGTGGCTGGCGCTGCTGAGCGGCAAGATCAAGGCGCGTCAGGTCAGTTGGCATATTTGGGGCGCCGATCTGTATGAAGACGCCGCCAGCTGGAAATTCCGGCTGTTCTATCTGCTGCGCCGCATTGCGCAGGGGCGGGTAGGGAATGTGTTTGCTACCCGCGGCGACGTGATTCACTACCAGCAGCGCCATGCGCGGGTGCCGGCCTCGCTGCTGTACTTCCCGACCCGCATGGATCCGGCGCTGACCGACGTTCACGTCGAGAAGAACCTGGCCGGGCCGATGACGATTCTGGTGGGCAACTCCGGCGATCGCAGCAATCGGCATATCGAAGCGCTGCAGGCGATTCATCAGCAGTTCGGCGCCGACGTGCGCGTGATCCTGCCGATGGGTTATCCGGCCAACAACGATGCTTACATCGAGCAGGTGCGCGCCGCCGGATTGCCGCTGTTCGGCGAGAAAAACCTGCAACTGCTCACGCAGCAGGTGGCGTTTGAGGACTACCTCAATATTCTGCGCGCCTGCGATCTCGGCTATTTCATTTTCAATCGCCAGCAGGGGATTGGCACCCTGTGCCTGCTGATTCAGTTCGGCGTGCCTTTCGTGCTCAGCCGGCAGAACCCGTTCTGGCAGGATTTGGCGGAACAGCACCTGCCGGTGCTGTTCTACGGCGACTCGCTCGATGAGGCGGTGGTGCGCGAAGCGCAGCGTCAACTGGCGGCGGTGGATAAACAGGCAATCGCCTTCTTCAATCCGAACTATGTTGACGGCTGGCAGCAAGCCCTGGCGTTGGCAGCGGGAGAGCATTCATGACGTTGGCGCAATTCGGCGGCCTGTTTGTCGTCTATCTGGTCAGCCTGACGTTTATCCTGACGCTGACCTACCAGGAGTTTCGGCGCGTGCGCTTTAACTTCAACGTCTTCTTCTCGCTGCTGTATTTGCTGACGTTCTATTTCGGCTTCCCGTTAACCTGCCTGCTGGTGTTTCAGTTTGACGTCGAGGTGGTGCCGGTGGAGTTTCTGCTGTACGCCCTGCTGTCGGCGACGGCGTTTTACGCCATCTATTACGTCACTTACAAGACCCGGCTGCGCAAGCGCCGCACTCAGCCGCGCGCGGCGCTGTTTACCATGAACCGGGTAGAGACTCATATGACCTGGGTGCTGCTGGCGCTGGTGGCGATCGGTACCGTGGGCATCTTCTTCATGCAGAACGGCTTCCTGCTGTTCAAGCTCAATTCCTACAGCCAGATCTTCTCCAGCGACGTGTCCGGCGTGGCGCTCAAGCGGTTCTTCTACTTCTTCATTCCGGCGATGCTGGTGGTCTATTTCCTGCGGCAGGATCTGCGCGCCTGGTTCTTGTTCCTGGTGGCGACGGTGGCGTTCGGCATTCTGACCTACGTGATCGTCGGCGGCACCCGTGCCAACATTATCATCGCTTTCGCGCTGTTCCTGTTTATCGGTATCGTGCGCGGCTGGATCACGCTCTGGATGCTGGCGGCGGCGGGCATATTCGGCGTGGTCGGCATGTTCTGGCTGGCGTTGAAGCGCTATAGCCTGGACGTCAGCGGCGCGGAAGCGTTTTATACCTTCCTCTATCTGACCCGCGATACCTTCTCTCCGTGGGAAAACCTGGCGCTGTTGCTGCAAAATTACGACAAGATCGATTTCCAGGGCCTGGCGCCGATCTTGCGTGATTTCTACGTCTTTATCCCAACCTGGCTATGGCCGGGCCGGCCGGACGTGGTGCTGAACTCCGCCAACTATTTCACCTGGGAAGTGCTGAACAACCACTCCGGGCTGGCGATTTCGCCGACGCTGATCGGTTCGCTGGTGGTGATGGGCGGCGCGCTGTTTATCCCGATCGGCGCGATTCTGGTGGGCATGATCATCAAGTGGTTCGACTGGCTGTATGAGCTGGGCAAAACCGAGCCGAACCGCTATAAGGCGGCTATCCTGCAAGGATTCTGCTTCGGCGCGGTGTTCAACATGATCGTGTTGGCGCGCGAAGGGGTGGACTCATTCGTGTCGCGCGTGGTGTTCTTCTGCATTATTTTCGGCGCCTGTCTGGTGCTGGCGAAGTTGCTGTATTGGCTGTTCGATACCGCCGGGCTGATCAAGGCCAGAGTGACGCGTGCCCGCGCGCTGGCGTCTCCGCCTCGGGCCAACGGTCTTTTGTAAGGGTAATGAGAACGATGGAAACAAAGATTTCGGTGCCGCAGTATGAGCTGCGCGGTTTCAGCCTGTGGGGCTTTCGCGATATGGCGCATTGCATGGACTTTCTGTTCGACGGCGGCCGGGTCAAACAGGGCACGCTGGTGGCGATGAACGCGGAAAAGATCCTGAAGGCGGAAGAGGACCAGGCGCTGCATGCGTTGCTGGATGAAGCGGAGTACAAGTACGCCGACGGCATCAGCATGGTGCGCTCAATCCGCCGCAAATACCCGGCGGCGGATGTGTCGCGCGTCGCGGGCGCCGATCTGTGGGAAGCCTTGATGCAGCGCGCAGGCCGCGAAGGCACGCCGGTCTTCCTGGTCGGCGGCAAGCCGGAAGTCTTGGCGGAAACCGAGCAAAAGCTGCGCAGCCAGTGGAATGTCAACCTGGTGGGCAGCCAGGACGGCTATTTCAAACCGGATCAACGAGAGGCGCTGTTCGAGCGTATTCGCGCCAGCGGCGCCGCTATCGTGACGGTGGCGATGGGATCGCCGAAGCAGGAGCTCCTGATGCGCGACTGCCGCAAGGTGTATCCGCAGGCGCTGTATATGGGCGTGGGCGGCACCTACGACGTCTTTACCGGGCATGTGAAGCGTGCGCCCAAGGTGTGGCAGAACCTCGGTCTGGAATGGCTCTACCGCCTGCTCAGCCAACCCAGCCGCATCGGCCGACAGTTGAAGCTGTTGAAGTTTGTCGGCTACTACTACAGCGGCAAGATGTAACCCCTCATCCGGGGTGGAAAGTGCTGTTCCGCTCCGGACTGCTGTACCAATAATCTGCTTTTGCGCGTTTCTCCCGCATATCTATAACCCTCGGCCCTAAACGCCGCCGCATTTATTCCATAAAGTTTTAAATTGCGGTTTGCTTATAGCGGCGAAATGCGAAACGATACCGCCCGGAAATTATCCCTGGCCGCTGAAGCCTGATGCGACAGCGCTGAACGATGTTCTTCTCACGGTAACTTCGCTCCGACTACCCGTTGATGCCAACTCGAACGGCAGGGGATGATTTATTCTTTTAATAATGACAATAACGACCGGCAGCGGCCGGCAGACAAACACAACCCGAGAAAAACTATTGAGGATTTATGGCACACAAAGAGAAACCGCAAGGGCTACACCGAGGCCTTGAGGCCCGGCACATCGAGCTTATCGCTCTCGGGGGCACCATCGGTGTCGGCCTGTTTATGGGATCGGCCAGTACGCTGAAATGGGCGGGGCCGTCGGTACTGCTGGCTTACATCATCGCCGGGCTGTTCGTATTCTTCATTATGCGTTCGATGGGGGAGATGCTATTCCTTGAGCCGGTCGCCGGGTCGTTCGCCGTTTACGCGCACAAGTACATGAATCCCTATTTCGGCTACCTGACCGCCTGGGGCTACTGGTTTATGTGGATCGCCGTCGGCATTTCGGAGATCACCGCCATCGGGGTGTATGTGCAGTTCTGGTTCCCGGAAATACCGCAGTGGGTTCCCGCGCTGATTGCCGTGGCGATGGTGGCGCTGGCCAACCTGGCGGCGGTGCGTCTGTACGGTGAGCTGGAGTTCTGGTTCGCCATGATTAAGGTCACCACCATCATCGTGATGATTCTGGTGGGGCTGGGGGTGATCTTCTTCGGTTTCGGCAACGGCGGTGAACCTATCGGTTTCGCCAATCTGACGGCGCACGGCGGCTTCTTTGCCGGCGGCTGGAAGGGCTTCCTGTTTGCGCTGTGCATCGTGGTGGCGTCCTATCAGGGGGTTGAGCTGGTGGGCATCACCGCCGGGGAAGCCAAAAACCCGCAAGTGACGTTGAAACGCGCGATCAACAATATCCTGTGGCGCATCCTGATCTTCTATGTCGGCGCGATCTTCGTCATCGTGACCATCTTCCCGTGGAACGGCATCGGCACCACCGGCAGCCCGTTCGTGCTGACCTTCGCCAAGATCGGCATCGTCGCCGCCGCCGGCATCATCAACTTCGTGGTGCTGACCGCCGCGCTTTCCGGCTGCAACAGCGGCATGTACAGCGGCGGCCGCATGCTGTACGCCCTGGCCAAGAATCGCCAACTGCCGGCGGCGCTGACCAAGCTTTCCGCCAGCGGCGTGCCGGTCAACTGTATCGCCGTCACCATTGGCTGCCTGTTGGTGGGCTCCGCGCTGAACTACATTATCCCTAATCCGGAGCAGGTGTTCGTCTATGTCTACAGCGCCAGCGTGTTGCCGGGCATGGTGCCGTGGTTCGTGGTGCTGATAAGCCAGCTCTATTTCCGCCGCGCGCACAAGGAAGCGATCAAAAACCACAGCTTTAAGTCGATCATGTTCCCGTATGTGAACTATCTGACCATCGCTTTTCTGGTTTGCGTGCTGGTCGGCATGGGAATCAACCCGGATACGCGAATTTCCCTGCTGGTCGGGGCGATTTTCTTAGCGGGCGTCAGCCTGTGCTACTTCGCTTTCGGCATGCATAAGAAACATCATCCGGCTGAAAATCGGGTAGAAACACGGCAATAAACGGTGAAAAGGGGCTACGGAGTGCGCTTTCCTGCGCAGGAGTGAGCAAAGCGTAATCAAACGCAACATTTCTGCGAAAAAGCACTAGACAGGATTGGCGTAAATCCGTAGTATCCCCTCCCGCAACGGCGCTACGCGCCCGTAGCTCAGCTGGATAGAGCGCTGCCCTCCGGAGGCAGAGGTCTCAGGTTCGAATCCTGTCGGGCGCGCCATTAAGTTTGTGCGCAGGAGCTGCGGTGGTAATATTACCGCGTGAGTAAGAAGAAGTAGTAATGGTGGCTATAGCTCAGTTGGTAGAGCCCTGGATTGTGATTCCAGTTGTCGTGGGTTCGAGTCCCATTAGCCACCCCACTTCCTGATGAAGTGAAGATTTAGCAGTATTTTGTGACAGTGCGAAGGTGGCGGAATTGGTAGACGCGCTAGCTTCAGGTGTTAGTGTTCTTACGGACGTGAGGGTTCAAGTCCCTCTCTTCGCACCACGCAAAATGTCTGATAAATATAAGATTTATATGGACAGCGGTCTGATAAATCGGGTAGTATGAGCAACACAAATCGGCGAGTAGCGCAGCTTGGTAGCGCAACTGGTTTGGGACCAGTGGGTCGGAGGTTCGAATCCTCTCTCGCCGACCACATTCGAAAAACCTGCTTTTAAAGCAGGTTTTTTTTCGTCTGTCGTTTATGAGGATGAGTACCTCCGCAGGAGGAGCCTCGCGAAGCGAGACGAGAAGGCAGGCCCGCGCAGCAATGTGCGGGCTTTTTGCATCCATGAGGGCTGGCATCTTGTGCCTGCCTGTGAGCGTGTTGGTTTTCAGCGACATGACCATCCAGCGCTGTCGTCAGGTTGAGACAAATAATTTATTGATTTTAAAAGATAAAACCGGATTTGGCTTAAGCCGTCGTTTTGAAGCGACATTCTTATAACGGCCGCTGGCATGGAATGCCAGGGAGAGGTATCAGGCAGGGAGGGTGGGGAGGAAGTATAAATTATTTATATTTCAATGCATTGAATTAAATTTCCTATTGGAGATGGGCTCAATCTAAAAGTTGGCACGTCAAATGCAATATCTATAGCGTAGATGCTCATTCCACCTCTTATGTTCGCCTTAGGCTTCATAAACCCTGGGAATGACGCAGAGCCGATTTAGGGTGCCTATCGCCCACGAGAACGATGACTAACCCGTCATCACGCTCAGGGCAAAACGTTGAGTGAGGCACCGCCCCTGTTGTCCTAGACCTGATTGCTTCTTTATACACTTGCCATACGGCAAGTGTTTTTTTTTGCGCCACAGAAAACCCTGGGCAAAAAAAGCGCGGCATCGGAGCCGCGCTTTTCTCACTTGGGCAGGGCGTTATTCGCCGCCGTTCTGTTTCAGCGTCAACATCAGTCCCTCACGTCGCATCTGCGCCGCTTCATCCGAACGATGCAGTTTTTCCAGCGTATCGGCCAACCAGGCGTAGTCGTAAGCATCCGGGCGCTGTTTCAGCGCTTCGCGGAAGGCGTCGGCCGCTTGCTGCCACTCGCCGTGCTTCATCAGCAGTTGCCCCAGCGTGCTGTTTAACAGCGGCGTCGCGCCGTGTTGTTTCATCTGCTGACGCAGCGCTTTCTCAAGCTGCTCGGGGTTGCCGGACTTCAGCCGCGGCAGCAATAGCACCAGACGCTCGTCGTATTGGCGCTTCAGGCTGTCGAGCACAATCTCCTGCGCCAGTTCGTGGTCGTTGCATTCGATCAGGTGTTCAACCATCGCGATTTGCAGCGGCACCTCGTGACGCGTCTTGCGGCTCTGATCTTTCCACCAGCGCTTCAGTCCTTCGCTGCCTTCGTCCGCCATCGCCTGATTCATCAGCCCGATATAAGCCTGTTGCTGCAATGCCTGCAACTGCTCTTCACTGTGGAGTTCGATTTTACGCATCGACGGCAGCACTTCCAGCAGCGACGCGTAGGCGCCGGTGCGCAGATAGGCTTGTTCCGCCAGGCGCAGCACTTCCGGATGGCGCGGCGCCTGGTTCAGCAGGCGATCGACGCCGTGGCGCGCGGCGTGGTTCTCGCCCTGCGCCAGCTGGATACGAACCCGGGTGATATCCACCGGCAGCTGATCGGTGTCGGCGGCTTCAGCGGCGCGCTCCAGATATTGGTTGGTGCGGAAGTCATCGCCGCGTTGTTGTGCGGCCTCGGCGGCCAGCAGGTAGTTCACCACCGGCTGTTCGGCGTGGTCGGCGTTGCGCGTCATCAGCTTTTCAACCTGCTTGTAGTCGCCTTCCGCCAGTTTGATCAGCGCGGCTTTGGTTTGCTGGCGCGCGCGGGTGCGCTTGCGGCCGATAAACCAACCGCGCGTGCGGGCGCCGGTACGGAAGATGCGGCGCAGGATCCACTCGATCGCCAGCAGCACCACGAACAGCAGCACCAACATGATCACCAGGCCGGTGACGCTGGTTTCAATATTGTAGTTATCGGTCTGGATCAGCACATAGCCCTGATGCCCGGCCAACATCGGCCCGAGCACCACGCTGGCGATCACCACCAGGAACAGAAATAGCACGCGTAACATGGCTTAACCCTCCTGATGAGCGGCAGGGGACTGGGTCATCAGGTTGCGCACCCGGGTCTGCATCACTTTTTCGAGCAGCGGCTGGCTTTTCAGCTGATCCGGCACGTCCATCGAGATCGACTGTTGGCTCAGGCTGTCCAGCTCTTCAAGGAAGGCCTTGGTCGCCGGGTCGGTGGTGTCGAAATAGGCGCGCACCCAGGTGGAGACGGTTTCCAGCGATTGCTTGTAGGTCTCGTTCTGGTGACGCGGAATGGCCTGTGCGGCCACCAGCAGGCGCGAACGGATGTTTTCGCGCAGGTAGATGTCCTGGTTCGGCGCCAGCAGCGGTTCGGCGCTGGTGTCGCGGCGGCGGATGGTGATGAAGTCGGCCATGAAATTGCGCCAGCTTTTGGCCAGGTTCTGCCGCCATTCGCCGATCGAGCCGGAGAGCTCGCTGCTGTTTTGATCCATCGGCGCTTCGTCGGTGTCGTTGTCCGCCAGGCGCAGGTTATCCACCTGATTGGACAGCTGATTGACCTTGAGGATGATGCCGTCGTAATCGACCTGGGTCAGCGTGGAAAGCGTGCTGATGTCTTCGGTAATGGCGCGGCGCACATCGAGCAGGCTCGGATCGTTCATATCCGCCAGGCTGGCGTCGGCGCTTTTCAGCAGCGCGGCGGCGCTGGTCACGTCCTGATCGCTCCACAGCTTGCGGCCGGCCATTTTCACCAGGAAATCGGCCTGCGCCAGCAGCCAGGTTTTGGCGTCGCTGCCGGAGATGGTCGCCACTTTTTCCTGCAGCTCGCTCAGTTGGCGCGCCAGGTTCGCCTGCTCGCGATCGGCGGCGTCCAGGGTTTTACCCTGTTGCTGCAGCAGGCCTTCCAGCGCATTTCTTTCCTGCTGTTGGCTCTGCTTCACGCCTTCAAGCTGCTGTTGCAGCGCCTGATTGGCGGCGATCAGCTGTTGCGCCTGCTTGTGCGTGTGGTAATAGCCGCCCGCGCCGAGGGCGATGACCAGCACGATAGCGATCGCGCCGAGCACCGGGCCGGTGTTCTTGCCTTTGCGGCTGGCAGCGGCTGGCTGCTGGGAGCTCTCAACCGCGGTGGTTGGCTCTTCAACCGGGGCGGCTGGGGTATTTTGTTCCGTCATAGTGGCACATCCCATAGTCAGATTATTGTAGCGCGCGGATCAGCGCGTCATTATCGGCGTTGTCAGCTACCCGAATCGTACGCCAGCCCAAATCCCGGGCGAGGGTAGCCAGGCGTTCGCTCACTACTACCAGGCGGCAACGCAGCAGCCATGAAGAACGATAGTAATCAGGAACTAAAGTATAGAGCTGTTGTAACATTTCACCGCTGGTCACCACCAGCGTATCCACACCGGCGCGCTGCCAGTGGGCGCTTTGCTCGCTGCCGTCATAGTGCACCGGGCTGCGTTGATAGCATTCATAATAGCTGACGTCGGCGCCGCGCTCGCTCAGCGTCGACCCCAACAGTTCGCGGCCGCCGTTGCCGCGCAAAATCAACGCGCGTTTGCCCGCCAGCTTTTGCAGCGCCGGCAGCAGCAGCAGCGTTTCGCTGATCTCGCGTTCGCGCGGGTATTCCACCGGCAAACTGCTGATGCGGTGCAGCGCCAGCCCGGTGGTGCGGCCGATGGCGTAATAAGTCAGGTGCGCGGGCCAGCTCAGCCCGGCGCGGCCAATGACCGAATCGGCATAGTTCACCGAATGCTGCGACAGCACGAACACCAGATCGCCGGCGTTCAACTGTTGCAACGCCTGCGGCAGCTGCGGCAGATCGCCGCCGGGGGCGAAATCGATCAGCGGCGCATGATAGGCAACCCGGCCGAGTGCGCGCAGCCGGCTCACTAACTGCTCTCCCGAAGGCGATGGGCGGGTTACCAGGATCGTCATGCCGGCGGATTTCCCTGATAAACTTCGCGCAGGATCTCGCGCGCGCCGCGCGCCAGCAGCTCTTCCGCCAGCTCAACGCCCATCCGTTCGGCTTCGGCGGCCGGGCCGCGGCGTTCGCCGCGCACCATCTGGCTGCCGTCCGGCGCGCCGACCAGGGCGCGCAGCCACAGGCTGTCGCCATCCAGTTCGGCATAGCTGCCGATCGGCACCTGGCAGCCGCCTTCCAGGCGGGTGTTCATCGCCCGCTCGGCGCGCACGCGGGTTTCGGTGGCCGCATGGTTCAGCGGCGCCAGCAGCGCGCGGGTGACGCTGTCGTCGAGACGGCATTCAATGCCGACCGCACCCTGGCCGACCGCCGGCAGGCACTCTTCGGCGCTCAGCGGGCTGCGGATGCGTTGCTCCAGCCCCAGGCGCTTCAGGCCGGCCACCGCCAGAATAATTGCGTCGTAGTCGCCGTTGTCCAGCTTGGCCAAGCGAGTGCCGACGTTGCCGCGCAGGTCGCGCACGATCAGATCCGGGCGGCGTTCGCGCAGCTGGCACTGGCGGCGCAGGCTGGAGGTGCCGACCACGCTGCCCTGCGGCAGCTGATCGAGCGAGGCGAAACGATTGGAAACAAAAGCGTCGCGCGGATCTTCACGTTCGCAAATGGTGGTCAAACCGAGCCCGGCAGGGAAATCGACCGGCACGTCTTTCATCGAGTGCACGGCGATGTCGGCGCGGCCTTCCAGCAGCGCCAGCTCGAGTTCTTTAACAAACAGGCCCTTACCGCCGACTTTCGCCAGCGGCGTATCCAGAATAACGTCGCCGCGCGTCACCATCGGCACCAACTCGACCTGCAGGCCGGGATGGCAGGCCATCAGACGTTGCTGCACATAATGTGCTTGCCAAAGTGCAAGCGGGCTTTGTCGGGTGGCAATTCGAATAATTTTGTCTAACATGCTTGTTACCGTTTTTATATTTCGCCATCCATCCTACCACTGAGAGCCAATACTGTCAGTGCAAGAAGCCGGAGGCGGAAAAAGGACAACGGAATCAAAGGGACGTGTGATGTGCTTTGGGGCAGTTAACACTGCGGGTAAATCGTTTAGGGAAGCGCTACAATAATTGTGAAGCGTTACCTCCTTTACGGTCAATCAGCAAGGTGTTAAATTGATCACGTTTCCAGCAATAAGTCGCCAAATATTCTTCTTACACTAACGGCGCTTATGGAATACGGGTTTTTTTCTAAACACCGGGATAATCAGGCGAGACGTCTTGTACCTCTACATCGAGACATTGAAGCAGAGACTGGATGCGATCAATCAGCTACGCGTCGATCGCGCCCTGGCGGCTATGAAGCCCGCGTTTCAACGGGTATACAGTCTGCTGCCCACCTTACTGCACCACCACCACCCGCTGATGCCGGGTTACCTGAACGGTAACGTTCCCCACGGCATTTGCCTCTACACGCCTGATGAAACTCAACAAGAATACCTGAACGATTTAGAAGACAAATGGGGCAGCCCGTTTGACAAACCGGCCAGCGGCGAGCTGCCGATCACCGGCGTCTACTCGATGGGCAGCACCTCGTCTATCGGCCAAAGCTGCAGCTCGGATCTCGACATCTGGGTCTGCCACCAGTCCTGGCTGGACAACGAAGAACGCACCCGCCTGCAGCAAAAATGCAGCCTGCTTGAGAAGTGGGCCGCCTCGATGGGGGTGGAAGTCAGCTTCTTCCTGATCGATGAAAACCGTTTCCGCCATAATGAAAGCGGCAGCCTGGGCGGCGAAGATTGCGGCTCGACGCAGCACATCCTGTTGCTCGACGAATTCTATCGCACCGCGGTGCGCCTGGCCGGCAAACGCATCCTGTGGAACATGGTGCCGGGCGAAGAAGAAGCGCACTACGATGAATACGTGCTGTCGCTGTACGCGCAGGGCGCGCTGACGCCGAACGAGTGGCTGGATCTCGGCGGCCTGAGTTCGCTGTCGGCGGAAGAGTACTTTGGCGCCAGCCTGTGGCAACTGTATAAGAGCATCGATTCGCCTTACAAGGCGGTGCTGAAGACCCTGCTGCTGGAAGCCTATTCCTGGGAATACCCCAATACCCAACTGCTGGCGACGGACATCAAACACCGGCTGCATCAGGGCGAGATCGTCAGCTTCGGGCTCGACGCCTACTGCATGATGCTTGAGCGCGTGACCCGCTACCTGACCGACATCAACGACACCACCCGCCTCGATCTGGCCCGCCGCTGTTTTTACCTGAAAGTATGTGAAAAGCTGTCGCTGGCCAAGGCCTGCGTCGGCTGGCGGCGCGAGATCCTCAGCCAGCTGGTCAGCGAGTGGGGCTGGAGCGAAGAGCGTCTGGCGATGCTGGACAACCGCGCCAACTGGAAAATCGAGCGGGTGCGCGAAGCGCATAACGAACTGCTCGACGCGATGATGCAGAGCTACCGCAACCTGATCCGTTTCGCTCGCCGCAACAACCTCAGCGTCAGCGCCAGCCCGCAGGATATCGGCGTGCTGACCCGCAAACTGTATGCGGCGTTCGAAGCGCTGCCCGGCAAGGTGACGCTGGTGAACCCGCAGATTTCACCGGACCTGTCGGAAAACGATTTAACCTTTATTCACGTGCCGGTTGGCCGCGCCAACCGCACCGGCTGGTACCTGTACAATCAGGCGCCGGCCATGGATTCTATCGTCAGCCATCAGCCGCTGGAATATAACCGCTACCTGAACAAGCTGGTGGCCTGGGCCTATTTCAACGGCCTGCTGACGCCGCAGACCCGCCTGCACATCAAGAGCGGCAACCTGTGCGACACCGCCAAGCTGCAGGAGCTGGTGGCCGACGTTTCCCATCACTTCCCGCTGCGCCTGCCGGCGCCGACGCCGAAAGCGCTGTACAGCCCGTGCGAGATTCGCCATCTGGCGATCATCGTCAATCTGGAAAACGATCCGACCGCCGCCTTCCGCAATCAGGTGGTGCACTTCGATTTCCGCAAGCTGGACGTGTTCAGCTTCGGCCAGCAGCAGCAGTGTCTGGTGGGCAGCATCGATCTGCTGTACCGCAACTCCTGGAACGAGGTGCGCACCCTGCATTTCAGCGGTGAGCAGTCGGTGCTGGAAGCGCTGAAAACCATTCTCGGCAAAATGCATCAGGACGCCGCGCCGCCGGAGTCGGTGGAAGTGTTCTGCTACAGCCAGCACCTGCGCGGCCTGATCCGCACCCGTATCCAGCAGCTGGTGTCGGAGTGCATCGAGCTGCGCCTGTCCAGTACCCGTTTGGAACCCGGCCGCTTCAAGGCGGTGCGCGTCGCCGGGCAGACCTGGGGGCTGTTCTTCGAGCGCTTGAGCGTATCGGTGCAAAAGCTGGAGAATGCGGTGGAGTTTTACGGCGCCATCTCCAACAACAAGCTGCACGGCCTGTCTATCAAGGTGGAAACCGATCAGGTGCATCTGCCGCCGGTGGTGGATGGCTTCGCCAGCGAGGGGATCATCCAGTTCTTCTTCGAAGACACCTCAGACGACAAGGGCTTCAACATCTATATTCTGGATGAGTCGAATCGGGTTGAGGTGTATCACCACTGCGAGGGCAGTAAAGAGGAGCTGGTGCGCGACGTCAGCCGCTTCTACTCCTCGTCGCACGATCGCTTCACTTACGGCTCCAGCTTCATCAACTTCAATCTGCCGCAGTTCTATCAGATTGTGCAGCTCGACGGGCGCACGCAGGTGATCCCGTTCCGCAGCAACGTGCTGTCCAGCCTGTGCGTGACGGTGGCCGACGGCGCCGCTCAGCCGCTGAAGCAGCAGTTCCAGCTGCATTGACGCCGCAAGGGCTCGGTTGCCGAGCCCTGCTTAGCTTCAGGAAAAATGCAGTTCCTCGCCGGCCTGCGCGCTGGCCGCTTCGCTGAGCAGCTGATAAAACGGCTGCCCGCTGCGATCGCATAGCCAAACGCCGTCGCGGTAGTTGAAGTGGTAACCGCCGGCCTTGGTGGCGAGCCATACCTGGTGCAGCGGCTCCTGGCGGTTGATGACGATTTTGGTGCCGTTTTCGAAGCTCAGCGTCATCACGCCGCCATTGGTTTCGTAATCGATGTCCGCATCGCCGTCAAAATCGTCCAGTGTCTCTTCAATATTCAGCATCAGCTGGTCGGCCAACTGGTGAAACTCGCTGTCGTTCATATTCAATTCCTATTGCTTTTCATGATCCACCTGCGATTATAGAGACCTTGGACGCATGAATTACAGGCATTAATGCAAATGAAAAAACAACTACGCTATGCGCTGATGGCAGTTCTGGTTACCGGCCTCGCCGGCTGTGGTCTGAAAGGCCCGCTTTACTTCCCGCCTGCCGATCCCGCCAGCCAGAAACCGGCCAAGCCGCCGGTGCAAACGGGCGATCAGGTGCAAAAGAACCAGCAGGAGCAGTCTGGCTCTCAGCAAAAACCGTCGATGGTTGACCAGTAACACCCTGTTTGCGGTGGCGAGCGCCGCCGTAAAATCAAGACGGATAGCGCGTCCAGATAGCGGAGTATGATATGCAGTTCTCCAAAATGCACGGTCTGGGCAACGACTTTATGGTGGTCGATGCCGTTACACAGAATGTCTATTTTTCACCTGAGCTGATCCGCCGGCTGGCCGATCGGCACCTGGGCGTCGGCTTTGACCAGATGCTGGTGGTAGAACCGCCTTACGATCCCGAACTGGATTTTCACTACCGAATTTTTAACGCCGACGGCAGCGAAGTGGCGCAGTGCGGCAATGGCGCGCGTTGCTTCGCGCGTTTCGTGCGGCTGAAAGGGCTGACCAACAAACGTGACATCCGCGTCAGCACCCAAACCGGGCGCATGGTGCTCAGCGTCACCGACGACGATCTGGTGTGCGTCAACATGGGTGAGCCGAATTTCGACCCGCAGGCGGTGCCGTTCCGCGCCGCCAAGGCTGAAAAGACCTACATCATGCGCGCGGCGGAACATACCGTGTTGTGCGGCGTGGTGTCGATGGGCAACCCGCATTGTGTTTTGCAGGTGGACGACGTAAAAACCGCCAAGGTGGAGCTGCTCGGGCCGGTGCTGGAAGGGCATGAACGCTTTCCGGAACGGGCCAACATCGGCTTTATGCAGGTGGTCAGCCGCGATCACATCAAGCTGCGCGTTTATGAGCGCGGCGCCGGTGAAACGCAGGCCTGCGGCAGCGGCGCCTGTGCGGCGGTGGCTGTGGGGATCCAACAGGAATTGCTGTCAGAAGAAGTGCATGTAGAACTGCCGGGCGGCAGCCTGCATATTCGCTGGAAAGGGCCGGGCAACCCGCTGTTTATGACCGGTCCGGCAACCCATGTCTATGACGGATTTATTCATCTATGAAAAGCGTAGAAGAACAGAGCGTCGCCGGCCTGGCGCTGGATGACGACACCGTGATGCAGTACCTGCTGCAGAACCCGGATTTCTTTATTCGCAACGCGCGCCAGGTTGAGCAGATGCGCGTGCCGCACCCGGTGCGCGGCACCGTTTCGCTGGTGGAATGGCATCTGGCCCGCCAGCGCAATCACATCGAACGGCTGGAAGAAGAGATCACGCTGCTGATGGAGCAGGCCAGCGCTAACGAAGGGCTGTTCGCCCGGTTGCTGCACCTGCAGGCCGATTTGGCCACCGCCGACAGCTTGCAGGACATGCTCAACCGGCTGCAGCGCTGGGCGCGCGGCTTCGGTTTGGCCGGCGCCACGGTGCGCCTGTTCGCCGAGCGCTGGAATATCGGCGCGCCTTCCGATTTCACCCATCTGGCGCTGACGCGTTCGGCGTTCGAGCCGTTCCGCATCCAGCGGCTGGGCAGCGAACAACACTACCTCGGCGGCCTGAACGGCCCCGAACTGCTGCTGCTGTTGCCGCAGGCCAAACAGATCGGCCAGATTGGTTCGGTGGCGCTGTCGATGCTTGGCGACGACGGCGAGCTGGGCATGGTGATCTTCAGCAGCCGCGATACGCAACACTATCAGCAGGGCATGGGCACGGTGATGCTCAATCAACTGGCGCGCATGCTGCCGGAACTGCTGGAACGCTGGATCGAACGCGCATGACGCCGATTGCGCCCAGCCTGCAGCAGCCGGTGGACGCTTTTCTGCGTTATCTCAAGGTAGAACGGCAACTTAGCCCACTGACGCAGCTCAGCTATTCACGCCAGCTGGCGGCGCTGATGCGCATGGCGCAGGAGATCGGCGTCACCGACTGGGCGGCGCTGGACGCCGCCCGGGTGCGCATGCTGGCGGCGCGCAGCAAACGCGCCGGCCTGCAGTCCGCCAGCCTGGCGCTGCGGCTCTCTTCGTTGCGCAGTTTCCTCGACTGGCTGGTCAGCCAAGGCGTGCTGCACGCCAACCCGGCCAAAGGCATCCGCACGCCGCGCAGCGGTCGCCATCTGCCGAAAAATATCGACGTCGATGAAATGAACCAGCTGCTGGAGATCGATCTCAACGATCCGCTGGCGGTGCGGGATCGCGCCATGCTGGAGGTGATGTACGGCGCCGGCCTGCGTCTCTCCGAGCTGGTGGGGCTGGATTGCCGCCATGTCGATATGGCGGCCGGCGAGGTGTGGGTGATGGGGAAAGGCAGCAAAGAGCGTAAACTGCCGATCGGGCGCACCGCCGTCACCTGGCTGGAACACTGGCTGGCGATGCGCGATCTGTTCGGGCCGGAAGATGACGCGATGTTCCTGTCCAATCAGGGGCGGCGCATCTCGACGCGCAACGTGCAAAAGCGCTTCGCCGAATGGGGCGTGAAACAGGGCGTCAACAGCCATATTCACCCGCACAAACTGCGTCACTCCTTCGCGACCCACATGCTGGAGTCGAGCGGCGATCTGCGTGCGGTGCAGGAGCTGCTCGGCCACGCCAACCTGACCACCACGCAAATTTATACCCACCTCGACTTTCAACATCTGGCGAACGTGTACGATGCCGCGCATCCGCGCGCCAAACGGGGGAAATCCTGATGCATTTTTATCGCCCGCTGCGCCCGCTGGCGGCGCTGACTTTCGATCTGGACGACACGCTGTATGACAACCGTCCGGTGATCCGGCAAACCGAGCAGCAGTCGGTGGCCTTCCTGCAGAGCTACCATCCCGGCCTGAACAGCTTCCAGTCGGCGGATTTCCACCGCCTGCGCCAGGAGCTGCGCGAGCAGGATCCGGAGATCTACCACGACGTCACCCAGTGGCGCTGGCGCGCCATTCATCTGGCGCTGAGCCGGCAGGGGCTGCGCGACGCCGAAGCGGCGATCGGGGCCGATGCGGCGATGCAAAACTTCGCGCTGTGGCGCAGCCGCATCGAGGTGCCGGAAGCGACCCACGCCACGCTGAAGGCTCTGGCCGCGCGCTACCCGCTGGTGGCGATCACCAACGGCAACGCCGATCCGGCGCAGTGCGGCCTGGACGGCTACTTCCAGTTCGTGTTGCGTTCCGGGCCGGACGGGCGCGCCAAGCCATACCAAGACATGTATCACCTGGCCGTCGAACGGCTGGGCGTGGCGCCCGAGCAGATCCTGCACGTGGGCGACGATCTGACTACCGACGTCGCCGGCGCGCTGCGCGCGGGGCTGCAGGCCTGTTGGATCAACGATCGGCAACGCTGCCTGATGCAGGCCGCCGACAGCCGCCTGCTGCCGCATATTGAGATTTCGCAGTTGGCATCGCTGACAGCATTGTTATAATCCCTGCCAGAACTCTGTATAAATTTCCAGTGAAAAACCCGTCACCGGCGGGTTTTCCCTTAACCATTAGTGGTGCCTATGGACGTCTCCGATCTGCTCGACAGCCTGAATGAAAAACAACGTGAAGCCGTGGCGGCGCCGCGCAGCAACCTGTTGGTTCTGGCCGGAGCGGGCAGCGGCAAGACGCGGGTGCTGGTGCATCGCATCGCCTGGCTGCTGTCGGTGGAGAACTGCTCGCCGTATTCGATCATGGCGGTGACCTTCACCAACAAGGCGGCGGCGGAAATGCGTCACCGTATCGAACATCTGATCGGCACCAGCCAGGGCGGCATGTGGATCGGCACTTTCCACGGTCTGGCGCACCGCCTGCTGCGCGCTCATCATCTGGAAGCCAACCTGCCGCAGGATTTCCAGATCCTCGACAGCGACGACCAGCTGCGGCTGCTCAAGCGCATCATCAAGGCGCTGAACGTCGACGAGAAGCAGTGGCCGCCGCGTCAGGCGATGTGGTACATCAACGGCAAGAAAGATGAGGGCCTGCGCCCGCAGCACGTCGAAACCTACAACAACCCGGTGGAGGCCACCTGGCTGCGCATCTACCAGGCCTATCAGGAAGCCTGCGATCGCGCGGGGCTGGTGGATTTCGCCGAGCTGCTGCTGCGCGCGCACGAGCTGTGGCTGAACAAGCCGCATATCCTCAACCACTACCGCGAGCGTTTCACCAACGTGCTGGTGGACGAATTCCAGGATACCAACAGCATCCAGTACGCCTGGATCCGTCTGCTGGCGGGCGGCAACAGCAACGTGATGATCGTCGGCGACGATGACCAGTCGATCTACGGCTGGCGCGGCGCGCAGGTGGAAAACATCCAGCGCTTCCTGAAGGATTTCCCCGGCGCGGAAACCATCCGCCTGGAGCAGAACTACCGTTCCACCAGCAACATCCTGAAAGCGGCCAACACCCTGATCGCCAACAACGACGGGCGCATGGGCAAAAACCTGTGGACCGAAGGCGGCGAAGGCGAGCCGATTTCCCTCTACTGCGCCTTCAACGAACTCGACGAAGCGCGCTTCGTGGTCAACCGCATCAAGACCTGGCAAGACAACGGCGGCGCGCTGAACGACTGCGCCATCTTGTACCGCAGCAACGCCCAGTCGCGCGTGCTGGAAGAGGCGCTGCTGCAGACGGCGATGCCGTACCGCATCTACGGCGGCCAACGCTTCTTCGAACGTCAGGAAATCAAGGATGCGCTGGCTTACCTGCGCCTGATCTCCAACCGCAACGACGACGCGGCCTTCGAGCGCGTGGTCAACACCCCGACGCGCGGCATCGGCGACCGCACCCTCGACGTGGTGCGCCAGGCGGCGCGCGATCGCCAACTGACGTTGTGGCAGGCGACGCGCGAACTGATGCAGGACAAGGTTCTGGCCGGCCGCGCCGCGTCGGCGCTGCAGCGCTTCATCGAGCTGGTGGAGTCGCTGGCTCATGAAACCGCCGATATGCCGCTGCACGTGCAGACCGACCGGGTGATCCGCGATTCCGGGTTGTTCATCATGTATGAGCAGGAAAAGGGCGAAAAGGGGCAGGCGCGTATCGAAAACCTTGAGGAACTGGTGACGGCGACGCGCCAGTTCAGCTATCAGGAAGAAGATCAGGATCTGATGCCGCTGCAGGCGTTCCTGTCGCATGCGGCGCTGGAAGCGGGCGAAGGCCAGGCCGACGCCTATCAGGATGCGGTGCAGCTGATGACCCTGCACTCGGCCAAAGGGCTGGAGTTCCCGCTGGTGTTTATCGTCGGCATGGAAGAAGGCATGTTCCCGAGCCAGATGTCGCTGGATGAAGGCGGCCGTCTGGAGGAGGAGCGCCGTCTGGCCTATGTGGGCGTAACGCGCGCCATGCAGAAGCTGACGCTGACCTACGCCGAAACGCGCCGTCTGTACGGCAAAGAGGTTTACCATCGGCCGTCGCGCTTTATCGGCGAACTGCCGGAGGAGTGCGTGGAAGAAGTGCGCCTGCGCGCCAGCGTATCGCGGCCGGTCAATCACCGCCGCATGGGCACGCCGATCAGCGAGAACGACACCGGATACAAGCTGGGTCAGCGCGTGCGCCATCCCAAGTTTGGCGAAGGCACCATCGTCAATCTGGAAGGCAGCGGCGAGCACAGCCGGCTGCAGATCGCCTTCCCGGGCGAAGGCATCAAGTGGCTGGTGGCGGCCTACGCTCGGCTGGAAACGGTATAAGAGAGGGGCGATTTGCAGGAGTTTAAGCCCCTGCAATCGTTCATCATCAGTGAGGGTAGCGATCGCCGACCTGCGCGGTGGCATACCAGCGCATCACCGCTTCGGTGCCTTCGCCGCCTTCCTGCGGCGCCCACGGCATGCAGTCTTCTTCGGTCAGCGCCTGATACGGACCCCGCTTCACTTCGAACACCACGCCGCCGGCATCGACCGACAGCACCGCATGCCAGGTAAATGCCGGCATCTCCAGCACTTTGGTTTCTTCGCCGAGCAGGGTGCGCTGCGTCACGACGCCGTCATCGTTGAACTGCAGCACGACAAAACGGCCGCGCAGCGGCGTCAGCAGCTCCCAGGTTTGCGGGTGGCGGTGCGGGCGGATATAGGTGCCGGGTTCCATGGCGATCGCCAGGCGTTGCACCGGGTCGCTCAGCTCTTCGTGTAAGGTGCGGTGCGCGCGCAGGCGGGGCACGCTGGCGGCCTGTTCGCTCATCGCGGTCAGTTCATGGGCGGTAATCTGTTTCATCGTTTAAATCCGCATGCTTGTCGTACCATTAGGGTGATGTCATCTTAGCAACATTCTTGGTGGCGGTAAGCGATCGCCGCGACTTTTTCAGTACGGTTTAAGCGCCATTTCTGCCATTGATCATCGTGATGATTTGTTGCGCAATTATCCCGCCTAACGTGTTGACAGGCTTTTTCTTCTCGGCGTAACATGCGCGCACTATTATCATTGAGGACAGACGCCTTGGACACACCCAGTAGATACTGGCTCACTGACCTGCGCCGCAGGTATAACTTCTAAGGCTCTCCGTTTTTGCTGATAGCCTTCGTGGTTGTCGGCGACCCCGCAAAGCGTCGCTATGAGTCAGATCTCTTCATGGTCTGAAACAATCGGTGATACGCATCCCCTCTGTTTCTGTGCTTCAACGCGTTGTCCGCACCCGTTACCTTCACGGAGTTTTGGCACATGCTGAGCGCTTTTAAATTAGATAACCGCCGCTTGTCCCGTCTGGAACTGGACGACTCGGATGATCTCACGTCATCGCTGTGGGTTGATCTGGTCGAGCCGGAAGAGGGCGAGCGTGAGCGCGTGCAGAATGAGCTGGGACAAAGCCTGGCGACGCGTCCCGAACTGGACGACATCGAAGCCTCCGCCCGTTTCTTCGAAGACGAAGACGGTCTGCATATCCACTCCTTCTTCTACTTCGAAGATGCGGAAGATCACGCCGGCAACTCCACGGTGGCCTTCACCATCCGCGACGGCCGCCTGTATACCCTGCGTGAGCGTGAACTGCCGGCGTTTCGCCTGTACCGCATGCGCGCCCGCAACCAGACCATGCTCGAAGGCAACGCCTACGAACTGCTGCTGGATTTGTTCGAAACCAAGATTGAACAGCTGGCGGACGAGATAGAGAACATCTACAGCGATCTGGAACAGCTCAGCCGGGTGATCATGGAAGGGCATCAGGGCGACGAATACGACGCCGCGCTGTCGACGCTGGCGGAGCTGGAAGATATCGGCTGGAAGGTGCGTTTGTGTCTGATGGATACCCAGCGCGCGCTCAACTTCCTGGTGCGCAAGGCGCGTTTGCCGACCGGCCAACTGGAGCAGGCGCGTGAAGTGCTGCGCGACATCGAATCCCTGCTGCCGCACAACGAATCGCTGTTCCAGAAGGTGAACTTCCTGATGCAGGCGGCGATGGGCTTCATCAATATCGAACAGAACCGCATCATCAAGATCTTCTCGGTGGTGTCGGTGGTGTTCCTGCCGCCTACGCTGGTGGCCTCCAGCTACGGCATGAACTTTGAATTCATGCCGGAACTGAAATGGTCGTTCGGCTACCCGGGCGCCATCACCTTGATGATCCTGGCGGGCCTGGCCCCTTACCTGTACTTCAAGCGCAAGAACTGGCTGTAACCCGGCGGCGCCGGGCTCAGCGCAGCTTGCGCTGGGTATAGAGCGCGTCGAGGGTGAACAGGATCAGCGCCGCCCAGATAAAGCCGAAGGTCACCAGCTTGTCCTGGCCGATGGTCTCGCCGTAGAAGGTGACCGCCAGCAGGAACATCAGCGTCGGGCCGAGATACTGGAAGAAACCGAGCGTCGACAGGCGCAGCCGGGTAGCCGCCGCGGTGAAGCACAGCAGCGGCACGGTGGTGACGATGCCGGCGGCGACCAGCAGCAGATTCAGCGACCACGGGTTGGCGCTCAGGTGGCTGGTGGGGCTGTCGGCGAACAGGAACAGGTAGCCCGCCGCCACCGGCAGCAGCCACAGCGTTTCAATCAGCATGCCGGTCTGCGCGTCGATGGCGATTTTTTTGCGCAGCAGGCCGTAGAAGGCGAAGCTGAACGCCAACCCCAGACCGATGATCGGCAACGAACCGAACTGCCAGAGCTGCACCAGCACCCCGGTGAACGCCAGCGCCACCGCCACCCACTGCATGCGGCGGAAACGTTCGCCGAGAAACAGCATCCCCAGCAGCACGTTAACCAGCGGGTTGATGAAGTAGCCCAGGCTGGCTTCCAGCATATGGTGATTGTTCACCGCCCAGATGAACAGCAGCCAGTTGCCGCCGATCAACAGCGCGGTGACCGCCAGCAACAGCAGCCGTTTGCGGTTTTGGCAGGCGGCGCGCACTTTCGGCCAGTTGCGGCCCAGCGAGATCAGCGCCAGCATGAAGAAAAACGACCAGATGATCCGGTGGGTGAGGATCTCGTCCGCGGACACTTGCTGGATCAGTTTGAAATAGGCCGGGGCGATGCCCCACATAAAATAGGCGGCCAGGGCGAAGAAAATGCCCTGACGCGTTTGCTTTGCGTCCATGACGTCACTCTGGTGGGGAACGTAAGATGCGGTGAGTGTACTGAAGTCGCTCACCGCACACAATCATCAGCCGACCAGATAGGTGGCGGTGGCGGTCGCGATATGCAGGCCGTCGTGGTTATGCAGTTCTACGCGCGCGACGGCGACCTTGTTGCCGCTGCGCAGCACGCTGGCGGAGGCGACGAAGTGTTCGCCGCGGCCGGGGCGCAGATAGTCGACGCGCAGATCGATGGTGCCCATGCGCGACAGTTTGGCGGCGATCTCTTCTTCGATCAGCGGTTCCAGGCGCGTCAGCACGCCGCCGGCGCAAGCCAGCCCGGCGGCGACGTCCAGCACCGCGGCGATCACGCCGCCGTGCAGAATTTCCTGTGCGGCGTTGCCCACCAGCTTGCGCTGGTTGGTGAAGCTCAGTTCGACGTAGTCATCGTCGAAGCGGCGCAGCTCCAGGCCAAGCTCGCGGTTGAACGGCATGTGGTAGACAAAAATTTCGCCGATCTTGCGGCGGGCGGCTTCCAGGGTCAGTGGTGTGGTCGACATAGCGGGTTTCCGTTTTTCTTTTGCGTTTTAAGGGAGCTAACTGGTCAGTCCAGGTTAATGGAATGTTGATTTTATGCTTAACCTTTGTTGCTTTCCAGACTATTCCAATAAAACCGGACCGCGCTGCGGTAAAGCCTCCTTTGTGTGTAAAATGGCCTGATTTTTTCCGGGCTTGCCCTTTTTCGTTGGAGTGAGGAGAGGTTATGCGCATTTTGTCAGGGATCGTTTCCGCCACGCTGCTGATGCCGGCGCTGGCATTGGCTGAGGAAGCCAAAGAGCAGCAGATTCACGATAGGCCGGCGGTGCGCGGCAGCATTATCGCCAACCTGCTGCAGGAGCACGATAATCCGTTCACGCTGTATCCTTACGATCCCAATTACCTGTTGTACACCGACACCAGCGATATCAACAAAGAAGCCATCAAGACGTACAACTGGGCCGACAAGGCGCGCAAGGACGAGGTGAAATACCAGCTTAGCCTGGCATTTCCGCTGTGGCGGGGCATTGCCGGCGACAATTCGGTGCTCGGCGCGTCTTATACTCAGCGCTCCTGGTGGCAATTGTCCAACCGCGGCGAGTCTTCGCCGTTCCGCGAGACCAACTACGAGCCGCAACTGTTCGTGGGGTGGGCGACCGATTACCGCTTTGCCGGTTGGACGCTGCGCGATGTTGAAATCGGCGTTAACCATCAGTCTAACGGCCGCTCGGATCCGACGTCGCGCAGCTGGAATCGCGGTTATGCGCGACTGATGGCGCAAAACGGCAATTGGCAGGTGGATCTCAAGCCCTGGTTCCGTTTCTCGGAGAGCTCGAGCAACGACGACAACCCGGACATCACCAAATACATGGGATACTACCGGTTGAAGGTCGGTTACGCCTGGGGCGACAGCGTGTTCAGCGTCGACAGCCACTACAACTGGAACAGCGGCTACGGCGGCGCGGAACTGGGCTGGAGCTACCCGATCACCCGCAACGTGCGATTCTATACCCAGGTGTTCAGCGGCTACGGCGAATCGCTGATCGACTACAACTTCCGGCAGACACGGGTGGGCGTTGGTGTCATGCTGAACGATATTATGTAATCATACCCGGTGGGTGTGTACCGATGAAAAAATGGGGAAGTGTGTGTCAACCGCAGCAGTGATTAACAGAGAGTTGCTGGCCGAGCAGGTATTGCGCGATACCTTCGGCTACCAGCAATTCCGTCCGGGCCAACAAACGATTATCAATGCCGCGATCGGCGGGCAGGATTGCCTGGTGGTGATGCCGACCGGCGGCGGCAAGTCGTTGTGCTACCAAATCCCGGCGCTGGTGATGGACGGCCTGACCCTGGTGGTTTCCCCGCTTATCTCGCTGATGAAGGACCAGGTCGACCAACTGTTGGCCTACGGCGTTTCCGCCGCCTGCTACAACTCGACGCAAACCCGCGAGGAGCAGTTGGATGTCATGGCCGGCTGCCGCAACGGCACCATCAAGATGCTGTACATTGCGCCGGAACGGCTGATGATGGAAAGCTTCCTCAACCTGCTCGATCACTGCCCGCCGGCGATGCTGGCGGTGGATGAGGCGCACTGCATCTCGCAGTGGGGCCATGACTTCCGGCCGGAATATCGCGCGCTGGGCCAGCTGAAACAGCGCTTCCCGGCGATGCCGGTGATCGCGTTGACCGCCACCGCCGACGAAGCCACGCGCGGCGATATCGTGCGCCTGCTGTCGCTGCAGGATCCGCTGGTGCAGGTCAGCAGCTTCGACCGGCCGAACATCCGCTACACGCTGGTGGAAAAATTCAAACCGCTCGATCAGCTGTGGCGCTTCGTGCAGGATCAGCGCGGCAAGAGCGGCATTATCTATTGCAACAGCCGCGCCAAGGTGGAAGACACCGCCGCGCGCCTTCAAAGCCGCGGGCTGAGCGTCGGCGCCTACCACGCCGGGCTGGACAACGAGCGCCGCGCCCAGGTGCAGGAAGCGTTCCAGCGTGACGATCTGCAGGTGGTGGTGGCCACCGTCGCCTTCGGCATGGGCATCAACAAACCCAACGTGCGCTTCGTGGTGCATTTCGACATCCCGCGCAATATCGAATCCTATTATCAGGAGACCGGCCGCGCCGGGCGCGACGGCCTGCCGGCCGAAGCCATCCTGCTGTACGATCCGGCCGACATGGCCTGGCTGCGCCGCTGTCTGGAGGAAAAACCCGCCGGGCAACAGCTGGACATCGAGCGCCACAAGCTGAACGCCATGGGGGCGTTCGCCGAGGCGCAAACCTGCCGCCGCCTGGTGTTGCTCAACTACTTCGGCGAAGGCAAACACGAGAACTGCGGCAACTGCGATATCTGCCTCGATCCGCCCAAGCGCTATGACGGGCTGGAGGACGCGCGCAAGGCGCTGTCCTGCGTGTACCGCGTCGGCCAGCGCTTTGGCCTCGGGTACATCGTGGAAGTGCTGCGCGGCTCCAACAACCAGCGCATTCGCGAATACGGTCACGACAAGCTGCCGGTGTACGGCATCGGCCGCGATCAGACCACCGAACACTGGACCAGCGTGCTGCGTCAGCTGATCCACCTGGGCTTTATCACCCAGAACATCGCCATGCACTCAGCGCTGCAATTGACCGAGGCGGCGCGTCCGGTGTTGCGCGGCGAGGTGGCGCTGCAGCTGGCGGTGCCGCGTATTCAGAGCCTGAAGTCGCGCAGCAGCGCCAACCAGAAATCCTACGGCGGCAATTACGATCGCAAGCTGTTCGCCAAGCTGCGCAAACTGCGCAAATCGATCGCCGACGAAGAAAACATTCCGCCTTACGTGGTGTTCAACGACGCCACGCTGCTGGAAATGGCCGAACAGATGCCGATCAAGGCCGGCGATCTGCTGAGCGTCAACGGCGTCGGCCAGCGCAAACTGGAGCGTTTCGGCGCGCCCTTTATGGCGATGATCCGCGACCATCTCGACAATGACGAAGACTGAGGGCGATATATCATGCTGATGCTGTTTCTCACCGTGGCGCTGGTGCATCTGATTGCGCTGATGAGCCCGGGGCCGGACTTCTTTTTCGTGTCGCAAACCGCCGCCAGCCGCTCGCGCCGCGAGGCGATGATGGGCGTGGTCGGCATTTCGCTCGGCATCGTGGTATGGGCCGGCGTGGCGTTGATGGGGCTGCATCTGATCCTGCAGAAGATGGCCTGGTTGCATCAGATCATCATGGTTGGCGGCGGCATTTACCTGTGCTGGATGGGGTGGCAACTGCTGCGTTCCGCGCGGGCGCAGCAAGCGCAGCCGGCGGCGGAGGCCCAGGTGGCGTTGCCGAAGGCCGGGCGCAGCTTTATTCGCGGCTTCCTGACCAATTTGTCCAACCCGAAAGCGGTGATCTATTTCGGCAGCGTGTTCTCGCTGTTCGTCGGCGACAGCGTCGGCGCCGGAGCGCGCTGGGGGCTGTTCTTGCTGATTGTCGCCGAGACCTTCGTCTGGTTCAGCCTGGTGGCGGTGGTGTTTGCGCTGCCGGCGATGCGCCGCGGCTATCAGCGGTTGGCCAAGTGGATAGACGGGGTGGCGGGCGTGCTGTTTACCGGCTTCGGGTTACATCTGATATTTACCCGCTAACCACAGTGAAATGCCCAAGGCCGAGCAGCGATGCCCGGCCTTTTTTGTCAGGCTTTGCGGGCGGTCGCCAGCAGCCCCGCCACCAGAATGAACAGCGAACCGAACAGTCGGTTGAGCAGCTGCATCTGGCGCGGCGTTCTCAGCCAGCCGGCGATGCGCGTCGCCAGGGTGGCGTAACCGATCATCACCAGAATATCCACCACCACGGTGGTGACGCCGAGCACCAGATACTGCTCAGCCTGGGGCTGATTGGGCAAGATGAACTGCGGGAACAGTGCGGCGAGGAACACGATGCTTTTCGGGTTGGTCAGGTTGACCAGCACCGCGCGGCGGAACAGACGGCGGCGCGGCATGCTGCCCGCCAGCGCATGCAGATCCAGCGCCCCGGCGGCGCGCCATTGCTGGATGCCGAGCCACACCAGGTAGGCGGCGCCCAGCCATTTCAGCAGCTCGAACGCCAGCAGCGATTGCGATATCAGCGCGCCGAGGCCGATGCCCACCAGCACGATGTGCGCGCTCAACCCGACCTGCAGCCCGGCGATCGACGCGGCGGCGCCGCGATAGCCGTGGCTGATGCCGGTGCTCATGGTATTGATGGCGCCTGAACCGGGGGAGAGGCTCAGGATAAGCGTGGTCAGCAGATAGGTTAACCACCAGTCCAAGGTCATGGTGCTTCGGCTCCCTGAAAGTGTCGTTTTGTGCCACAATGCGCCGAGGCGGCGCCGTTTTTGTAAGAATTGAATCACAATACGCTAGTATGATTTCTTGTGCCAGCGGTCACATTTTTCCGCCGGCCCCACAGGGAAAACGCTCTCGATGACCTCGTTCACTCTCAGCTCCGATGACTGGTTAACGCGTGAAACGCAGTTCGCTGCCTTCGCCACCGGGCCGCTGCTGGATTTCTGGCGGCAGCGCGAAGAAGGCGAATTCAGCGGCGTGGACGGCGTGCCGATCCGCTTTGTGCGCTTCAGTTCCGCGCGGCATCAGCGCGTGGTGGTGGTCAGCCCCGGCCGCATCGAAAGCTATGTGAAATACCCCGAGGTGGCCTACGATCTGTTCCACTGCGGCTACGACGTGGTGATCGTCGATCATCGCGGCCAGGGGCGTTCCGGGCGTTTACTGGCGGATACGCACCGCGGTCATGTGGTAAACTTCGCCGACTACGTGGACGATTTCGAGCAGCTGTGGCTGCGCGAGGTCGAATCGCGCGGTTATCGGCAGCGCTTCGCGCTGGCGCATTCGATGGGCGGCGCGATCCTGGCGCAGTTCCTGCAGCGCCGGCCGCAGGCGTTCGACGCGGCGGCGTTTTGCGCGCCGATGTTCGGCATCCGGTTGCCGATGCCGGGTTGGCTGGCCGATCGCATTCTCGACTGGGCGGAGATCCGCCCGGCGATCCGCGATTATTACGCGGTGGGCACCGGCCAGTGGCGTCCGTTGCCCTATGTGGTCAACGTGTTGACCCATAGCCGCGAGCGTTACCGGCGCAGCCTGCGCTATTATGCCGATTACCCCGAGCTGCAGGTGGGCGGGCCGACCTACCATTGGGTGCGGGAGAGCATCCGCGCCGGCCGGCAGATTATCGCGCAGGCCGGGGAGATCACCACGCCGCTGTTGCTTTTGCAGGCCGGTGAAGAACGGGTAGTTGACAACCGTTCGCACCAGGCTTTTTGTCAGGCTCTGTCAGACGCGGGGCGCCCTTGCGAAGGGGGGCTCCCGTGGGTTATCAACGGTGCACGCCATGAGATCCTGTTCGAGCGGGACGCGCTGCGCGCCGAAGCACTGAACGCAATTCTGCGCTTCTTTGCTCAACACTTAGGCGGCGCGCTGCCGCCGACAACTCCATCAGAGGTTAGAACATAACGCTATGTATCACGTCGTCGCTTCCGATTTAGATGGCACGCTGCTGTCTCCCGACCATACCCTGTCGCCGTACGCTAAAGAAACGCTGAAGTTGCTGACTCAGCGCGGCGTGCATTTCGTGTTCGCTACCGGCCGCCACCATATCGACGTGGCGCAGATCCGCGACAGCCTGGAGATCAGCGCCTTTATGATCACTTCCAACGGCGCACGGGTGCACAACACCGCCGGCGAACTGATTTTCAGCCACAACCTGGACGGAGATATCGCCCGCGATCTGTACGGCATGCTGCACGACGATCCGGATATCACCACCAACGTCTACCGTAACGACGATTGGTTTACCAACCGCGAAAGCCCGGAGCAGGAAGAATTCTTCCAGGAGTCGGTGTTCAAATATCAGCTGTTTGAGCCGGGCCTGCTGGAAACCGACGGCGTCTGCAAGGTTTACTTCACCTGTGAAGATCACGAGCGGTTGCTGCAGGTGGAAGACGCCATCAACGCGCGCTGGGGCGATCGGGTCAACGTCAGCTTCTCGTTCTCGACCTGCCTGGAAGTAATGGCGGGCGGCGTGTCGAAAGGGCATGCGCTGGAAGAAGTGGCCAAGATCATCGGCTATACGCTGCAAGAGTGCATCGCCTTCGGCGACGGCATGAACGATCTGGAGATGTTGTCGATGGCCGGCAAGGGCTGCATCATGCGCGACGCGCATCAGCGCCTGAAGGACATGCTGCCGGAGCTGGAAGTGATCGGCTCCAACGTCGATAACGCGGTGCCGCACTACCTGCGCAAGATGTTCCTCTGAAATAACCTTTAAATAATAAGGGCGCCTTGCGGCGCCCTTGGCATTACTTGTGCTGGCCCTGCTTCTGCAGGAACTGCACGCCCTTGTCCGGGAAGTCGGTGAACACGCCGTCGACGCCGGCCTGGTTGTAAATCACGTCATACAGCTGGTTTACGTCGGTCACATACTTCGGCAGCGCATCGGCGCGGATGGTGAACGGATGCACCGCCAGCTTGCTGGCGTGCGCTTCTTTCACCATGTCGGTCAGCACGATGTGGCCCGGCTTGGATTGATCCGCCACCACCAGCATGTGGTAGTCCGGCCCGATGCCGTCGGCATACTGAGCGATTTTCTTCATCGCGCCCGGTTTGAACATCCAGTCGTAGTCGTATTCCACCCACTTGCCGTCGGCTTTCTGCTCGTAGGTTTCCTGCCAGTCGTTATAGGCGATCAGCTGCACCAGCTTCAGATCCATGCCCAGCTTCGGTTCCAGCTCGTTCTTGATGCGTTTGAGCTCGTTGGCGTCGAAGCACTGCAGGTAGACGTTGTCGTTCTTGCCGGTGTAGCCGTACTGCTTGAGCACCGCCAGCACTTTGCTGGAGATGTCTTTGCCTTCCTGTTTGTGGAACCACGGCGCCTTGATTTCAGGGTAGATGCCGATGTTCTTGCCGGTCGAATGGTTCAGACCCTGCACGAACTCGATCTCTTCCTGGAAGGTGTGCACGCGGAAGTCGGATTTGCCCATCGGGAAGCGGCCAGGGTAGCCCTGCACTTTCTTGCCGTTTTCGATTTCAAAGCCTTCGGTGAACTTCAGCGATTTGATCTCCGCCAGCGTAAAATCGATGGCGTAATAACGGCCGTCTTTGCGCGCGCGGTCCGGGAAGCGTTCGGCGACGTCGGTGACGCGATCGAGGTAATGGTCGTGCAGCACCACCAGCTCGTTGTCTTTGGTCATCACCAGATCTTGTTCGAGGTAATCGGCGCCTTGCGCGTAGGCCATCGCCTTCGCCGGCAGAGTGTGTTCCGGCAGGTAGCCGCTGGCGCCGCGGTGGGCGATCACCACTTTGTCCGCCGCCTGCGCGGCGCTGACCATTGAGGTGGCGAGAATGATCCCTGTCAGCAGGGCTTTGACTTGAGTCCGCATTCCGTTTTCTCCATGTTGTTGGGGGCAGGGTAGTAAAAAGGCCGCAGGGCGGCCTTTAAATCATGCAAAAGTCGTGTGACGCTTAGCCGCGTTTGCCGGCTGCGATTTCCGCGTGGTGTTTCTTTTCGTTCAGCATGGTCAGCAGCAGCAGGATAACCGCCAGCACGCCGCCGCCGATCATCACCATGAAGCCGCCGTCCCAACCGAAGAAGTCTACGGTGTAGCCGACGATGGCACTGGCCGCGACCGAGCCGCCCAGGTAGCCGAACAGGCCGGTGAAGCCCGCGGCGGTGCCGGCGGCTTTCTTCGGCGCCAGCTCCAGCGCGTGCAGGCCGATCAGCATCACCGGGCCGTAGATCAGGAAGCCGATGACCAGCATACAGATCATGTCTACGGTCGGGTTACCGGCCGGGTTCATCCAGAACACCACGGTGGCGATGGTCACCAGCGTCATGAAGAATACGCCGGTGGCGCCGCGGTTGCCTTTGAACACTTTGTCCGACATCCAGCCGCACAGCAGGGTGCCCGGGATACCGGCGTATTCGTACAGGAAGTAAGCCCAGGAAGACTTGTCCAGCGCGAAGTGCTTCACTTCTTTCAGGTAAGTCGGCGACCAGTCCAGAATGCCGTAACGCAGCAGGTAGACGAACACGTTGGCGACCGCGATGTACCACAGCAGCTTGTTCGGCAGGATGTACTGCATGAAGATCTGCTTGGCGGTCAGCTCTTCTTCGTCTTTTTCGCTGTAGTCGTCCGGGTAGTCGTTTTTGTACTCTTCAATCGGCGGCAGGCCGCAGGATTGCGGGGTGTCGCGCATCAGGGCGAAGGCGATCAGAGCCACCAGGATGGCGCCGAAGGCCGGCATGTACAGCGCCGCGTGCCAGTCGTTGAACCAGGCCATGCCCAGCAGGAACAGCAGCGGCGGCAGGCCGCCACCCACGTTGTGGGCGCAGTTCCAGATGGAAACGATGCCGCCGCGTTCTTTCTGCGACCACCAGTGCACCATGGTGCGGCCGCACGGCGGCCAACCCATGCCCTGGAACCAGCCGCACAGGAACAGCAGGACGAACATGATGGCGATGCTGGAGGTGGCCCACGGCACGAAGCCCATGAACAACATCACCGCCGCCGCCAGGATCAGGCCGGCAGGCAGGAACACTCGCGGGTTGGAACGGTCGGAGACCGAACCCATGATGAATTTGGAGAAGCCGTAGGCGATGGAGATGCCCGACAGCGCGAAGCCGAGGTCGCCGCGGCTGAAGCCTTGTTCGATCAGGTAAGGCATGGCCAGGGTGAAGTTCTTACGCACCAGATAGTAAGCGGCGTAACCGAAGAAGATCCCCAGGAAAATTTGCCAGCGCAGCTTACGGTAGAGCGGGTCTACCTTATCGCTCGGCACACGGGCGATGTGTGCGGCCGGCTTAAAAATACTCAACATGAGCGCCTCCGATGGCTTTATCTGTTATCACATCAATATGACCTTTTACGTTCATTTGATGATTGAGCGGATATCGAATGTGGTGTTTTTGTGTTCCATAACGAGCGCCATTGTCATCAAATACGCCTGGTGTCGCTGTGACGAATGGCGCAATTGTTACACTTTCATGAAACCACGGCGGATTTTGAGCGATTCGTTAACGTTATGAAATAGAAAAACGTCCAAAAATCGTGATTATGATCACATTGATGGTTTTTTGTGGACATTTTTATTTCGTTTTATGTTCGTTCTTGTTCCTTATCAAACAAAGACCCTAATAACCGTGGCTCAATAGGCTCATAACTACCGATCCTGAGGGAGCGACATGAGCAGCTATTTTGACGGCGGCGAAACGGATGTGATCATCATCGGCGGCGGCGCCACCGGCGCAGGCATTGCCCGCGATTGTGCGCGGCGCGGCTTGCGCTGCATTTTGCTGGAGCGTCACGACATCGCCACCGGCGCCACCGGCCGCAACCACGGCTTGCTGCACAGCGGCGCGCGCTATGCGGTGACCGACGGCGAGTCGGCGCGCGAGTGCATCGAAGAGAACCGTATCCTGAAACGCATCGCGCATCACTGTATCGAGCGCACCGATGGGCTGTTCATCACCCTGCCGCAGGACTCGCTGGACTATCAGCAGCAGTTTATCGCCGCCTGCCGCCAGGCCGACATCGACGCCGAGGCGATCGACCCGCAGCTGGCGCTGCGGCTGGAGCCGGCGGCTAACCCGGCGCTGATCGGCGCGGTGCGGGTGCCGGACGGCACCGTCGATCCTTTCCGGCTGACCGCCGCCAACATGCTGGACGCGCGCGAACACGGCGCGCAGATCCTGACTTACCACCAGGTGGTGGGGCTGCTGCGCAGCGGCGACCGGGTGACGGGCGTGCGCGTTTACGACCATCAGAATCAGCGGCGCTATGAGCTGCACGCACCGGTGGTGGTCAACGCCGCCGGCATCTGGGGCCAGCAGATCGCCGAATACGCCGATTTGCGCATCCGCATGTTCCCAGCCAAGGGAGCGCTGCTGATCCTCGGTCACCGCATCAACAATATGGTGATCAACCGTTGCCGCAAACCGGCGGACGCCGACATCCTGGTGCCGGGCGACACCATCTCGCTGATCGG
The DNA here is from genome assembly GCF_052045405.1 of Serratia sp. 22278. Taxonomy (NCBI): domain Bacteria; kingdom Pseudomonadati; phylum Pseudomonadota; class Gammaproteobacteria; order Enterobacterales; family Yersiniaceae; genus Serratia; species Serratia sp. 22278. The sequence goes on along the minus strand of NZ_JBQEOW010000006.1, from coordinate 63,886 downwards.
CACCACCTCGACCCATATCGACTACGACCAAATCGATAACATGCTGGTGACGCCGCAGGAGGTGGACATTCTGATCCGCGAAGGGGCGCTGCTGGCGCCCACCCTGGCGCAGACCCGCATTCTGCGCGCCTATGCCGGGGTGCGGCCGCTGGTGGCCAGCGACGACGATCCCAGCGGGCGCAACGTCAGTCGCGGCATCGTGCTGCTCGATCACGCCAGCCGCGACGGGCTGGAAGGGTTTATCACCATCACCGGCGGCAAGCTGATGACCTATCGTCTGATGGCGGAGTGGGCCACCGACAAGGTGTGCGAAAAGCTTGGCGTAAACCGCCCGTGCACCACCGCGCAGGACGCGTTGCCCGGATCCCGCCAGTCGGCGGAGGAAACGGTGCGCAGCGTGGTCTCACTGCCCGCCAGCATTCGCGGCTCGGCGATCTACCGGCACGGCGATCGCGCCAGCCAGGTGCCGGCGGCCGATCGGCTCGACACCAGCCTGGTGTGCGAATGCGAGGCGGTGACCGCCGGGGAAGTGCGCTATGCGGTCAATTCGCTGACCGTCAATAACCTGGTGGATCTGCGTCGCCGCACCCGCGTCGGCATGGGCACCTGCCAGGGGGAACTCTGCGCCTGCCGCGCCGCCGGACTGCTGACGCGCTTCAAGGTCAGCACGCCGCAGCAATCCATCGTGCAGCTGTCGCAGTTCCTCAACGAACGCTGGAAAGGCGTGCGGCCGATCGCCTGGGGCGACGCGCTGCGCGAGAGTGAATTTACCAGTTGGGTTTACCAGGGATTATGCGGGCTTGAGGCCCAGGCAGACAAAGAGCAGGAGGCGGATGATGCGATTTGACGTAGTGGTGATTGGCGGCGGCCTGGCGGGCCTGAGCTGCGCCATTGCCGTGGCCGAACTGGGCAAACGCTGTGCGGTGGTCAGTTCCGGCCAGAGCGCGCTCTACTTCTCCTCCGGCTCGCTCGATCTGCTGGCGAGATTGCCGGACGGCACGCCGGTCGAGATGCCGCTGGCGGCGTTGCCGCAGCTGGCGCAACAGGCGCCGCAGCATCCGTATGCCCTGATCGGGCCCGGCCGGGTGGCGGCGCTGTCCGCCGCCGCACAGCGGTTGCTGGAGCGCTGCGGGCTGCGCCTGCAGGGCGAGGGAGCCAACAACCATCTGCGCATTACGCCGCTTGGCACGCGCCGCGCCACCTGGCTCAGCCCGCAGGCGATCCCGACGCTGCCGCTGACCGGCCAACTGCCGTGGCGGCGCATCGCGGTGATCGGCATCGAGGGTTTCCTCGACTTCCAGCCGCAGATGGCCGCCGACGCCTTGAGCCGCGAGCTCGGCGTAGAGACGGAGGTAGCCTATCTGCACATGCCGGCGCTGGACAGATTGCGCAATAACCCCAGCGAGTTCCGCGCGGTGAACATCGCCCGGGTTCTGGATTTGATGGAAAGCCTGCCGCCGATGGCCGAGGAGCTGCGGCGGCTGGCGGGCGAGGCCGAGGCGCTCTTCCTGCCGGCCTGTCTGGGCCTGGAGGATGACGCGTCGCTGGCGGTGCTGCAGGATGCGGTCGGCAAGCCGATCCGGCTGCTGCCGACGCTGCCGCCTTCGGTGCCCGGCATGCGCTTGCATCAGGCGCTGCGGCGGCGTTTTCAGCAGCTGGGCGGCGTTTTCATGCCCGGCGACAGCGTGCTGCGCGCCGAGAGCGAGGCCGGTCGCATCACCGGTTTGTACACCCGCAACCACGGCGATATTCCGCTGCGGGCGCAGCAGGTGGTGCTGGCCAGCGGCAGCTTCTTCAGCAATGGGCTGGTGGCCGATTTCGACCGGGTACGCGAGCCGATCTTCGGGCTGGACGTGCACAGCCGCGCCGATCGCGCCGACTGGAGCCGGCGCGAGCTGTTCGCGCCACAGCCTTATCTGCAGTTTGGCGTGCGCACCGACGGCAGGCTGCGGGCGATGAAGCAGGGAATGCCGTTCGACAATCTGTATGCCATCGGCGCGGTCGCCGGCGGCTACGATCCGCTGCAGCAGGGCTGCGGCGCCGGCGTGTCATTGATCGGTGCGCTGCACGTCGCGCAGCAGATCGCCGCGGAGGAGTGCGTATGAGCCTGCATCAGGACCACAGCTTTGAAAGCTGCATCAAATGTACCGTCTGCACCACCTACTGCCCGGTCGCCAAAGTGAACCCGCTCTATCCGGGGCCGAAACAGGCGGGGCCGGACGGCGAGCGGCTGCGGCTGAAAGACCCGGCGCTGTACGACGAAGCGCTGAAATACTGCACCAACTGCAAGCGTTGTGAAGTGGCCTGCCCGTCCGACGTCAAAATCGGCGACATTATTCAGCGCGCCCGCGCCGACTTCGCCCAGAGCAAGCCGACGCTGCGTGACGCCATCCTCAGCCACACCGATATCATGGGCTCGCTGTCGACGCCGTTTGCGCCGATCGTCAACGCCGCCACCGGGTTGAAACCGGTGCGCAAGCTGCTGGACAAGGCGCTGAAGATCGATCACCGGCGCGAACTGCCGAAATATTCCTTCGGCACCTTCCGCCGCTGGTACCGGCAACAGGCGCAGGCTCAGCAGCGTTACGCCGAGCAGGTGGCATTCTTCCACGGTTGCTTCGTCAACTATAACCACCCGCAGCTGGGCAAGGATTTGGTCCGGGTGTTCAACGCGCTGGATATCGGCGTGCAACTGCTGAAGCGCGAGAAATGCTGCGGCGTGCCGCTGATCGCCAACGGGTTTATCGAGCAGGCCAAGAAGCAGGCCAGGGTTAACGCCGAGTCGCTGCATGAAACGGTGCTGGAGCGCGGCATTCCGGTAGTGGCGACCTCATCGAGCTGCACCTTCACCCTGCGCGACGAATACCCCCACTTGCTGGACGTAGACACCACCCCGGTGCGCGATCGGGTGGAGCTGGCGACGCGCTATCTCTATCGCCTGATCAATCAGGGGCGCAGCCTGCCGCTGAAACGCACGTCGCTGCGGGTGGCGTATCACACGCCTTGCCATATGGAGAAGATGGGCTGGACCGCCTACACCCTGGAGCTGCTGCGGCAGATACCGGGGCTGGAGCTGGTGGTGCTGGATTCGCAGTGCTGCGGCATCGCCGGCACCTACGGGTTCAAATCGGAGAACTACGCCACGTCGCAAGGCATCGGCGCGCCGCTGTTCCGGCAGATAGAAGAGAGCGGGGTGGATCTGGTGGTGACCGACTGCGAGACCTGCAAATGGCAGATAGAAATGTCCACCAGCAAGCGCTGCGAACATCCGATCACCCTGCTGGCGCAGGCGTTGGCATAAAACGAAAGGGCCGGCAGGCCGGCCCCTGCGGGATTACTGTTTCAGCTTCAGGGTAGAGATGATGCCTTCGGCTTCAGTCTGCGCCTGCTGCTGATTGTCTGCCGGCAGCGTTACCTGGATGGTCAGCATGTTGTTGTTCAGCGAACCGATCAGGACGGAAGAATAAGCCTTTTCACCGCCGCTGGTGATGATGCTGTCCAGCTGACGCAGCGGCACGCCGTTGACGTCGAGCGCCTTGTTGGTGATCACCTGCAGGTTGGCGTCACGCGCGCGCTGGGTATTCTCCAGGCGTTTGGCCAGAGTCTCCAGGCTGTCGGCGGTCTTGTCGCCCAAGATGACGATCACCGCGCGCTGACCGGTGCTGTCTGCGTAAACATGCATGTTGTTGGCCTGGTTGCCCAGCTTGCCGCTCTGATCCGCCATGCCGACCGGCAGGGTGAACGCCAGTTTACCGTCCAGCAGGCTCACCTGCTGCCCGGCCGGCGCGCTGGCCGCCGCGCCGTCTGGCGCTGCCTTGGTGTCTTTGGTTTCGCCGTCGCAGGCCGCGAGGCCAAGCGCCAGCAGGCTGATACCCATCAATTTCGCTACTTTACGCATCGGGCTTCCTTCTTCCTTTCCGGTAGGGATTCACTGTCGTATCGCAACCTATTCCAGGTTGAAATGCAAGGCAGATGTTGTCACAAGTTTTTTTCCAGTAATAGCCGATAATCAGCCACTTCGCCTTTCTTTTCCAGCTGAACAATCTGATAGTGGTGGGCGATCAGCATCGTCAGCATGGCGCGGAACCGGTTACGGGTTTTGACCGTCAGTTGGCGATAGCCCTGCGCCCGCGCCCAACGTTCCTGTTCAGCCAACAAGGCCTGCGCCACGCCGTGGCGACGAAATGCCGGCAGCACGCCGCCCAGCCAGCTGTAAAACACCGTTTCCTGCCGTTGATAACCGAGTTTGAAACCGGCCGGCTGTCCGGCTATCTCGGCGATCAACAGGCTGGCGGGGGCGGCGCCGATACGTTGCTGCAGATCGGCCAGGCTATGCAGGCCGCCGAATTCGGGGATGCGTTGGTAAAGGAGGTGGATGTCTTCGAGCGTGGCGGTGCGGACGATTGGGGTCATGAGCGGCCTCCAAAGGATAAGGCCGCCCAGAATAACACGACTCAGCCCGGCTGCAGGCCGCCGCTGCGCGCCGCGATGCGTTTGAGCAGCATGTTCAGCAACACGCCGTACATCGGCAGGAAGAACAGCAGGCAGATCATCACCTTGAAGCTGTAATCCACCAGCGCGATCTCCACCCAGTTGTTGGCCATGAAGGGATCGCTGCTCTTATAAAAGGCGATGAAGAAGAACGCCAGCGTATCGCTGATGTTGCCGAGGAACATCGCCGCCGCCGGCGCCACCCACCAGGCGCTGCGTTGACGCAGGCGGTTGAAGACGTGTACGTCGAGGATCTGGCCGAGCACATAGGCCATAAAGCTGGCGACGGCGATGCGCGCCACGAACAGGTTAAAACTGCTCAGCGCCGCGAAGCCCTGCCATTCTCCCTGATAGGTGACGGTGGAGATCACATAAGAGATGAACAGCGCCGGCACCATCACCGCCAGGATAATGCGTCGCGCCAGCGGCGCGCCGAAAATGCGTACGGTCAGATCGGTCGCCAGGAAGATAAACGGGAAGGTAAAGGCGCCCCAGGTGGTATGGAAGCCGAAAACGGTGATCGGCAGCTGCACCAGGTAGTTGCTGGAGGTAATGATGGCGATATGAAACAGCGAAAGCCAGACCAACGCGGTGAAGCGCTGCTGTGCGGTAAACGAATACATGTTGTAGCCTTTTTAGCAGTGGGGTGAGGGAACCCAGTGTGTCTTGTCAAAACAGCAAAAAACGCTGCGCGGCGGCATGATACGCGTTTGCGCAACCAATGCAATGGTTAAATTTAACGCAAACGTTAACGCATCTTGCGCAGAAAAACTACCGGCGTAAACTAGGCGCTAATGAGATGCGGCGAGCGTTCGCCGATCGTTTTTGAACGAGAAAAATTGCATGACTGACTTATTTGCCCAGGCAGACCAGACGCTCGACGCGCTGGGGCTGCGTTGCCCGGAACCGGTGATGATGGTGCGCAAAACCGTGCGCCATATGGACAACGGCGAAACGCTGCTGATTATCGCCGACGATCCGGCCACCACCCGCGATATCCCGGGGTTCTGCCGCTTTATGGAGCACACGCTGGTGGCGCAGGAGACCGAGCAGGCGCCATACCGTTATCTGCTGCGTAAAGGCGTCTAACGGCGGCGCGGCCGAGTTAAAAGTTCCCTCCCCCAAATGACAACGGGCGCGGTATGCCGCGCCCGTGTTTGTTTCCAAACTTAGCTGCGCTTTCTCAATAGCCGCAGCGCGTTGGCGGTGACCAGTGCGGTGGCGCCGGAGTCGGCCAGCACCGCTAGCCACAGCCCGGTCAGTCCCAGCAGGCTGGTGATCAGGAAGACCCCTTTCAACCCCAGCGCGATGGTGATGTTTTGCCGGATATTGGCGTGGGTGGCGCGCGAGATGCGGATCATCTCCGCGACGCCCACCAGCCGATTGTGGGTCAGGGCGGCGTCGGCGGTTTCCAATGCCACGTCGGTGCCGCTGCCCATGGCGATGCCGATGCTGGAGGCTTTCATCGCCGGGGCGTCGTTGATGCCGTCGCCGATCATCGCCGTCGGGCGCAGTTCGCTCAGTTCGGTGACCGCGCTGACCTTATCTTCCGGCAGCAGACCGGCGCGATAGTCGAGGCCCAGCTCGCCGGCGATCGCCGCGGCGGCGCGCGGGTTATCGCCGGTCAGCATCACGCCGCGAATGCCCAGCGCGTTCAGTTCGGCTATCGCCTGCCTGGCGTCGCCGCGCAGCGTATCGCGCAGCGCCAGCAAACCGATGGGCGCGCCGTCTTCCAGCACCACCACCGCCGTTTTACCGGCGTTTTCCAGCTTGTCTACCTGGTTCTGCCATTGGGTGGCGAGCAGGCCCGGCGCCAGCTTGCCCGGCGCACTGATCAGCACGGTCTTGCCGTCCACGATCCCTTCCACGCCGACGCCGGCCAGCGCGCGGCGCGCCTGCGCCAGCGGCAACTCAGCCCCGCTTGCGGCGGCGCGGTTGATGATCGCCTGCGCCAGCGGGTGATGTGAACCGGCTTCCACCGCGGCGGCAAGCTGCAACAGCCGTTGTTCGGTCAGCGCGCCGATAGGCAGCACGTCGGTGACCGTCGGCTTGCCTTCGGTCAGGGTGCCGGTCTTATCGAAGGCGATGGTTTGAATCTGGCCCAGTTGCTCCAGCGCCGCGCCGCCTTTAATCAGCGCGCCGCGCCGCGTGGCGGCCGCCAGCCCGGATGTGATGGCCGCCGGCGTTGAGATCACCAGCGCGCATGGACAGCCGATCAGCAGCAGCGTCAGGCCGCGATAGATCCAGGTCTCCCACGGCTGTGAGAACAGCAGCGGCGGTACCAGGATCACCGCGACCGCCAGCAGCATAATGGCCGGGGTGTAGTAGCGGCTGAAGCGATCGAGGAAGCGTTCGATCGGCGCGCGGCGCTCTTCGGCCTCTTCAATCAGCTGCAAAATGCGGTCGATGGCGTTTTTGCCAGGCTCGGAGATCACCTTCATCTGCGCCGCCTGATCGACGGACAGGCTGCCGGCAGCCACTTTCTCACCCTGTTGGCGCTCGACCGGCACCGATTCGCCGGTCAGGGCGCTTTCATCGAAGCTGGCGAACGGATTGAGCAGCTCGGCGTCGGCCGGCAGGCGCCCGCCGGGCGCGATTTCAATCACGTCGCCGGGGCGCAGGCTGGCGACCGGCACGCGTTTGCGTTCCGTGCCTTGCAGCAGCAGCGCATCTTCAGGTACCAGCTCCATCAGCGCCGTCACCCCGCGCCGTGCGCGGTTGGCGGCGTAGGATTCCAGCAGTTCGCCGACCATAAACAGCAGCAGCACCATCGCCGCTTCGGCGGTGGCGCCGATGAACAGCGCGCCGATGGCCGCCACGCTCATCAGCGTTTCGATGGCGAACGGCGTACCGGAACGAATCAAACGCAGCGCCTTGGCGGCGACCGGCGCCAACCCGACCAGCGTGGTGGCGATAAAGGCGATGCGGCCCAGCTCCGGGTTAACCCGATCCAGCGCCCAACTGACCACCATCAGGGTGGTTAACAGCAGCAGCGGCGCGAATTCGCCGAAGCGTGAGGTTTTCGGCGCGGCGGCTTTGGCGGTCTGAGCGCCGAGCAGGGTAAAACCGGCCTGGGCGACCGCGTCCTGGATCCGCAGGCTGATATCGGACTGCGCGTCGACCACCAGTTTCTCGGTGGCGAACAACACGCGCGCGCTGTCGACGCCGGGAAGTGCCGTGACGGCATTTTCGATTTTTTTGGCGCAGCTGGGGCAGTCCATGCCGGTGACTTTCCAGCTGAAACGTTGGCTGCCGGAAGGGGGAGCGGCGGCCAGCCTGTCGCTTTCCTCGTCCGGATCGTCGGGCGCGGCGGTGCAGCAGCCGCTATCGCCATGATCGTGATGATGGTGGGCGTGTTCGGCCTGTGCGGCGGCGTTTTTCGGTTCGCTGCTGCAGCCATGTTGAGTTTTGCTGTGGCTGTGGTTGCAGCCGCATCCGCCTTCGGCGTGGTGATGTTCCTGATGATTATGGTTTTGCTGATTGTGCATAACGTCCCCCTTCGGGCTGTTAAACGGGTTTGCTCAACTGACTCTACACCCTGGAGTCCACTCCAGAGTCAAGCGCCGGATGAGAATTATTGCTAACGGCGTTCAAGCGTAGAAAGGGGGGATCATTCAATAATGAATAATGCGAATTTAAATATATCGGCTTTTCTTATCCCCTATTTGGGCGAAAAGGCTCGCTGCCGTTAGTTTAAATAAGAAAATAATATTCTTATAGAAACTAAAAAATCGCCCGATCTAATAATAAAGAGTTATTAATCTATAACGCTTTAGCAAAATTTACCTTTTACCCCGAGTAAAGCCAGCATGATTCGCTTGAGTCTGCAGGCCGCATTGCTATTGAAGTTTGGTGCCAACTTATCCTCATCAAGTTTCATTTGCTTTGTAAATAAGCCTAAAAAGCAGCATAACAAACTTTCGTTGCGATAATAAATGGTTGATTATTTTATGTGCAGTTTTACGGTCCTGCCTATAATTGGAATCGATTACCATTTTTAATGGTGATCTTATTTGCTGATATATATGCATTAATTCTACCTAACACACTGCCGGTAACGGCGCATAAGCCCCTTCCAGCAAGCTTGAGGTTCATTAACCGTGGCTTACGGGGAGGTTATGTCTATCTGTCTGATTGATATCAATCAGGTAATGAGTGGAATCGAACCAATGCAATCTACTAAAAAGGCAATTGAAATTACTGAATCCAGCCTCGCAGCCGCGACAACCGGTTACGATGCTGTAGACGACCTGCTGCATTATCATGAGCGGGGTAACGGGATTCAGATTAATGGCAAGGATTCATTTTCTAACGAGCAAGCTGGGCTGTTTATTACCCGTGAGAACCAAACCTGGAACGGTTACAAGGTATTTGGCCAGCCGGTCAAATTAACCTTCTCGTTCCCGGACTATAAGTTCTCTTCCACCAACGTCGCCGGCGACACCGGGCTGAGCAAGTTCAGCGCGGAACAGCAGCAGCAGGCTAAGCTGTCGCTGCAGTCCTGGGCCGACGTCGCCAATATCACCTTCACCGAAGTGGCGGCCGGTCAAAAGGCCAATATCACCTTCGGCAATTACAGCCAGGATCGTCCCGGCCACTATGATTACGGCACCCAGGCCTACGCCTTCCTGCCGAACACCATTTGGCAGGGCCAGGATTTGGGCGGCCAGACCTGGTACAACGTCAACCAATCGAACGTGAAGCATCCGGCGACCGAAGACTACGGCCGCCAGACGTTCACCCATGAGATTGGCCATGCGCTGGGCCTGAGCCACCCGGGCGACTACAACGCCGGTGAGGGCAACCCGACCTATAGAGATGTCACCTATGCGGAAGATACCCGCCAGTTCAGCCTGATGAGCTACTGGAGTGAAACCAATACCGGTGGCGACAACGGCGGTCACTATGCCGCGGCTCCGCTGCTGGATGACATTGCCGCCATTCAGCATCTGTATGGCGCCAACCTGTCGACCCGCACCGGCGACACCGTGTACGGCTTTAACTCCAATACCGGTCGTGACTTCCTCAGCACCACCAGCAACTCGCAGAAAGTGATCTTTGCGGCCTGGGATGCGGGCGGCAACGATACCTTCGACTTCTCCGGTTACACCGCTAACCAGCGCATCAACCTGAACGAGAAATCGTTCTCCGACGTGGGCGGCCTGAAGGGCAACGTCTCGATCGCCGCCGGTGTGACCATTGAGAACGCCATTGGCGGTTCCGGCAACGACGTGATCGTCGGCAACGCGGCCAACAACGTGCTGAAAGGCGGCGCGGGTAACGACGTGCTGTTCGGCGGCGGCGGGGCGGATGAATTGTGGGGCGGTGCCGGCAAAGACATCTTCGTGTTCTCTGCCGCCAGCGATTCCGCACCGGGCGCTTCAGACTGGATCCGCGACTTCCAGAAGGGGATCGACAAGATCGACCTGTCGTTCTTCAATAAAGAAGCGCAGAGCAGCGATTTCATTCACTTCGTCGATCACTTCAGCGGCACGGCCGGTGAGGCGCTGCTGAGCTACAACGCGTCCAGCAACGTGACCGATTTGTCGGTGAACATCGGTGGGCATCAGGCGCCGGACTTCTTGGTGAAAATCGTCGGCCAAGTAGACGTCGCCACGGACTTTATCGTGTAACACAGCAACGGAACGCCCGGCGCAGTCTCGGCCGGGCGTGATGCGGGAGCCCGGTATGAAAGGTACTTTAGCGCGCACCGCCTTGGCGGCGGGCGGCATGATGGTGACGAGCGCGGTGATGGCCGGCAGTTTGGCATTGCCGACCGCGCAGTCGCTGGCGGGACAATGGCAGGTGGCCGACAGCGAACGGCAATGCCAAATCGAGTTTCTGGCGGATGAACAAAGCGAGACCAACGGCTATCAGCTGGTGGATCGGCAACATTGTTTGCAGAGCGTGTTTGCGGCGGAAGTGGTGGGCTGGCGCCCGGCGCCGGACGGCATCGCCCTGCTGCGGGCGGATGGCAGCACGCTGGCGTTCTTCTCGCGCGACGGCGATCTGTACCGCAATCAGCTGGGTGCGGATGAGGCTTTGACGTTGAAAGCGCTGGCTTGATGAAGAAACGGGTTCGGCGCGCCGAACCCGCGGCAGGTCTCTACAGGTAGAGCGAACGCACGATCAGGAAGTGGCCGGAGAAGTAACAGAAAGCCACGATGGCGTCCGCCGCGCGGAAGGTGAAGCGGTAGCGGTTGAGCAGCCAAACCACGTTGGCCAGCAGCAGCAGCGAGGTGCCGATCAGCAGCGAGAAGCCGAAATCGGTGCTGCGCAGGAAATATTGTTCGCCCGCCAGCCAGACCATCAGCAGCGTCATCGCCACGTAGGTAACGATCGGCCAGCGCATCTCTTCCAGCCGGGTCCAGACGGTGGCCAGCAGCAGTGCGCCGATCGCCAGCAGCGCCAGCGGCAGCGGCCAGAACAGGCTGAACGTCATCTGGCTGGCGAAACTCAGGGTGTACAGCAGGTGGGACAGGAAAAAGGCGCCGATGGCGTACAGCACCCGTTCGCGCGGCAACAGGAGCAATGCGTCGCCGATCAGCGTCGCCAGCAGGCCGAGTACGATCAGATAACCCGCCGCGCCGAGCACCGGCGCCTGCCAGGCCAACAGCAACAGCAACAGCAGCGTGACGGGTTTGAACACCCAGCGCTGCCAGCGCGGCCCACGGTAAGAGGCGTCGACGAACAGCCAACCGGAAAAGAATACGGCAAGGAACGGCCAACTCATTTATGTCTTCCTTATGTATGAGGGAGCCGCAACAACCGGCTCCAAACTGTCACCCATGTCACTTCTTCATTTCAGTGTAGGTAGCCTGCCGGCGATCGACAATGCTTTCTTGAGAATGCTATGTTTACGCTGATTTAGCCGCGAAGGAAATGGGAAACCGATGAGTAAGCCACCGTTGTTTTTTGTCGCCGTGATGGCGTTGATCGCCGTGTTGGCCACGCAACGCTACTTCAAACAGCGCCAGCAGGAGGCGGAAAACGATCGCGCGCCGATGCGCAGTCTGCAGGTGACGGTGAGCGACAAACGCGCGGTGCCGGTCGCCAAGACCCGTGCGCCGCAGCGCGAACCGCTGGTCAATGAGCCGATGTATTACGAGGTGGTGTTCAGCCCGAACCAGGGCGGTGAAGACATCCAGCTGCGGCTGAAGCAATGGCAGTACAACCCGATTGAAAAAGGCGCGCAGGGCACGTTGAACATGCAGGGCACGCGCTTCGTCTCGTTCACCGCTCAGCCGTAGCGGTCACTTCTTCTTGATGGGCGGCTGTTTCTTTTGCCAGGCCAGCAGCTCGAACACGCCAAAGATAAAGATCTTGGCCTCTTGCCAGTAGCTGATCGGCTGATCCTTCGGCTGGGTGGATTTCAACAGCACCAGCTGCAGACCGTGCATCACCACCATAAAGAACAGCGCCACGTCGATGAAATACTTCAGCGGCTTGGGAAATGGATGGAACAGGTTAGAGAGCAGGAAGCCCCACACGCACAGCATCAGCAGGCGGCCCAGATTAATCAGCATGATCGGTTTTCTCTTGCGAACGAATATAAAGGCGATAGGCCACCTGGCCGGCGACCTTCTCCCGGTGCAGCTGCCAGCTGGCAGGCACGTCCGCCGCGGCGCTTTCCGCCTCGGCTTCTACATAGATCCAGGCCTCGTCGGCCAGCCAGCCGCGCTGTTCCAGCAACAGGGCGGTCTCCGCCAGCAGGCCTTTGCGAAACGGCGGATCGAGGAAGACCACGTCGAACGGTTGACCGTCACCCGCCAGCCAGCTCAACGCGTTGGTGTTGATAACCACCCCTTTGCCCTGCAGCAGCGCCAGATTTCTTTCCAGCTGCTGCGCCACCGGCCGTTCGAATTCCAGCAGCGTGGCGCTGCCGGCATAGCGCGACAGCGCTTCCAGCCCCAATGCGCCGCTGCCGGCGAAGCAGTCCAGACAGCGCGCGCCCTGAATCACCGGCGCCAGCCAGTTGAACAGGGTTTCGCGCACCCGATCGGTGGTGGGGCGCAGCCCCGGGCTGTTCGGCACCGGGAGTTTGCGGCCGCGCCATTGGCCGCCGATGATGCGGATCTGTCCGGCTGCGGCCTGGGGCGGTTTTTTGGCCGCCGCCCGTGGCGAGAGTCTTGTCATAAGCGTTGTTTGGTTTCTTTCGCGGCGCGGGGCCGCCGAGGTTAACGAAAAGTTGTCCCTATTCTACCGGTGACGGGCGTCGGGGGGAACGGTAAAACGTTGTTGTCTGATTTCACGCCGGAAAGCATGCCGGATGCGTGTTGCTGCGCGAGGGAAAGTGATAGACTCGGCGGATTATTGTCAGCATATATCCTTCAGGTATGGAGGGTAAGCGAGCCTTCGGTACGGAGTAGAGTCATAACATGGCAAAAGATAAGAAACGTGGGTTTTTCTCCTGGCTGGGCTTTGGCCAGAAGGAAAAGGAAGAAGAGCAACAGCAACCTGAGCCGTCGGTAGAGCAGGCGGAACCTCAGGCCGCGGAGACGCCGGCTGAACCGGCCGCCGCCAAGCTGGATGACAAGCTCCCCGCCCAGGAATCTGAACCTGCCGCCTCCGTCGACACCCCGGGAGAGTGGGATAACGGTCAGGTCGGTGAACAAATCGCGGAAAACCTACCGGCGGCGGCTGAACATCCGGCGGCGCCGCAAGCGTTAGCTGAAGAGATCGTCAGCGTCACCGAGCAAGTGGCGGCGCAGCAGCAACCGGTGGTCGAGCCAGAGCCGGTGGTCGAGCCAGAGCCGGTGGTTGAACCTGAGCCGGTCGTCGAGCCAGAGCCGGTGGTTGAACCCGAGCCGGTGGTTGAACCTGAGCCGGTCGTCGAGCCTGAGCCGGTGGTTGAACCCGAGCCGGTGGTTGAACCTGAGCCGGTGGTTGAACCTGAGCCGGTCGTCGAGCCTGAGCCGGTGGTTGAACCCGAGCCGGTCGTCGAGCCTGAGCCGGTGGTTGAACCTGAGCCGGTCGTCGAGCCTGAGCCGGTGGTTGAACCTGAGCCGGTGGTCGAGCCCGAGCCAGTGGTTGAACCCGAGCCGGTCGTCGAGCCCGAGCCAGTCGTCGAACCTGAGCCGGTCATCGAGCCCGAGCCGGAAGAAGAGCCGCTGGAGCCTGTCGTGCCGGCCGTTGCGCAAGAGCAGGAGCGCCCGACCAAAGAGGGCTTCTTCGCGCGCCTGAAGCGCAGCCTGCTGAAGACCAAGCAAAACCTCGGTTCCGGCTTTATGGGGCTGTTCCGCGGTAAAAAGATCGACGACGACCTGTTCGACGAGCTGGAAGAACAGCTGCTGATCGCCGACGTCGGCGTGGACACCACGCGCAAGATCATCACCTCCCTGACCCAGCACGCCAGCCGCAAGCAGCTGAAAGACGCCGAAGCGCTGTACGGCAAGCTGAAGGAGGAAATGTCCGAAATTCTGGCCAAGGTCGATCGGCCGCTGGATGTCAGCGGGAAAACTCCGTATGTCATCCTGATGGTCGGCGTGAACGGTGTGGGTAAAACCACCACCATCGGCAAGCTGGCGCGTCAGTTCCAGGCGGAGGGCAAGTCGGTGATGCTGGCGGCGGGGGACACCTTCCGCGCCGCGGCGGTGGAACAGCTGCAGGTGTGGGGCGAACGCAACCGCATTCCGGTGGTGGCGCAGCATACCGGCGCGGATTCCGCTTCGGTGATCTTCGATGCGGTGCAGGCCGCCAAGGCGCGCGGCATCGATGTGTTGATCGCCGATACCGCCGGCCGTCTGCAGAACAAATCGCACCTGATGGAAGAGCTGAAGAAGATCGTCCGCGTCATGAAAAAACTGGACGACCAGGCCCCCCATGAGGTTATGCTGACGCTCGATGCCAGCACCGGCCAGAATGCCGTCAGTCAGGCGAAATTATTTAATGAGGCCGTGGGCTTAACCGGCATCACGCTGACTAAACTGGACGGTACCGCCAAGGGCGGGGTGATCTTCGCCATCGCCGATCAGTTCGGTATCCCGATCCGCTATATCGGCGTCGGGGAAGGCATCGAAGATTTGCGGCCGTTTAAGGCTGACGATTTTATTGAGGCACTTTTTGCCCGAGAGGATTAATACGGATGATTCGCTTTGAACAGGTCAGTAAAGCTTATCTGGGCGGACGGCAAGCGCTGCAGGGGGTCGATTTCCATCTGCGCCCGGCGGAGATGGCGTTTCTGACCGGCCATTCCGGCGCGGGGAAAAGTACCCTGCTGAAACTGATTTGTGGTATCGAACGGCCCAGCGCCGGCCACATCTGGTTTGGCGGCCACGACATCAGCCGCTTGAAAAACCGCGAGGTGCCGTTCCTGCGTCGGCAGATCGGCATGATCTTCCAGGATCACCACTTGCTGCTGGATCGCACGGTGTATGACAACGTGGCGATGCCGCTGATCATCGCCGGCGCCAGCACCGAAGATATCCGCCGCCGCGTTTCCGCCGCGCTGGACAAGGTCGGTTTGCTGGATAAAGCGAAGAACTTCCCGATTCAGCTGTCCGGCGGTGAGCAGCAGCGCGTGGGCATCGCCCGCGCGGTGGTGAACAAGCCGGCGGTGCTGCTGGCGGATGAACCGACCGGTAACCTGGACGATGCGCTGTCGGAAGGCATTCTGCGCCTGTTTGAAGAATTCAATCGCGTCGGCGTGACCGTTCTGATGGCGACGCACGACACCGGGCTTATCGCCCGCCGCAATTACCGCATCCTGACGCTGAGCCAGGGCCGCATGCAAGGAGGCGCTCACCATGGCCAATAACGCAAAAACCGCCAAGAGCAAGGCGCTGCGCGGCGGCTGGCGCGAACAGTGGCGTTACGCCTGGATGAATGCCATCAAAGACATGCTGCGTCAGCCGTTGGCGACGCTGCTGACGGTGATGGTGATCGCCATTTCCCTGACGCTGCCGAGCGTGTGCTATATCGTGTGGAAAAACGTCAGCACCGCGGCCAGCCAGTGGTATCCGACGCCGCAGCTGACCGTCTATCTGGATAAATCGCTCGATGACGACGCGGCGCTGAAAGTGCTCGACGCCATCAAGGCGGAAGCCGGCGTGGAGAAGGTGAACTACCTGTCGCGTGAAGAAGCGCGCGGCGAGTTCCGCAACTGGTCGGGCTTTGGCGGCGCGCTGGACATGCTGGAAGAGAACCCGTTGCCGGCGGTGGCGATCGTCACGCCGAAGCTGAGTTTCCAGAGTTCGGACACCCTCAACACCCTGCGCGATCGCGTGGCGGCGGTGCAGGGCGTCGAAGAAGTGCGTATGGATGACAGCTGGTTTGCCCGTCTGGCGGCGCTGACCGGGTTGGCGGGCCAGATTGCGGCGATCATCGGCGTGCTGATGATTGTGGCGGTGTTCCTGGTGATCGGCAACAGCGTGCGTCTGAGCATCTTCAGCCGCCGCGACACCATCAACGTGATGAAACTGATCGGCGCCACCGACGGTTTTATCCTGCGGCCGTTCCTCAACGGCGGGGCGATGCTGGGTTTTGCCGGCGCGCTGCTGTCGCTGGTGCTGTCCGGGGCGCTGGTGTGGCAGCTGGAGTCGGTGGTCGCCGGCGTGGCCAAAGTGTTCGGCACCACCTTCACCTTACACGGGCTGGGCTGGGATGAGGCGCTGCTGCTGCTGATCATCTCTGCGATGATCGGCTGGATCGCCGCCTGGTTGGCGACGGTGCAACATTTACGCCGATTTACACCACAGTAAGATTTTTTTGGTATACTCTTCTCCTGCTGCTTTTGATCGCGTTGCGGGAGAAGAGTGACCTCAAGCGAAGTCAGCACCATCCCTCTCTTCTTAGCGCACAAATTCCCTATCGGCCTGCACCCTCGTCACGTATTGTCAGCGACAATGCTTGCAAAAAAGGGTGAACTTCTAGGGCGGAGTACGGTCAAAAATTGCAGCAAATGTTAAGGTGTCCGGCGTGTGGAACCGCTTTTGCTTCAGCAACTGCCGTAGAATCAATCATTTCCCCGCTGTAATAATCACCTGCATGATTTTGTATTCTCATAGAGAGGGTTTGAATGACCAAAGAAATGCAAACTTTAGCCTTAGTACCCCAAGGTAGCTTGGAAGCCTATATCCGGGCAGCCAACGCCTATCCGATGCTGACGGCAGAGGAAGAGCGGGAGCTGGCTGAACGGCTGCATTATCAGGGCGATCTGGATGCCGCTAAGCAGCTCATCCTGTCTCACCTGCGCTTTGTCGCTCATATTGCCCGCAACTATTCAGGCTATGGTCTGCCGCAGGCGGATCTGATTCAGGAAGGCAACATCGGCCTGATGAAAGCCGTTCGCCGCTTCAACCCTGAAGTCGGCGTGCGTCTGGTTTCCTTTGCGGTGCATTGGATTAAGGCGGAAATCCACGAGTACGTATTGCGCAACTGGCGCATCGTGAAAGTGGCGACCACCAAAGCGCAGCGCAAGCTGTTCTTTAACCTGCGCAAAACCAAACAGCGTTTGGGCTGGTTCAACCAGGACGAAGTGGAACTGGTGGCCCGCGAGCTGGGCGTAACCAGCAAAGACGTGCGCGAGATGGAATCGCGCATGGCGGCGCAGGACATGACGTTCGATCCGACTCCGGACGACGAGGCCCGCGATGGCCAGTCGATGGCGCCGGTGCTGTACCTGCAGGACAAGAGCTCGGACTTCGCCGAAGGCATCGAGGAAGATAACTGGGAAAGCAACGCCGCAGACAAACTGGCCTATGCGCTGGAAGGTCTGGACGAGCGCAGCCAGCATATCATTCGCGCCCGTTGGCTGGACGACGACAACAAGTCGACGCTGCAGGAGCTGGCCGATCAGTACGGCGTTTCCGCCGAACGCGTGCGCCAGCTGGAAAAGAACGCCATGAAGAAACTCAAAATGGCGATCG
Organism: Serratia sp. 22278; assembly: GCF_052045405.1. Taxonomy (NCBI): domain Bacteria; kingdom Pseudomonadati; phylum Pseudomonadota; class Gammaproteobacteria; order Enterobacterales; family Yersiniaceae; genus Serratia; species Serratia sp. 22278. The sequence goes on along the minus strand of NZ_JBQEOW010000006.1, from coordinate 46,529 downwards.
AAGCCTGAGTCGATGCGAGATTCGATAAAAAAAGCCCGGCAAGCCGGGCTTTTTAGTGCCTGAAATTCGGCGTTATGGCGCCACGGCGGCGAAGTCCGGCGCCGGGCAGTCGTAGCCGAATTTCGCCGCCCACGGATAACGGGTGCCGGTGTTGATATAGCGCTGATAAAGCGCGCGGCCGGTTTTGGCGTCGCGCTTGATAACCCAGCTGGCGGCGTTACACAGCACGGCGGCATAGGCCTGGCTCTTCGGCGGCAGCAGATCGGCCGCCTGTTGCGCCAGCCCCACCGCCTGCCAGCGATAGTGCAGGAAACGGTTGTCTTCCTCCGGTAGCGCCGCCTTGGCGCGCGCCGCTTCTGCGCTGTCGATCCAGCTTTTATGCTTCAGCTCGCGAGTATCGAACGAATCCCCCAGATAGGAATAGCCGGCGCCATAGATGGCGTAATCCGGCGTCATCTCATACCCGGTAAACTCCAGCCCCTGGGCGCGCAGCAGGTTGGCGGCGCGATAGTAAGCCTGCGCGCGCGTCAGCGGCGCGGCGGATTTATCCTTGGCGGCCTTCAGCTCATCGGCATACTGCTGCGCCGCTTGCCGGTAGTTGGGAATATCGAAATAGGCCAGCGCTTCCGGCGCGCGTCCGACGCGCATCAGCCGCCGCGCCAGCAGTTCGCGCAGCTGCACTTCCGGCGTGATCTGCTGGCCGCCGTAGTCGTCCGGGTTTACCGGCTTGAGCGGCGTCGTCGGCGCCGGGGCGTGCTTATCGACAAAGCCTTTCAACTCATCGACGGTCAGCACCCGCTCCGCCACGTCGGCCACGTCGGCCCAGTAGAGCGCTTTGCCGCGATACAGCAGATCCATCGCCTGCAGATAGTCGCCGCGGTTCAGCGCCAGGATGGCCTGTTCGCCGGCCACCCGGCACTCGGGCACGATGGTTTCCGCGACGAAGTCGGCGTTGCGCTGTTCACCCCAGCTTTCGTCGGCGGGGAACGCGCTTGCCGCCTTGGCGTAGGCGGCGGTGGCGGCTTTCACGTCGCCGTCGCGCAGCGCCATTTTGGCGCGCAGCCACCACACCAGGCCGCTGTCGCCGGCGTTTTTCAGCAGGCTCGCCGCCATCGGGTATTGCCCCGAACGGTAAGCCAGCGCCGCCAGCCGATCGCTGCCGGCGAAGCCGCTTTTCACTGAGCCGTCCAGCAGCGTCAGGATCTGGCTGATGATTTGCGCGGAGCGGCCGTTGCCGTCGGTATCCGCCATTTGCAGGTTGCCGCTGCGGGCGAACAGCTCAATGGTCACCAGCTGCTGGATCAACGGATCGCCGATAACCTGTTTCAGCGTGTCCAAATGGTCGGGATTGACCAGGAGGCTGGAGACGTACTGCAGCGACTGCCCGCCGCTCGGATCGCCCTGCGCCGCCTGTTGCGCGTACAGGTGGGCGGCGGGGGCGACGTCACCCAGCCACAGGTGAATGCGCGCCTGTTGCCCAAGACTGCTCAGCGCCAGCTGATCGGGATCGGCGACGCCGTTTTTCACCCGATCGATCACCTGCTGGAATGCCGCCAGCGCCTGTTCAAGCGCGGCTTTTGGCGGATGCTCGGCGGCGGGGGCGGTTTCACCAGATTCATTCACCGGCGTCCCGTGGTCCGCCATCAGTACCCGCCCCAGCGAATACTGCGCCCGCAGTCCCCAGTCGCCCTGCTCGGCGGCCGGTAGCTTCAGCACCTGCTGGAAATAGTCTGTGGCGCGCGGATCGTGGCTGGCGAAAGCCACGGCGCCCAGTTGATAGAGACGCGCGGCGTTGGACAACCCCTGCGTATTGACGGCGTCAGCCTCTTCCACCGTTTTGGCGGCGCGCATTTTGCCGATCGCGATCGTTTCCGGCGATTGCGGCATCGGTTTCGGCGGCATCGGCGGCGGCGGGGCTTGCCAGTGCGGCAGCTGTTTATCCATCGGCACCAGCCGGCCGGCTTCGAAGGCGAAATTGCCCTCCGGCATATACAGCAGGGTGCCGTTGCGGTCGATCAGCAGCCGGTTAGGAAAATCCGGGCCGCAGGCATAGCCGTTCAGCGGCAGCGCCAGCGCGGCGCCGATCAGCATGGCCAGCGGAAGAAGGCGGCGGGTGTTCCGTGCCGCGCGCGTATCAAGGTGTGACAAGGGTGCCTCCTGGCGTCAGTTGTTGGCAGCGCAGCCAGCCCAGCGGCCGGGATTGTCCGGCGCGCAGCTGATCGCCGCTGATTCGAATAAAGCGTTGCCGTTGCGGTGCGGACTCCAGCCGGTAGTTGCCGACCGCGTCCGCCGCCAGGCAGTCGTCGGCGCGGATGATGACTTCTTGCGGCAGCGGGGCGTCCACCGGCCCGTTGTTATGAATTATCAGATCATACAGCCCGTTTTGCTGTGGCTGAGGCCTAAATTTTACCTGCCAGTCGACATTCAGCGGCCGCCGTTCGATCACCGCTCGCAGCGTGGCGAGCGACCAGGCGCGCCGATCGTCCGCCAGCGGCAAGCGGAACCAGATAATGCCGCGCAGCCGGGGCGGCGTTTGCTGCGCCAGCGTTTGCAGAAAATCGGCGATCTGCTGCGGCGCGACCGTCAGCTCACGGCCGTTGCCCGCCACGCGCAGCGAGGATTCGCTCTCCACCTGTGCACCCTGCGCATCAAACCCCAGCAGCGCCATGCCATAAGCCGGCAGCGCGACGCGAAACGGCTTCGGTGTGACGGCGGCGTACTGCCGCACCCAGCGTAGCGCCAAGGGGCCGTCAAACAGCCCCTGCTGCGGCGAGAGCACCGCATGCACCTGCAGGACGGAGCTGTCGGCCTGTTGCAGTACGCCGGGCAGGTCGGGCGAGCCGATCCAGGCCGGCAGGGCGGTGATGCCGAGCTGCACAGCGGCGGGCAGCCGTTGGCGTAACCGCTGCAGAAAGCGTTGGTAGTCCGGCAGGCGGGCGGTGGCGGCGTCATGATCGATCTCGACGCCGGTGACGGGCAGCCCGGCCGCCTGCCAGCGCTGGGTGAGCGCCAGCAGGCGCTGGATAATGGCCGCCTGGTCCAGCTGCGGCAGCTGGCCGTCGAGGCGCGCCACCAGCCAGAGCGGGCGGCCGTCCTGCTTCAGCAGGCTGAGATCGGCCGGGATTTCCCGCCAGCCTTCACGCGGATGCACCTGCAGCGTTAGCACTCGCACCCCGCTGAACAGATCGCGGCTGTGCGCCAGCGCATCGGCGTGCTGCGGCGTCCACACCCGCTGCCAGACATAAACCTGCTGATCCCAGCCTGAGGCCAGGCGCAGCGCCTGCTGATGCCCGGCGAACCAGGCCGCCAACCCCAGCGCAATCAAAACCAGCGCCGCCAACCGGCGTTTCATTTTTGCCAGAGATCGCCCTGCGGTGCAAAGCCGCAGGCGCGCATGAAGTTATCGACTTCCCCGCGTTCGCGCGGCGCCAGACCGGCGGTCGACAGCTGCCAGTGGGCGACCTGCGGCAGCTGACGCTGCGCATCCTGCACCAGGTAAAGACCGACGCCGCGGCGGCGCGTCACTTCGCGCACCAGCAGATCCTGCAGTTCGGCGCGGTCGTCCTGCAGCGCAATTTTCACCGCGCCCAGCAGACGCTCGTTGAAGCGGGCGGCGAACAGCGCCCTACCGTCGCTCAGCCAGCGCTGCCACTGTTCCGGCTGCTGGTGCGGCCAAATTTTACCGAGGTCGATAAGGTCTTGCGGGGATAGCGCGGTCAGGCGCTCGATGGTCAGTTTCATGCAGAATTTCCGCGCAGCTAAATGATGCCGACAGTGTAATAGATCTTGTGCAGAGCGTTGTGTAAGTTTTTCTGTACGATTACTGTGCAATATGTTTTTTGCACGGGGCATTTTCCGAGTAAATAGTTAGTAAAGGGATTGTTAACCAGCACAACGCGCTACGCCTCAAGGTAAACGGCGCAGATTTAATTCGAATTTTATCCTGTTTACACCGCTTGTTTCTGCCTGATGAAGTTGATTTGCAGCAGAAAATTCCTGTTTAATGGCATGAAAAATAAAGTCTTATTAGAAAATAATGCCGACAAAGCGCCTAAATCATTATTACTTATAACAAAAGCGGTCAATAACGATCGGGCGCAGGCAAACACAACAGGTACGTTCACAACGACAGATGGGGATTTGCGGATGAAATTAACAACAGGTAAGGCACTGCTGGCGGGTTGCATTGCGATGGCCATGAGCCAGGCGGCTATGGCGAAAGACATCAAGGTGGCGATCGTCGGGGCGATGTCCGGCCCGGTCGCGCAGTATGGCGACATGGAGTTTACCGGCGCGCGCCAGGCGATTGCCGACATCAACGCCAAGGGCGGCATCAAGGGCGACAAGTTGGTCGGCGTGGAATATGACGACGCCTGCGATCCGAAACAGGCGGTTGCGGTCGCCAACAAGGTGATCAACGACGGCATTCGCTACGTGATTGGCCACCTGTGTTCCTCTTCCACCCAGCCGGCGTCCGATATCTATGAAGACGAAGGCGTGATCATGATTACCCCGGCGGCCACCAACGCCGATCTGACCACCCGCGGCTACAAGATGATCCTGCGCACCACCGGCCTGGATTCGGATCAGGGCCCGACCGCCGCCAAATACATCCTCAGCGACATCAAACCGAAGCGCATCGCCGTGGTGCACGATAAGCAGCAATACGGCGAAGGCCTGGCGCGCTCGGTGCGCGACAGCCTGAAAAAACAGGGCACCGAAGTGGCGATGTTCGAAGGCATCACCGCCGGCGACAAAGACTTCTCCACCCTGGTGGCGCGCCTGAAGAAAGAGAATATCGACTTCGTGTACTTCGGCGGTTACTACCCGGAAATGGGCCAGATCCTGCGTCAGGCCAAACAGGCCGGGTTGACGACCCGCTTTATGGGGCCGGAAGGCGTGGGCAACTCCTCACTGTCCAACATCGCCGGCGCCGCTTCGGAAGGCATGTTGGTGACGCTGCCGAAACGCTACGATCAGGTGCCTGCCAACCAGCCGATCGTCGATGCGTTGAAAGCCAAGAAGCTGGATCCGACCGGCCCGTTCGTCTGGACCACCTATGCCGCGCTGCAGTCGCTGACCACCGGGATGGAGCGCAGCGGCAGCCAGGAGCCGGCGGACATCGTCAAGGATCTGAAAACCGGCAAGCCGGTGGACACCGTGATGGGGCCGCTGAGCTGGGATGACAAGGGCGACCTGAAAGGCTTCGAGTTCGGCGTGTTCGAGTGGCATGCCAACGGCACGTCCACACCGATCAAATAAGCCATAATGATTAGGGTGGGGCGCAGTTTGCTGTGCCCGGCGGGTCGGCTTGCCGGCCCCGTCTCCCTTTACCCGCCGGTTCTCCGTCGGCGGGTTTCGCAGCCAAGGGTTCAGAGTATGTCAGAGCAGCTCCTCTATTTTCTGCAGCAGATGTTCAACGGCTTAACGTTGGGCAGCACCTATGCATTGATCGCCATCGGTTACACCATGGTTTACGGCATCATCGGCATGATCAACTTCGCCCACGGCGAGGTGTACATGATCGGCAGCTATGTCTCCTTTATCGTTATCGCCGCCCTGATGATGCTCGGCATCGACGTCGGCTGGCTGCTGATCGGCGCCGCGTTCCTGGTTTCGATCGTCATCGCCAGCGCCTACGGCTGGAGCATCGAGCGGGTGGCCTACAAGCCGGTGCGCAACTCCAAGCGCCTGATTGCGCTGATCTCGGCCATCGGCATGTCGATATTCCTGCAAAACTACGTCAGCCTGACGCAGGGCTCGCGCGATCTGGCGCTGCCCAGCCTGGTCACCGGCCAGTGGGTGCTGGGGGAAAGCAACGGCTTCGCCGCCACCATCAGCACCATGCAGCTGACCATCTGGCTCGTGACCTTCCTGGCGATGCTGGCGCTGACGCTGTTTATCCGCTATTCGCGCATGGGCCGCGCCTGCCGCGCCTGTGCGGAAGATCTGAAGATGGCCAGCCTGCTGGGCATCAACACCGACCGGGTGATCTCGCTGACCTTCGTCATCGGTGCGGTGATGGCGGCGGTGGCCGGGGTATTGCTCGGCCAGTTCTACGGCGTCATCAATCCTTACATCGGCTTTATGGCCGGTATGAAAGCCTTTACCGCCGCGGTTCTGGGCGGCATCGGCAGCATTCCCGGCGCGATGATCGGCGGCCTGGTGCTGGGCGTGGCGGAAGCGCTGACCTCCGCCTATCTGAGCACCGAATACAAAGACGTGGTGTCGTTCGCGCTGCTGATCGTGGTGCTGCTGATCATGCCGACCGGCATTCTCGGGCGTCCGGAGGTTGAGAAAGTATGAAACTCAATCTGCTCAATGCGCTGATCGCCACGGCGGTGCTGTTCGTGATGGCGTCGTTCCTGATGGGCATGCAGCTCAGCCTGGACGGCACCAAACTGGTGGTGCACGGCGCGGCGGAAGTGCGCTGGATGTGGATCGGCATCGGCTGCGTCATCGTCTTTTTATTCCAGCTGTTGCGCCCGCTGCTGCAACAGGGATTGAAAAAAGTCTCCGGCCCGGCGTTCGTGCTGCCGAGCTTCGACGGCACCACGCCGCGGCAAAAGCTGCTGGCGGCTCTGCTGCTTGTGGCGGCGGTCGCCTGGCCGTTCCTGGTGTCGCGCGGCACGGTGGATATCGCCACCCTGACGCTGATCTACGTGATGCTGGGCCTCGGCCTCAACGTGGTGGTGGGCTTGTCCGGTCTGCTGGTGCTCGGCTACGGCGGTTTCTACGCCATCGGCGCCTACACCTACGCGCTGCTGAATCACTATTACGGTTTCGGCTTTTGGGAGAGCCTGCCGCTGGCGGGCATCGTCACCGCCGCCTTCGGCTTCCTGCTCGGTTTCCCGGTGCTGCGGCTGCGCGGCGACTATCTGGCGATCGTGACGCTCGGCTTCGGCGAGATCGTGCGCATTCTGCTGCTGAACAATACCGAGATCACCGGCGGGCCGAACGGCATCAGCCAGATCCCGAAACCGACCTTCTTCGGCCTGGAGTTCAACCGCAGCGTGCGCGACGGCGGCTGGGATACTTTCCATAACGTCTTCGGCCTGAAATACGATCCGAGCGATCGCATCGTATTCCTGTACCTGGTGGCGTTGCTGCTGGTGGTGCTGACGCTGTTCGTCATCAACCGCCTGCTGCGCATGCCGCTCGGGCGCGCCTGGGAAGCGCTGCGCGAAGACGAGATCGCCTGCCGCTCGCTGGGCCTCAGCCCGACGCGCATCAAGCTGACCGCCTTTACCATCAGCGCCGCATTCGCCGGGTTTGCCGGCACGCTGTTCGCCGCGCGCCAGGGGTTCGTCAGCCCGGAATCTTTCACCTTCGTCGAGTCTGCCTTCGTGTTGGCGATCGTCGTACTGGGGGGCATGGGCTCGCAGTTCGCGGTCATTCTGGCGGCAATCCTGCTGGTGGTGTCGCGCGAGCTGATGCGCGATCTGAATGAATACAGCATGTTGCTGCTGGGTGCGCTGATGGTGCTGATGATGATTTGGCGGCCGCAAGGGCTGTTGCCGATGAAACGGCCGCAGTTGAAGCTGCAGGCGGCGGACATTCACGCGGGCAAGGGGAAACAGGCATGAGCGTTCAACCTTTACTGCAGGTGGAAGGCCTGTCGATGCGTTTCGGCGGGCTGCTGGCGGTCAACAATGTGGCGCTGACGCTGAACGAAGGCGAAATCGTGTCGCTGATCGGCCCCAACGGCGCCGGTAAAACCACGGTATTCAACTGCCTGACCGGTTTTTACCGTCCGAGCGGTGGCACCATCAAATTGCGCGATCGCCATCTGGAAGGGCTGGCGGGGCAGGCCATTGCCCGTATGGGCGTGGTGCGCACCTTCCAGCATGTGCGGCTGTTCCGTGAAATGACGGTGATTGAGAACCTGCTGGTGGCGCAGCATCAGCACCTGAAAAGCGGCGTGTTCGCCGGGCTGCTGAAAACCCCGGCCTTCCGCCGCGCCGAAGCCGAGGCGCTGGCGCGCGCGGCGGAGTGGCTGGAGCGCGTCGGCCTGCTGGAGATGGCCAACCGTTCGGCGGGCAACCTGGCCTATGGGCAGCAGCGGCGGCTGGAGATCGCCCGCTGCATGGTGACCCGGCCGGAGCTGCTGATGCTGGACGAACCGGCCGCCGGCCTCAACCCGAAAGAGACTGACGAGCTGGATCATCTGATCGTCGAGCTGCGCGATCGGCATAAGGTCTCGGTGTTGCTGATCGAGCACGACATGAAGCTGGTGATGGGCATTTCCGACCGCATTTATGTGGTGAATCAGGGCACGCCGCTGGCGCAGGGCACACCGGCGGAGATCCGCAACAACCCGGACGTGATCCGGGCTTATTTGGGCGAGGCTTAAGACTGTGTCCCATCATTGTTCGTGCCATCGTCGCAGACCCAAAAACCCGCTATCAAGGCGGAAGATGAAGAACATAGCGGGACTATGTTCGAATCTGACAACGCAGAGAGCGGGTTTTTGGGGCGCGACCCGCAGGGCTGGGGCTATTTCGCCGCGCCGCTGCGTTACTCACCGTTTATTTGGCCCACCAAACCTCACGGCTCGCGCCTTGCTGCGCAGCGAAATAATCACCAGCGATGCTCACGCACAATGACGGGGCGCAGTCTTTATGTTGTCATTCAATCAGGTATCCGCCCATTACGGCAAAATTCAGGCGCTGCATCAGGTCAGTCTCACGATAAGTCAGGGCGAAATCGTGACGTTAATCGGCGCCAACGGCGCCGGTAAAACCACGCTGCTCGGCACCCTGTGCGGCGAACCGCGCGCCAGCGAAGGCAGCATCGTTTTCCAGGGCCAGGACATCACCCAGTGGCAAACCTCGCGCATCATGCGCGAAGCGGTGGCGATCGTGCCGGAAGGGCGGCGCGTCTTCTCGCGCATGACGGTGGAAGAAAACCTGGCGATGGGCGGCTTCTTCGCCGATCGTCACCAATATCAGCAGCGCATCGAACGGGTGTTCACGCTGTTCCCGCGCCTGCTGGAGCGCCGAAGCCAGCGCGCCGGCACCATGTCCGGCGGCGAACAGCAGATGCTGGCCATCGGCCGCGCGCTGATGAGCCAGCCGAAGCTGCTGCTGCTCGACGAACCTTCGCTTGGGCTGGCGCCCATCATCATCCAGCAGATCTTCGACATCATTCAGCAGCTGCGGGAAGAGGGCATGACCATCTTCCTGGTGGAGCAAAACGCCAATCAGGCGCTGAAATTGGCGGACCGCGGTTATGTGCTGGAAAACGGCCGCGTGGTGTTGGAAGATACGGGGGCTGCATTGTTAGCCAACGAAGCAGTGAGGTCGGCGTATCTGGGCGGTTAATCCGCCCCCCTACGAATTAAAATAATCAGGTACGAGAAGAAGAAATGAAGACAGAAGGGTTACTCGCGCAGCGCATCGTTAACGTAAAAAGTTCGGCCATCCGTGAATTGCTTAAGCACAGTAAGATGGAACACGTCATTTCGCTGGCGGGCGGCATCCCCTCTGATGCGCTGTTCGATTTCGAAGGGTTGAGCATCGCCACCCAGCAGGCGATCACCGAACAGCCGAAAAGCGCGTTCCAGTATGGTTTGACCGAGGGCAGCCCGCTGCTGCGTGAGCGCATTTGCGCGCTGTGCGCCGAGCGCGGCGTCACCGCTGGCGCGGAAGAGGTGATGGTCACCGCCGGCTCGCAGCAGGCACTGGATTTGGTGATGCGCGCCATCGTCAACCCGGGCGACGTGTTTGTGGTGGAGCGCCCGACCTACCTGGCGGCGCTGCAAACGCTGGAACTGGCGGAGGCCAACATCATGTCGGTCTCGTCTGACAGCGACGGCATGGTGGTGGAAGAGCTGGCCGAACTGCTGAAAACCCAGCGCATCAAGGGCGTGTACGTGGTGCCGAACTTCGGCAACCCCAGCGGCATTACCCTCAGCGCCGCGCGCCGCGAACTGCTGGTGAAGCTGGCCGCCGAACATAACTTCCTGATCATCGAAGACGATCCGTACGGCGAACTGCGTTTCACCGAAGAGCGCCACCCGACGCTGCATCAGGTGTCGCAGCGGGTGCTGGGCAACACCGACCACATCATCTATACCTCGACCTTCTCCAAGATCCTGGCGCCGGGCCTGCGTTTGGGCTGGGCGATCCTGCCGCCGTTCCTGCTGCATAAAGTGGCGATCATCAAACAGGCGGCGGATCTGCACGCCAGCGCCCTGTCGCAGAGCATCGTCGAATGCTACCTTGGCCTGGATCGCCTGCCGGCGCAGATCGACAAGATCCGCGCCGCCTACAAGCAAAAGGGCGAGATCCTGGCCGGTTTGGTGGAGCAGGAGCTGGGCGACTACATCACCTTCGATAAACCGAAGGGCGGCATGTTCCTGTGGGCGCGTTTCCGCCAGCCGTTCAACGCCACCGAATGGCTGAACACCACGCTGCAGCAGGGCGTGGTGTTCGTGCCGGGGGAATACTTCTTCTCCGACAACCCGGATCGTTCGACCTTCCGCCTGTCGTTCGCCACCGCCACCGAGCAGCAGATGCAAGAAGCGGTGGCGCGCCTGCGCCGTTCGCTGTAATCCTCGCGGCGGCGGAGCCCATGCCCGCCGCCGACATCAAACCGCCATCTTCACTTCACCTTGCCGTCATGTGGCTGTCATCTAACGGTTATTTTTCTGTCATCCGCGCATGGCATGTTATCCCCCGTCATCTTTCGAGCCGCAGCGTTGTTGGCTGCCCGGCTGCCCCCCTGTCACTTAGTTAGCTAAGCTCCAGGGAGCCAGCAGGTTGCCGCCTGGCTGCAACTCGAAAGCTATAGGGGCACTCCCTCATTAAGAATTGATTCTTTTCGCTCACGCGCTTTTACACCAGCTTTTCAGGAGTTAGGCATGCTCACCTACGCTATTCGCAAAACCACGCTGTGCGTCGCATTGACCCTGGCGGTCAGCGCCCAGGCGCTGGCGGCGACAGAAATCCCGTTCTGGCATTCGATGGAAGGCGAACTGGGTAAGGAAGTGGATTCCCTGGCGGATCGCTTCAATCAGTCGCACAGCGACGTCAAGATTGTGCCGGTTTATAAAGGCAACTACGAACAGAGCCTGGCGGCGGGCATCGCCGCTTACCGCTCCGGCAAGGCGCCGGCGATCCTGCAGGTTTACGAGGTGGGCACCGCCACCATGATGGCCAGCAAAGCCATCAAGCCGGTCTACGAAGTGTTTAAAGAGGCCGGCATCAACTTCGACGAGTCGGTGTTCGTGCCGACGGTGGCCGGCTATTACACCGACAACAAGAGCGGCCATCTGCTTTCGCAGCCGTTCAACAGCTCCACGCCGGTGCTGTACTACAACAAAGACGCCTTCAAAAAGGCCGGCCTGAACCCGGATCAGCCGCCGAAAACCTGGCAGGAACTGGCGGCGGATACCGCCAAACTGCGCGAAGCAGGCATGAAGTGCGGTTACGCCAGCGGCTGGCAGGGTTGGATCCAACTGGAGAACTTCAGCGCCTGGCACGGCGTGCCGTTCGCCAGTGAAAACAACGGATTTGGCGGCACCAGCGCCAAGCTGGAGTTCAACCAACCGCTGCAGGTCAAGCATATCGCGTTGCTCGAAGCGATGAACAAGAAGGGCGACTTCACCTATTTCGGCCGCAAAGACGAATCCACCGAGAAGTTCTACAACGGCGATTGCGCCATCACCACCGCCTCTTCCGGTTCGCTGGCGGACATCAAGCACTACGCCAAATTCAACTACGGCGTCGGCATGATGCCGTACGACGCTGACGCGAAAAACGCGCCGCAGAACGCCATCATCGGCGGGGCCAGTCTGTGGGTGATGAACGGCAAAGACGCCGCCACCTACAAGGGCGTGGCCGAGTTCCTGCAGTACCTGGCGCAGCCGGAAATCGCCGCCGAATGGCACCAGAAGACCGGTTATCTGCCGATCACCACCGCGGCTTACGATCTGACCAAGCAGCAGGGCTTCTACGACAAGAACCCGGGGGCCGACGTCGCCACTCGCCAGATGCTGAACAAGCCGCCGTTGCCGTTCACCAAGGGCCTGCGCCTGGGCAACATGCCGCAGATCCGCAGCGTGGTGGATGAAGAGCTGGAAGGCGTGTGGACCGGCAAGAAAACGCCTCAGCAGGCGCTGGACGCCGCCGTGCAGCGCGGTGACGTGCTGCTGCGCCGCTTCGAAGCATCGACCAAGTAATCCTGCGTCGCGGGCCCGGCGGACCGGGCTCGCGTCTTCACGCCGATCCTTCTGCACCCGATTAATGGTTTAACGTCTATGTCATCTTCCCGTCCCGGTTTCGGCTGCAGCTGGCTGCCCTATGCGTTGGTGCTGCCGCAGCTGCTGATTACCGCCGTCTTCTTTTTATGGCCCGCCGGCGAGGCGCTGTGGTATTCGGTGCAGAGCCTCGATCCGTTCGGCCTGTCCAGCCAGTTTGTCGGGCTGGATAACTTTAAACAGCTGTTCCAGGATCCTTACTACCTCGACTCGTTCTATACCACGCTGATCTTCAGCTTCCTGGTGGCGGGCATCGGGCTGGCGGTCTCGCTGTTCTTCGCCGCGCTGGTGGACTACGTGCTGCGCGGCAGCCGCCTCTATCGCACGCTGATGATCTTGCCCTACGCGGTGGCGCCGGCGGTGGCGGCGGTGCTGTGGATCTTTCTGTTCAACCCCGGTCTGGGGTTGATCACCCATTTCCTCAACGGTCTGGGCTATAACTGGAACCATGCGCAAAACAGCGGCCAGGCGATGTTCCTGGTGGTGCTGGCTTCGGTATGGCAGCAGATAAGCTATAACTTCCTGTTTTTCCTCGCGGCGCTGCAGTCTATTCCGCGTTCGCTGATGGAAGCGGCGGCCATCGACGGCGCCGGCCCGGTGCGGCGTTTCTTCCATCTGGTGCTGCCGCTGATCGCGCCGGTCAGCTTCTTCCTGCTGGTGGTCAATCTGGTGTACGCCTTCTTCGATACCTTCCCGGTGATCGACGCCGCCACCGGCGGCGGGCCGGTGCAGTCCACCACCACGTTGATCTACAAAATCTACCGCGAAGGCTTCGCCGGGCTGGATCTCTCCAGTTCCGCCGCGCAGTCGGTGATCCTGATGTTGCTGGTGATCGGCCTGACGGTGATCCAGTTCCGCTTCGTTGAACGTAAGGTGCGCTACCAATGATTGAGAATCGACGCGGGCTGGACATCTTCAGCCATGTGATGCTGATTATCGGCGTGCTGGTGGTGCTGTTCCCGCTGTACGTGGCCTTTGTCGCCGCCACGCTGGACGACAAACAGGTGTTTCAGGTGCCGATGACGCTGGTGCCCGGCGGCCACCTGTGGGAGAACATTCGCAATATCTGGCAGGGCGGCGTGGGCAACCTCAAGGTGCCGTTCTCGCTGCTGCTGCTCAACAGCGTGATCATGGCGCTGGCGATCACCTGCGGCAAGATCGCGGTGTCGGTGCTGTCGGCTTACGCCATCGTGTATTTCCGTTTCCCGCTGCGCAGCCTGTTTTTCTGGCTGATTTTCCTCACCCTGATGTTGCCGGTGGAGGTGCGCATTTTCCCGACGGTGGAGGTGATCTCCAACCTCAACCTGCTGGATAGCTACACCGGCCTGACGCTGCCGCTGATGGCCTCGGCCACCGCGACCTTCCTGCTGCGCCAGTTCTTCATGACGCTGCCGGATGAGCTGCTGGAGGCGGCGCGCATCGACGGCGCCGGGCCGATGCGTTTCTTCTGGGACATTGTGCTGCCGCTGTCGAAAACCAATCTGGCGGCGCTGTTCGTCATCACCTTTATCTACGGCTGGAACCAATACCTGTGGCCGATCCTGATCACCAGCGACGCCTCGATGGGCACCGCGGTGGCGGGCATCAAGAGCATGATCTCCACTTCCGGCGCGCCGACCCAGTGGAACCAGGTGATGGCGGCGATGATTCTGACTTTATTGCCACCGCTGGCGGTGGTGCTTCTGATGCAGCGCTGGTTTGTGCGCGGTCTGGTTGATAGCGAGAAATAACGACGATGGCAGGATTAAAACTACAGGCGGTCACCAAGTCTTACGACGGTAAAACGCCGGTGATCAAACAGATTGACCTCGACGTGGCGGACGGTGAGTTCATCGTGATGGTCGGCCCGTCCGGCTGCGGCAAGTCCACGCTGCTGCGCATGGTGGCCGGGCTGGAACGCACCACCAGCGGCGATATTTATATCGATACCCGGCGCGTGACCGATCTGGAGCCCAAGGATCGCGGCATCGCGATGGTGTTTCAGAACTACGCGCTCTATCCGCACATGAGCGTGTACGACAACATGGCCTACGGCCTCAAGATCCGCGGTTTCGGCAAGGATCATATCCGCCAGCGGGTGGAGGAGGCGGCGCGCATTCTGGAGCTGGAGCCGCTGCTCAAGCGCAAACCGCGCGAGCTATCCGGCGGCCAGCGCCAGCGCGTGGCGATGGGGCGCGCCATCGTGCGCGAACCGGCGGTATTCCTGTTCGACGAGCCGCTGTCCAACCTGGACGCCAAACTGCGGGTGCAGATGCGCCTGGAGCTGCAACAGCTGCACCGACGCCTGAAAACCACCAGCCTGTACGTGACCCACGATCAGGTGGAGGCGATGACGCTGGCGCAGCGGGTGATCGTGATGAACAAGGGCGTGGCGGAGCAGATCGGCACCCCGAGCGAGGTATATCAGCGGCCGGCTTCGCTGTTCGTCGCCGGCTTTATCGGCTCGCCGGCGATGAACCTGCTGCCCGGCACCCTGAGCGCCGACGGCGGCCAGCTGCTGCTGGCGGACGGCATGGCGCTGCCGTTGCCGGCGGCCAAGCCGCAGTGGGCGGGACGGCAGTTGACGCTGGGCATTCGGCCGGAGCATATTCAGCTGGTGGCGCAAGGCCAGGGCGTGCCGCTGCAGCTGCAGACGCTGGAACTGCTGGGAGCCGATAATCTGGCGCACGGCCAGTGGGGCGGTCACGGGGTGATCGCGCGGCTGTCGCATGAAACCTTGCCGGCGGCGGGCAGTACGCTATATTTGCAGCTGCCTGCTCAGGCGCTGCACTTCTTTGACACCCACAGCGGATTACGGATGGATTGATGACGAGACCCTGGCCTTACCCACATATTGTCGCCCACCGCGGCGGCGGTTCTCTGGCGCCGGAAAACACCCTGGCGGCGATCGACGTCGGCGCGCGCCACGGCCACAAGATGATCGAGTTCGACGCCAAACTGGCACAGGACGGACAAATTTTCCTGCTGCATGACGATACGCTGGATCGCACCAGCAACGGCTGGGGCGTGGCGGGCGAACTGCCGTGGGATAAACTGGTGCAGCTGGACGCCGGCAACTGGTACAGCTCGGCCTTCAAGGGCGAGCGGCTGCCGCTGCTGTCGGAGGTGGCGGAACGCTGCCGGGAACATGGCCTGATGGCCAATATCGAGATCAAACCGACCACCGGCAGCGACGATGAAACCGGGCGGGTGGTGGCGCTGGCGGCGCGGTTGCAGTGGCAAGGGCAGACCGACCCGCTGCTCTCCTCCTTCTCGGTGGAAGCGTTGGCGGCGGCGCAGCGCACCGTGCCGGATTTGCCGCGTGGCCTGCTGCTGGAGGAGTGGGACGACAACTGGCGCGAGCTGACGGAGCGTCTGGACTGCGTCTCGCTGCATATCGACCACAAAGCGCTGACCGCCGAGCGGGTGAACGCGTTGAAAGACGCCGGGCTGCGCATTCTGGTGTATACCGTCAACCAACCGGATCGCGCGCGCCTGCTGCTCGACTGGGGCGTTGACTGCATTTGCACCGACCGGATAGATTTGATTGGCTCGGATTTTTAATCCGGCGCCGATAAATCCCGCGACGACAAGCCTTGCCGCCGCGCCAACGGAAGGAATGCGATGCCAGGCTTTATGATGTCACTGTGGCACCAGATCGTGCTGTCTTTACCGCTGTTCGCCCTGATCGCGTTGGGTTATGGGCTGATTCGCTGGGGGAAATGGCCCTCCAGCATCACCGATGGCCTGACGCGTTTCGTGTTTTCCCTCGCCTTGCCCGCCATGCTGTTTCGCATGATGTGCGACTTCTCGCAGCGCCCGGCGGTCGACGCCCGGCTGTTGATCGCGTTCTTCGGCAGTTGCCTGATCGTGTTCGTGCTTGGCCGCCTGGTCGCCCGGCACCTCTTCCGGCTGGATGGCGTCGCCGGATCGGTGTTTGCGCTGGGCGGTATTTTCTCCAATAACGTGATGCTCGGTTTACCGATCGCCAGCGTAATGCTGGGGCAGGCGGCGATCCCGTCGGTGGCGCTGGTGCTGGTGTTCAACGGCCTGATCCTGTGGACGCTGGTGACGGTGTCGATCGAATGGGCGCGCAACGGCTCGCCGACGCTGGGCGGCTTCGCTAAAACCGCGCGCAGCGTGCTGACCAACCCGCTGATCGTCGGCATTTTGTCCGGCACGCTGTTTAGCCTGACCGGCTTGCCGTTGCCGGACTTCGTCGATCGACCGGTCAGCATGCTCGGCCAGGTGGCGGCGCCGCTGTCGCTGGTGGTGCTTGGCATGGGGCTCGCCGAGTACCGCATCAGCGAAGGCTGGCAGCTGAGCAGCGCCATCTGCGTGCTGAAGTTGCTGGTACAGCCGTTGGTGATTTGGCTGCTGGCCTGGATGATGGATCTGCCGCCGATGGAGACCCGGGTTGTGGTGCTGCTTGGGTCGATGGCGGTGGGGGTGAACGTCTACCTGATGTCGCGCCAGTTCAATACGCTCACCGGCCCGGCCGCCACCAGCCTGGTGATGTCCACCGTGCTGGCGGCGATCACCACGCCGCTGATCCTCACCGTTATGGGCGTGCGGGCGTAGCCGGCAGCGGCGCCTGCGGCACCGCCGGCGCGGTGCGATTGAACGGATCGCGCGGCTGGTTGCCGTTAGGCAGCAGTTGCCCGCCGCTCGGCGCGGTTTGCAACAGCTGTTGCCGTTGATTGTCGAACTGTCGCTGCTGCTGCAGGCGGCGTTGATCCATTTGCCGGTTGTTCAACAAGCGCTGTTGTTGCGCCTGCTGGCTGTTTTGGTTGAGTAACTGCTGCTGTGAGCGCAGGTCGGTTACGCCGTTGGCCGCCGCCGCCAACCCAGGCAGTAACAGCAGAGCGAACAGAATGTGAGACGTTTTCATGATGGTTACCTCGCCTTTTTATTAAGCCTAACTCAGCGGTGAAATTTTGCTGGTAGTTTGTCTTTTGCTCAGATGTAAACCGCCTTTCATCCCCTTATGCGTCCATCTTCCGTTACAATCGCCCTTTCGGTCTTTTTAGGGTGAACCCATCGTGCTGCTTTTGGTTATAACCACCATCCTGTGGGCGTTTTCTTTCAGCCTGATCGGCGAGTACCTGGCGGGCCATGTCGACAGCGGGTTCTCGGCGCTGGTGCGCATCGGGCTGGCGGCGCTGGTGTTCCTGCCGTTCCTGCGCTGGCGCAATATCAAGCCCAGGGTGATCCTGCTGTATATGCTGGTGGGCGCCTTCCAGCTGGGCATCATGTATCTGTTCAGCTTCCGCGCCTATCTCTACCTGACGGTACCCGAATTCCTGCTGTTCACCGTGTTGACGCCGCTGTACATCACGCTGATCTACGACTTACTGAGCGGCCGCCGTCTGCGCTGGGGCTATGTGTTCAGCGCGCTGCTGGCGGTGCTGGGCGCGGCGATCATTCGCTATCACCAACTGAGCGAACACTTCTGGTGGGGGCTGCTGTTGGTGCAGGCGGCGAACATCAGCTTCGCCATCGGCATGGTCGGCTATAAGCGCCTGATGGAAGTGCACCCCTTGCCGCAGCACACCGCCTTTTCCTGGTTCTACCTGGGGGCGGCGGCGGTGGCGGTAGTGGCCTGGTTCCTGTGGGGCAATCCGCAGCAGCTGCCAACCACCAACCTGCAGTGGGGCGTGCTGATCTGGCTGGGCGTGGTGGCGTCGGGGCTGGGCTATTTCATGTGGAACTACGGCGCGACGCAGGTGGATGCCGGCACGCTCGGCATCATGAACAACATGCATGTGCCGGCCGGCTTGTTGGTCAACCTGGCTATCTGGCAGCAGCAGCCGCACTGGCCGAGCTTTATCATCGGCGGGGCGGTGATCGTCACTTCGCTGTGGGTGCACCGCCGCTGGGTGGCGCCGAAACAGCTCGGCTAAACGGGGGGCCGACAGTTTATACGCCGGCCGCCAACGCTTTGGCGCCGGTCGCGCCGGGGCGTGCCGCATCGCGCACGAACGGCAGATGATCGCAGGCGTGCTGGCGGGCCGAGCGGATAAAGGCTTCGGTCACCGCCTGGCGCTGTTCGCCGTCGCGCACGGCGGCGTACAGGCGGCTCCACAGGCCGTCACCCAGGGTTTTGGTCACCACCAGCCCCTGCCGTTCGAAACTCTCCACCACCCAGTGCGGCAGCGCCGCAATCCCCATCCGCGCCGATACCATCTGGATCAGCAGCAGTGTGTTATCGACGTTCTTCAATGCCGGGTTAACGCCCGCCGGCTGCAGGAAATGCCGCCAGATATCCAGCCGCTGGCGCTGCACCGGGTAAATCAACAGCGTTTCATCGCTCAAGTCTTCCGGCTCGATGTGCGGCTTGCCGGCCAGCGGATGATCCGGCGCCAGCACCAGACGCACCTCGAAATCGAACATCGGCGAATAGTGCAGGCCGCTGCGCGGCAGAATATCCGACGTCATCACCAGATCCAGCTCGCCCTGTTGCAGGGCCGGCTGCGGATCGAAAGTCACGCCGGAAGTGAAGTCCATCACCACCTGCGGGAAACGCTGGCGGAAGTTGTCCAGCGCCGGCGTCAGCCACTGAATGCAGCTGTGGCATTCGATGGCGATGCGCAGCGTGGTCTGGTGCGGCTCGTGGCAGGCCTGCAGCGCCTGTTGGATCTGCGGCAGCACCTGTTCCGCCAGCTGCAGCAGGATCTCGCCCTGGGCGGTGAAGCGCAGCGGTTGGCTCTTGCGGACGAACAGCTTGAAGCCCAGACGTTGCTCAAGATCGCTGAACTGGTGCGACAGGGCAGACTGCGTCTGATGAAGTTGGGCCGCCGCCCCCGCCAGCGAACCGCTGTTGCGCAGAGCCTGCAGCGTCCGTAAATGTTTCAGTTCGATCATGAGAGTCCTTCACATTGACAGTGAATAAATTGCGCTTGTGGTTAATACAGTACCTGCTGATTATGGATGTGTAAACATCTGGACGGCTAAATGGGGAATATGACGATGGCAATTTTGAATCACACACTGGGTTTTCCTCGCGTTGGGCTACGACGTGAGCTGAAAAAAGCTCAGGAAAGCTACTGGGCCGGCAACTCAACGCAGGAAGAGCTGTTGGCGGTTGGCCGCGAGCTGCGCGCTCGTCATTGGCAGCAGCAACAACAGGCCGGGGTGGATTTGGTGCCGGTCGGCGATTTCGCCTGGTACGATCATGTGTTGACCACTAGCCTGCTGCTGGGCAATGTGCCGGCGCGCCATCAGAATGCGGATGGCTCTATTGATCTGGACACGCTGTTTCGCATCGGCCGTGGCCGCGCACCGACCGGCGAGCCGGCGGCCGCGGCGGAAATGACCAAATGGTTCAACACCAACTACCACTACATGGTGCCCGAATTCCAGCAAGGCCAGCAGTTCAAGCTGGGCTGGACTCAGCTGTTGGACGAAGTGGATGAAGCGCTGGCGCTCGGCCATCGCATCAAGCCGGTGCTGCTGGGTCCGCTGACCTATCTGTGGCTGGGGAAAGTGAAGGGTGAGCCGTTCGACCGCCTGTCGCTGCTGAAAGAGATTCTGCCTGTTTACCAGCAGGTGCTGGCCGAGCTGGCGAAGCGCGGCGTTGAGTGGGTGCAAATTGACGAGCCTGCGCTGGTGCTGGAACTGCCGCAAGCCTGGCTGGACGCGTTCAAACCGGCTTACGATGCGCTGCAGGGGCAGGTGAAGCTGCTGTTGACCACGTATTTCGACAGCGTCGGCCATAACCTCGACACCATTCGCACGCTGCAAGTGCAGGGGCTGCACGTCGATCTGGTCGCCGGTCATGACGATATCGCCGCGCTGAGCGCCGCATTGCCGAAAGACTGGCTGCTGTCACTGGGGGTGATCAACGGCCGCAACGTTTGGCGCGCCGATCTGAGCCGCTGGTTTGAGCGCTTGCAGCCGCTGGTGGGTACTCGCCCGCTGTGGATTGGCTCCTCTTGTTCACTGTTGCACAGCCCGATCGACTTGAGCGTGGAAAGCCGTCTGGACGAAGAAGTGAAAAGCTGGTTCGCCTTCGCGCTGCAAAAATGCGCCGAACTGGCGCTGTTGAGCTCTGCGCTGAACGCGCCTGACGCGGCGAAACAGGCTGAACTGGACGCCTACAGCGCGCCGATCCGCGCCCGCCGTCAGTCGAGCCGTGTGCATAACCCACAGGTTGAGCGCCGGCTGGCCGCGATCACCGCGCAGGACAGCGAACGCCACAGCGCTTACGCCGAGCGCGCCAGGGCGCAGCGCGAGCGTTTCAACCTGCCGGCCTGGCCGACCACCACCATCGGTTCGTTCCCGCAGACCACCGAGATCCGCGGCCTGCGTCTCGACTTCAAACAGGGCCGTTTGGACGGCAATAACTACCGCACCAGTATCGGTGAGCACATCAAACAGGCGATTGTCGAGCAGGAACGTCTCGGGCTGGACGTGCTGGTGCACGGTGAAGCCGAGCGCAACGACATGGTGGAGTATTTCGGCGAGAACCTCGACGGCTTCGTGTTTACCCAGAATGGTTGGGTGCAGAGCTACGGCTCCCGCTGCGTGAAGCCGCCGGTCATCATCGGTGACGTCAGCCGCCCGGAAGCCATTACCGTCGAATGGGCCAAATTCGCCCAGTCGTTGACCGACAAGCCGGTGAAAGGCATGTTGACCGGGCCGGTGACCATCCTGTGCTGGTCGTTCCCGCGTGAAGACGTGACCCGCGAAGTGATCGCCAAGCAGATTGCGCTGGCGCTGCGCGACGAGGTGGAAGATTTGGAAAAAGCCGGCATCGGCATCATTCAGATCGACGAACCTGCGCTGCGCGAGGGGCTGCCGCTGCGTCAATCCGACTGGGCCGCCTACCTGAACTGGGCGGTGGACGCCTTCAAATTGAACGCCGCCGTGGCGCAGGATGACACCCAGATCCACACCCACATGTGTTACTGCGAGTTCAACGACATCATGGACTCCATCGCCGCGCTGGACGCCGACGTGATCACCATCGAGACCTCGCGTTCCGATATGGATCTGCTGGAAGCCTTCAAAGAGTTCGAATACCCGAACGAAATCGGGCCGGGCGTCTACGATATCCACTCGCCGAACGTGCCGAGCGTGGAATGGATCGAAGCGCTGCTGCGTAAAGCGGCGCAGAACATCCCGGCGGAACGCCTGTGGGTCAACCCCGATTGCGGCCTGAAAACTCGCGGTTGGCCGGAAACCCGGCAGTCGCTGGCCAACATGGTATTGGCGGCGCAGCGCCTGCGCGAGCACGCGTGATGGCGTGCGGCGGGTAAACCGCCGCAGATAGATTTACTGGTGTGATGATTGGGCGCTTCGGCGCCCTTTTTTATGCGAGGAGGATTACTTGACGCCGTGCTGGGCGAACCACGCCAGCATGCGCTGCCAGCCGTCCTCCGCCGCTTCGGCGTTGTAGCTGGGGCGATAGTCGGCGTTGAATGCGTGCCCGACGCCAGGATATACCACGATTTCGGCCTCGGCGTTGGCGGCGCGGATCGCCTGACGCATGGTTTCCACCGTCTCCAGCGGAATGCCGTTGTCCTGCCCGCCATACAGCCCCAGCACCGGCGTTGACAGGTGGGTGGCGACATCGACCGGATGCTTCGGTGAATTCAGCGTTTTCTCGCCGACCAGTTTGCCGTACCAGGCGACCGCTGCCTTCAACTGCGGGTTGTGCGCCGCGTACAGCCAGGTAATGCGGCCGCCCCAGCAGAAACCGGTGATCGCCAGCTTGCCGGCGTCGCCGCCGTGGCGAATAGCCCAGTGCGCGGCGTGATCCAGATCGGACAACACCTGACGATCCGGCACCTTGGTCACCAACTGCTGGAACAGCTCGCCGATATCGCTGTAGTCGTTGGCATCGCCCTGGCGGAAATAGAGCTCGGGCGCGATCGCCAGATAGCCCTGCTTGGCCAGGCGACGGCACAGATCCTGAATGTGCTCATGGACGCCGAAGATTTCCTGCACCACCAGCACGATGGGAAAGGGGCCGTTATGGTCGGCGGGTTTGGCGACGTAGGCCGGCAGCGCGTCGCCCTGAGAAGGGATGGTCGTTTGCCCGGCGTGAATGCCCTGTTCGTCGGTGATAATCGCGGAGGTGGCCAACGGCGCGGCGGCCGGGGCGAATCCCCCCTGAGCCTGTTCTAATGTCATCACATGTTCGGTTTTCATTGCGGTCTCCGTGCAATAGAAAAAAGCGCTGAGATTAACTATAGGAAAGATTACCCATTATTGGCGCTGCGTGGCGCACTTTCGGACAAGTCGATAAAAAACGGCTAATTATCTGGCTTTGCGGCATTTTTAAGCGCTTTTTATCATGTTATTACGCGTTTTGGCCCGCGTAAGTGCCATAAGGTGCGTTAGAGGGCTTTTTTGTCCCTAAGCAACCGATAAGATGGGGGTATTTCGAATTGATGCGCTAAATAGTTTCAGTCGGCAACCAACGGACAGGGAGCGGCAAGGTTTATCGGCTAGACTGAGGTTTAGCGGTTTGAGGGCGGCTCATTAATGGGGTTTTTGTGACTTAATTCACAAAAAATATGTAGCATGTAATTTGTTTCTCTTTTCATAGTGACTATCGTCACGAAATTAAACGGCGATTTTCAGTAGAGTGCTTTTTTGTTCCTCCCAATAAACATGATCCATGAGGAGTCTCGTATGTCTCAGTCTGACGTTTTTCATCTCGGCCTCACCAAGAACGATTTACAAGGGGCCCAGCTTGCCATCGTGCCGGGCGATCCGCAGCGCGTAGAGAAGATTGCCAAGCTGATGGAAAATCCGGTGCATCTGGCCTCCCATCGTGAATTCACCACCTGGCGCGCAGAGCTGGACGGCAAGGCGGTGATCGTCTGCTCCACCGGTATTGGCGGCCCGTCTACCTCTATCGCGGTGGAAGAGCTGGCGCAGCTGGGTATTCGCACCTTCCTGCGCATCGGCACCACCGGCGCCATTCAGGCCAATATCAACGTCGGTGACGTGCTGGTGACTACGGCGGCGGTACGCCTCGACGGCGCCAGCCTGCACTTTGCGCCGATGGAGTTCCCGGCGGTTGCGGACTTCGCCTGCACCACCGCGCTGGTGGAAGCGGCCAAAGCCAGCGGCGCGACCACCCACATTGGCGTAACCGCTTCTTCCGATACTTTCTACCCGGGCCAGGAACGTTACGACACCTACTCCGGCCGCGTGGTCAGCCGTTTTAAAGGCTCGATGGAAGAGTGGCAGGCGATGGGCGTGATGAACTATGAAATGGAATCCGCCACGCTGCTGACCATGTGCGCCAGCCAGGGCCTGCGCGCCGGCATGGTGGCTGGGGTGATCGTTAACCGCACCCAGCAAGAGATCCCGAACGCCGAAACCATGAAAAACACCGAAAGCAAAGCGGTGCAGATCGTGGTGGACGCCGCCCGCCGTCTGCTGTAATCGCCTCCCCTCAACGGGCCGCCGACGCGGCCCGTTTTTCCATTCGCGGCTAATCTGTTACGGTGATACTCCTCAGCGCTGCGCCGATGGCTGCCGCGCGTTGTCATAACAAAAACAACGAGGACGTTTATGACCGCCCAGATCCTGCTTCATCCTTCGCTTGCGCCGCTCGACGGCGGCATTAACTTCCGTGACTTCGGCGGCAACGGCGTGGCCGACGGGCGCCGCATCAAACGCGGCCTGCTGTTCCGCTCCGGTTCTCTCGAGCGGCTGACGGAAAACGACTGCACTTTCCTCGCTGGAGTGCCGGTGCGTTCGGTGCTGGACTACCGCGATGCCGACGAGGTGCAGGCCAAACCGGATATTCTGTGGAATGGCGCCGACTATCACCATGTGCCGGCCAACCCGCTGAGCAGCGAAGTCAACGCCAACCTGGAAAAGCTCACCAACGAAACGCTGGCCGCTTTCGACGCTCGGGCGTTCATGCTGGAGCTGTATCGCCGTCTGCCGTTCGGCAATGCGGCCTATCAGCGGCTGGCGCAGCTGTTGAGCAACCCTGGCGGCGGCGCGATCGTGCAACACTGCGCGGTCGGCAAGGATCGCACCGGGGTCGGTTCGGCGTTGGTGCTGTTCGCGCTGGGGGCCGACGAAACGACGGTACTGGAAGACTATCTGCTGACCGAAACCACGCTGGCCACTTTCCGCGAACAGATGCTGGATCAGCTCTCTATCAAGCTGAATGCGGCGGCGCTGGAGCAATTCGCCTACGTGCTCAGCGCGCGCGAGGAGTTCCTGATGACGGCGCTGGGCTGCATCCGCCAACAATACGGCTCCACCGACCGCTGGCTGGAAGCGGAATACGGCCTGGGCGCGGCCCAGCGCGAAGCGCTGCAGGCATTCTACCTCGAGTAAATTGCCGCGTGTTTAGCCGGGGTTTAACTCGCCCCGGCTTATCCTAGGCGGCGAACCATCGCGTATCAGGAGCCCCGTATTGAGCCTCAATGACGTTATCAACTGGGTCAGCGACGTCGTGCGTCAGCACGAAGGCTGGGCCATTCCCATCATTTTCTTCCTGGCGTTCGGCGAGTCGCTGGCGTTTTTGTCGCTGCTGCTGCCGGCCACGGTGATCCTGCTGGCGCTGGGCGCGCTGATCGGCGAAAGCGGCATCGCCTTTTGGCCGATTTGGGCCGCTGCCGCCGCCGGGGCGTTTTTCGGCGACTGGCTCTCTTACTGGATCGGCTATCACTATCAGGATCGCGTGGCCCATATGTGGCCGCTGTCGCGCAATCCGCAGCTGCTGGCGCGCGGCCACGCCTTCTTCGAGCGCTGGGGCGTGCTGGGCATTTTCATCGGCCGCTTCTTCGGCCCGCTGCGCGCCGTGGTGCCGCTGGTGGGCGGCATTTGCGGCATGCCGCAGCGCTATTTCCAGCTGGCCAACGTCACGTCGGCGATGATCTGGGCGTTTGGCATTCTGGCGCCGGGGGCATTCGGCATCAAGTGGCTCAGCCAGTGGCTGGGCTGATTTCTCGCTAAATTGCGCAGCGCCGCGCAATATTGTGCGCGGCCGGCAAAATCAGGCTGGACATCCATACAGCCTCCCCTTAACGTGACGGGCAATGGGCGAGCAAAACGCCGCAACGGCTAGGTGCAACAGGAGGCAGGGTGGATACCAGTCTGATTTATGGGATTGGCGGCGTCGCGATCGGCATGCTGTTGGGGTGGCTGATCGCCAGTCTGCGGGTGCAGCAGACGCATGCGCAACATGAAACCGAACTGCGGTTGCTGGAGCAAGCGTTGCAGCAGGCGCAGCAGGAAACGGCCGTGCGGCAGGAAACGCTGCAGCGCCACGAGCAGCAGTTGCGCCAGAGCGAGCTGGAGCTGCGCAATCTGCACAGCCAACTGGCGGCCGGACATGAGAAGCTGCAACAGCTCAACCATTGGCGCAACGAATGCGAGCTGCTCAATCAGGAGCTGCGCGCCCAGCGCGAGGTTAACAGCGCGCAGGAAGCCGAACTGCGCGAAGTCACCATCCGTCTGGAAGAGACGCGTATGGCGGCGGAGGAGAAGCAGCGCCTGCTTATCAACAGCGAACAGCGGCTCACCACCCAGTTTGAAAATCTCGCCAACCGCATTTTTGAACACAGCGGCCGCAAGGTTGACGAGCAAAATAAGCAAAGTTTGGATCGTTTACTGCTGCCGCTGCGCGAACAGCTGGACGGTTTCCGCCGTCAGGTGCAGGACAGCTTTGGCCAGGAAGCGCGGGAGCGCCATACGCTGACGCACGAGATACGCAATCTGCAGCAGTTGAACGCGCAGATGGCGCGCGAGGCGATCAACCTCACCAAGGCGCTGAAAGGCGACAACAAAACGCAGGGCAACTGGGGCGAGGTGGTGCTGAGCCGGGTGCTGGAGGCTTCCGGCCTGCGCGAAGGGCATGAGTATGAAACGCAGGTCAACGTGCGGGTGGATCATCAGAGCCGCATGCAGCCCGATGTGATCGTGCGCCTGCCGCAGGGTAAGGATGTGGTGATTGACGCCAAGATGTCGCTGATCGCCTACGAGCGCTATTTCAACGGCGAGGATGAGGCGGAGCGCGAAGCGGCGCTGAGCGAACATATCGCCTCGCTGCGCGGCCACATCCGCATGCTGGGCCGCAAGGACTATCAGCAGCTGCCGGGGCTGCGTTCGCTGGATTATGTGCTGATGTTCATTCCGGTCGAGCCCGCCTTCCTGCTGGCTATCGATCGCGAGCCAGAGCTGATCAGCGAAGCGCTTAAGCACAACATCATGCTGGTCAGCCCGACCACGTTGCTGGTGGCGCTGCGTACCATCACCAACCTGTGGCGCTATGAGCATCAGAGCCAGAACGCCCAGCGCATCGCCGATCGCGCGGCGAAACTGTATGACAAGATGCGGCTGTTCGTGGACGATATGTCCGCTCTGGGGCAGAGCCTGGACAAGGCGCAGGGCAGTTATCGTCAGGCGATGAACAAACTGAGCGAAGGCCGTGGTAATCTTATCGGCCAAATTGAAGGTTTCCGCGCGTTGGGGGTTGAGGTCAAACGGCCGATAAACCCGCTGCTGGCGCAGCAAGCCGGCGCGCAACACGATGAAGCGGAAGAGGCGAACGACGATGATGTCGCCGCGCTGCCGCAGACGAACGACGATGACGATACCGCCGGGGAACCGGGCTTCGTTTCGCACGGCTGAGGCCGTGGCGAGGTGGGGTATTCACCGGGCTTCTGGTACACTCATCCACACAAAATTGACTGAATAGCAGGCAGGACAATGGCAGATCAATCGCAGGAAACCACCGATTTCGGTTTTCGCACCGTCGCTAGAGACGAAAAACAGGCCATGGTGGCGGACGTTTTTCATTCGGTAGCGGCAAAGTATGACGTGATGAACGACCTGATGTCGTTCGGTATTCACCGTATCTGGAAGCGTTTCACCATTGACTGCAGCGGCGTGCGCCGCGGGCAGCGCGTGCTGGATCTGGCCGGCGGTACCGGCGACCTGGCCGCCAAGTTCTCCCGCATGGTCGGCGAGCAGGGGCAGGTGGTGCTGGCGGACATCAACGATTCGATGCTCAAGATGGGGCGCGAGAAGCTGCGCGATCGCGGCATCGTCGGCAACATCAATTATGTGCAGGCCAACGCCGAAGCGCTGCCGTTCCCGGACAATTACTTCGATTGCATCACCATCTCCTTTGGCCTGCGTAACGTCACCGACAAAGACAAAGCGTTGCGCTCGATGTTCCGCGTGCTGAAACCGGGCGGCCGTCTGCTGGTGCTGGAGTTCTCCAAGCCGCTGCTGGCGCCGCTGAGCAAAGCCTATGACGCCTACTCTTTCCACGTGCTGCCGAAGATCGGCGAGTTGGTGGTGAAAGATCCTGACAGCTACCGTTACCTGGCGGAATCGATCCGCATGCACCCCGATCAGGAAACCCTGAAGGGCATGATGGGCAACGCCGGTTTTGAAAACGTCACCTATTTCAACCTGACCGGTGGGATTGTCGCCCTGCATCGCGGCTTCAAGTTCTGAGAGGGAGATGCCGATGCTGTTTACCCCTCTGCTGACCGGCGCGTTGGAAACCTCGCTGAATAACCTGCTGTTTCGCGATCGCAGCATGAAAGCCGCCCGCCAACGCCTGGCGGGCAAGGTGCTGCGCATCGAACTGGAAGAGCTGGCTTCACCGCTGGTGCTGGTGTTCAGCGAACTGCGCGTGGATGTGCTGGGGCAGTCTGAAGACAGCGCCGATTGCACCGTGCGTAGCCGCATTCCCGCCTTACTTAAGCTGCGCGATCGCCAGCAGTTGCCGGTGCTGATGCGCAGCGGCGAATTGACGGTGGAAGGCGATATTCAGGTGGTGCAACAGCTGGTTGGCCTGCTCGATCTGGCGGAGTGGGATCCGGCGGAGTGGCTGGCGCCCTACATCGGCGATATCGCCGCCCAAGGCATTACACAGGCGCTGGGAAAAGGCGCCTCGCTGCTGAAAGCCGGCTTTATGCGCCGGCAGCAAGACATGGCTGAGGCGTTGACCGAAGAGTGGCGCCTGGCGCCGGGGCCGCTGGAAGTGGTGTGGTTCAACGAAGAAGTTGACGCACTCGCCCGCAGCGCGGAAGCGCTGATTGCCCGTATGGACAAGTTGGAGGGCAAGCGATGACCCCAGGCGAACTGCGCCGTTTGTATTTTATCGTCCGCGTTTTTCTCAGCTATGGGCTGGATGAGCTGATCCCTAAAATGCGGTTGACGCTGCCGCTGCGCTTTGGCCGCCGGCTGCTGTTCTGGATGCCGAATCGGCACAAGGACAAACCGCTGGGTGAACGTCTGCGGCTGGCGCTGCAGGAATTGGGGCCGGTCTGGATCAAGTTCGGCCAAATGATGTCGACCCGTCGCGATCTGTTTCCGCCGCACATTGCCGATCAGCTGACGCTGCTGCAGGATCGGGTGGCGCCTTTCGATGGCGCGTTGGCGCGTAAGCATATCGAGCTGGCGATGGGCGGCCCGCTGGAGACCTGGTTCGATGACTTCGATCAGCAGCCGCTGGCCTCTGCCTCGATCGCGCAGGTGCATACCGCGCGGTTGAAAACCACCGGCCAGGAAGTGGTGCTGAAGGTGATCCGGCCGGATATCGGGCCGATCATCAAGGCCGACGTGCGTCTGATGTACCGGTTGGCAGGCTGGGTGCCGAAGCTGTTGCCGGACGGCCGCCGTCTGCGCCCGCGCGAAGTGGTACGCGAGTATGAGAAAACTCTACTGGACGAATTGAACCTGCTGCGCGAAGCGGCTAACGCCATTCAGCTGCGCCGCAATTTCGACGGCAGCCCAATGCTGTACGTACCGGAAGTTTATTCCGACTACTGCCGCGAAAGCGTATTGGTGATGGAGCGCATTTACGGCATTCCGGTCTCGGACATCGCCACGCTGGAACAGCAGGGCACCAACATGAAACTGTTGGCGGAACGCGGCGTCCAGGTGTTCTTTACCCAGGTCTTCCGCGACAGCTTCTTCCATGCGGACATGCATCCCGGTAATATTTTCGTCAGCTACGAACATCCGGAAGATCCTTGCTACATCGGCATCGACTGCGGCATCGTCGGTTCGCTGAATAAGGATGATAAACGCTACCTGGCGGAAAACTTCATCGCCTTCTTCAACCGCGATTACCGCAAGGTGGCGGAACTGCACGTCGACTCCGGGTGGGTGCCGCGCGACACCAACGTGGAAGACTTCGAATTCGCCATCCGCACCGTGTGCGAGCCGATTTTCGAGAAGCCGCTGGCGGAGATTTCCTTCGGCAACGTGCTGCTGAACCTGTTCAACACCGCGCGACGCTTCAATATGGAAGTGCAGCCGCAGTTGGTGTTATTACAGAAGACCTTGCTGTATGTTGAAGGACTGGGGCGTCAGCTCTATCCGCAGCTGGATCTGTGGACCACCGCCAAGCCGTTCCTCGAGAGCTGGCTGCGCGATCAGGTCGGCATTCCCGCCGTGGTGCGTGCGCTGAAAGAGAAAGCGCCGTTTTGGGCGGAGAAGCTGCCGGAACTGCCCGAGCTGTTTTACGACAGCTTGCAGCAGCATAAACTGTTGCAACAAAGCGTTGATAAGCTGACCAACCAGATGCAGGCTCAGCGGGTTCGTCAGGGGCAGTCACGTTATTTGTTCGGCGTTGGCGCTACACTGTTGGTAAGCGGCACGCTGCTGCTGCTGGGGCAAATCGAGGTGTTTCCCGCCTGGATGATGGCCGCCGGCATCGTATGCTGGGTGATTGGCTGGAAGCGAACCACCTGATTTAATTCGTCACTCTGGTAAAGTCGGCCCTATAATGCGGGCTGGCTTTAAAAGACCCTTTAAAATTAGAGGTAATTAAAATGGGCGGTATTAGTATTACGCAATTGTTGATCATCGCAGTGATCGTGGTGCTGTTGTTCGGTACCAAAAAACTGCGCACGCTGGGCTCCGATCTCGGTGCCTCGATCAAGGGCTTCAAGAAGGCGATCGGCGACGATACGCCGTCGACCCCCAACACGGCTGAGAAAAGCAGCCTGGATGACGCTGACTTCTCGGCCAAGCCTATTACCGAAAAGCAGCCGGAAGTGAAACCGGAAGAGTCGAAGAACAAAGAGCAGGTATAAACCGTGTTTGACATTGGGTTTAGTGAGCTGCTGCTGGTGCTGGTGATCGGCCTGGTTGTTCTGGGGCCGGAACGCTTGCCGGTCGCGGTCAGAACGGTATCGGGCTGGATCCGCGCGCTGCGCTCGCTGGCGGCCTCGGTGCAGCACGAACTGTCTCAGGAGCTGAAGCTGCAGGAGCTGCAGGACAGCCTGAAAAAAGCGGAACAGGCCGGCCTGCAGAACCTGACGCCGGAACTGAAGGCGTCGATGGATGAGCTGAAAGACGCGGCGGAATCATTGAAACGCACCTACCAGGGCGAGAAAGAAGAGCTGGCGAACACCATTCATAACCCGCAGATCACCGATCCGGAAGCCTTGCACGACGGCGTGACGCCGGCGGAAGCGGCAACCCGCGCCAGTGCGCCCGCCGCCGCGCCAAAACCGGCAGCGGAACCTGAAGCCGTCGCGCCGGTGGCGGCGCAACCGGCTAAAGCGCCGGCGGAAACCGCGCCGGCACCTGTCGAACCTGTTGCGGATAAAACCCCAGCGTCTCACCAACCTAGTGGCGATCGTTAATACATGGCTGTTGAAGATACCCAACCCCTTATCAGTCATCTGATAGAGCTGCGCAAGCGGCTGTTGAACTCGATTATTTGCGTGCTGGCGGTGTTCGTGGTGCTGGTGTTTTTCGCCAACGACATCTACCAACTGGTGTCTGCGCCGCTGCTGAAGCAGTTACCGGCCGGGGCGAGCATGATCGCCACTGACGTGGCGTCACCGTTCTTTACCCCGATCAAATTGACCATGATCGTCTCGGTGTTCGTCTCCGCGCCGATGATTTTGTATCAGGTGTGGGCATTCATCGCGCCGGCGCTGTACAAGCATGAACGCCGCCTGATGATGCCGCTGCTGGTGTCCAGCAGCCTGCTGTTCTACCTCGGCATGGCTTTCGCCTACTTCATCGTGTTCCCGCTGGCCTTCGGCTTCTTCGCCAAGACCGCGCCGATGGGGGTGACCATTGCGACCGACATTAAAAACTACCTCGATTTCGTCATGGCGCTGTTTATGGCGTTCGGCGTTGCCTTCGAAGTGCCGGTCGCCATCATTCTGCTGTGCTGGAGTGGCGTCACCTCGCCGGAAGATCTGAAGAAGAAACGGCCGTATGTGTTGGTTGGCGCGTTTGTGGTCGGCATGCTGTTGACGCCGCCAGACGTGTTCTCGCAAACCTTGTTGGCAATACCGATGTATCTGCTGTTTGAAGTGGGGGTGTTCTTCGCTCGCTTCTATACCGGCAAACGTCGTCCGCAAGCGGAAGAAGAAGACGAGGGTGACGAACCCCCAGCCCCCTGATCCACATTGATTGCGAAGCCGCCCATTGGGCGGCTTTTGCTTTGGAAAAAATCATGTTTGATATCGGCGTTAATCTGACCAGCAGCCAATTCGCCAAAGATCGCCAGGCGGTGGTGGAGCGCGCCCGCGCGGCGGGTGTTACCGGGATGTTGATTACCGGCACCGATCTGGCAGAGAGCCGCGAAGCGGCGGAACTGGCGCAGCAACATGCGGGTTACTGTTGGTCTACCGCCGGTGTGCATCCGCACTACGCCAGCGGTTGGGATGAACACGCCGCCGAGCAGATTTATGCGTTAGCCGCACGCCCTGAAGTGGCGGCGATCGGCGAATGCGGCCTGGATTTCAATCGCAACTTCTCGACGCCCGCGCAGCAGGAAGCGGCGTTCACCGCGCAGCTGGCGCTGGCGGCGGAGTTGGCGCTGCCGGTGTTTCTGCATTGCCGCGACGCACACGCACGTTTTGCCGAGCTACTGACGCCGTGGTTGGATAAACTGCCCGCGGCCGTGGTGCACTGCTTCACCGGCACCGCCGAAGAATTAACAAGCTGCCTGTCGCTGGGTTTGTCGATCGGGATTACCGGTTGGGTCTGCGACGAGCGGCGCGGCCTGGAACTGCGCGCACTGTTGCCGCAGATCCCAGCCGAGCGTCTGCTGCTGGAAACTGACGCCCCTTATCTGTTGCCCCGGGATTTACAGCCTAAGCCCGCATCTCGCCGCAACGAACCCTGTTTCCTGCCCCACATCGTGCAGCAAGTCGCCGTCTGGCGGCGGGAAGAGCCGCAATGGCTGGGGCAAAAAACCGATGAGAACGCCCGCCGGCTATTCCGGCTGGTTTGAGCTAGGAGAAAACTATGAGCTATGCATTTCCGGGCACCTTCCCTGGTCGCCGTATGCGCCGCGTGCGCCGTCACGACTTCAGCCGCCGCCTGGTGGCCGAGAATCAACTGACGGTCAACGACCTGATTTATCCGGTGTTTGTCATGGAAGGCAGCAACCGCCAGGAAGAAGTGGCCTCGATGCCGGGCGTATCGCGCATGACGATCGATCTGCTGGTCAAGGAAGCGGAAACCATCGCCAAACTTGGCGTGCCGGTGATTTCCCTGTTCCCGGTGATCGAACCGAGCCTGAAATCGCTGCATGCGGAAGAAGCCTATAACCCAGAAGGGTTGGTACAGCGCACGGTGCGCGCGCTGAAAGACGCGGTGCCTGAGCTGGGCATTCTGACCGACGTGGCGCTCGATCCCTACACCACGCATGGGCAGGACGGGGTGATCGATGAGCAGGGTTATGTGATTAACGACGTGACCAAAGACATTCTGGTGCGTCAGGCGCTGTCCCATGCTGAAGCGGGCGCGGAAATCGTGGCGCCGAGCGACATGATGGACGGCCGCATCGGGGCGATCCGCGATCGTCTGGAATTGCAGGGCCTGGTGAATACCCAGATCATGGCCTACTCCGCCAAGTATGCTTCCTGCTACTACGGCCCGTTCCGCGATGCGTTGGGCTCCAGCGGCAACCTGAAGGGCGGCAACAAGAAGACCTATCAGATGGATCCGGCCAACAGCGACGAAGCGCTGCAGGAGATTGCGCAGGATCTGCAGGAAGGTGCGGACATGGTGATGGTGAAACCGGGCATGCCGTACCTCGACGTTGTGCGCCGCGTGAAGGATACCTTCGGTGTGCCAACCTTCGCTTATCAGGTGTCCGGCGAGTACGCGATGCATATGGCGGCGATTCAGAACGGCTGGCTGCAGGAGCAACCTGCGGTGATGGAATCGTTGATGTGCTTTAAACGCGCCGGTGCCGACGGCGTGCTGACCTACTTCGCCAAGCGTGTCGCCCAGTGGCTGCACGACGACGCGATGCGCCGCTAAGCGTAAAATGAGCCAACAAAAAGGCGCCTGAGGGCGCCTTTTGCATTACATCTTCTGGAACTGTCGGTTGTCGATGCTTTGGCTGACCTGCTTGTTGATCAGGTTCAGCAACAACATGGAACGCGCTTCGCCGTCCGGCTCGGTGTAGATCGCCTGCAGCCCTTCGAACACGCCGTCGACGATCAGAACGGTATCCCCCGGCTGTGGGGTTTCCGGATCGACATAGGTTTCGCAGGCGTGCGTGCGCAGTTCATCGATCACCTTGCTCGGGATGACGCTCGGCAACGCGCCGAAACGCACGAAGTGGCTGACGCCACGGGTGGCGCTGATGGTGGTGGTGTGAATGCGCTCCGGGTCGAACTCCACAAACAGATAGTTGGGAAACAGGGGTTCGCTGACCGCGATGCGCTTACCACGCACGATCTTTTCCAGCGTGATGATCGGGCTGAGGCAGTTTACCTGCTGCCGTTCCAGATGTTCCTGCGCCCGCAACAACTGACCGCGTTTGCAATAAAGTAGATACCAGGATTCCATAGTTTCACATGCCTTTCTGCCAGCCGGTAAGCATATCAAAAGCTATTCCGGATACATAGTGATGCAAGTTTCAGCGTGTAACATCACCTATCTCTATGAATCTGCGGCTATTAGCGAGGGGTCACACACTTATCGATACGGCGCTGGTATAACAGAGGGCTAAAAATTTGTTACCGTCACAGTATGACAGGCGTAGCGCCGCCGGCTGTGACGCTATTCATCGTTTTCGACCGAGGGGGAAAGAAATGGAGCTGTTTCTGTTGAGCAACGGCAAGCTGTCTGGCGAAGCCGAGCTGCTGGGGTACGCTAAAAGCCAGTTGCTGGCGATGATTGCGCGTCGCGGCATCAAATCCGCCGTCTTTATCCCTTACGCCCTGATCCGTTACGACTATGACCAGCGTGCGCAGGAACTGGCGCAAACGCTGGGCATTGAAGTCACCAGCATCCACCATGCCGCTTCACCGGCGGCGGCGATCGCGCAGGCGGAGTGCATTTTGGTCAGCGGCGGCAATACCTGGTTGCTGAACCAAAT
This sequence comes from Serratia sp. 22278, assembly GCF_052045405.1. Classification (NCBI taxonomy): domain Bacteria; kingdom Pseudomonadati; phylum Pseudomonadota; class Gammaproteobacteria; order Enterobacterales; family Yersiniaceae; genus Serratia; species Serratia sp. 22278. The sequence continues at coordinate 11,979 of NZ_JBQEOW010000006.1, read as the reverse complement.
GCTGCACGAGCAAGGCCTGATCGTGCCCATCCAGCGCGCGGTGCGCGAGCGTGAAGTGCCTTACGTCGGCTGGAGCGCCGGTTGCAACGTGGCCACGCCGAGCATTCGCACCACCAATGACATGCCGGTGCGCTGCAGCGTGGTGCTGCCGGCGCTGGGGCTGTTCCCGGTGCAGATCAACCCGCACTACATCGACGCGCATATCAGCGGCCACATGGGCGAAACCCGTGACGAGCGCCTGGCGGAGTTCTGCGCGATCAACCCAAGCGAATCGGTGGTGGCGCTGCGTGAAGGTAGCCTGCTGCACGTTGAAGGCAATGCGCTGCGTTACTTCAGCGCTAACGGGCAGGGCTTCAAGGTGTTCCGCCACGGTGAGGAGACGCGTGAATATCAGGATACGCGCGCGCTGGCTGCGCTGGTGCCGTTCAACTGCGGCTGAGGGCCACCCGGCGGCGGGCGGCGTTAACAAAATTGCAGCAACAACCGTGAAGAGGGCTTATAATGCCCTCCCCACTGGCCGTTATAATGATCAGCATGAAATACCGTGACTTACGCGATTTCCTCTCGTTGCTGGAGAAGAGAGGGGAACTAAAACGCATCAGCCAGCCGATCGATCCTTACCTGGAAATGACGGAGATTGCCGATCGCACCCTGCGAGCGGGCGGTCCGGCACTGCTGTTTGAAAACCCGAAAGGGTATGACATGCCGGTGCTGTGCAACCTGTTCGGCACCGCCAATCGCGTGGCGATGGGCATGGGGCAGGAAGACATCAGCGCGCTGCGCGAAGTCGGCAAACTGCTGGCGTTCCTCAAAGAACCTGAGCCGCCGAAAGGCTTCCGCGATCTGTTCGACAAAATGCCGAAGTTCAAGCAGGTGCTGAACATGCCGACCAAGGTGCTGGGATCCGCGCCTTGTCAGGAGCAGGTATGGCAGGGTGACGATGTCGATCTCAGCCGTATTCCGGTGATGCACTGCTGGCCGGAAGACGCCGCGCCGCTGATCACCTGGGGGCTGACGGTAACCCGCGGCCCGCATAAGGAACGGCAAAACCTCGGCATCTATCGCCAGCAGGTGTTGGGCAAGAACAAAGTGATCATGCGCTGGCTGTCGCATCGCGGTGGCGCGCTGGATTATCAGGAGTGGTGCCAGGCGCACCCGGGCGAGCGTTTTCCGGTCGCGGTGGCGCTGGGCGCCGATCCCGCTACCATCCTCGGTGCGGTCACGCCGGTGCCGGATACCCTGTCTGAATATGCCTTTGCCGGGCTGCTGCGCGGCAACAAAACCGAAGTGGTCAAGTGCCTTTCCAACGATCTGGAAGTGCCCGCCAGCGCCGAAATCGTGCTTGAAGGCTATATCGAGCCGGGTGAAATGGCGCCGGAAGGCCCCTACGGCGACCACACCGGTTACTACAATGAAATCGACCAGTTCCCGGTGTTCACCGTTACCCACATCACCCAGCGCCGCAACGCGATCTACCACTCGACCTACACCGGCCGCCCGCCGGATGAGCCGGCGATCCTGGGCGTGGCGCTGAATGAAGTGTTCGTGCCGATCCTGCAAAAGCAGTTCCCGGAAATCGTCGATTTCTATCTGCCGCCGGAAGGGTGCTCGTACCGTCTGGCGGTAGTGACCATGAAAAAACAGTACGCCGGCCACGCTAAACGCGTGATGATGGGCGTCTGGTCGTTCCTGCGGCAGTTTATGTACACCAAATTTGTTATCGTCTGTGATGATGACGTCAATGCGCGCGACTGGAACGACGTGATTTGGGCGATCACCACACGAATGGATCCGGCAAGGGATACCGTTCTGGTGGAGAATACGCCGATCGACTATCTGGACTTCGCCTCGCCGGTTTCCGGCCTGGGTTCGAAGATGGGGCTGGACGCCACCAATAAATGGCCGGGTGAAACCGATCGCGAATGGGGCCGTCCGATTCAGATGGATGAAAAGGTACGTGCGCGCGTCGACGAAATCTGGGATGAGCTCGCAATCTTCAGTGACAGGGAACCGACGTTATAGCGTCAGGCCCTGTTCTCAGCTTTGCATTGATGACCCGACAGAGGGAACGCATGACAATATTGAGCTGTAAAGTGACCTCGGTAGAGGCCATTACCGATACGGTTTATCGGGTACGTCTGGTGCCCGAGCAGCCGTTTTCTTTCAAGGCAGGGCAATATCTGATGGTGGTGATGGATGAGCGCGACAAGCGTCCGTTCTCACTGGCATCAACCCCGACGCAGCAAGATTATATCGAGCTGCACATTGGCGCTTCGGAACTGAATCTGTATGCCATGGCGGTGATGGATCGCATCCTGAAAGAGCAGGCGATCACCGTTGACGTGCCGCACGGCGACGCCTGGCTGCGGGAAGAGGGCAGCCGTCCGCTGGTGCTGATCGCCGGCGGCACCGGTTTCTCTTACGCGCGTTCAATCTTGTTGACCGCGCTGGAGCAGCAGCCGGATCGCGACATTTCAATCTACTGGGGTGGGCGTGAGCTGAAGCACCTGTACGATTTGAGCGAGCTGGAAGCGCTGTCGTTGCAGCATCCGAATCTGAAGGTGATCCCGGTGGTCGAGCAGCCGGAAGCCGAATGGCGCGGCCGCAGCGGCACCGTGCTCAGCGCGGTGCTGCAGGATTTCGGCACGCTGGCGGAGCATGACATTTACATCGCCGGGCGTTTCGAGATGGCGAAAATCGCCCGCGAGCGTTTCTGCGCCGAGCGCGGCGCGCTGGAAGCGCATATGTTTGGCGACGCGTTTTCGTTTATCTGACCGATGCGATGCGCGGTGAACGGGGTGGCCGAGGGTCGCCCCGTTTTTATTTGGGCGTCGGCAAACTTCAGGCATAAAAAACCCGCCCCTGACAGGCGGGAAGAACGGCAACTAAACTTGGCGGGATGCCGCGATTTGAAGTAGTGACGCGGTCATCCCAAGATAGACACAGCTAAACGCGTTCAAAGACGGTGGCGATGCCCTGGCCCAGGCCGATGCACATGGTCGCCAGGCCGAACTGCGCGTCGCGACGTTCCATGTTGTTCAACAGGGTGGTCGAGATGCGGGAGCCAGAACAGCCCAGCGGGTGGCCGAGCGCGATGGCGCCGCCGTTCAGGTTAATCTTGTCGTCGATGCTGTCCATCAGCCCCAGATCCTTGATGCACGGCAGCGACTGGGCGGCGAACGCTTCGTTCAGCTCGAACAGATCGATGTCCTGCACGCCCAGACCGGCGCGTTTCAGCGCCAGCTTGCTGGCCGGCACCGGGCCGTAGCCCATGATGGAAGGATCGCAGCCGACCACCGCCATCGAGCGGATGCGGGCGCGGGCCTTCAAACCGAGCGCTTTGGCGCGCGATTCGCTCATCAGCAGCATGGCGGAAGCGCCGTCCGACAGGGCGGAGGAGCTGCCGGCGGTGACGGTGCCGTTGACCGGATCGAACGCCGGACGCAGGGCCGACAGACTTTCGACGGTGGTTTCCGGGCGAATGACTTCATCGAAATCGTAACGGGTCAGCACGCCGTCGACGTCGTGACCGTTGGTCGGTATGATCTCGTTTTTGAAGTAACCCGCCAGCGTCGCCGCATGTGCGCGCTGGTGGGAGCGGGCGGCAAACTCATCCTGCATCTGGCGACTGATGTTGTGCATCTTGGCCAGCATTTCGGCGGTCAGCCCCATCATCCCGGCGGCTTTGGCCACGCTGCGGCTCAGGCCCGGATGGAAATCCACGCCGTGATTCATCGGCACATGGCCCATGTGTTCCACGCCGCCGATCAGGCTGATGTGCGCGTCGCCAACCATGATGGCGCGCGCCGCGTCGTGCAGTGCCTGCATCGAAGAGCCGCACAGGCGGTTGACGGTCACCGCCGGCACGCGGTGCGGGATCTCGGCCAGCAGCGCGGCGTTGCGGGCGATGTTGAAGCCTTGTTCCAGCGTTTGCTGCACGCAGCCCCAGTAAATGTCATCAATCTCGGCGGCGTCCAGCGCCGGGTTGCGGCTCAGCACTTCACGCATCAGGTGAGCGGAGAGATCTTCGGCGCGCACCTGGCGGAAGGCGCCGCCCTTGGAGCGGCCCATCGGCGTGCGTACGGCATCAACAATAACTACGTTTTCCATCTTTATGACCTCATGCCGGTTGGCGGGTAGCGACGTCGGACAGCGGTGTCGCCACCGGGTAGTAGCTTTCATTGCGTTCGGCCTTGGCGCGCAGACCGGCCGGCACCTGGTACAGGGCGCCGAGGTGTGCGTAACGCTGGGCCAGCTCAACGTAGTTGGCGGTGCCGAGCGTATCCAGGTAGCGGAACACGCCGCCGTGGAACGGAGGGAAACCGATGCCGTAGACCAGCGCCATATCGGCTTCGGCCGGGCTGGCGACGATCTTTTCTTCCAGGCAACGCACCACTTCGTTGATCATCGGGATCATCATGCGCGCGATGATTTCTTCGTCGCTGATGGTCTGGCGCGGTTGGCTCACTTCGGCCAGCAGCGCATCGGTCTGCTCGTCGTTGTCCTTGCGCGGTTTGCCTTTGCTATCCTGGTTGTAGCGGTAGAAGCCCAGCTGATTTTTCTGACCGAAGCGCTGGTTGTCGAACATCACGTCAATGGCGTCGCGATAGTCTTTGCTCATGCGATCCGGGAAGCCGGCGGCCATTACCGCCTGCGCGTGGTGCGCGGTGTCGATGCCCACGACGTCGAGCAGGTAGGCCGGGCCCATCGGCCAGCCGAACTGTTTTTCCATCACTTTATCGATTTGACGGAAGTCGGCGCCGTCGCGCAGCAGCAGGCTGAAGCCGGCGAAGTACGGGAACAGCACGCGGTTGACGAAGAAGCCCGGGCAATCGTTCACCACGATCGGCGTTTTGCCCATGCGGCTGGCGTAGGCCACCACTTTGGCGATGGTGTCATCGCTGGTCTGTTCGCCGCGGATGATTTCCACCAGCGGCATGCGGTGCACCGGGTTAAAGAAGTGCATGCCGCAGAAGTTTTGCGGGCGCTTCAGCGATTTTGCCAGGTGATTAATCGGAATGGTCGAGGTGTTCGACGCCAGAACGGTGTCTTCACCGATCAGGCCTTCCACTTCCGACAGCACGGCGGCTTTGACTTTCGGATTCTCGACGACCGCCTCAACGATCACCTGCGCGCGCTCGATGCCGGCGTAGTCCAGCGTCGGCTGAATGGTCGACAGCACCTGCGCCATTTTCAGGCCATCCAGCTTGCCGCGCTCCAGCTGCTTGTTGAGCAGCTTGGCCGCTTCGCTCATGCCCAGCGTCAGTGACTTGTCGCTGATGTCCTTCATGATCACCGGTACGCCTTTCAGCGCCGATTGGTAAGCGATACCGCCGCCCATGATGCCGGCGCCCAGCACCGCCGCCTGTTTTGGCGCATCCACATTCTTGGCCAGCTTTTTCGCCTGGCCCTTCACGAACTGATCGTTAAGGAAGATGCCGACCAGCGCGCGCGCTTCGTTGGAGCGGGCCAACGGCACGAAGCTGGCGGTTTCCAGTTTCAGCGCTTCATCGCGGCCCAGCTTGGCGGCGGCTTCAATGGTCTTCACCGCGGTCATCGGCGCCGGGTAATGTTTACCGGCGGTCTGCAGCACCATGCCTTTGGCGGTGGTGAAACTCATCGCCGCTTCAATCGGGCTGAGTTTCAGCGGCTCCAGCTTAGGTTGACGCGCGGCGCGCCAGTCCAGCTTGCCGTCGATCGCCTGTTGCAGCATGTTGAGCGCCGCTTCGGCCAGTTTTTCCGGTGTCACCACCGCATCCACCAGGCCGACTTTCAACGCGTCTTTGGCGCTGACGTCTTTGCCGGCGGCGATGATTTCCAGCGCGCTGTCGTTACCCAGCAGGCGCGGCAGACGGACGGAACCGCCGAAGCCCGGCATGATGCCCAATTTGGTTTCCGGCAGGCCGATGCGCGCGTCCGGCGAGGCGACGCGGAAATCGGTCGCCAGAATGCATTCGCAACCGCCGCCGAGCGCATAGCCGTTAATGGCCGAAATGGTCGGTACCGGCAAATCTTCCAGCCGGTTAAAGACGTTGTTGGCGAATACCAGCCACTCGTGCAGCTTTTCAGCCGGTGCGGCGAACAGAGAAAGGAATTCGGTGATATCGGCGCCGACGATAAACGCGGCTTTGGAGGAGCGCAGCAGCAACCCCTTGAGCTCAGGCTGGTTTTCCAGCACGGTGAGCGCTTCGCCCAGGCTGGCGACGGTGCGGGTGTCCAGCTTGTTGACCGAGCCCGGTGCGTTGAACACCAGCTCGGCGATGCCGTTATCGAGCCAGTGCAGTTGTAATGTTTCGCCTTGGTAGAGCATGTCTATCTCCTGAATCAGCGTATGATCTGGTATGACCAGATGAAGAGGAGTGTGGTTTTTATGTTAAAAATATGCAAATGAGAGATTGCATATTTGCTGGTCGGATCACATGTCGCCAAGTTAGTTTTTTGATTTGAAACGAAGTTATATTTTATGTGCTATCGGCATTTGCTGGAGTGTGTCGGCACTCATACACTTGCTCGCAGCGAATGAACATTCAGACGAGGTTACGCATGACTAAGGCGGCTTGTGTCAAACGCAGCGGCTTATGGAGCATTCCGGCCAGAACCATGACGCTGGCATGTCTGTTGGTGTTTATGGCACAGATGGCGACGACCGTGTATTTGCCTTCGCTGCCGACGGTGATGCGGGAGCTGGCGATGAGCCGACGCGCCACCGAGCTGTCCATTTCGATCTTCGTCATCGGCGCCGCTTTGCCGGTGCTGTTCTGGGGCGCGGCCGCCGATCGCTTTGGCCGCCGTGCGCCCCTGACGCTGTCTTTGTTTCTTTTCATTGGCTGCAGCGGGCTGTTGGCGCTGTGCAGCAACGGCGCCCAGCTGCTGGCGCTGCGTGCGCTGCAGGGTGTGGGCGCCGGCGGTGCGGCGATCATTGCGCGTATCATCGTGCGGGATAACTGGAGCGGTGACGAGTTGGCGCGTCGGTTATCGGTGCTCTCCATCGCTTTTATCACCGCGCTGGGCGGTGGTCAGTTTGTCGGCGGCCTGCTCAGCCAATATTCGCACTGGCAGATGGGCTTCGTCCTGATGGGCGCCACCGGTTTGGCCATTCTGGCGCTGATGGCGACGCTGCCGCTTGAGGCGGGGCGCACACGCGGGCCACGCCCGGCGATGGCGGCCACCTACTTCGCCATCCTGCGGCGGCCGGGGTTCTTCTGGCCGGCCTGCGTCGGCGGATTGGGCTTCGCCACCACGGTGACATTGCAGGAGGTGAGCCCGTTCGTCATGCAGCAGGGTTTTGGCCTCAACGTTACGGCGTTCGGCGCGCTGGGGCTGGTGATAGGTATCGCCTACTTTAGCGGCGCGTTGACGGTGAATCGCACGGTGGCGCGTGTCGGCGGGAAAAAACTGATGCAAACCGGCAGCGGCATCGTCGCTCTGGCGACGGTAGCGATCCTGCTGTTGTGGTGGAGTGGCATTCTGGCCGGCCTTTCCGGTATGGCGCTGTTCATCGCGCTGTATTGCCTGACCATTTTTGGCCAGGCGGTGTTGTTTCCCAACAGCATGGCGATGGCGGTCAGCGACGCCAAAGAGCACGGTGCCTATGCGATGGCGCTGTGTGGCTTTCTGCAGCAGTGTCTGGCGGGCATTGCCGCGGCCGGCGCGGTGTTATTGGAGCACCACGGCCTATGGGCGCTGGCGATAGCGTTGCTCGGCCTGGCCAGCTGGCTAATGGTTAAACTGCGGATGTAACGGCATTTGCAGGGAATTGCGAGCTGCTCCGCATGCCCAACGCGATGAGGTTGGTGCGCCGGAGCGCTGTGTTAAGATGACTTCTTTCGTGCTAAGGCATAAGGGTACTGTGATGGAAACGCTGGCTTCTTTGTATAACGACCACTTGGCAGAGCTGCAAAAACGCGCGCGCGAAGTGCTGGAGCGCAACAAGTTGGATGCGCTGCTGATTCATTCCGGGGAACTGCAAAAGGTATTTTTGGACGACCATAGCTATCCGTTCAAAGTGAACGCGCATTTCAAAGCCTGGGTGCCGGTGACGTCGGTGCCGAACTGCTGGTTGTGGATCGACGGTGTCAACAAGCCGAAGCTGTGGTTCTACTCCCCGGTCGACTACTGGCACAGCGTAGAGCCGCTGCCGGACAGTTTCTGGACTAAATCCCTTGAATTGATGCCGCTGGCCAACGCCGACGCCATCGCCCAGCAGCTTCCGCCGCAGCGCGAGCGCGTGGGCTATATCGGTTATGCGCAACAGCGCGCCCGCGATCTCGGCATCCCTTCCGAGAACATCAATCCGAAAGCGGTGTTGAACTACCTGGATTTCCACCGTTCGATCAAAACCGGCTACGAGCTGGCCTGCATGCGCGAAGCGCAGAAGACGGCGGTAACCGGCCATCGTGCGGCGCATGAGGCCTTCCTCTCCGGCATGAGCGAGTTCGACATCAACCTGGCCTACCTGACGGCGACCGGCCACCGCGATACCGACGTGCCTTACGACAACATTGTGGCGCTGAACGAACACGCTTCGGTACTGCACTACACCAAGCTGGATCATCAGCCGCCGGCCGAATCCCTGAGTTTCCTGATCGACGCCGGCGCGGAATATAACGGCTACGCCGCCGATCTGACCCGCACCTACGCGGCGCAAAGCGGCAGCGAGTTTGCCCACCTGGTGAAAGATCTCAACGGTGAGCAGCTGGCGTTGATCGATACCATCAAAACCGGCGTGCGTTATACCGACTACCATGTGCAGATGCACCAGCGCATCGCCAAGCTGCTCAAGAATCACAAGTTGGTGAACGGCCTCAGCGAAGAGGCGATGGTTGAAACGGGTATCACCACGCCGTTCCTGCCGCACGGGCTGGGCCACCCGCTGGGCCTGCAGGTGCACGACGCCGCCGGCTTTATGCAGGACGAGCAAGGCACCCACCTGGCGGCGCCGTCCAAGTATCCGTTCCTGCGTTGCACCCGCGTGTTGCAGCCGGGCATGGTGTTGACCATCGAGCCGGGTCTGTACTTCATTGACTCTCTGTTGGCGCCGTGGCGCAGCGGTGAGTTCAAGCAGCACTTCGCCTGGGATCGCATCGATGCGCTGAAGCCGTATGGCGGCATCCGTATCGAAGACAACATCGTGATCCACGAAAAGCGCATCGAGAACATGACGCGCGATCTGAACCTGGCCTGATGCGGCCGTACCCGATACCGGCGGAAGCAACCTGCTTTACCGAAGAAATAAAGAAGAGCCGTTTTATCACCCTGCTGGCGCCGACCAGCGGGGTAGAAGCGGCAAAGGCGTTTATTCAGCAGGTGCGGGACGAGCACCCGGCGGCGAGGCACCATTGTTGGGCTTTCGTCGCCGGCAGCCCCGATGACTCGCAGCAGCTGGGGTTCTCCGACGACGGAGAACCGTCGGGCACCGCCGGCAAACCGATCCTCGCGCAGCTGATGGGCAGCGGTATCGGCGAAGTGACCGCCGTGGTCGTTCGTTACTATGGCGGCGTCAAGCTGGGCACCGGCGGGCTGGTGAAAGCCTATGGCAACGGTGTTCAACAGGCGTTGAAGCAGTTGGCGTTGGCACAAAAGGTGCCGGAAGCCGAATATATCTTGCAGTGCGACTATGCGCAGTTGGCGCTGGTGGAGAACTTGCTGCAGCAAACCGCAGGTCGGATCCTGCAGGGTGAATACGGTGCCGCCGTCGTGCTGCATCTGGCGTTGCCGGCCACCGAGGTCGAGCTGTTTGGAAATAAATTGCGTGATCTCAGTCGCGGTAATTTGCAATTAACCCCCATTTCGCAATAATTCCTCCCAATTGAATTGCTAAGGATCGTGCTGAAATGCATTTTCGCGCCATAACCCGTATCGTTGGTCTGCTGGTCATCTTGTTCTCCGGGACGATGTTTATTCCCGGCCTGGTGGCATTGATTTACCGCGATGGGGCGGGGCGCGCGTTCAGCCAAACCTTCTTCGTGGCGCTGACCATCGGTCTGATGCTGTGGTGGCCGAACCGCAAACAGAAACACGAGCTGAAGCCCCGTGAAGGCTTCCTTATCGTCGTGTTGTTCTGGACCGTTCTGGGCAGTGTAGGGGCATTGCCGTTCCTGTTTTCGGAGCGGCCCAACTTGTCGCTGACCGACGCCTTCTTTGAATCCTTCTCGGGATTAACGACCACCGGTGCGACGACGCTGGTGGGGTTGGACTCGCTGCCGAAGGCCATTCTGTTCTATCGCCAAATGCTGCAATGGATGGGCGGCATGGGGATCATCGTGCTGGCGGTGGCGATACTGCCGATACTCGGCGTCGGCGGCATGCAGCTGTATCGGGCAGAAATGCCCGGGCCGCTGAAAGATAACAAGATGCGCCCACGCATCGCCGAAACCGCCAAAACCCTGTGGCTAATCTATGTGTTGCTGACCGTCGCCTGTGCGCTGGCGCTCTGGGGGGCTGGGATGTCGGTGTTCGACGCCATCGGCCACAGTTTCTCGACCATCGCCATCGGCGGGTTTTCTACCCACGACGCCAGTATCGGTTATTACGCCAGTCCGACCATTAACACCATCATCGCCGTGTTCCTGCTGATTTCCGGCTGTAACTACGGCCTGCACTTCGCTTTGCTAAGCGGCCGCAGTCTGAAGGTGTACGGGCGCGATCCTGAATTCCGCATGTTCATCTTCGTTCAACTGACGCTGGTGGTGGTGTGCACGCTGGTGCTCTGGGGACATGGCGTCTATAAGAGCGGTATGGAAACGCTCAATCAGGCATTTTTCCAGGTGGTATCGATGGCGACCACGGCAGGTTTTACGACCGACAGCATCGCCAAGTGGCCGCTGTTCTTACCGATGTTGCTGCTGTGTTCGGCGTTCATCGGCGGCTGCGCCGGCTCGACCGGCGGCGGCCTGAAAGTGATCCGTATCTTGCTACTGTACCTGCAGGGCTCGCGCGAGTTGAAAAGGCTGGTGCACCCCAACGCGGTCTATACCATCAAATTGGGCAACCGTGCGCTGCCGGAACGCATTCTGGAGGCGGTGTGGGGATTCTTCTCCGCCTATGCGCTGGTGTTTATCGTCAGCATGCTGGCGATCATTGCCACCGGCGTTGACGACTTTTCCGCGTTCGCCGCAGTGACGGCAACGCTCAATAACCTCGGCCCCGGCCTGGGCGTAGTGGCGGATAACTTCACCACGATGCCGGCGGCGGCCAAGTGGATCCTGGTGGTGACGATGCTGTTCGGGCGCCTGGAAGTGTTCACATTGCTGGTGCTGTTCACGCCAACCTTCTGGCGTGAGTGAGTCTGATATAAGGAGTACGCCATGAAGGCATTGATACTTTATTCGAGCCGTGACGGGCAAACACGCGCTATCGCTTCTTATATAGCAAGCAAGCTGCAGGACACGCTGCGTTGTGAGGTGATCGATCTGCTGCAGGCGGAACAGGTCGATCTTAGCCAGTATCAGCAGGTGATGATCGGCGCGTCTATCCGTTACGGGCACTTTAACCCGGCGCTGGATAAATTCGTCAAGCGTCATGCCGAGCAACTGAATCGAATGCCGAGCGCGTTCTTTGCCGTGAACCTGACCGCGCGTAAACCGGAAAAGCGCTCGCCGCAAACCAACGCTTATACTCGCAAGTTCCTGCTGGCCTCGCCGTGGCAGCCAAAACAGTGCGCGGTGTTTGCCGGCGCATTGCGTTATCCGCGCTATCGCTGGTTCGACCGCATCATGATTCAATTTATTATGCGTATGACGGGTGGTGAAACGGATACCAGTAAGGAAGTGGAGTACACCGATTGGCAGCAGGTCGACCGTTTCGCCCAGGAATTTAGCCAGATCCAGTACGAAAAGTGACAAAAATGCGGGTTTGGCCAGCGTTTTGCCGAAAAAATCCGCGCTTGAAAAGTTTTTTGCATTTAGGGGTTGCGGCCTGCCGAGAACTCCCTATAATGCGCCTCCACTGACCGGGAACAACGACTGACAAGCCGCCGGG
>NZ_JBQEOW010000005.1:0-280094 GCF_052045405.1 Serratia sp. 22278 | reverse complement strand
CCCGGGTGGCCGGAATTTGCTTTTTGTACGGCGTCCATGCTGAGTGCGCGGATGGCGTTGGCAAGCTCTTTACGAGAGGACATGTTTTACTCCAGGTCGGATAAAAAAAGCAGTCAAGTTCCCTATTTTCTCAGACTCCACATCACAACGGCAATCCCTAATGCCAAATGAGAGCGAGTTCACCACTTATTAGCACGATTGGACGCTTTTTCGGAATAACACTATTCTCGCCTTAGCTGGCGTACACTAGGCTCTTGCGACAAGATTTCCTCAAAGCAAAATGACTCTTTTACCTTGTTACCTTCACAGGAAGATGGCGTTATGAAAATTCGTACCTCTTTGATTGCGTTGGGCATTGCCACCTTGGCAACCGGCTGTCAAAACCTGAATACCGAAACCTTGATGCAGTCCGGCGCGCAGGCGTTCCAGGCGGCGACCCTGAGCAACGACGACGTTAAGGCCCTGAGTGATAAATCCTGCGCCGAGATGGACAGCAAGGCACAAATCGCGCCGGCCGGCAGCACCTACGCCAAGCGTCTCAACAAAATCGCTGCGGCGCTGGGCGACAACATCAACGGCACCCCGGCCAACTACAAGGTCTACGTGACCAAAGACGTCAACGCCTGGGCGATGGCCAACGGCTGTATCCGCGTCTACAGCGGCCTGATGGACATGATGAACGACAACGAAGTGGAAGGCGTGCTGGGCCACGAAATGGGCCACGTGGCGTTGGGCCACACCCGTAAAGCGATGCAGGTGGCTTACGGCACCGTGGCGCTGCGCACCGCGGCGTCCTCCGCCGGCGGCGTCATCGGCTCGCTGTCGCAGTCGCAGCTGGCGGATATCGGCGAGAAGCTGGTCAGCGCCCAGTTCTCGCAGAAGCAGGAAAGCGAAGCGGATGATTACTCGTTCGATCTGCTGAAAAAACGCGGCATCGATCCGAACGGCCTGGCCACCAGCTTCGAAAAACTGGCCCAAATAGAAGCCGGCCGTCAGAGCAGCATGTTCGACGATCACCCATCTTCCCAAGCGCGCGCGCAGCACATTCGCGATCGCATCGCGGCAGAGAAGTAACAACGAGAACGCCCGGCAACCGCCGGGCGTTTTTTATCGTATCAATACAGGGTTTTCTGCGGCGGCCCGGCGAAGGTCAGCGGCCCGACCCGCTTCATGTCCACCTCGACCACCGACGGCCCCGGGTAATTGATCGCCTCGGCCAATACGCCGTTGAACTGCGCCGCCGCGTCCACCTTCCAGGCTTTCAACCCCATCGCTTCGGCGATCTGGGTAAAGGCCGGCGTATGCAGCTCGTTGTAATACTGGCGCCCGGCGAAATACTTGTCCTGAATGCCACGCATCACGCCATAACCGCCGTCGTTCATGATCAGCAGGGTGATGTTCACCTGTTCCTGCGCCATGGTCGCCAGTTCCCCCAGACCCAGCGCCAGACCGCCATCGCCCACCAGCCCCACCACCTTGCGCTGCGGGTTGGCGATTGCGGTGCCGATCGCCATCGGCAGCCCCATTCCAATGGCGCCAGCCAGCGAGTGTATGTTGCACAGCGGCGAAATCGCCCGGAACAGCCGGCTGCCCCAGACGCTGCCGGAAACGGTGATATCGCGCACCAACAGCCCGTCCTGCGGCAGCGCGGCGTCGATGGCGTCATTGAGTTTGGCGTATTCGCCGGACTGCTGGCGCAGCGCGCTCTCAGCCTGCTGCACCGCTCCCGCGATCTCGGCATCCCACTCGGCGTTCACCTTCTCGCCAGGGGTCAACCGCGCCGCCAGCGCCGTCAGCAGCGCCGCACAGTCGCCATTGATCTGTTCATCGGCCAGGTAGTTGCGGTTGGCCGCCGCCGGATCGATGTCAATTTGCACCAACGGGCGCGGCAGCGGCAGCGTCCAGGTGCGGGTTTCATTACTGCGCAGGCGCGAACCGGCCACCAGCGTCAGGTCGCACTGCGTCAGGATCGCTTCAATGCTCGGCGAGTTGTGGAACGCCCGCAGGCTGCGCGGATGGCTGTCCGGCAGAATGCCGCGCCCGTGGGTGCTGGAGATCACCGCCACGCCGGCGTCCGCCAGCTTGCGCACCGCGTCGCCGCAGGCCAGCGCACCGCCGCCCAACCATAACAGCGGGCGCTTGGCCTGTTTCAGCCGCTGATGCAGCCGCTCCACCGCTGCGGCGTCCGCCTTCGGCAGCGGCGCCAGCGCCAACGGTTCGGCCAGCACCGAGCGGGACACCAGGCTGCTTTGAATATCGATCGGGATCTCGACCGCCACCGGGCCGCAGGGCACGGTTTGCGCATCCAGGATCGCTCGCTGGATCACCGCCACCGCCTGCTCCGGCGAATTGACCCGGTAGGCGCGCTTGGAGCAGGCGCGCAGGAAGCCGAGCTGATCGCGGGTTTCATGAATAAAACCGGCGTCGGCGTCCAGATAGGCTTTTTCCACCTGGCCGGTGATATGCAACAGCGGCGTGTTGGCGTTAAGCGCTTCAATCATCGCCCCCACCGCGTTGCCCGCGCCGGCGCCGGTGCTGGTCAACGCCACGCCCAGGCCGGAGAAACGCCCGTGCGCGTCGGCCATGGTCACCGCGCCCGCTTCGCCGCGCGCCGGCACGAAGCGAATTTTATCGCGCTGCCCCACCGCATCGGCGATCGGCAGATTATGAATCGAAATGATGCCGTACATCGCCGACACCGCGTACTGTTCCAGAGTCCGGGCTATCGCCTCGCCAACCGTGATTTTATCGCTCATCATCTGCCTTCTTAGGGTAATCGTTATTAGGGTTATGCGTAGAGGTGTCGGCCTAGTCGCTCCAGCGGTTCACCTGATGGCTCAGCGCCAGATACACGCTTTTCTGCTGCATGTAGGCCTTGATGCCGTTCAGGCCCTTTTCGCGGCCCAGTCCGCTTTCCTTGAAGCCGCCGAACGGCGTGGAAATCGAGAACGTTTTGTAGGTGTTGATCCAGACGGTGCCGGTTTCCAGCCGCTCCGCCAGCGCCATCGCCCGCGGGAAATCGCGGCTCCAGATGCCGGCCGCCAGGCCGTACACCGAGTCGTTGGCCTGTTCGATCAGCTGTTGCTCGTCGTCGAACGGCAGCGCCACCAGCACCGGGCCGAAGATCTCCTCCTGGCACACGCGGGCATCGTTGTTCAAACCTTCGATAATGGTCGGCAGGTAATAGCTGCCGCTCGCCAGTTGCGGATCGGCCGGCGCTTCGCCGCCGATGCTCACCCGGCCGCCCTCCTGCCGCGCCAACGCCACGTAGTCCGCCACGCTTTGCCGATGTTTGGCGCTGATCAGCGGGCCGAGATGCACGCCCGGCACCAGCGGGTTGCCGATGCGCAGCCCCGCCGTCAGTTCGGTCAAGCGCGCCAGCAGCGGCTGATACAGCGAACGATGCACGAACAGCCGTGAACCGGCGATGCACGCCTGGCCGGCAGAGCTGAAAATGCCGTAACAGATGCCGCGCGCCGCCTGCTCCAGATCGGCGTCCTCCAGCACGATGGTCGGCGATTTACCGCCCAGCTCCAGCGAGGTGGGGATCAGCTTGTCGGCGGCGATGTGCGCCAAATGGCGCCCGGTGCCGGTCCCGCCGGTAAAGGCGATCTTTTTCACCAGCGGATGGCGCGCCAACGCCTCGCCGATCACCGAACCTTTGCCCGGCAGCACGCTGAGCAGCCCGGCAGGGAGCCCCGCCTGTTCGAACAGCTCGGCCAGCTTCAGCGCCATCAGCGGCGTGGCTTCGGCCGGTTTGAGCACCACGGCGTTGCCCGCCGCCAGCGCCGGCGCCACCTTCTGCATTTCGCTGGCGATCGGTGAGTTCCACGGCGTAATGGCGGCGATCACCCCCATCGGTTGATACTGACTGAGCGTCATCACTTCGGCGCTGCGCGGGGTCGGCAGCTCGCCTTCCAACACCTCGCAGGCGGCGGCGAAGTAGCGCGCGGTCGCCGCCGCGCTGGCCACCAGGCCGCGGGTTTCCGCCAGCGGTTTGCCGTTGTCGCGCGTCTGCAACTCGGCCAGCTGTTCCTGCTGCGCCAGGATCAGGTTGCTCACGCGGTAGAGAATTGAGGCGCGTTGGTGCGGCACCAGTCCGCGCCATTCCGGCGCGCGCCAGGCCTTTTCCGCCGCCTCTACCGCCTCGTTGACATCCTCGACGTTAGCGGCGCGCAGCCGCGCGTTGACGCTGCCGTCGGCCGGGAATACCGAAGCCATCTCTTCGCCGCGCCCTTCACGCCAGCGCCCGGCGACAAAAATATTCAATCGTTCCATGCTCCGCTCCTGCCGTTCAGGCAATAAAACCGCCGTCCACCAGACGGCGGCAGGCTTGTACCGCGCTCAGCGCCGCCAGGGTTGATGTTTTGGGATTGCTCGCCAGCGGGTTGCCGCTCAGCTCAATGTGAAACTCGCCAAAGTCGCCGCACACCTGCAGGCGGTGGGTATTGCGCCGGGTGGCGGGATCGACCTGCAGGCGCACCCGGGTGGCGTCCATCCCCAGACCGTTGAGCGCAATAGTGGCCGCCACGTTGGCGTTGGCCGGGAACAAACGCGCCGCTTCGCGCGCCGAGCCTTCAAAAAATACCTGCGCCTCGCGCACCGCATCGAGGTCGATCAGTTGCTCCGCCGGGCTGCCGCGCCAGCTGGCCGGGCTCTTGCTGGCCTGATAGGTCACGCTCTCCAACCCGCCTTCACGCGCCGACGCCAGCCCGTCCATCCCCGCCACCGCGCCGGACAGCACGATCAGCTGCCCGTGATGGCGGCGGCAAACCTGCTGCAGCCGCTGTTGCAATGCGGCGTCCGCCAGCGCGCCGGTCGAGACCACCGCCAGCGGCCAACCGCGCTGCAGCACCGCCTCGCCAAACTCCGCCACAGCCTGCTGGCTGGCGCACTCCAGCACCAGATCCGGCCGCTGCGAACACTGCTCCGGATGGGTCAGCGCCTGCACCCGCCCGTCAAAAGCCTCGGCGATCGCCGCATGATGAGCTGCGCGCGCCAGGATCCAGCCAACCTCCACGCCTTCCGGCAGACGGGCGATCACTTCCTTCGCCATCGCGCCGTAGCCAATCATCATGATCTTCTTCATCTTTCTCGGCCCCTGCTACACATGGCGGTTAAAGCCGCCGGAAACGTCCAGCGCCGCGCCGGTGGTAAAGGAAGCCAGCGGCGAAGCGAGGAACAACAGCGCCTGCGCCGGCTCCTGCGGCTTGCCCAGGCGTTTCATCGGGATGCCGCGCCGTTCGGCGATGGCCGCCGTCCACTGCTCCCAACTTTGATCTTTATCGCTGCGCTCGTCGAAACGGCGGCGCCACTGGCCCGACTCCACCATCCCCAGCAAGATCGAGTTAACCCGAATGCCTTTGCCCACCAGCTCTTTCGACAGCGTCAGCGTCATGTTGAGCAGCGCGGCACGCGCCGCCGAGGTGGCGATCATGTGCTCTTCCGGCTGCAGCGCCAGCAGCGAGTTCACGCAGGTGATAGACGCGATCGCCGATCGTTCCAGCGCCGGTAAGAACGCCTGCACCGGGTTGATCACGCCGAACAGCTTCAGCTCGGCCTCATGCAGCCAGGCCTCGCGCGGCGTCTGGTCAAAATGGGCGACGAAGCCCTGACCGGCGTTGTTGATCAGCAGATCCACGCCGCCGAAATGCGCCGTCACCTGAGCGGCGAACTGCGCCACCTGCTGCGCGTCCAGCACGTCGCAGCGCAGCGCCAGGATATCCGCCTGCGGGAAGTCCGCGCGCAGGCTGGCTGCTGCGCCGGCCAGCTTGTCCTGATCGCGGCCGCAGAACGCCACTTTCGCCCCTTCGGCCAGCAGCAGCTTCAGGGTTTCAAAACCGATGCCCGACGAGCCGCCGGTCACCACCGCCACCCGATCCTCAAGCTGAAAATTCATCGTTGGATTGCTCCCGTAAAGTCCCGCAGATAGCGGTTGAAACACGCCGGCGCATCGAGGTAGCTGGCATGACCGGCGGCGGCGATCAGACGCAGCGTCGCGTCCTGCTCGCGCGCCAGCTCGGCCGCCTTCTCCGGTGGCGTAATGCGATCCTGTTCACCGCACCACACCTCCAGCGGGCCGCGATAGCGCGCCAGATAGCGACCGATATCATCGTTGGCCAACATCCAGGCGGCACTCAGAAAACCGTCGGGATCGAGCTGCTGCATGCCGTTGCGCACCCAGGCGATATCCTGCGGATCCGCCCCTTCACGCAGCAAGGCCGCCGCCCGCTGCTCGCCGTAGCCCACCGGCCCCAGCGTCTCTATCATCTGCTGGCGCTGGCCGTACACCTGCCGGCGTTTTTCCTCCGGCGCCGTGGCATAGCCCTGCGCCGGATCCGCCAACACCAGCCCGCACAGCCCATCCGGATAGCCGGCGGCATAGGCGCTACCGATCAGCGCCCCCAGCGAATGGCCGACGATCAGCGGCTGCACCAGCTGCAGCTCATCAATCAGCGCCGCCAACGCCGCCGCATAACCGGCGGCATCGGCCTGCGGATCCGCCAACGGCAGGCTGCCGCCGTAGCCCGGCGCGTCCCACGCCAACAGACGGTGGCCGTCCGTCAGGCCGTTATCGTTGAACTGCTTGATCCACGAGGCGGATCCGGAGCTGATGCCGTGCAGCAACACCACCGGCCGCCCCTGCCCGGCCTCGCGCCAGCTCAGGGTGTACGCCCCGCAGCGCGCCCGTTGGCGTTGCGCCAGGCCGTTCATCAGTTGCGCTTCACTTTGGACAGCGGGTGATCCGCCGGATAGGTCGGGATCTCCGGCTTGGCGGTGCCGAGCATCACGCACATCAGCGCCTCTTCCTCGCCGTGGTTGAACAGGCCGCGATACACCCCCGCCGGCACCGAGATCAGATCGCGCTCTTTCAGCCTGGTTTCGTAATACTCTTCCCCATCCTGAATCATCAGCGTGATGCTGCCTTTCAGCATGAAGAACACTTCTTCCACGTCGTCGTGCAGGTGCAGCGGGCCCTCGCACTTCGACGGCAGCACCATGGTGGAGAAGGTGAAGTTGCCCGCCGGAATGGTGTTGGCGTCGCTGGCCACGCCGGTGGCGCCGGTGCCGATGTAGCGCATCTGCGCGCGGCGGTATTTCGGGTCAAAATCGGCCTGGAATTTCAGCGCGTTCCAGTCATATTTGCGGCCTTCGAAACGGGCAATGCGCGACTCCACCCAGTTTTCCATCGACAGATCCTGCGGCTTGACGCCGGCTTTGTTCTCAACCTGAGACATGTTGTCACTCCTCTGTTGAATCAAATGGTTATCCCCTTCGTCTTTCACGCTGTCGCGTTGTTGGCTGCATTCGTTCGCACCAGTCACTTACCGCAGTAAGCTCCTGGAGACTCACGAACTTGCCGCCTAGCCACAGCATGAAATCCATTGGGCTTAGTAATTGTTAATTCAGTACTTTCTCAGCAACGGCAGCAGAATGAGGCAGCCGACGAACGCCATCACCACCAGGAACAGCAGGCCGTTATCCATATTGCCGGTGGCGGCGATCAGCGCCCCCATCAGCACCGGCGCCAGCGCGCCGGCAAAATTGCCCAACCCGTTGAAGATGCCGCCGGCGGTGGCGCTCACCTTGCTGCTGGTGGCCTTCGCCAACAGCGCGAAAATATTCGGCGCGCCGGCGCCCCACATAAAGGTGCTGAAGGCCATGGCGGCGATCACGCTGTAGGTGCCCTGCAGGTGCAACACCACCGCCAGACCGAGGCCGGCGCCGCACAGCGACAGGAAGCAGGCCAGCGCGCGGCGATCCAGCTTGTCCGACAGCCAGGCGCCCAGCACTTCGCCGAGCAGCATGGCGATGAACGGCAGCGAAGAGAGGTAACCGGCATGCTCCAGATGAATGCCTTTGCCCTTGATCAGATAGCTCGGCAACCAGCCGTTCATGCCCCACAGGTAGGTCAGAAAGGCGATGTTGAACAGGCAGATCATCCAAAAGTGCGGACTGCGCAGCAGCTCGCGGCGGTGCTGTTTGCGTTCGGACACCGCCGGTTTGGCCGCCGCCGCCGGACGCGAGACGTTCAGGTGGCGCATGCCGAACAGCACCAGCAACATCACCGGCAACGTCAGAAACGCCATAAAGAAGAAGGTGGCCTGCCAGTCGAAGGTATTGAGGATGTACAGGGTGACCGGGAAGCCGAGCGCGGCCCCCAACGGCGTGCCGAGCAACCACAGCATGGTGGCGCGTGCCTGCAGCTGCGGCGGGAAAGCCTGACGAATAATGGCGTAGGCCATCGGCAGCAACGGCCCTTCGGCGATGCCGAGCAGGATGCGCAGCGTCATCATGGCGTGATAGGAACGCACCAGCCCCATCAACACCATCAGCACGCCCCACACCACCATCATGCCAATCAATACCTTGACCGGATTAAGCCGATCGCCGATGCCGCTGAGCAGCATTGAGGAAATGCCGTAGGAGAACAGAAACGCGCTCATCAGCAAGCCCAGCCGCGCCGGGTCAAAACCAATGCCCAACGCCTGCTGAAACTCGGCGTCGGAAAACAGCGCCGCGATGCTGATCTTGTCGAAAAACGCCAGCAGCACGCAGGCGAACAGCGCGATCGGCACCGACCAGCGCACCCGCTGCTGCGGATTTTCGGCAACGGTTTCCCCCGCCCGTCCAGCGCGGGCGTCAATGTCTTGCGTAGTCATAAAACGCTCCCGAGGTTCGGGCGTTATTTCAACGCCATCAAAGAAAACTCCGCATCCGCCAGTTGCTGCAGATCCAGCACCCGGCCGCTCGCCAGCCAACGCTTGCCGAGTTTGATGGTGCGCGCGTCGTTGAACGCCACCATCTGCACCAGCTGCCGATCGGCGTTCAGCGTGAAGAACACCTGCGACTGCGGCGTGCGGCGCACCACATGGTGTACGCCGCCGCTCGGCACGCCGAGGATCTGGATATTGACGTCATATTGATCCGACCACAGCCAGGCCACGTCGTCATACGGGGCGGCGAAGGCGTCGAGCATCGCGCAGGCGGTGCTGATGGCCTGATTTTGCGCGTAGGCCCAAGACTGCAGGCACAGGCCAAGCGTCGGGTGACGCGCCACGTCGCCGGCGGCGAAGATCGCCGGATGGCTGGTGCGCCCCTGGCCGTCGACCACAATGCCGGACTCGATCGCCAGCCCGGCGCTGCGCGCCAGTTCGAGATTCAGCTCGACGCCGATCCCCACCACCACCAGATCGAAGGCCTGCGGATCGCTGACTTCGCTGCCGATCCAGGCGGCGCCGTCGCGATCTTCCAGCGAGATCTCGCCGCAGCCGCACAGCACCGTGACGCCCTGCCGGCGATGCAGTTCGAGCAACGCCTGCGAGACATCGGCGCCGACGCTGCGCATACACAGCGCTGGCTGGCGTTCAAACACCGTCACCTCGGCACCGAGACGCCGCGCGGAAGCGGCGATCTCCAGCCCGATCCAACCGCCGCCGACGATCGCCAGGCGACGACAGCCCTGCAGCCCCTGCCGCAACCGGGCCGCATCGTCCCAGGAACGCAGCGTCATCACGCGCGGGTGCTGCGCCCAGGCGGCGCCCGGCACACGCGGCCGCCCGCCGGTGGCGATCAGCAACTGCTCGAACTGCAGCCGTTGCCCATCGCTGAGCGTAACGATTTGCTGTTCGGCGTCGATGGACTCGGCGCGCAGCGGGCGGCGCCAGTCGATATTCAGCTCCGCCACCGTCTGTTCGCTGAACAGCCGGCTGAGGGGAGCCGCGGCATCCAGCAACGCCGCTTTCGACAGCGGCGGCCGCTCGTAAAAATCGTAGGGTTCGTCGCTGACAACCGTCAGCCGGCCGCTGTAACCGCGGTCGCGCAGCGTCTTGGCCGCCCAGCCGCCGGCCTGGCCGCCACCGACGATGACGATGCCCGCCTGTTCAGCCCGGTTCATAACGCCTCCGCTTTTTTATGCTGGCGGCGCGTGTCGTGATCGATGCCGCCCTCTACCGCCCATTCGGTGAAGGAGACCAGCGAATGCTCCAGCTCGCGCGGCTGCCAGTTTTCCGTCAGATAATCGTCGTTGGTGTAGTACTCGAACGCGCCGCCGGTCGGGCTGTTGACGTACCAGAAATAGGCCGAGGAGATCGGGTGACGGCCGGGGCCGATAAAGGTGCTCCACTGCTCTTTGTTCATGGCGATGCCGCCGCCGATCACTTCGTGGATATCGCGCACGGTGAACGCCACGTGATTCAGGCCGCGTGGGCGGTTCGGCAACTTCAGCAGGAACAGGTTATGATGGCCGCCGCGCGCCTGGGTGCGCAGGAAGACGGCGCGATCGATATAGCGATCGGAAACCTGGAAATCCAACAGCTCGCGGTAGAAACGCTCGGTCGCCGCCAGATCGTCGACGAAGAACACCACGTGGCCGATGTTGATCGGCTGCGCCTGCGAATAGACCGGGCTGGGTTGATCGATGCGGCGCACGTCGCCCCACTGGTTGATCGGCGTGACCGGCACCTCGACCGCCTGCTGGCGGCTGACGACGAAGCGCAGCGTCATGCCGTTGGGATCGCGGCATTCCAACTCTTCTCCCACCTGACGGAAGCCGGGCATCAACGCCAAACGCGGCTGCAGGCGCGCCAGTTCGGCGGGCGAGGCCACGCCCCATGTCATGCGGCGCAGGGTGGAACCGCCTTCAAACGCCGCAGGCAGCGCCGCGCTTTGCAACGGGTGCAGGACAACCCGCGCCCCGCTCAGGGTAGTGAATTCGCGCTGCGCTTCGCCCCAATGTTGCGTGGCGGGCTGCAGGCCGAAATCTTGCATGAATTTTTCGCAGGTTGGCAGATCTTCGACGCCAAATTCCAGTTTTTCGATTCCGATTACGCTCATTGTTCAGCCTCACATTCTCGCTGCATACGGTTTTCAGGCATGACTGAACCCCGGCCCGTGTTTGCTGCGGGCCTTATCCCTGCCTGAGTAAAAGAGTCGGTCCTGTCGGTTAGCCGACGTTGGCCTGCGGCGGCGCGCCGAGGAAGCCGGAAATTTTCTCCGCCGCGTCGCGCACTTCCATGCGCAGCCGCTCGCGATCCGCTTTCGGGATCTCATCGGACGGCACCATGATGCTGACCACCGCCTCGACCCGCTGCTCGCGGTTGAAGATCGGATAGACGATCGAGGAGATGCCGTGGCGGAAGAACGATTCGCCGATCACATAGCCGCGCGCCTTGTCTTGCTGCACCATCTGCCACAGCGTTTCGCGATCCGCCGGGGTGCCCGGCGCATTGCCCGGCAGTTGCGCGTCTGGATAAAGTTGTTCGAACTCACTGCGAGTCGCGCTGGTCAACAACATGCGGCCGAGCGAGGTTTGGTGCACCGGCAAGCGGGTGCCGACGCTGACCTGATTGATCTGCGAACCGGCAGCGCTGACGCGGGCGATATAGATCACATCACGCCCGTCGCGGATCGCCAGATGGCTGCTGCACTGGCTGCGATCGCGCAGCTGCTCGATCACCGGCTGGCCGGCCTGCGCGACGTCCAGCGACGCGATATATTCGAAGCCGAGGCGCAGCACCTTGATGCCGAGCGCAAAGGTGTTGGTGCGCGGATTGCGCTCCAGAAAGCCCAAGTGTTCGAGCGTCTGCACCACGCGATAAGCGGTGGCCTTCGGCATATCGACCAAGCGATGCAACTCGGCGAAGGTCATCTCCTTATGCTGCTCGCCAAACGCCAGCAGCAACTGCAACCCGCGATCCAGCCCCGGGATCAGATACTTACATGCTTGCTCGTCCGCCATCTCTCGCTCCTGCGCTGTGCGCCTGCCCTGCGGGCCGTCAGTTGAATACGAAGCCGCCGTTGACCGGCAGCAGTTGACCGGTGACAAAATTCGCCAGCGGCGACAGCAGATAAAGCACCGTACCGTTCACATCGTCCGGGTGCTGCGCCCCGGCCAGCGCGCGCCCCTGCTCGTACAGCTGGTGGCGTTCGGCGGGGACATACTCGGTGGCTTCCACCCGCGTCAGGCCCGGCGCGATGGCGTTGACGCAGATCCCCTGCGGCCCCAGTTCACGCGCCATCGATCGGGTCATCGCGATCAGCGCGCCTTTACTGGCAACATAGGCCATCAGGCGCGGCGCGCCCCACAGCGCGGTGTCCGACGCCACGTTGACGATCTTGGCGTGCGGGTTGCGCGCCAGCAGCGGCACCGCCGCCTGGCTCACCAGCCAGGTGCCGCGCACGTTGACCTGCATTACCCGATCCCACAGATCGATGTCGTATTCCATCATGGTTTTACCGCCGACGCCGGTCGCCAGCGCCGCGTTGTTCACCAGCCCGTCGATCTCGCCGCCTGTGGCGATCTTCTCGAACGCCGAACGGATCGAATCCGGTGAGGCCAGATCGATGATTTGCGTTTCCACCTGAGCGCCCTGCTCGCGCAGCGCGGCGCCGCTCGCCGCCAGCTCATCCGCCAAAATGTCGCACATCACCACCTGCGCGCCGGCAGCCGCGATGGCGGCGGCGAAGCTGTAGCCCAGGCCGCGCGCCGCGCCGGTGACCACGATGCGTTTATCGTTCAGCAGGCCGTTCACTGCGCCGCCTCCCGCTCGCGCAGCGTCGCCAGCTGTTTTTGCGCCTCTTTCTGCATCAGGCGGCGCAGGCGAGAAAGACCGACGTCGTGCTGGTACAGATATTCGCGGCCGCGGGCGTTAGGCGCCATGTTCTCAAGCACGATGCGATCCTGCTCGAGCACGTCCCAATGCAACGATTCCAGGCGATTGCGGTACATGAAGCGCCACATGTCGCGCTGCCAGTCTTTGACCTTACGAATGCGCCAGAAGAATACCCGGCAGTGATCCTTGTCTTCCGGCACCACCATGCCGATGATCCAGAAGTGACCGCCCGGCCCGAAACGCTTCTTGTACGGGATCGACAGGCGCATCCAATACGCGCCGCTGTTGCCGAATTCCACCCAGTCGAAGTTGACGCCGATCTGGCCGTTTTTCTTGAAGATGAAGCCGCTGTCGGTCGGCTCCAGCGCCATGTCCGCCTTGCGATCCCCTTCCGCCATCGAGTGTGAAGAGGAGTGCAGGTAAGTGCCGTGCATCGGATCCATCACGTTTTCCAGGGCGTACTGGTAGTTGCAGTTCCAGCTGGCGGTGCACAGAAAATTACTGTACGACGCTTCGTCCGCCAGCTCTTGCGGGAAAGTCAGCTCCGCCGGCGCTTCATCCGCCGTCACGCCGAAATAGAGGAACACCGCGCCATAGGCTTCTTTGGCCGGGTAAGAACGCAGGCATTTTTGCCCCACCAGCGGGCAGCGATCCACCGCCGGC
Organism: Serratia sp. 22278; assembly: GCF_052045405.1. Taxonomy (NCBI): domain Bacteria; kingdom Pseudomonadati; phylum Pseudomonadota; class Gammaproteobacteria; order Enterobacterales; family Yersiniaceae; genus Serratia; species Serratia sp. 22278. Next base: position 266,817 of record NZ_JBQEOW010000005.1, on the reverse strand, counting down.
ACGTCTTTCACCGTCCCGTCGCCGCCGACTTCCACCCCGTGATACCAACAGGCGATGCGATCGCCGAGGTTCCACCCCATGGAAAGCCGCGCGCCACGGTGCGGGCAGCGGTCTTCCAGCGCGTGGATCTGGCCTTCGCCGTCGCGCCACACCACGATTTGCTGCTCCAGGCGGGTGATGCCGACCGGGTTGTTGCCCACTTCCCAGCTGGCCAGCACCGGATACCACATGCCGCGCAGCCCCTGGTCAAGATAGTCCTGCAAGCTCTGTTCGGAGGATGTTGTGTTTGCTGTCATTGTCTTCTCCCGGGTGTCGCTCAGAAACCGTTAACGTGAAGGAATTCGCGGAACGTCGCCTCATTCCACGGCTGGCCGCTGCGATCGAACAGACGACGCTGATTCAACGCGCTAACGATCTGCTCCAGCTCTTCCCCCCCCTGATCGAAGATCGTTTCCAGCGCCGCCACCAGGGCGGTTTCGAAACCGTCCGGCACCCGGGCGCGGTTTTGCCAGATGACATTGCGGAACTGGCCCGGCTGATGGATTTGACCGTTGCCGCCTTCGCGGGCTGGCGTCACTTGTTGGGTGTCCGGCAGCCAGGGATTGAAATCGGTGATGTGCTGCATGATTACTCCTCCGCGATAAAGGTGATCTGGATTTGGTTGTCGACCACCCGGGTGGGATAGGTTTGCAGATCTCGGCCGCCCGGCTCGCGCAGGCACTGGCCGGTGCGCACGTCAAACAGCGCTTCGTGCAGCGGGCACTCAACCTTGCCATCGTCTACAAACCCCTGGCTGAGCAAGGCATAAGCATGCGGGCAGACGTCTTCCAGCGCGTAGTAGTTACCGTCGAGCAGGTACACCCCGATCTCTTTTCCTTCCACTTTGCCGGAGAAAGGAAAATCTTCTTTCACCTGAGACACTTCGCACACATTCTTCCAGCTCATTGCTTTTATCCTCTATCTGATTGTTTCATATATGAAACTCAGTTTCTTATTTAATACAGCCACTATAAGTCTGGCGAAACTTTCGTCAAGCGAGCGGAACGGCAAATGTTAATGAAAGGTTGTTTAAAAATGACAAATGCGGGAAGGATCACGAAATCTTGCACCGATATGAAAAACCTATGTCAGTTGTGCGCTCCCTCGCTAATTTATGGCAAAAAACGCGTTGATCTCTGCGGCGAATTGCGCGTAAAAGTGTTTTCCCTCTGTCATTTACACCCTATTTGATAACAATAAATTTACATCAATCAGCCCCATCCCCGCGTTTGCGCCAAATGGCATCCTCGGGTGAGTTTACTGCTGCCTGAATTCGTCAACCGCTCGCACTGAGGAACGCGCCGTGCAACAACGTCAACGCTGGTTTGGGGTGATCGCCCTGCTGTTTCTGATCGTTATCGCCTATGCGGATCGGGTTAATATCGCCGTGATGTTGGTCAATCCCGACTTCCTGCAACACTTTCAACTCGGCGGTGACCGCGCTCACCAGGGCACGCTGATGACGGTGTTTTTACTCGGTTACGGCCTGTCCGCCATGTTGCTGACGCCGTTTCTGGAAACGCTGATGGGTTACCGCCGCGCGCTGACGCTGAGCGTGGTGCTGTGGGCGCTGCTCACCGCCGCCTCGCCGCTGGCGGGATCGCTGCTGTTGCTGTGCGCGGTGCGCGCGCTGCTTGGCGTCAGCGAAGGGCCGCTGTTCTCGCTGAAAACCATGTACATCAGCGATCATTTCGCCGCCGACGAGCGCGGCAAGCCCAACGCAGTCAGCGCGCTGGGCGTCTCGTTGGGGCTGGTGCTCGGCTTTCCGCTGGTGAGTTTTCTGATGGCGCACTTCGGGTGGGCGATGTCGTTTCACCTGCTGGCGCTGCTCAACCTGCTGCTGGGCCTGGCGCTGGTGCGGTTGTTCGTTCATCCGCTCGCCTTACCCTCATCTTCTTCACACCCTGCCGATTCGCAACCGGTGCTAAGCCGCGTCTGGCACACCTTTGCGCTGGCCTGGCGCACGCCGATGCTCGGCTGGATCCTGCTGATCGAGATCGCCACGCTCAGCTACCTGTGGGGCTCCAGCGCCTGGCTGCCGGCTTACCTGACCGATGAAAAGGGGTTCTCCATCAAGCAAATGGGCTGGATGGCGGCGCTGCCGTTCATCGTCAGCATCGCCTCCAAATACCTCGGCGGCGCGTTGCTCGATCGTATCCGCCCCTATCAGGCGCCGCTGATCTTCGTCTTTGGCGGCGCGGCGACCGCACTGTGCATCTATGGCGTAATGAACAGCCATCAGCTTGGTTGGATCGCCTTCTTCCTGCTGGCGGCCAACGCCTGTTGGGGTGCGCAGGGCGCGGCGATCCCCACGCTGCTCCAGCATTATGCGCGGCCGGAGGCGGTCGGCAGCGCCTATGGGCTGATCAACGGCATCGGCAATCTGTTCTCGGCGTTCGTGCCGATGGCGATGGGCATGGTGATGGCCGGCCAGGGCAAGGTGTCCTCGGGCTTTGCGGTGCTGATTGCCTCACAGCTGTTGACGCTGCTGGCGGGCGGCGCGCTGTTTAGCCGTATGTTGCTGACGCGGCAGGTGAAACGGGCATAGTCTGTTCCCGCACCGTTGCGGCAGAGAAAGCCAATGGCCTTGAGAGGGTGCTCATGGATCTGGACGCCAACAACCAGCAGACGGGGGACATCCCCCGTCGCCGGGTTGCCTTACCGTTCGGATTCGTAAGCCAAAATGGCCGCAACCTCCGTAGTGCCCGATCGGATCCGCAGCTCGCACAGCGTGCTACGGGTTATCCATGCCAATGATATTACCGTGGCACAAATAACCACCAGTTTTAACAGGCTCCGTTTGTTCGGCATCATGCCTTCTTCTCCTTGCCTCGCGGCGGGTAAGAGGCTAACTTAACGTTGCTGGCGTTAGAGTAGGCCTCGGGTTGATGAATATCGACTCGGGGCTTTTCTCTTTGTACCTTTCACGCAGGCTCTAGATACAAAGATCCAGAGCACCCGCGCGCAGTATATTCACCCTTCCCGTTATCCCGGTTCCTTTTTACTGACTCCGTTTCATTTCTGCGCAAAATTGCGCAAAGGTGTTGCAACAGACTGAAAATCGCCGCGCAGATGGCGAAAATGAAATAAAAAAAGCGGCCCCCATACGATGGGAGCCGCTTTTTCAGCGAGGCGTGGCCTGGCGTCAGGCGTGTTTCTTGGCCGCCTGCAGGTACAGCATCTCCAGACCCAACGTCGCCGCGGCCAGCGCGGTGATCTCGGACTGGTCATACGCCGGCGCCACTTCCACTACGTCCATGCCGACGATGTTCAGCGACTGCATGCCGCGCACCAGTTTCAGCGCGCGATCGGAAGTCAGACCGCCGATCACCGGCGTGCCGGTGCCCGGTGCGAACGCCGGATCCAGACAGTCGATGTCGAAGGTCAGGTACACCGGCATATCGCCGACGATGCCTTTGATCTGGGTCAGCAGGTCGTCCACGCTGCGATCGTTCACCTGAGCGGCGTCCAGTACGGTAAAGCCATTGTCGTGATCGAACTCGGTGCGAATGCCGATCTGCACCGAGTGATGCGGGTCGATCAGGCCTTCGTTCGGCGCATGGTAGAACATGGTGCCGTGGTCGAACTTGCTGCCGTTGGCGTAGGTATCGGTATGGGCGTCAAAGTGCACCAGCGCCAGCTTGCCGAAATGCTTGGCGTGCGCACGCAGCAGCGGCAGGGTGACGAAGTGGTCGCCGCCGAACGAGAGCATGCGCTTACCGGCCTTCAGCAGTTTCTCCGCGTGCGCCTGCAGCTTGTCGCTCATGTCCTGCGCATCGCCGAAGTTGAACACGATGTCGCCGCAGTCAACCACGTTCAGGCGATCGCGCAGATCGAAGCTCCACGGCCAACGGTTGCCTTCCCAGGCCAGGTTGGTGGACACCTGGCGTATGGCCGCCGGGCCATGACGGCCGCCGGCGCGACCGGAGGTCGCCATGTCAAACGGAATGCCGGTGATGACCCACTCTGCATCGCTGTCGTAAGGCATGAAGTTCAGCGGAAAGCGCAGGAAACCAAAGGCGTTGGACACTAATGAATTATCGGACTGATGGCCTAAGGTGCTCATAGTAAACCCTCGTAGTTCAACAAGTTGCCGGGCGCAGACGCCGGGCCGTTACAAAAAAAAATCCCTCCCGCGTCGTTAGCCCGACGAGAAAGGGATTTGTTCGATGTGTGTTTCGGTGCTACCGATGCAGCAGATTATGGCCGCATTTTGTTCATGCTTCAAGGGGGCCGACATCGCCTCCCTGAAGAGGGCGATTACTCGTCTTCCAGATACGTGTAACCGTACAGGCCGGCTTCAAACTCTTCCAGGAACTGCGCCTGCAGCTCGCTGTCCAGATCGGTTTCTTTGACCTGATCGCGGAATTTGGACAGCAGCGCGCTCGGATCCAGCTGCACGTACTCCAGCATGTCCGCCACGGTGTCGCCCTCGTCGGACAATTCGGTCTCGACGCTGCCGTCCGGGAACACGTACACGTCAACCGAGGCGGTGTCGCCAAACAGGTTGTGCATGTTGCCGAGGATCTCCTGATACGCACCGACCATGAAGAAGCCCAGCGCCGGCGGGTTCTCCGGATCGTACGGCGGCATCGGCATGGTGGTCGCCACGCCGTCGCCATCGACGTAATGGTCGATGGTGCCGTCGGAGTCACAGGTGATATCGAGCAGCACCGCACGGCCTTCCGGCGGCTTATCCAGCCCTTCCAGCGGCAGCACCGGGAACAGTTGATCGATACCCCAGGCATCCGGCATCGACTGGAACAGTGAGAAGTTGACGTAGAACTTGTCCGCCATGCGCTCTTGCAATTCGTCGATGATCGGGCGGTGCGCGCGGTTGCTCGGATCGAGCTGCTGCTGGATCTTGTTGCAGATGTTCAGATACAGCTGCTCGGCCCAGGCGCGCTTGGTCAGGTCCAGCATGCCGTGCGCATATTGGGTATGCACGTCGTGCAGATCCATCTGGCTGTCGTGCAACCATTCGCGCAGCGAGCGGCGGTTTTCCGGCTCGTTCATTTCCAGCCAGGTTTCCCACATGCTTTCCAGCGCGCGCGGGGCATCGGCTTCCGGCGGCTGCGGTTCGCTGAACTCGTTGCGCTCGACGCCGATCACGTTGGAGACCAGCACCGTGTGGTGCGCAGTCACGGCGCGGCCGGACTCGGTGATCACCGTCGGGTGCGGCAGGCCGTGTTCGTTACAGGCGTCGCCGATGCCCCAAATCACGTTGTTGGCGTATTCGTTCAGGCCGTAGTTGACCGAGCAATCGGACTGCGAGCGGGTGCCTTCGTAGTCGACGCCCAAACCGCCGCCCACGTCGAAGCACTGAATGTTGACGCCCAGCTTGTGCAGCTCAACGTAGAAGCGCGCCGATTCGCGCACGCCGGTGGCGATATCGCGAATGTTGGCCAGCTGCGAGCCCAGGTGGAAGTGCAGCAGCTGCAAGCTGTCGAGGCGGCCCGCTTCGCGCAGGGTCTCCACCAGCTTCAGCACCTGCACTGCCGCCAGACCGAATTTGGATTTTTCGCCGCCGCTCGACTGCCATTTGCCGGAGCCTTGCGACGCCAGACGCGCACGCACGCCCAGGCGTGGTATGACGTTCAGCCGTTCGGCCTCTTCCAGCACCAGGTTGATCTCGGACATTTTCTCGATCACCAGGTACACCTTGTGCCCCAGCTTTTCCCCGATCAACGCCAGGCGAATGTATTCACGATCTTTATAACCATTACAGACAATCACCGAGCGGGTCATGCCGGCATGCGCCAGCACCGCCATCAGCTCGGCCTTGGAGCCGGCTTCCAGCCCCAGCGGTTCGCCGGAATTCACCAGCGATTCAATCACGCGGCGGTGTTGATTCACCTTGATCGGATACACCAGGAAATAACCGCCCTGGTAGCCGAAGGATTCACGCGCGCGTTTGAACGCGGCGTTGATCGAACGCAGGCGATGCTGAAGGATCTGCGGGAAGCAGAACAGCGCCGGCAGACGTTGGCCGTCTTTCTGGCGCGTTTTCACCAGTTCTGCCAGATCGACGCGCGCCTGCGGGACATCCGGATCCGGGCACACGCTGATATGGCCCAGCTCGTTGACGTCATAGTAATTGTTGCCCCAGTAGGCGACGTTATAAGTACGCAGCATCTTGCTGGCATTACGATCATTCATGGCAACCTCCTGCATGGAGCGCAAAGATAAAGACTCGCCCGCAACCGGCGGACGGTGAATCAACAGATCATCAGACATGGTTCGCCTCACATTCCCTACTGACGAAACCGTCAGCCACTATCGCAGCTACAACCCGCGAGAACAACCCAACAAGCCGCGCCGGCGGCAGCGAAGAGAACTGCCGTTCGCGGTCAGCGATCGGTTTATCACTCATATAATTGTAAGACACCCTGTTCAAACCTCGTGAATCGGGCCAAGAAACATCCCACAGGAAGGCTGCAGGCTACCCTTGTTCAGTTCTTCAGACGACCGTTAGCCGGCCCGAGAATCCTGAGTAGCGGCCAAGTGTTTATCGCACCTGGTAAGTGACAGAGAGACAAGACGGGAAATAGCAGAAGAATGTGCGCCAGAACGGCACTGCTGTTGAGAACCAACAACCGGTAGACAACGGATCATTAATCCAACCACCTCCACGCGCGCCGTTCGGAGTGAACGACCCAGCCTCTAAAATAGTGTAAGAACGTGACCGTTCGATGAAGCGGCGGCGCTTACGGCGAACGCCCGCGACGGATAATAGCGCAACGCCGGCGAATGCAAAGCGGAAGTTAATCGCACCTTCCACCACGCCAGACCGCCGTACTGTGCAGCAAATGAACCGCGCGCGCAGTTTATACCGGTAAGCAGGTGAAAAAGCAAAATGAAAATTCGCCGAAAACTGTTTCAAGCGATGAAAATGGCGCCAACCCGTTTGCGCAAAAGAGCGAAAGCGCAAAAAATTACTGGCAATCTGGCTAAACCCTGACCTAAAATAGACGTCCAGATGTTAATCCATCTATACTGGTTAACTGATAAACTGCTTAACGGCTTTGCCTGAGGGGCGTTGCAGGATGCATCTCGCGCCATCAGCGGAAGACCCTTCGCTTCGATGCCGGATCTCCAGCGCTGTGCAGTAATTTCTAACCCGTCTTATGCAAGGTAAAGAACACAATGGCTAAACACCTCTTCACGTCCGAATCCGTCTCCGAAGGACATCCCGATAAAATCGCCGACCAGATCTCCGATGCCGTCCTCGACGCCATCCTGGAACAAGATCCGAAGGCGCGCGTCGCCTGCGAAACCTACGTGAAAACCGGCATGGTCTTGGTCGGCGGTGAAATCACCACCAGCGCCTGGGTCGATATCGAAGAGATTACCCGCAAGACCGTGCGCGAGATCGGCTACGTTCATTCGGACATGGGCTTTGACGCCAACTCCTGTGCAGTATTGAGCGCTATCGGCAAGCAATCCCCGGATATCAATCAGGGCGTTGATCGTACCGATCCTCTCGAACAGGGCGCCGGCGATCAGGGCTTGATGTTTGGCTACGCCACCAACGAAACCGACGTGCTGATGCCTGCACCTGTCACCTACGCGCACCGTCTGGTGCAGCGCCAGTCCGAAGTGCGTAAAAACGGCACCCTGCCGTGGCTGCGCCCGGATGCGAAGAGCCAGGTGACCTTCCAGTACGACGACGGCAAAATCGTCGGCATCGACGCCGTGGTGCTGTCCACCCAGCACTCTGAAGACATCTCGCTGAAAGATCTGCAAGAAGCGGTGATGGAAGAGATCATCAAGCCGGTACTGCCGGCGGAATGGCTGACGGCGGGCACCAAATACCACATCAACCCGACCGGCCGTTTCGTTATCGGCGGCCCGATGGGCGACTGCGGCCTGACCGGCCGTAAGATCATCGTCGACACCTACGGCGGCATGGCGCGCCACGGCGGCGGCGCCTTCTCCGGTAAGGATCCGTCCAAGGTTGACCGTTCCGCGGCTTACGCGGCGCGCTATGTGGCGAAAAACATCGTTGCCGCCGGCCTGGCCGATCGCTGCGAGATTCAGGTGTCTTACGCTATCGGCGTAGCGGAACCGACCTCCATCATGGTGGAAACCTTCGGTACCGAGAAAGTGCCAACCGAACAGCTGACGCTGCTGGTGCGCGAATTCTTCGATCTGCGCCCATACGGCCTGATCCAGATGATGGATCTGCTGCAGCCGATCTACCGCGAAACCGCCGCCTACGGCCACTTCGGCCGCGAACACTTCCCATGGGAAGCGACCGACAAAGCCGCACTGCTGCGCGATGCCGCCGGCCTGAAATAAGCCCCGACATCAACATGAAAACGGCGAGCCTGGGCTCGCCGTTTTTTTTGAGCAGATGGGTGCTCATGGATCAACGCATCAACTGCCGGCCGGCGGAGGCAAAGCCCCCGCCGCCGGGTTGTCTTACCGTTCGGATTCGTAAGCCAAAATGGCCGCAACCTCCGTAGTGCCCGATCGGATACGCAGTTCACACAGCGTGCAGCGGGTTATCCATGCCAGTGATATTACCGTGGCACAAATAACCACCAATTTTAACAGGCTCCGTTTGTTCGGCATCATGCCTTCTTCTCCTTGCCTCGCGGCGGGTAAGAGGCTAACTTAACGTTGTCACGCGTTAGAGTAGGCCTCGGGTTGATGGATATCGACTCGGGGCTTTTCTCTTTGTATCTTTCACGCAGGCTCCAGAGACAAAGATCCAGAGCACCCGCACGCAGTATATTCACCTCCCCCTCTCTTCCCGCGTTCCTTTTCACGTTAAATGTCTTTCTTGCGCAGCGACACGCAACGCCTTGCAAGGCGTTGAAAAAAGGCCCAGCAACGCTGGGCCCTTGATGGCGGAGAAAGCAAAGTAGGGATGAAGCTTACGACGTCTGCTTACGCAACAGATAAACGAAGTACGGCGCGCCGATAAAGGTCGCCAGTAACCCGGCGGGGATCTGATACGGAAACAGCAGCATCCGCCCGCACCAGTCGGCAAATACCATCAGCAAACCGCCCAACAGCGCGGCGATCACCATCTGCGGCAGCGCGCGGCGGAAGCCCAACATGCGCGCCATATGCGGCGCCATCAGCCCGACAAAGCTCAGCGGCCCCACGGTCAGGGTCGCCATGGCGGTCAGCGTGGCGGCCAGCAACAGAATGGTCAACCGCGCCGGCGTCAGCGCAATCCCCACCGAGCGGGCGGTGGCGCCGCCGAGCGGCAGAATGGTCAGCCAGCGACGGCACAGCGGCGCCAATACCATCAGGCCGGCGGCCACCAGCGCGGTGCGCAGCGCCTGCGCCGGCTCAACCGAATAGGTTGAACCGGAGAGCCAGGTCAGCAAGCCCCCCATACGCGGATCGCCGCTGGCCAGCAGCAGGAAGATGACGGTGGTAAAGGCGGTGCTGAGCGCGATACCGGCGAGCAGCATGCGTTCGGTCGAGAAACCGCCACGGCCGGCGGCAGTCATGATGATCAGCAGCGTAACGGCCGCCCCCAGACTGCCGGCGGGCAGCAGCCAAACAAAAGCGTCGCCCGGCACCATAAACAGCATCATCACGACGCCAAAAGCGGCGCCGGAGCTGATGCCCAACACTTCAGGGCTAGCCATCGGGTTGCCGGTCAGCTTCTGGATCAGCGTGCCGGCGACCGCCAGCATCATGCCCGCGGCCAACGCCGACAGCACCCGCGGCCAGCGCCACGGCAGCAGGGCGTCCAGCTCCGCACCCAGGCTCCAGTGCCAGCCGCCGGCGTTTTTGCCCAGCATCAGCGCCAGCGTCAGGCCGATCAATAGCACGACGCCGGCCAGCGCTGCCCAGCCAGGCAGATTCCCGCGTTCGGCAGGCACCTTGTCGCCAAGGTTCATCGGCGGCGGCGTAGCGGCGCTGCGCAAACGCGGCAGCAGCCACAACAGCAGCGGCGCGCCGAACAGTGCGGTGGCCGCACCGGTCGGGATCTCGCGCCACACCTGCGTCACCCCGAGCATCACCTGATCGGTCAGCCACAGCAGCAGCGCCCCCAGCAACGGCGCCAGCATCATGCGGTGCGCCAGGCGGCGCGCGCCCAGCATCTTCGCCATCAGCGGCGCAAACAGGCCGATAAAGCCGATAACGCCCACCGCACTCACCAGCATGGCGCTGAAGATAATGGCCACCCCCAGGGCGCAGAAGCGCGCCATCGACAGCCCCAACCCCAGGTTGCGCGCCACGCCGTCGTCCAGCCCCAGCAGCGTCAGCGGGCGCAGCAATAGCGCCGCCAGCGCACCGGCCACCAGCAAACGCGGCAGGAGGAACTGTACGGCGCTCCAGTCCTGTTGGTTCAACGCGCCGGTGCCCCACAGGAACATGCCCTGCAGTTGATCGTAATGAAACAGCGCCAGCAGGCTGTTGACCGCGCCGCAGTAAAGTCCCAGCACCAGCCCGGCCAGAATCAGCGTGACCGGCGACATACGCTTGCCCCAGGCGACGCCGAACACCAGCCCGCCCACCACAATCGCGCCCACCATAGCGGCCAGCTGGCGGGTGAATTCGCCCCCCGGCAGCACCCACAGCGTGGCGATGGTCAGGCCGAGCTGCGCGCCGGCGGCCACGCCGAGCGTCGACGGTTCCGCCAACGGATTGCGCAACACCTGCTGGAACAGCACGCCGACCAACCCCAGGCCGGCGCCGGCCAACAGCGACACCGTCAACCGCGGCAGCAGGCTGTAATGGAACAGCATTTGCCGCACGTCGTCGATGTCCGGCGCGCTGAGCGCCCGCGCCCATTGCGCCGGCGGCAGCTGCTGCGTCAGGTTGTATATCGTCAGGCCACCTGCCGCCGCCAGCAACAGCAGGATCAGCGTCAGCGGCAATTTCCGGATGCCCGCATTCATGACGCACTCTCCTGAGCCTGCGCCAACAGGCGGCAAAACCGCATCGTCGACAGCGTGGCGCCATAGAACCACACCGCCGGCACCTGCCGCAGCTGGTTTTGCCGCACGAAGGGCAATGACTGCCACAGCGGCGTCGCGCTGACCTTGTCCATCATCGCCTGATTGCCGTGATCGAGATAGATGACCCGGGCGTTACGCACCGTGGCCAACCGTTCAATCCCCACCACCGCCGTGCCCCAAAAGTCGGTTGGCTCCTGCCAGGCATTGCGGATGCCCAGTTGGTCCATCGCTTCCTGGAACAGGCTTTTCTGGCCGATGATCAACGCATGACGCGTGTCGATCAGTGAAAACAGCAGCAACGGTTGGCGGGTGTAGCTTTGCAGGCGCTGACGCGCATCCTGCATAAAACTGTCGAACTGCGCCAGGTGGTTTACCGCCCGGCTTTCTATGCCCAACCGCTGGCCCAGCGCCAGCAGCGACTGACGGGCGACGGTCAGCGGTTTGCCGCTGCCGTCGTTGAAGCCGAAGCTCATGGTTGGCGCGATGGGTTGGATTTTGCGCGGCGTCGGGCCATAGCCCTGCGACAGCAACACCAGCGAAGGCTGGAGCTGCTGCAGCAGTTCGAGGTTAGGTTCGGTGCGCTGGCCGACGTCGACCACCGTCGCCGGCAGCTTCGGCTCCGCCACCCACAGGTTGTAGTTATGCACATCGGCCACCGCCAGCGGCGTTACGCCCAATGCCAACAGCAGCTCGATCGGCAGCCATTCCAGCGCCGCAACGCGCGCGATATCCGGCGGCGTATCCGCCGCTCGCCCGGGCCACGCTCCCAACAGCGGCGACAGCGCCAGCGCCATCAACAGACGGCGGCGCAGCGGATCGTGAGAAGAAGTGAATGCAGAGGACATCAGTAGACAAAACTCACCGGCGCGCCGCCGCTCGGGTGCGGCAACGTGCCCATAGGAATACCGTAAATTTGCTCCAGCACCGGCCCCTGCATCAGTTCCAGCGGGCCGCCCTGGGCGATCATTTCACCGCCGCGCAGCGCCACCAAATGGTCGCAGTAGCGCGCCGCCATGTTGATGTCGTGCAGCACGGCGATCACCGTGAGATCGCGTTCGCGGCTCAAGCGCTGGATCAGCGCCAACACCTCAACCTGATGCGCGATGTCCAGCGCCGAGGTCGGTTCGTCGAGCAGCAGGCAGCGGCTGTCCTGCGCCACCATCATCGCCAGCCAGGCGCGTTGGCGCTCGCCGCCGGACAGGCTGTCCACCAAGCGGTTGGCGAACGGCTTCAGCCCCACCAGTGAAATGGCCTCTTCCACCAATTGGCGATCGTTGGCGCCAAACCGTCCCAGCGCGCCATGCCACGGATAGCGCCCGACGGCCACCAGTTCGCGCACCGTCATGCCTTCCGCCGCCGGCAACTGCTGCGGCAGGTAGGCCACCTGGCGGGCGAAGGATTTGCTGTCCCACTGCGCCAACGGCTGCCGATTGAGCAGTACCTGGCCGCCGCTGGGCGCATGGTGCCGCCCGAGCAGTTTCAACAGGGTGGATTTACCGGAACCGTTATGGCCGATCAGGCCGCAGACGTTGCCCTGGGGAAAACTGAGCGACAGCGGTTGCAGCAGCACCCGGCCGGGGACGGCGAAACTGGCGTTATCCAGCGCGAAGGTCGCGCCGGGATTAAGAAGTTTGTCCTGCATAGATCCTGCTTTGTCCGGGGCGACGCGGCGCCGCCCCGGCTATCCGGTTAGAAACGGAAGGTTGCGGTGGCGACCACCTGGCGTTCTGCGCCCCAGTAGCAGGCGTAGTCGCGGTAGCAGCTCGACACGTAGGTCTTGTCGAACAGGTTATTGATGTTGACGCCCACGGACGAGCCCGGCAGGCCAAAGCGCGCCAGATCGTATTTAATGGTCGCGTCCACCAGCGTGTAGTCCGGCACCTTGAAGGTGGAGTTATCGCTGTTGAAGCTCGAGCTGGAACCGACGTAACGCACGCCGGAACCCAGCGTCAGGCCGCTCACCGCCGTTTCGTGGAAGGTATAATCCGCCCACAGCGACGCCATATGTTTCGGCACCTCGACGGTCGGTTTGCCCTGATAGGTATTGTCCTTGGTATACTTCGCATCGGTATAGGTATAGGAGGCGATCAGGTTGACGTTGGCATTCAATGCCGCCTTGGCTTCCAGCTCCACACCGCGCGAACGGATCTCGCCGCTCTGCACGCTGAACTGCGCGTTATCCGGATCCGGCGTCAGGTTGTTGTTCTTGGTCAGCTGGTACAGCGCGCCGGTCAGCACGATTGGGCGATCCTTCGGCACGTATTTCACACCGGCTTCATACTGCTTGCCGATCGAGGGCTTAAAGGTCTGGCCATTGATTGACGTATCGAGGGTCGGTTCAAACGACTCGCTGTAGCTGAAATACGGCGTCACGCCGTTGTCGAACAGGTAATTCAATCCGCCGCGCCAGGTAAACTGCCCATCGGAGCGTTCGTTGGTGTACCCGAGAACGCGGTTATTGGCCGACGTTTTCGCCCAGTCATAGCGCCCGCCCAGCGTCAACAGCCACTGGTTCCACTCCCCTTGCTCCTGCACATACAGGCCGGTTTGCTCCTGACGGTTCAAGTACTTGTATGGGAAGTTGATATTGACCACATCATTGCCATACTGCGGCTGGGTCATGCTCAGGCCGTCTGCGGAACCATAGTCGGAATTGATATCGTTGCGCATACGCGAATAATCTACGCCAAACAACAGCGTATGGTCGATATCGCCGGTTTTCACCTTCGCCTGCGCCTGAGTATCCACCGCAAAATTGTTCAGGTGTTCTTTCGACTGAACGTAAGCGCGATTGATCGTCGTCGGTGATGACAAGCCGAACCCGTAAATGCTCTTCATATCGGTGTCCACCTGCATATAACGCAGGTTCTGGCGCACCGCCCAGGTATCGTTGAAGGCGTGTTCGAAGCTGTACCCGATCATCCGCTGCTTGCGCGCCATATAGTTGCTGGCTTCGCCTTCGTTGAAATCGGTCGGCAGTTTGCTGCCGTCCGGCAACGGGATCAGCGTGCCCTGCTTCGGCAACCAGCCGTAATAACCGGTATAGGGATCGTTTTGAATGTTGGCCAGCAGCGTGAAGTTGGTTTTGTCATCCGGGCGCCAGCTAAAGGACGGCGCGATCGCATAGCGCTTCTCTTTGCTCATGTTCTGCTGCGTATCGCTGTCTTTCGCCAGGCCGGTCAGGCGATAGGAATAAATGCCCTGATCGTCCAGCGCGTCGCTGAAATCGAAACCGGTCTGGAACAGGTTATCGGTACCCATTTTGAACTGGATTTCGCGCAGCGGCTCGGTGGTTGGCCGCTTGCTGACCATCGAGACCAAACCGCCCGGGTTGCTTTTACCGTACAGCACCGAGACCGGGCCCCGCAGCAGCTCGGCACGTTCGAGGAAATAAGGATCGATGGACGCTTCGCTGTAGTTGTCGCCCAGCAACCGCAGGCCATCCAGATACTGGGTGGTGTTGGTAGCCGGGAAGCCGCGGATTGCCACCGCGTCATAGGTCGTGGAGCTGCCGCGGCTGGCGAATACGCCCGGCGCATAGGCCAGCGCGCCCTTCACCGTATCTGGCTGGCGCATGTCCATCTCTTCACGCGTCACCACGGAAACGGACTGCGGGTTCTTTTCGATCGGCGTATCGGTTTTGGTGCCGGTAGCGCTGCGTTTGGCGACATAGGTGCCGACCGGCCCCCAGGCGCTTTCCTGCTGGGCGGTATTGCTGCCGCCCACAACGGTAATCGTGTCTTCCTTGGCGGACGACTTGGCGTCGGCGGAAAAGGCCGGCATCGCCAGCGTGCCCAGCGCCGCGGCGACGGTGATCGCTAACGCGCTGACGGGGAGGCGGCCCTGCTTGGCCGCGAATGATGGAAGACGCTTGGTCGGCATAGTTGATTTCTCTGATGAATAATTAAATGACGAATGTAAACGATAATAATTATTATAAGCGTCGCATTTTATGCAGAAGCCAAATTAAACTGCAAGCCGAATTCATAGGGCAAATAGGTTAAGGATTAGACGCTTAGCCTTGCGGTTAGCAGGGAAATAAAACGAGCAGAAAAATAAAAAAGCCCGCAACCAAGGTTACGGGCTTAATAACAAAGAAAAAACTTTCACCGGGGCCGACGCCCCGGTAGCGATTACTGGCCGAACATATCCTTGATCCAGCCGGCGACGCCATCGCCATCTTTTTGCTCACCCGCCGCCGGTTGTTGCTGTTGCTGCTGTTGCTGCACCGCCGCCTGGCTGGCCTGGCACAATCCCTGCGGATTGTCGGTCCAGACCGGGATGGTGCGCCAGCTGCCGCCGCCGCAGATAAAGTTGCCGGCAGAGTCGATGCTCATCTGGTTAATGCCTTCCGGCGGCTGCAGCATCAGCGGCAGCGGCGTCTGGTTTTCCAGATAGCGGCGATACAGGGTCAACGCGCCGTTGGCGCCGGTCAGCTTGGCCGGGCCGTTGTTATCGCGCCCGACCCAGGCGATCGCCACTTCCTTGCCGTCGATGCCGGCGAACCAGCTGTCGCGCAGATCGTTGGTGGTACCGGTTTTCGCCGCCAGGTTGTAGTTCGGGAACTTCACCGACAGCGAGCGGGAGGTCCCGCGCGCCACGCCCTGCTGCATCGCGTACAGCGTCAGGTAAGCGGCCTGCGCCGGCACCATGCGCTCCGCCTGCGGGAAGCTCTGGTACAGCACGGTGCCGTCTTCGGCGATCACCGAACGCACCGCCGACAGCGGCGCACGGTTACCGCCGCTGGCGATGGTCTGGTACTCCTGCGCGACTTCCATCGGCGTCAGGCCGATCGCTCCCAGCAGCATCGAAGGCACCGGATTGATCTCCGCTTTCGGGATCCCCAGGCGTTGCAGCGTGGCGCTGATCTGATCCAGCCCGACCGACAGGCCGAGGTTCACCGTCGGCACGTTCAGCGAGTTGGCCAACGCATCCACCAGCATCACCTGACCGCGGAATTTGCGATCGTAGTTGTTCGGCTGCCAGACGGCGCCGTTGGGCTGTTTCAGCGACAGCGGCGCATCCGCCAGCCAGGTGTTGAGGCGGTATTTGTCCGGCTCGGACAGCGCGGTCAGGTACGTTGGCGGTTTGGCCAGCGAGCCGACCAGGCGTCGCGCCTGCATGGCGCGGTTGAAACCGGCGAACTGCGGGTTGGCGCCGCCGACCATGGCGCGCACTTCACCGCTGAAGCGATCGACGATCACCATCGCCGCTTCCAGATCCTGCAGGTGACGCGCGGCGCGCAGCGCCGGGATGCCGTCTTCAACCGCTTTTTCCGCCGCGTCTTGCGACACCGGATCCAGCGTGGTGAAGATCTTCACGCCGGACAGGTCATTGACCTTATCGCCCAGCCTGGTTTGCAGTTCCTGACGCACCATCTGCATAAACGCCGGCTGTGGCGTAATGACGCCGCCTTTCGGCTGTACGCCCAGCGGACGCGCGCTCAGCATGTCATACAGCTCGCCGTCGATCACCCCCTGGTTCTGCAGCAGTTTGAGCACCAGATTGCGGCGTTCCAGCGCCAGTTTCGGGTTACGCCACGGGTTATACAGCGACGCGCCCTTGACCATGCCGACCAGCAACGCCTGTTGATCGAGGCTCAGCTCATCCACCGGGCGGCCGAAGTAATACAGGCTGGCCAGCGGGAAACCGCGGATCTGGTCGCTGCCGCTCTGGCCGAGGTACACCTCGTTCAGATACAGCTCCAGGATGCGGTCTTTGCTGTAACGGTAATCCACCAACAGCGCCATATAGGCTTCGTTGGCCTTACGCCATAGCGAACGTTCGTTGGTCAGGAACAGGTTCTTCACCAGCTGCTGCGTCAGGGTACTGCCGCCCTGCACCGCACGGCCGGCGGTCAGGTTGGCCAGCACCGCGCGGCCGATGGAGTATGGGCTGATGCCGTCATGCTCGTAGAAGTGGCGGTCTTCCGTGGCGATCAGCGTGTCCACCAACAGATCCGGGAAACCGGAACGCGGCACGAACAGGCGCTGTTCACCGTTCGGCGACTGCAGCATGGTGATAAGACGCGGATCGAGGCGGAAGAAGCCGAAGCTGCGGCCGCTGTCCAGGTTTTCGATCTTCGCCAAACGGTTGTTCTGGAAATCGAGGCGGGCGCGGATCTGCCCTTCTTTACCGTCCGGGAAGTCGAACGGGCGACGCAGCATCTCGATGCTGTTGGCCTGTACGGTAAACTCGCCCGGACGCGTCATGCGGCTGACCTGGCGATACTGCATGCCTTCCAGCAGGTTGACCATCTCCTTCTTGCTGTACGGCATGCCCGGTTCCAGGTTGACCATGCGGCCGTACACCGCCGCCGGCAGCTGCCAGACTTTGCCGTCGATGCGGCTGCGGATCTGCGAGTCCAGGTAGACGCCATAGATCGCCAACAAGACGGCGAGCACCAGGATCAGTTTGATAATCAGGCCGAGCCAGCGGCGTTTTTTACGCGGCGGAGTCGCTTTTACCTTACGCGGCATGCGTTCCTCCTCCTCTTCATACTCATCATCGTCATACTCGTCTTCTTCGTAATCGTCATAATCGTCGTCTCGGCGACGGCGCGGCGGCTTGCGCGACGCGGTGCTTTTTGGTTGTTTTCCTTTGCGCCCGATGGGCTCGCGGTCATCCCCAGCCATGGCTGTTGTTCTCCGAGCTTGCCGACACTGCCGGCCATGATTAGTCGCTTAATCTGTGCCGACGCCGCAGCGCTGACCAGAAGAAACATCTGAATTCCAAACCTTGAATGATCGCGACCTACTGATATTTCTTCGTTCGGCGCGTCGGTACCGCCGTGGCCGGATCGTCCGGCCACACGTGTTTCGGGTAGCGGCCCTTCATCTCTTTTTGCACCTCGCGGTAGGCGCCTTGCCAGAAGGCCGCCAGATCGCCGGTGATTTGCAACGGCCGGTGCGCCGGTGAGAGTAACTCAAGCACCACCGGGATGCGACCCTCCGCCAACATCGGGCTGCGCTGCTCGCCGAAAACCTCCTGCAAGCGCACCGCCAGCGCCGGCGGTTTACCGGCCTCATAACGGATCGGCAGGCGGCTACCGGTCGGCACAGTGTAATGAGTGGGTAACGCATTATCCAGCCGCTGCTTTTGCTGCCAGTCCAGCAGGCGGGACAGCGCCTCGGCGATGTTGACCTGCTTCAAGCCGCGCAGATCGCGCACGCCGTTCAGCGACGGCAACAGCCACTGCTCCAGCGCCGCCAGCAGCGGCTCTTCATCCATCGCCGGCCATTCCGCCTCCGGCAGCCAGGCTTGCGCGCACTGCAGGCGCACCCGCAATTGTTCAGCGGCGCCCTCCCAGTTGAGCACCGCCAACCCCTGCGCGCGCACCCAGTCGAGCAGCGCCTGCTGCAGCTCTTCGTCCGCCGGTTTGGCCAGCGGCTGAGCGCGCAGCGTCAGACGGCCGATCTGCTGGCGTTTCCAGGCGCGCAGCGTGCCCTTTTCTTCATCCCACTCCACCGCCGTGCGCTGCATGACCATCGCCGGCAGCTGCGCCGCCAGCGCTTCGATGTCCACCGGCAGCGCCAGCAGGATACGCGCATCGGGGCTGTTGTGGCCCTGCAACAGGCTGGGAACGATCAGCCAGGGGGCGCGCGACAGCGCCTCGTCCTGATTCATCGCCGCGCCCAGGCCGTTGGCCAGCAGGTAGCGGCCGTCCTGGCCACGCCGCTGGGCGATGCGATCGGTAAATGCCTGTGCCAACAGACGCGGCGCCAGCTCGACGTCGACTTGCCCCGCACGTTGCGGCAGGCGTTTGGCCAACTGCGCGGCGCGCTGCCGCCAGTTCGCTTGCGGGCGGCTCAGCCAATAACCGATATCCATCTGCCCGCCGCGCGGCGGTTCTTCCAGCAATGCCGCCAACAATGCCGCCGTCGCCAGGCCGTCGGCGCTCAGCGTCGCGCCGGCAACCAGCATCGCCGCCAACCGCGGCTCGCACCCCAACGCAGCCATCTGGCGCCCCGGCGCGGTGAGTTTGTCGCCGTCATCCGTAGCCCCCAACCGGCGCAACAGCGCCCTGGCCGCCGTCAATGCCGCCGCCGGAGGCGCATCCAGCCAGGTCAGTTGCGCCGGATCGTGGCAACCCCACTGCAACAGTTCGAGCCAGAAGCCGGTGAGATCGCTCTGCAAAATGTCCGGTTCGGCATGTTCCGCCGCGCGTTCCGCCTGTTCTTTGGCGAACAGATGCCAGCAAAGGCCCGGCTCCAGCCGCCCGGCGCGCCCGGCGCGCTGCACCATCGAGGCCTGACTGATGCGCTGCGTCGCCAGCCTCGTCAAACCGTTGCGCACGTCGTAACGCGCCACGCGCTCCAGACCGCTGTCCACCACCAGCCGAATGCCCTCGATCGTCAGGCTGGTTTCGGCGATGTTGGTCGCCAGCACCACCTTGCGGCGACCAGGCGCCGCCGGCTGAATCGCTTTTTGCTGTTGCGCCAGAGGCAAGGCGCCATACAGCGGGCAAAGATCGGTATCGCTCGCCACCTCGCCGGTCAATCGCTCCAGCACCCGATTGATCTCCGCCACGCCCGGCAGGAACAGCAGCAAAGATCCCGGCTGTTCGGCCAGCAACCGCTTCACCGCCGCCGCTACGCCGTCCTCCAGCCGCTGATGGCTGGCCAACGGCTGATATAAACGCTCAACCGGAAAGCTTCTCCCCTCGGACACCACTACCGGCGCTTCCGGCAGCAACTGCGACAGGCGAGCGTTATCCAAGGTGGCCGACATGATCAGCAGCTTCAGATCGTCGCGCAGCCCTTGCTGCACATCGAGCAGCAATGCCAGCGCCAGATCGGCCTGCAGGCTGCGTTCGTGGAATTCATCGAGGATCACCAACGACACGCCCTGCAGCTCGGCATCCTGCTGCAACATGCGGGTGAGAATGCCTTCCGTCACCACTTCCAGCCGGGTCTGCGGCCCGCTTTTACTTTCGGCGCGCATGCGGTAGCCCACGGTCTGGCCGGGCTCTTCCCCCAGTTGCTGTGCCAGGCGGTAAGCGACGTTTTTCGCCGCCAGCCGCCGCGGCTCCAGCATGATAATGCGCCCCGGCAGCCCGGCCTTCGCCAGGAGCTGCAGCGGCAGCCAGGTGGATTTACCGGCGCCGGTCGGGGCGTGCAACAGCACCTGAGGAGCGGACTGCAACGCAGCCAGCAACTCATCAAGCACCGCGCTGACGGGCAATGAAGACACTGAACTCTCCGTGGTGGTTAACGTTAAACGGCGTACAGTGTAGCATTAGCTTTGTCCCCGTAGCCTTTCAAACTGCGGCGTCGTTAGCTATAGTACGGAGCTCATTCGTGCGCCGCGCCCCTCGCGGGGCCGCTGCCAGCAACGTTTACCGCTGTTCCCGACCGTTTTGTCATGCATTTGCCGAGCCCTTATGTCCAATTCGCGCCGCCTGTTTTTCGCCCTGTCCTTGCCTGACGCCCTGCAACAGCAGGTGATCCGCTGGCGCGCCGAGGCGTTTACGCCGGAGGCCGGCCGGCCGGTGGCGGCGGCCAATTTGCATCTGACGCTGGCGTTTCTCGGCGAGGTCACCGCGCAGAAAGAGCAAGCGCTGCGCAAGCTGGCCGGCCGCATCGTACAACCCGGGTTCAGCATGCGGCTCGACGATCTCGGCCATTGGCCGCGCCCCGGCGTGGTCTGGCTCGGCACCCGCCGCGCGCCGCGCGGGCTGCTGCAGCTGGCCGAGCTGCTGCGATCGCAGGCCGCCCGCAGCGGCTGCCATCAAAGCGCGCTGCCGTTCCATCCGCATGTCACGCTGCTGCGCGCCGCCACCCAGCCGGTGGCGATCCCGCCGGCGACGCCGGGCTGGGCGTTCAGCGCCGACGCCTTTTCCTTATATGAGTCGGTGTTCGAAAACGGCCGCACCCGCTATCAACACCTCGAACAGTGGCCGCTGGCCAAACAGGCATCCGCATGATTTTTTCTCCACCGCTGCGTTCCGCCACGCTGATCAAACGTTACAAACGCTTTCTGGCGGACGTGATCACCCCGGAAGGGGAAACCTTTACGCTGCACTGCGCCAATACCGGCGCCATGACCGGCTGCGCCACGCCCGGCGACACCGTTTGGTACTCCACCTCGGACAATCCCAAGCGCAAATACGCTCACAGCTGGGAGTTGACCCATACCCAACAGGGGCACTGGATCTGCGTCAATACCCTGCGCGCCAACGCGCTGGTGCGCGAGGCGATTGAACACAATTTAATCAATGAATTATCCGGTTACAGTAAAATCAGCGGCGAGGTGAAATACGGCGGTGAAAACAGCCGTATCGATTTGTTATTACAGGCAGAAAATCGGGTTAACTGCTATATTGAAGTTAAGTCAGTCACATTACTGCAACAACAACGTGGTTACTTTCCTGATGCGGTAACGCTCAGAGGGCAAAAGCACCTGCGTGAGTTGCTCAGCGTGGTTGAAAGCGGGCAACGGGCGGTGTTGTTCTTTGCCGTGTTACACAGCGGTATTGAGCAGGTCGCACCGGCACATCATATAGATGAGCGCTATGCGGCGCTGTTGGCACAGGTCCGGCAGTTGGGAGTGGAAGTGGTTTGCTACGGGGCAAAATTATCACCTGACGGTATTTATCTCTGCGATAAGCTGCCGTTTTTTATCGATTAGCGCAGTCGGGTCCCTATAAATAGACAACCGGCCAGCACGATCGCCAAATACGCCCTCCTTCACACGATTGTCAAGCGGGCGACAGGAATAATTGCCAACCTACCTTCCTTCTGTTATTTATAGCGGCCTGTTTTTCCCCCGCATTGGGGATTCGATAGTGCGTGTGTATGTAGGAGAAGCAACATGCAAGAAGGGCAAAACCGTAAAACCTCGTCCTTGAGCATTCTCGCCATCGCTGGGGTGGAGCCGTACCAAGAGAAGCCGGGCGAAGAGTACATGAACGACGCCCAGTTGTCGCATTTCAAGCGCATTCTTGAAGCGTGGCGCAACCAGCTCAGGGACGAAGTGGACCGTACTGTATCGCATATGCAAGAAGAGGCAGCCAACTTCCCTGATCCGGCCGACCGTGCCACCCAGGAAGAAGAGTTCAGCCTTGAACTGCGTAACCGTGACCGTGAACGCAAACTGATCAAAAAGATCGAGAAAACGCTGAAGAAAGTGGAAGACGATGATTTCGGCTACTGCGAATCTTGTGGCGTGGAGATCGGTATTCGTCGCCTCGAAGCGCGTCCGACCGCCGATCTGTGCATCGACTGCAAGACGCTGGCCGAGATCCGCGAAAAGCAGATGGCCGGCTAATACCGCTACTCTAAATGATTGGAGCTGCATCAAGGTGGCAAGAATGCGCATCCCGATGAGCTTACTCAAGTAAGTGATTCGGGTAAGCAGGCGCAGCTAACACAGATGCAGTTTCAAGCATAACGAGTATGTTACCGCTGCGGCGTGCGTACCCGCGTGCGCCGCACAGAGAAAAGGGAACCCCTCCCCTCTGATATGCAAGAAAGTCATTATGTGGGGCGCTTTGCCCCATCGCCTTCCGGGGATCTGCATTTCGGTTCGCTGATTGCCGCTCTGGGAAGCTACCTTCAGGCTCGCGCCCAACGCGGGCAGTGGCTGGTTCGCATCGAAGATATCGACCCGCCGCGTGAAGTCCCCGGCGCCGCCGCTCGCATCCTGTCCGCGCTGGAACATTATGGTCTCCACTGGGACGGCCAGGTCATCTATCAATCCCAACGTCACGACGCCTATCGCGCCGCGCTGGATCTGTTGCAGCGCCAGGGGCTCAGCTATTACTGCACCTGCACCCGCAGCCGCATCCAGCACATCGGCGGATTGTACGACGGCCACTGCCGCGATTTGCAGCTCGGCCCGCAGGGTGCCGCTATCCGCTTGCGTCAGACCGCCCCCGTTTACCGGTTCCACGATCGCCTGCAGGGAGAATTGCACGCCGATCCGGCGCTGGCGGGGGAAGACTTTATCATTCGCCGCCGCGATGGGCTGTTCGCCTACAACCTGGCGGTGGTGATCGACGACCATTTTCAGGGCGTGACCGAGATTGTCCGCGGCGCCGATCTGATCGAACCGACGGTGCGCCAAATTGCCCTCTACCGCCAGCTGCAGGCGCCGGTGCCCGCCTATGTGCATCTGCCGCTGGCTCTGGGCGCCAACGGCATCAAGCTGTCGAAGCAAAATCATGCGCCGGCGTTGCCCGCAGGCGATCCGCGCCCGGTGCTGATCGCCGCGCTGAAATTTCTGCGCCAACCGCTGCCGGAAAGCTGGCAAGATCTTGACCTGCCATTATTATTGAGCTGGGCGATCGAACACTGGCGGTTGGAAAACGTGCCGCGTCAGGAGGCTATCCCTCTGGATGAAAACACGCCGGCATTCTCAAAGGAGCCATGGTGAGCTATGATTAGCCGCTATTTTTTGTTAGCTCCATTTTTATCAGTCACTATCGAGGTGTACCATTTTTACCCGAGTAGCCAACTTCTGTCGTAAGGTACTGACCCGCGATGACAAGCTGCCCCGCGACGACGCGGCGGCCGGCGATAAAAACGTAGTCCGCGAAGAGCGTGCCGCGGCGCCAAGCCGCCCTGCGCCGCAGCCGCGCGCCGCCGATAACGGCAGCAACGCCCCTGCCCGCCGCTCAACGCCGCGCAAGCGTCCGCCTTTTCCTATCGCCGAGAGCAACGACTCGATGACCGTGATCCCGCGCGAACAGCACTCGATCTCCCGTAAAGACATCAGCGAAAATGCGCTGAAAGTGCTTTATCGCCTGAACAAGTCCGGCTACGAGGCTTATCTGGTCGGCGGCGGGGTGCGCGATCTGTTGCTCGGCAAAAAGCCGAAAGACTTCGACATCACCACCAACGCCACGCCGGAACAAGTGCGCAAACTGTTCCGCAACTGCCGCCTGGTCGGCCGCCGCTTCCGTCTGGCGCACGTGATGTTTGGGCCGGAGATCATCGAAGTGGCCACCTTCCGCGGTCACCACGAACAGAATCAGGAATCCGACAAGAATTCCTCCCAGCAGGCGCAAAACGGCATGCTGCTGCGCGACAACATCTTCGGTTCGATCGAGGAAGACGCCCAGCGCCGTGATTTCACCATCAACAGCCTGTACTACGGCGTGGCGGATTTCACCCTGCGCGATTACGTCGGCGGCCTGAACGATCTGAAACAAGGCGTGATCCGCCTGATCGGCGATCCGGAAACCCGCTACCGCGAAGATCCGGTGCGCATGCTGCGCGCGGTGCGCTTCGCCGCCAAGCTGGACATGCGCATCAGCGAAGAGACCGCCGAGCCGATCCCGCGCCTGGCCTCGCTGCTGCATGAGATCCCGCCGGCGCGTCTGTTCGAAGAATCCCTCAAGCTGCTGCAGGCGGGTTACGGTTTCCAAACCTACCTGAAGCTGTGCGAATATCAGCTGTTCCAACCGCTGTTCCCGCTGATCGCCCGCAACTTCACGCCGAACCACGATACGCCGATGGAGCGCATTCTGGTGCAGGTGCTGAAGAACACCGATCATCGTCTGCAGAACGACATGCGCGTCAACCCGGCGTTCCTGTTCGCCGCCATGCTGTGGTACCCGCTGCTGGAGCACGCGCAGAAGCTGGCGCAGGAAAGCGGCCTGGCCTACTACGACGCCTTCGCGCTGGCGATGAACGATGTGCTCGACGAGCAGTGCCGCTCGTTGGCGATCCCGAAACGCATCACCACGCTGGTGCGCGATATCTGGCAGCTGCAGCTGCGCCTGTCCCGCCGCCAGGGCAAACGCGCACACAAACTGATGGAGCATCCGAAATTCCGCGCCGCCTATGACCTGCTGGCGCTGCGTGCGGAAGTGGAAGACAATCAGGAAATGTTGCGTCTGGCCGAGTGGTGGGGCGAGTTCCAGGACGCCACGCCGGCGCGGCAGAAAGCCATGCTGAGCACCCTGGGTGACGATCCGGCGCCGCGCCGCGCGCGCCAACGCCGCCCTCGCCGCCGGGCACCGCGTAAAGAAGGGGCATAATGATCCGCGTTTATATCGCGCTGGGCAGCAACCTGGCGCAGCCGCTGCAACAGGTTAACGCCGCGCTGGAGGCGCTGGAGCATCTCCCGCGCACCCGGCTGGTCACCTGTTCTTCGTTTTACCGCACCAAGCCGCTGGGGCCGCAAAACCAGCCGGACTTTCTCAACGCGGTGGTGGCGCTGGATACCCTGTTGCCGCCCGAACAGCTGCTCGACCATACCCAGGCGATAGAACGCAATCAGGGGCGCGTGCGCAAGGATGAGCGCTGGGGGCCGCGCACGCTCGATCTGGACATCATGCTGTACGGCGACAAGGTGATCCATACCGAGCGCCTGACGGTGCCGCATTACGGCCTGAAAGAGCGCGAATTCATGCTCTACCCGCTGGCGGAAATCGCCCCCGATCTGATTTTCCCCGATGGCGAACCGCTCGCCAGCTGCCTCAAGCGCGTGCCGGAAAACGGCATGGCGCTGTGGCATCAGCCAAAACTCAAGTCCTGACCCACCTACAGCGCCAACCGCGCTACAAATCCCCCCGCCGGGCGATTGGCGAAACTGACCTGCAAACCATGCAAGCCGGCGATACGCTGCACGATAGATAACCCCAGACCGCTGCCGGTTTGTTCCTGTCCCGGCGGGCGGTAGAAACGTTCTCCGAGCCGTGCCAGATGCTCCGTGGTGACACCCGGACCGTCGTCCGCCACCGTCAGCGAACGTTCGCTCAACGTCACGGTGACGACGCCGCCCTGCGGGGTATAGCGCACCGCGTTGTCCAGCAGATTGCGCAACAGCAACGACAGCAGCAAGGTTTCTCCCTGACTCGGCGGTGGCGTTCCCTGATGTTCATAGCGTAGCGTCACGCCCGCCGCATGGGCCTGCCGATCCTGCTCCGCCAGGGTCATCGTCACCAGATCGTTCCAGTCGACCGGCGCAAGTTCGGCCAGATCCGACAGCGAATCCAGCCGCGACAGCGTCAGCAGTTGATCCACCAGCCGGGTGGCGCGGTCGATGCCGAGCGTCAGATTGTCCAGCGCGTGCTCACGCATCGGCGCATCGTCCCCCGCCAGCTGCACCACTTCAGTCTGCACCCGCAGCGCCGCCAGCGGGCTGCGCAACTCGTGCGCAGCATCGGAGGTGAAGCGCCGCTCCCGCACCAGCAAAGCGTTGATGCGGGCGAACAGCGCATTGAGCGCATCCACCAGCGGGCGCACCTCGGTCGGCACCTGGCGCGCATCCAGCGGCGTGGCGTCATCGGGCGCGCGCCGGCGCAAACCGGCCGCCACCGCGCGCAGCGGCCGCAGCTCGCGCCCGACCATCAGCGCGATCAGCAACATCAGCACCGGCAGCGTCGCCAGCCAGGGCACCAGCTGGCCGGTCACCATGCCCAGCGCCATATCGCGCCGGTAATCCCACTCCTGCCCCACGACAATGCGATAGCGCCCGTCGGGGCTGGTCAACCATACCAGGCGCCAGCTGTCGTCATCGCCTTTGCGCTCACCGTCGGTAAAACCTTCACGCTCCCCGTCAAACAGGAAATCAGCACCGTTCTCGCCGTCGTTGAGCAGCATCTTGCCTTGGCGATCGAAGATGGCGAACGCCAGCGCGTCGTCGTCCTGCTCGCCGCGCTTGCCGTGATGCACCAGCTTCTTGGTTTTCGGCAGGCTGCGCGCGCTTTCATCGGCCAACAGATCGCCGAGGTTGGCGGTCGCCAGCCGTTTGGCGAACAGCATCTGTTGGGTGTCGAACACTTCATTGATGGTGTTGCGCGACATCACCCAGGCCACCACGCTGGCGGTGCTCCAGGTCAGCAGCGCCAACAGGCTGAAGATCAGGATCAGGCGCAGCCGCAGGCTGAGACGCTTCACGGTGCATCCCCCAGCGTGTAACCCACGCCGTGGATGGTGCGGATGAAGCCGTTGCCCAGCTTGCGCCGCAGGTGGTGAATATGCACCTCCACCGCGTTGCTGCTCACGTCGTCGTCCCAGTTGTACAGTTTCTCCTGAATCAACGGCCGCGCCAGCACCCGCCCCTTGTTGTGCAAAAACAGCTCCAGCACCGCCAATTCGCGTGGCGTCAGCGTCACCGGTTCGCCGTTGCAGCTCACGCTGCGGGTGGCGCTGTCGAACACTACGTTGCCGTGCGTCAGCTGCGGCATCAGTTGGCCGTGACGACGCCGGATCAGCGCCTGCAGGCGCGCCGCCACTTCGGCCAGCGCGAACGGCTTGCACAGATAATCGTCGGCGCCGCTTTGCAGCCCGCTGACCCGCTGCTCCAGCGCGTCGCGGGCGGTGAGGATCAGCACCGGCACGTCCTGCCCCGCCTGGCGCCACTGGCGCAGCAGATCCAGGCCGTCGAGGCCCGGCAGGCTGAGATCGAGGATCACCGCGTCATACGGTGCGCTGTCCAGCGCATTTTTGCCGACGGCGCCGTCGGTGAACCAGTCCAGGTTGAAGCCGAGTTTGGTCAGCCCGACCTTGATGCCGTCCCCGATCAATTTGTCATCTTCGATCAACAGAATTCGCATGAGTATCCCTTTTGAGTCTTGGCGCCATTGCACCACAAGGTTCTTAAGAACCGCTTAAGCATGGCGATCCGCGCTACCCACCCCGATCGGGTTACAGTAGAATGGCTGCACTTTTTTGCAGCCTGGGCCTGCGTAAGCCGCACGGCCCTTTCAGGAGACGTTGTGATGAAACCCACCACCGTGACCCATTTGCGCCAGTGGAAACAGGAGCAGCGCAAGTTTGCTACCCTTACCGCCTACGATGCCAGCTTTGCCAAACTGTTTGAAGAGCAAGGCATCAAAGTCCTGTTGGTGGGCGATTCGCTGGGCATGACGCTGCAGGGCCACGACTCCACGCTGCCGGTCACCGTCGCCGACGTGGCCTACCACACGCGCGCCGTGCGCCGCGGCGCGCCGGCCTGCCTGCTGCTGGCCGATCTGCCGTTCATGAGTTACGCCACCCCGGAACAGACCTTCGCCAACGCCGCCGAGCTGATGCGCGCCGGCGCCAACATGGTGAAACTGGAAGGCGGCAGCTGGCTGTGCGACACGGTGAAAATGCTCGCTGAACGCGCGGTACCGGTGTGCGGACACCTGGGCCTGACGCCGCAGTCGGTCAACGTGTTCGGCGGCTATAAGGTGCAAGGACGCGACGAACTGGCCGCCAAACAGCTGTTGCAGGACGCGCAGAATCTGGAACTGGCCGGCATTCAGCTGCTGGTGCTGGAATGCGTGCCGACCGAGCTGGCGCGCCAGATCACCGAAGCGCTGTCCATTCCGGTCATCGGCATCGGCGCCGGCAACGGCACCGACGGCCAGATCCTGGTGATGCATGACGCCTTCGGCATCACCGGCGGCCACACGCCGAAGTTCGCCAAGAACTTCCTGGCGCAGAGCGGCGATATCCGCACGGCGGTGCAGCATTACATTCAGGAAGTGGAGCAAGGCCTCTACCCGGCGGCTGAACACTCTTTTAACTAAGCGATGGTTCCAGGAGTCCCCCAATGATTATTATCGAAACCCTGCCGATGCTGCGTCAGCAGATCCGCCGCTGGCGCCAGGAAGGCAAACGCATCGCACTGGTGCCGACCATGGGCAACCTGCACGACGGCCACATGACGCTGGTCGATGAAGCGCGCGCCCGCGCCGACGTGGTGGTGGTGAGCATCTTCGTTAACCCGATGCAGTTCGATCGGCCGGACGATCTGGCGCGCTACCCGCGCACGCTGCAGGAAGACAGCGAGAAGCTGACTCGCCGCGGCGTCGATCTGGTGTTTGCGCCGGCCCCGGCCGCGGTTTATCCGCAGGGCCTGGAGCAGCAGACCTACGTCGATGTGCCGGGCATCTCCACCATCCTGGAAGGCGCAAGCCGTCCGGGCCACTTCCGCGGCGTTTCCACCATCGTCAGCAAGCTGTTCAACCTGGTGCAGCCTGATTTGGCCTGTTTCGGCGAGAAGGATTACCAACAGCTGGCGCTGATCCGCAAAATGGTGGCGGACATGGGTTACGACATCGATATCGTCGGCGTGCCGACCGTGCGCGCCAAAGACGGCCTGGCCCTCAGCTCGCGCAACGGTTACCTGACCGCCGAAGAGCGCAAGGTTGCGCCGCAGCTGAGCAAAATCATGAACGCGCTGGCGCAACAGTTGGCCAATGGCGAGCGCCAGGTCGAAGCGCTGCTAGAGCAGACCGCCGAGCAGCTGCGCGCCGCCGGCTTTACGCCGGATGAGCTGTTTATTCGCGACGCCGACAGCCTGCAGCCGCTGACGGTGGACAGCCAGCGGGCGGTGGTGCTGATGGCCGCCTGGCTGGGCAAGGCGCGTCTTATCGACAACCAGCAGGTCGACCTGACGCTGTAAGCCGTTTTTTATACTGTCGTCACCCAGAAGACCTGACCATTGGTAGACAATGGCGGAGCAATCGGTGACGATAGAGATTGCAGGGATGCAGGAGAGATGTTCAACCCCAGCGCCTGTGAAGGCCGATATTCAGTTAGGTAAAGCTATGATACGTACTATGCTGCAAGGCAAGCTGCATCGCGTCAAAGTCACTCAGGCTGACTTGCACTATGAAGGCTCCTGCGCCATCGACCAGGATTTCCTGGAGGCCGCCGGCATTCTGGAATATGAAGCGATCGATATTTACAACGTGGATAACGGCCAGCGCTTCTCCACCTACGCCATCGCCGCCGAGCGCGGTTCGCGCATCATTTCGGTCAACGGCGCCGCCGCGCGCTGCGCCTGCGTCGGCGACAAACTGATCATCTGCTCCTATGTGCAAATGACCGACGCCGACGCCCGCCAACACCACCCGAAAGTCGCCTATTTCGAAGGTGACAACAACCTGCAGCGCAAGGCGAAAGCCGTGCCGGTTCAGGTCGCCTGACAATAAAACGGGCGCCTTGCGCGCCCGTTCTTCCTTATTGCACCACCACCGTGCCCGGCTTGTTGGCTATCCGATCCGCCATGGTCTGGATCGAGTCGGTGCGCAGAATATACAGCCGCTTCAGCGTATAGGGGTTATCCCCCGGCTTTACCTTGCCCTGCACCGTGGTCACCGCCAGATGGAAACCGGCGTCCTGCGCCGCCTGAATCGCCCGATGGTTATAGCCGCCGAACGGGTAGGACAGATACAGCACGTGCGGATTGAACTGCGACAGCGCGCGGCGCGAGCGCTCAAAATCGAACTCGATATTGTGCAGCGAACGGCTCAGCAAAATCGGCTGGCGATTGCCGTCGGTGCGGTGCAGGAAATGGGTATGCGACTGCACGTCGAACACGTCCTGAATCTGCTTGAGCTCCGAGACGCTCATAAACTGCAGCGAGTCCGGGTTCCATTTCTGCGGGTGGCGTTTGATGCGCGAAGAGATGATGAACGCCGTGGCGCGGAAACCGTAATCCTTCAGCACCGGATAAGCGTAGCGATACACCGATTTCAGGCCGTCGTCAAAAGTCAGCACGATCGCCTTGCCCGGCAGGTTGATCTGATTTTTCAGGTAGGCTTCCAGCTGGTACAGCGAAATGGTGTCGTAACCCGCCTGCTTCAGGTAGGTCATCTGGTTGCTGAACGCCACGTCTGAAGTGGTGGTCGAGGTGTGGCGGAAGCGTTTGTTCTCTTCGTTTTTCAGCAGGTGGTGGTAAGTCAGCACCGGTATGCCGTTATCGATCTCGCAGTCCAACTCATTAATGAACCCCAGCCGCTCGCCGATGTTGACCTCGTACCAGGTGTTGTTCAGGCGATCCTTCAGCTTGCCGATGATCGGATAGCGCAGGTTGCCTTCCAGCGTGCCCAAGACCTCGCTGTCCTTGTCCGCTGCGGTGTATACGTCGATCGTTTTTTGCGTGATCAGATTCTGGTTGGTCAGCGGTTTGTTCAGCTCGCCCAGATCGTCTTGCACCTTGCGCGACTTCTTCAATTCACGCACGTCGTCTTTATCGATAAAGCCGGTACCATGCCCAAATTTGAATTCGTAGTATTCCGCATCCGCCGGGAAGACTTGGATCAGTTGCCCGCGCTTCACCTCCCCTACCGGGATCACATGCTCGCCCACCAACGCATAGACTTCGCTATCGCGCTGCGCTTCCATGTATTCAGATTTAACCGCGCTGTCTTCCGACAGCAAACTAGCCAGGCTCACAGGGGAAACCAACGACATCAGAATGCCGAGCAACCCAGCCGTTAACGTGTATTGAGACCGCATGATGATGTTCTGCTTACGAGTGCGTAATGACAAAAGTGGAGGAAATGTGGAGCGCCAGCATAGCACGATTTGAACAGCGGGGAACTAGCGGTTATTTGAGCAATTCTATTGATTTACGCGCCGCCTGCGCCAAATCAAGAAAAGCGCCCCCGCCGGGAAAGCGAGGGCGCGATACGATCAGCTGCGCAGGCCGCGGCCGCGCTCGATCAGGTACCAGGACAGCAGGTAAAACACCGCGATAAATGCCACCAGCACCGCCATGGTGAACGCCAGCGGCACATCGTTGATGCCGAGGAAACCGTAGCGGAAGCCGCTGATCATATAAACGATGGGGTTCAGCTTGGACACCGCCTGCCAGAATGGCGGCAGCAGCGACAGCGAGTAGAACACCCCGCCCAGGTAAGTCAGCGGCGTCAGCACGAAGGTCGGGATCAGGCTGATGTCGTCGAAAGTGGTGGCGAACACCGCATTGATCAGCCCCGCCAGCGAGAACAGGATCGCCGTCAGCAGCAGCGTCAGCGCAATCACCCACCAGGCGTGCACCTGCAGCGGCACGAAGAACAGCGAGATGATGGTCACCAGCACGCCGACGCAGATGCCGCGCGCCACGCCGCCGCCGACATAGCCGGCGATCACCACGTGGGTCGGCACCGGCGCCACCAGCAGTTCCTCAATGTTGCGCTGAAACTTGGCGCTGAAGAATGACGAGGCGACGTTGGCATAGGAGTTGGTGATCACCGCCATCATGATAAGGCCGGGCACGATGAACTGCATGTAGCTGAAGCCGTGCATATCGCCGATGCGCGAGCCGATCAGGTTACCGAAGATGATGAAGTACAGCGTCATGGTGATCACCGGCGGCACCAGGGTCTGGATCCAGATGCGCGCGAACCGGTTTACCTCTTTGGCCCAGATGCTTTGTAAGGCCACCCAATACAAACGCGTCATGCTTTCTCTCCATTGCCGTTAACCAGGGTGACAAACAGCTCTTCCAGGCGGTTCGCCTTATTGCGCATGCTCAGCACCTGCACGCCCTGCGCGCTCAGCTGGGCGAACAGGCCGTTCAGCCCTTGCTCGCGCATCACCTCCACTTCCAGCGTCGAGGTATCCGTCAGGCGGCTGTGGTAACCGTCCAGCTTCGGCAGCGGGCTCTTCGCCGCCAGATCGAGGATGAAGGTTTCCGACTTCAGCTTGGCCAGCAGCCCCTTCATCGAGGTGTTTTCCACCAGTTCCCCGTTCTGGATGATGCCGATGTTGCGGCACAGCATCTCCGCCTCTTCCAGATAGTGGGTGGTGAGGATAATGGTGGTGCCCTGGGCGTTCAACTCTTTCAGGAAGCCCCACATCGAGCGACGCAGCTCAATATCCACCCCGGCGGTCGGCTCATCGAGAATCAGCAGCTTCGGCTGATGCATCAACGCGCGGGCGATCATCAGGCGGCGCTTCATGCCGCCGGACAGCATGCGGGCGCGCTCGTTGCGCTTGCCCCACAGATCCAGCTGATTGAGGTATTTTTCGGCGCGCGCCATCGCTTCACGCCGCGTGACGCCGTAGTAACCCGCCTGGTTCACCACGATCTGCAACACGGTCTCGAACGGGTTGAAGTTGAACTCCTGCGGCACCAGGCCGAGCTGGCGCTTGGCGTTGACGATGTCTTTATCGATGTCGTAACCGAACACCCGCACGCTGCCGGCGGTTTTGTTCACCAGCGAGCTGATGATGCCGATGGTGGTGGACTTTCCGGCGCCGTTTGGCCCCAGCAGGGCATAAAAGTCCCCCGCTTCGACGCTCAGGTCGATGCCGCGCAGCGCCTTGACGCCACCGGCGTAAGTCTTGGTCAGCTGCGCTAATTCCAGTGCATAATTCATATGTAAAATAGTACCTTATAACGATGAGTATGCCGCCGCGCCCCTGTTTGCGAGGCTTGAAACACTAACAATAATCCTAGCATCGACGGCGTTTTCACTGCGTCGAATCCGTGCGGTAAATGAGGCTGCACCACTGTTCCGATTTCCAAATTGTGACGCTTACCCTATATTACCCCAACGCAATCTGTCCGTTACGGGTCAATCACCTTCATGAAAGAAATCGAAGAGCTTATCGCCAACAACCAGGCCTGGTCGGCCAATATCAGTCAGGAAGACCCGGAATTTTTTGAACGTTTAGCCCAGGCGCAAAAGCCCCGCTTCTTATGGATTGGTTGCTCTGACAGCCGCGTTCCCGCAGAACGCCTGACCGGCCTCGAGCCGGGTGAACTGTTCGTCCATCGCAACGTGGCGAACCTCGTGATCCACACCGATCTTAACTGCCTGTCGGTGGTGCAGTATGCGGTAGATGTGCTGGAAGTCGAACACATCATCATCTGCGGCCACCTGGGCTGCGGCGGCGTGCAGGCGGCGGTGGAAAACCCTGAGCTGGGATTGATCGACAACTGGCTGCTGCACATTCGCGATCTGTGGTACAAGCACAGCTCGCTGCTGGGCGAGCTGCCGCCGGAACAGCGTTTCGACATGCTGTGCGAGATCAACGTCATTGAACAGGTGTACAACCTGGGCCACTCCACCATCATGCAGTCCGCCTGGAAGCGCGGCCAGAAGGTGATGATCCACGGTTGGGTGTACGGCATTCAGGACGGCCGTCTGCGCGATATGGAAGTGCTGGCGACCAGCCGCGAGAGCCTGGAGATGGGCTACCGCAAAGCGATAGCCAAACTGAAGCAGGATAAAGGCGTATAACCCCGCCGCGGGCGCGGCTTGCCGCGCCCCACATCCAATTACTCGTCCAGCAGCACCACTTTGCCGACGTACGGCAGGTGACGGTAGCGCTGAGCGTAGTCGATGCCATACCCCACCACGAACTCATCCGGGATCGAGAAGCCGACATATTCGACCGGCACCTGCACTTCACGGCGCTCAGGTTTGTCCAGCAAGGTGCAAATCGCCAGCGACTTCGGCCCGCGCAGCGCCAAAATCTCGCGCACTTTGTTCAGCGTGTTGCCGGAATCGATGATGTCTTCCACGATCAGCACGTCTTTGCCGCGAATGTCTTCGTCCAGATCCTTGAGGATCTTCACGTCGCGGGTGGTGGACATGCCGCTGCCGTAGCTGGAGGCGGTCATAAAGTCGACTTCGTGCGGCACCTCGATCGCGCGGCAGAGATCGGCCATGAACATGAAGGAGCCGCGCAGCAGCCCGACCAGCACCATGTCGCTGCCGCTGTCGCGGTAATGTTCGGTGATCTGGCGGCCAAGTTCGGCGATACGGGTCTTAACTTCCTGCTCGGAAATCATTACGTCTACAGTGTGTTTCATAGTATTCAGGTCAGTTGCCGGAAGAAAGGCGCAGAGTTTAGCATAGGCCGTTACGACTTGCCTCTCTCCCGGACAGGGGAGTTTTCTTTATTAAGGGTATTCCTGACGAGCGTGCAGGACACTCACTATTTCAATATGTGCAGCCAGCACGCGGTAAACCACAATGTAATTAGGATGAACAACCATTTCACGAGTCCCGTTCACCCTGCCTGGCCGGAATAGATAAGGATGTTCCGCTAACGGGATAACCGACTCTTCAATGCGTTGTAACAAAGCCTCAGCGGCAAGTGGATTTCGCTCAGCGATAAAAGCCAGCAGCGTATATAAACCCGTTTTTGCTTCGTCAGTCCATTTGACGGTTAACATAAGGGTCAGGCCGATTTTCTTTTGGCTTTCGCCTGCTCGATAATGTGACGAGCGCCGGCCATGACTTCGTCATGGGGGATACGGGAGGAGTCGCTATTGATGGAAGATTCCACAGTGCTTCTGAACCAACGATCGTAGCTATCAGCCTGCTCTTGAGTCTCAAACTCAGAAACGATGGGATCCAATTTTGTCGGCATGACGCACTCCTCAAAAGCTGATATTTTAATCAGTATAACGGCTTCCTTTCATTGAACCAAGCGGTGGCGACGCGAGCGCACCGCCACCTGAGCGATGAACCGCGATCATTCGTCGACGGTAAAGCCCATCATCATGCCGGTATCTTCGTGTTCCAACAGGTGGCAGTGGGCCATATACGCATGTTCGCTGCTTGCCGGATGATCGAAGCGTACCAGCACTTCGCTGCGCCACCCTTCGACGCGCACCGTGTCCTTCCAACCGCTGCGATGCGCCGCCGGCGGTTTGCCGTTTTCCGACAAGATACGGAACTGGGTGCCGTGAATGTGGAACGGGTGCAACATCATGTCGCCCTCACCGGAAATGGTCCATTTCTCATACTGGCCTCGTTTGGCGGCGAACATCGGCTTGGTCATATCGAAGGCCTTGCCGTTGATCATGTTGCCGTGGCTGAAGTCGAACGGTTTGGCTTTGCTCTGCGCGCCGCCGTGATCCATCCCGGCCATCTTGCCATGATCCATGCCCTTCATGTTGCCGTGGTCCATGCCCTGCATGCCGCCCTTCTCCATGCCTTTCATGTCTCCAGCGCCCGTCGCGCCATGATTCATGCTCATGCCGGCCATCGCCTGGTGGCCATAGCGATCCATCAGCGCCTGCATGCCGAGCCTATCCAGCTGCGGATCCATCATCAGCTGCAGCCAACGCTCCTGGATGCCGGTGGTGGCAGGCAATGTCGGCAGCTTCACCAGGCTGTCCGGCATGGTTTTGATACCCTGCGCCAACGACGGCTGAATGCGCAGCACCGGCAGCGGTTGATCGAACGGCGCCAACGTCATGCCCATCTGCTTCACCGGCAGCGTCACGATATCAAACGCTTTCCCGTCGGAGGCATCGACCAGCACTTCAAAGCGTTCGCCCATCAGCATCGGCAGCTCGGTCAGCTTCACCGGCTCCGCCAGGAAACCGCCGTCGCTGGCGATAACATACAGCGGACGGTTGTCACTGGCCGCCAGATTCAACGAGCGGGCGTTGCAGCCGTTGAGAAAACGCAGACGCAACCAGCCGCGCGGCGCCAGATGTTGCGGATACTGCGCGCCATTGGTGAACATGCGATCGCCAAACCAGCCCACCGCCGCGCTCATCACGTCCAGGCGGTATTCGATCTGCGCGTCTTTATCCAGCCGCTTATCCTGCAGGATCACCGGAATATCATCCTGCCCCCAGGTTTTCGGCAGCGGCAGTTTGGCGCTTTCATCGTCTTCCAGCAGTACCAACCCCGCCA
Source organism: Serratia sp. 22278 (assembly GCF_052045405.1). Lineage (NCBI taxonomy): Bacteria > Pseudomonadati > Pseudomonadota > Gammaproteobacteria > Enterobacterales > Yersiniaceae > Serratia > Serratia sp. 22278. Next base: position 230,508 of record NZ_JBQEOW010000005.1, on the reverse strand, counting down.
GCCCCATCATCACCTGGCTGCCGGTTTTACCGTGCGTGTGCGGGTGGAACCAGCAGGTGGCCGCCGGTTGATCGACGGTGAAATTCACCGTGCGCGTCGCGCCGGGGTGGATCAGCGCCTGCGGGCCGCCATCGACGTCGCCGGGAATTTCCAGCCCGTGCCAGTGGACGGTACTGGCCTCCGCCAGGCTGTTTTTGATATCGACCGTCACCGGCTGGCCACGCTGCAGCTTCACCGCCGGCCCGAGCAGCGCGCCGTTGAATCCCCAGGTTTTGGTGGCGGCGCCGGGCAACCAGCGGGTTTCCCCCGCCTGCAGCGCCAGCGCAATCTTTCCCTGCGCGCCCGGCGTCAACAGCGGCGGTACCGGCAGGGCCGGCCGATCGGCCGCCCAGGCCGCCCGGCTCCATAACGGCAATGCGCTCGCCGCGCCCAGCGCAGCGGTTAATTTAATAAAATCACGGCGTAACATCGCTGACTCCCTTTTCTCAGTGACATAACTCAATGCCGCCAGCCTAAACCTTCCCCCAGGCGGAAGGTCAAGCCTTTCCTGGCGGTATTTTAAGCTATGCCTCACAATCAGAGAGTGTGACTGACACACGCGACGCCGGCCCGGCAGCAATAAAATTTGGTGCCTTTACAGGCAAGTGTGGTAACGTCAACAGACGACAAACAGGCCTATTTCATGATGAAAAAAACAACGTTATCGATGCTGTTGCTGGCGATGCTGGGCTTCTCCAACGCCAGTCTGGCGCTGAATGAATCCGAGGCGGAAGATCTGGCCGATCTGACGGCGGTATTTATTTATTTGAAAAATGATTGCGGCTACAACGATTTGCCAAATGTGCAAATCAAACGCGCTATCGTCTATTTCGCACAACAAAACCGCTGGGATTTGAGCAACTACAACAGCTTTAACATGAAGGCGCTGGGCGAAGACAGCTATCGCGATCTCAGCGGCATCGCCATTCCAACGCCTAAGAAGTGCAAATCGCTGGCGCGCGACTCGTTGAGCCTGCTGGCCTACGCCAACTAATTCCGCCCCTCTCCCCCACCCGCCTTTCGCTCTCTCTGTCTGAAATTCAACCGTGCATCGCCAGACAGAGTTAGCTATGATGTTGCGCCGATTTTTCATGGCTGTTATTACGGAGTTTCCCGCACATGACCCAGAAAGAAATTTGGTACGAAACGCTGCATACGGGCTTCGGCCAGTACTTCTCGGTAGAGAAGGTGCTGTACCGCGAGAAGACCGATCATCAGGATCTGGTGATCTTCGAGAACCCGGTGCTGGGGCGCGTGATGGCGCTCGACGGCGTGGTGCAAACCACCGAGCGTGACGAGTTCATCTATCACGAAATGCTGACCCACGTGCCGCTGCTGGCGCATGGCCAGGCGAAGAAAGTGCTGATCATCGGCGGCGGCGACGGCGGCATGCTGCGCGAAGTCAGCCGGCACCCTGGCGTGGAGCAGATCACCATGGTCGAGATCGACGCCGGCGTCGTCGAGTTCTGCCGCCAATACCTGCCCAACCACAGCGCCGGCGCCTATGACGATCCGCGCTTCAAGTTGGTGATCGACGACGGCGTCAACTTCGTGAATCAAACCGACGAAACGTTCGATGTGATCATCTCCGACTGCACCGATCCGATCGGCCCCGGCGAAAGCCTGTTCACCTCGGCGTTTTATGAAGGCTGCGCCCGCTGCCTGAATGAGGGCGGCATTTTCGTTGCGCAGAACGGCGTCTGCTTCCTGCAACAGGACGAGGCGGTCAACAGCCACGCCAAACTGAGCCGCTACTTTAGCGACGTCAGCTTCTATCAGGCGGCGATCCCGACCTATTACGGCGGCATCATGACCTTTGCCTGGGCGAGCCAGAACCCGGCGCTGCGCCAGCGCGATCTGCCTACCCTGCAACAGCGCTTTAACCAAAGCGGCCTACACTGCCGTTATTACAACCCGGCAATTCACGTCGGCAGCTTTGCCCTGCCGCAATATTTGCTCAATGCCCTGAACGTAACACGTTAAGCGAGAAGATAAAGGAGGTGGCCCAAATTGCATAAGCTAAAACTGCACGGCTTCAACAACCTGACCAAGAGCCTGAGTTTTTGTATTTACGATATTTGTTACGCCAAAACCGCGGACGATCGCGATGGCTATATCGCCTACATAGACGAACAATATAACGCCAACCGGCTGACCGAGATCCTGAGCGAAACCTGCTCGATCATCGGCGCCAATATTCTGAACATCGCGCGTCAGGACTACGAGCCGCAGGGCGCCAGCGTCACCATCCTGGTCAGCGAAGAGCCGATCGATCCGAAAGACGTCGATACGTCGGAACACCCAGGCCCGCTGCCGAATACGGTCGTCGCGCACCTGGACAAAAGCCATATCTGCGTACACACCTACCCGGAAAGCCATCCGGAAGGCGGGCTGTGCACCTTTCGCGCCGATATCGAGGTCTCGACCTGCGGCGTCATTTCGCCCCTCAAGGCGCTGAACTATTTAATTCACCAGCTGGAATCCGACATCGTCACCATGGACTATCGCGTGCGCGGTTTTACCCGCGACGTGAACGGCGTGAAACATTACATCGATCATGAGATCAATTCGATCCAGAACTTTATGTCGGAAGACATCAAGGCGTTGTACCACATGATGGACGTGAACGTTTACCAGGAAAATATCTTCCATACCAAGATGTTGCTGAAGGATTTCGATCTGAAGCACTACCTGTTTAACGCGGAGCCGGAGGCGTTGAGCGCCGCCGAGCGCAAGCAGATCACCGATCTGTTATGGAAAGAGATGCAGGAAATCTATTACGGCCGCAATATTCCGCATCTGTGATGGAAAGGGCGCGGCACGCCGCGCCCTGATGCTTAGTACTTCAGCATGAAAGAACGATAGGCCTTCAACACCCGCAGGAAGTCCTCAACGCCGCAGAATGAGAGGCTTTCTTCATCGTAGTAGTTCATCCCCTCTTCCATTTCATCGCCCTCGAACTCCAGCTGATTGGCGCGGATCATCACTTCTTCACCGTCCATCAGCAGCGTATATTCATGGCCTTCCAGCTGCCATTGACGCTCGCTGCCTTTGACCTCGGCCGCACCGGCTTCAATCCGGTCCAGCAGGTTGAAATCGCCTTTAACTTCTTCATTGATCCAGTGGCCAATCGCTTCATGCCCCATCGAAAATCTGACGATCACCTGACCGGTGACGTCACGCAGAAATTCGTAATCCATAGCATGCCCTCCTGAGCCCTTTTTCTTAGTGTAAACATAAATGGCTGACTAACTCAGTGAGCGCTCGCAAAGTTGGCAACTGAGCAAAATAAAACGGGAGGCCAAGGCCTCCCGTTAAACAGTTGCGCAATATAGCGGCTTACACGGCGGTTTGGAAGATCACGCCGTCGGCTTTTTCGGTGTACTGGCCCAGCTGGTCAAAGTTCAGGTAGCGGTAGGTATCCGCCGCCGTCTTGTCGACCTGCGCCATATAGGTCTGGTACTCGTCCGGCGTCGGCAGGCGGCCCAGCAGGGACGCTACCGCGGCCAGTTCGGCAGACGCCAGATAGACGTTGGCGCCGGTGCCCAGACGGTTCGGGAAGTTACGGGTTGAGGTGGAAACCACCGTCGCGCCGTCCGCCACGCGCGCCTGGTTGCCCATGCACAGCGAGCAGCCCGGGATCTCGATACGCGCGCCGCTCTTGCCGAAGACGCTGTAGTAGCCTTCTTCGGTCAGCTGAGCCGCATCCATCTTGGTTGGCGGCGCCACCCACAGACGGGTCGGCAGCTGGCCCTTGTGCTGATCCAGCAGCTTGCCGGCCGCGCGGAAGTGGCCGATGTTGGTCATGCAAGAACCGATGAATACCTCATCGATTTTGCTGTTGGCCACGTCGGACAGCAGGCGCGCGTCGTCAGGATCGTTCGGCGCGCACAGGATCGGCTCTTTGATCTCGTTCAGATCGATGTCGATCACCGCCGCGTATTCCGCATCCGCATCGCCTTCCAGCAGTTGCGGATCCGCCAGCCATTTTTCCATGCCCTGAATACGGCGCTCCAGCGTACGGCGATCGCCGTAGCCTTCGGAGATCATCCACTTCAGCAGCACGATGTTGGAGTTCAGGTACTCTTCGATCGGCGCCTTGTCCAGCTTGATGGTACAACCGGCGGCGGAACGTTCGGCGGACGCATCGGTCAGCTCAAACGCCTGCTCGACCTTCAGGTCCGGCAGGCCTTCGATCTCCAGAATGCGGCCGGAGAAGATGTTTTTCTTGCCCTTCTTCTCGACGGTCAGCAGACCCTGCTGGATCGCGTAGTAAGGGATGGCGTGCACCAGATCGCGCAGGGTGATGCCCGGCTGCATTTTGCCTTTGAAGCGCACCAGCACCGACTCAGGCATATCCAGCGGCATCACGCCGGTCGCGGCGGCAAACGCCACCAGACCGGAACCGGCCGGGAAGGAGATGCCGATCGGGAAGCGGGTGTGGGAATCGCCGCCGGTGCCGACGGTGTCAGGCAGCAGCATGCGGTTCAGCCAGGAGTGGATCACGCCGTCGCCCGGACGCAGCGATACGCCGCCGCGGTTCATGATGAAGTCAGGCAGCGTGTGGTGCGTGGTCACGTCGACCGGTTTCGGGTACGCGGCGGTGTGGCAGAACGACTGCATGACCAGATCGGCGGAGAAGCCGAGGCAGGCCAGGTCTTTCAGCTCATCGCGGGTCATCGGGCCGGTGGTGTCCTGAGAGCCGACGGAGGTCATCTTCGGTTCGCAGTATTCGCCTGGGCGAATGCCGGCGACGCCGCAGGCGCGGCCGACCATTTTCTGCGCCAGCGAGAAGCCTTTGCTGCTGGCGGCTACCGGTTTGGCGATGCGGAACACGTCGCTGTGCGGCAGACCCAGCGCTTCGCGCGCCTTGGTGGTCAGGCCGCGGCCGATGATCAGCGGGATACGGCCGCCGGCGCGCACTTCATCCAGCAGCACGTCGGTTTTCAGCTCGAAGTTGGCGATCAGCGCGCCGGTTTCGTGGTTGCGCACTTCACCTTTGTACGGGTAAACGTCGATCACGTCGCCCATGTTCAGCTCGGACACGTCCACTTCGATCGGCAAGGCGCCGGCATCTTCCATGGTATTGAAGAAGATAGGCGCAATCTTGCCGCCCAGCACCACGCCGCCGCCACGTTTGTTCGGCACGTGCGGGATGTCGTCGCCCATGAACCACAGCACCGAGTTGGTGGCGGATTTACGGGAGGAACCGGTGCCGACCACGTCGCCGACGTAGGCCAGCGGGAAGCCTTTCTTGTTCAGCAGCTCGATCTGTTTGATCGGGCCGACGCTGCCAGGCTGATCCGGCACGATGCCTTCACGTTCGTTTTTCAGCATCGCCAGCGCGTGCAGCGGGATGTCCGGGCGCGACCAGGCGTCCGGCGCCGGAGAAAGGTCGTCGGTGTTGGTTTCGCCGGTCACTTTGAACACGGTGACGGTGATCTTTTCCGCCAGCTCCGGGCGCGACAGGTACCATTCGGCGTCAGCCCAGGACTGCATGATCTGCTTGGCGTGCGGGTTGCCGGCCTTGGCCTTCTCTTCCACGTCGTAGAAGTTGTCGAACATCAGCAGCGTGTGGGACAGCGCTTTGGCGGCGATCGGCGCCAGCTTCTCGTTGTCCAGCGCTTCGATCAGCGGATGAATGTTATAGCCGCCCTGCATGGTGCCTAACAATTCAATGGCTTTCTCGGGGGTAACCAGGGGGGATGTCGCTTCACCTTTGGCGATGGCCGCCAGGAAACCTGCTTTGACGTAGGCGGCTTCGTCGACGCCCGGTGGAACACGGTTAATCAGCAGGTCTAACAGGAATTCTTCTTCGCCTTTTGGCGGATTCTTCAGTAGTTCGACCAGCGCGGCCATTTGGGTGGCGTCTAGCGGCTTAGGGGCGATGCCCTCAGCAGCACGCTCGGCTACGTGCTTACGGTATTCTTCTAGCACGACGTTCTCCTCGCTCTCATTGTCATTTATTGTGCCTGGCGTATATGCAAACCGGGTTTATACCCTTTGGGTTTCACTCTGTGGCTAGGCGATCGGCCCGTAAAGGCCCCGAAACGGTGACTGGGGCAAACAAGCGCGGTCAAACAGCGTTACAGCATGAAAGACTGATGGGTAGAGCGCACGGCGATATTGATGCCATCTATCCTGACGGGGCACTGCTGTCGATGTCCTGGACTGTAAGGTACAGTGCCCGGTTCCGCTCAGCCAGCATATCAGGATTTGAAACGGTTGTTAATTCGTTCACATAAAAGCAACATTAAATCTTTGCTGAATCGTTGAGCGCAGCGTAATCGGCTGCCGGACAAACAGGGTATTATATCCACATAATTAAAACGGATATAAGCATGAGGATCGGAATTTGGCGCAGCGGCCACAAAAAACCGTTTTGTGCATCTGGGCAAAAAAAAACGGCCCCTTCTCAGGAGCCGCTTGTTAACCGGTCAAGCCAGCAGAATTACTTCTTCTTGGCTTTCGGGTTAGGCAGGTCGGTGATGCTGCCTTCGTAGATTTCCGCCGCCAGGCCCACGGATTCGTGCAGGGTCGGGTGAGCGTGGATGGTCAGCGCGATGTCTTCCGCGTCGCAGCCCATCTCGATGGCCAGACCGATTTCACCCAGCAGTTCGCCGCCGTTGGTGCCGACAATCGCGCCACCGATGATGCGGTGAGTTTCTTTGTCGAAGATCAGTTTGGTCATGCCGTCTGCACAGTCGGAAGCGATCGCACGGCCGGAAGCCGCCCACGGGAAGGTGGAGGTTTCGTAGCTGATGCCTTTCTCTTTCGCTTCTTTCTCGGTCAGACCCACCCACGCCACTTCCGGCTCGGTGTAAGCGATGGATGGGATCACTTTCGGATCGAAGTAGTGCTTCATGCCGGCGATAACTTCTGCGGCAACGTGGCCTTCGTGCACGCCTTTGTGCGCCAGCATCGGCTGCCCGACGATGTCGCCGATGGCGAAGATGTGCGGCACGTTGGTGCGCAGCTGTTTGTCGACGTTGATGAAGCCACGCTCGTCAACTTCCACACCGGCTTTGCCGGCATCCAGCAGTTTGCCGTTCGGCACGCGGCCGATCGCCACCAGCACCGCGTCGTAACGCTGTGGTTCTGCCGGCGCTTTTTTACCTTCCATCGTGACGTAGATGCCGTCTTCTTTGGCTTCTACCGCGGTCACTTTGGTTTCCAGCATCAGGTTGAACTGCTTGCTGATACGTTTGGTGAAGACTTTCACCACGTCTTTATCTGCCGCCGGGATAACCTGATCGAACATTTCAACGACGTCGATCTGTGAACCCAGCGCATGGTATACGGTGCCCATTTCCAGGCCGATGATGCCGCCGCCCATAACCAGCAGACGCTCTGGGACGGTTTTCAGCTCCAGCGCATCGGTGGAATCCCACACGCGTGGATCTTCATGAGGAATGAATGGCAGTTGGATCGGACGAGAGCCTGCAGCGATGATGGCGTTGTCGAAGTTGATGGTGGTTGGGCCGTTTTCGCCTTCCACAACCAGGGTGTTAGCGCCGGTGAACTTGCCCAGGCCGTTGACCACTTTCACTTTACGGCCTTTCGCCATGCCAGCCAGACCGCCGGTCAGCTGAGTGATGACTTTTTCTTTCCAGACGCGCACTTTGTCGATGTCGGTTTTCGGCTCGCCGAAAACGATGCCGTGTTCGGCCAGCGCTTTGGCTTCTTCGATCACTTTGGCAACGTGCAGCAGTGCTTTGGAAGGGATACATCCCACGTTCAGGCAAACCCCGCCCAGAGTGGAATAACGTTCAACCAGAACGGTTTCAAGACCTAAGTCAGCGCAACGAAAGGCTGCAGAGTAACCTGCCGGGCCCGCCCCAAGTACCACGACCTGAGTTTTAATTTCAGTACTCATCATGACCTCTTAATTGATTGTCCGGCGGGTCAGACGTCATTTTTATTGCTAATCGATCTCATAACGCCCTTCATCCACCGGGACGCTTACACCGCGAGCAGTTTACAGAATTGTTAATAATCTGCAAAGCGTGTTCGAGTGACCCGTGTCTCAACAATTTTGTCGAGTTATGCAAAATCCGACAAAACTGCTACAGAATCGTCAGGGGCGCAGCATGCTGCGCCCCTTTTGCATTACATCACCAGACGGCGAATGTCGGACAACATGTTGTTGATGATGGTGATGAAGCGCGCACCATCGGCACCGTCGATAACGCGGTGGTCGAAGGACAGCGACATCGGCATCATCAGGCGCGGCATGAACTCTTTACCGTTCCAGACCGGCTCCATCGCAGACTTGGAGACGCCCAGGATAGCCACTTCCGGCGCGTTGACGATCGGCGCGAAGTGAGTCGTCCCGATGCCGCCCAGGCTGGAGATGGTGAAGCAGCCGCCCTGCATCTCGCCCGCGGTCAGCTTGCCGTCGCGCGCTTTCTTGGAGATGGTCATCAGCTCGCGAGACAACTCGGTGATGCTCTTCTTGTTCACGTCCTTGAACACCGGAACCACCAGGCCGTTCGGGGTATCTACCGCCACGCCGATGTTGATGTATTTCTTCAGCGTCAGCTTCTGGCCATCTTCGGACAGCGAGCTGTTGAAGCGCGGCATCTGCTCCAGAGCGGCAGCGACGGCTTTCATGATGAACACGACAGGCGTGAACTTCACGTCCAGCTTGCGCTTGGCCGCTTCTTCGTTCTGCTGCTTGCGGAACGCTTCCAGATCGGTGATGTCGGTTTTGTCGAAGTGAGTCACGTGCGGGATCATCACCCAGTTGCGGCTCAGGTTCGCGCCAGAGATCTTCTGGATGCGGCCCATCTCGACTTCTTCGATCTCGCCGAACTTGCTGAAGTCCACTTTCGGCCATGGCAGCATGCCCGGCAGACCGCCGCCGGCAGCAGCCGGAGCCGCTTCAGCGCGTTTCACCGCGTCTTTCACGTAAGCCTGAACGTCTTCGCGCAGGATGCGGCCTTTACGACCGGTGCCTTTCACTTTCGCCAGGTTAACGCCGAATTCGCGCGCCAGACGACGAATGACCGGAGTCGCGTGCACGTAGGCCGCGTTCTCGGCGAACTCGCCTTTGTCTTCAGCTTTCGCAGCCGGCGCGGCGGCTTTAGCGGCGGCCGGCGCCGGCGCAGCGTCCGCTTTAGCGGCTGGAGCGGCGGCAGCGGCAGGCGCAGCGCCTTCCACTTCGAACACCATGATCAGGGAGCCGGTTTTCACTTTATCGCCGGTCGCGATCTTGATCTCTTTCACGGTGCCCGCGAACGGCGCAGGCACTTCCATGGAGGCCTTGTCGCCTTCCACGGTGATCAGAGACTGCTCGGCGGCAACCTTGTCGCCCACCTTGACCATCACCTCGGTCACTTCGACTTCGTCACCGCCGATGTCCGGCACGGCGACGTCTTTGGCCGCAGAGGCCGCAGGCGCTGCAGCGGCGGCCGGTGCTTCAGCCGCAGCCGGGGCCGCAGCGGAAGCGGCGCCAGCCACTTCGAACACCATGATCAGGGAACCGGTTTTCACTTTGTCGCCGGTCGCGATCTTGATCTCTTTCACGGTGCCCGCGAACGGCGCAGGGACTTCCATGGAAGCCTTGTCGCCTTCCACAGTGATCAGGGACTGCTCGGCTTCCACCTTGTCGCCCACTTTCACCAGGATCTCGGTCACTTCGACTTCGTCGGCGCCGATGTCCGGCACGGCAACGTCTTTGGCGGCAGCGGCAGCCGGGGCAGCTGCTGCTGCCGCCGGTTTTTCTTCCGCTTTCGCCGCCGGTGCAGCTTCCGCTGCGCCTGCCGCTTCGAAGATCATGATCAGTTTGCCGGTTTCGGTTTTATCGCCGACCGCCACTTTGATCTCTTTCACCACGCCCGCCTGCGGGGAGGGCACTTCCATGGAAGCCTTGTCGCCTTCCACGGTGATCAGCGATTGTTCCGCTTCAACTTTATCGCCGACCTTCACCAGAATCTCGGTGATTTCGACTTCATCTGCACCGATGTCCGGTACGTTGATTTCGATAGACATTATTCAGTACCTCTTAGGCCAGACGCGGGTTAACTTTTTCCGGGTTGATGTCGAATTTCTTGATTGCATCAGCAACCACAGAAGCTTCGATCTCACCGCGTTTAGCCAGTTCACCCAGAGCAGCAACCACCACGTAAGATGCATCGACTTCGAAGTGGTGACGCAGGTTTTCGCGGCTGTCCGAACGACCGAAGCCGTCGGTGCCCAGTACGCGATAATCGCTGGCCGGCACATAAGTACGAACCTGTTCGGCGAACAGTTTCATGTAGTCGGTAGACGCTACCGCAGGCGCGTCGCTCATCACCTGAGCGATGTAAGGCACGCGTGGCGTTTCGGTTGGGTGCAGCATGTTCCAGCGCTCGCAATCCTGGCCGTCGCGCGCCAGTTCAGTGAACGAGGTCACGCTGTAGGTGTCGGAACCCACGCCGTAGTCCTTCGCCAGGATCTGCGCAGCTTCGCGCACATGGCGCAGGATGGCGCCGGAGCCCAACAGCTGCACCTTGCCTTTGCTGCCTTCCAGCGTTTCCAGCTTGTAGATACCCTTGCGGATACCTTCTTCCGCACCCTGCGGCATCGCAGGCATGTGGTAGTTTTCGTTCAGCGTGGTCAGGTAGTAGTACACGTTTTCCGGGTTGTCGCCATACATGCGCACCAGACCGTCGTGCATGATCACCGCCACTTCGTACGCGTAAGCCGGATCGTAAGAGATGCAGTTAGGGATGGTCAGAGACTGAATGTGGCTGTGGCCATCTTCGTGCTGCAGACCTTCGCCGTTCAGGGTAGTACGGCCCGAGGTCCCGCCGATCAGGAAGCCGCGCGCCTGTTGGTCGCCCGCTGCCCAGCACAGGTCGCCGATGCGTTGGAAACCGAACATCGAGTAGTAGATGTAGAACGGAATCATCGGCAGATCGTTGGTGCTGTAGGAGGTCGCTGCGGCCAGCCAGGAAGAGGCTGCGCCCAGTTCGTTGATGCCTTCCTGCAGGATTTGGCCTTTCTCGTCTTCTTTGTAGTAAGCAACCTGCTCACGGTCCTGCGGGGTGTACTGCTGGCCGTTCGGGCTGTAGATACCGATCTGACGGAACAGACCTTCCATACCGAAGGTACGCGCTTCGTCGGCGATGATTGGCACCAGGCGATCTTTGATCGACTTGTTCTTCAGCATCACGTTCAGGGCACGCACGAAGGCGATAGTGGTGGAGATCTCTTTGTTCTGCTCTTCCAGCAGCGAGCTGAAATCTTCCAGCGCCGGCATTTCCAGCTTCTGGGTGAACTCCGGCAGACGGGTAGGCACGTAGCCTTTCAGCGCCTGGCGACGTTCGTGCAGGTATTTGTACTCTTCGGAATCTTTCTCGAAGGTGATGTACGGCAGTTTTTCGATGTCAGCATCGGCAACCGGCACATTGAAACGATCGCGGAAGTGGTGAACCCCTTCCATGTTCATTTTCTTCACCTGGTGAGCGATGTTTTTACCTTCCGCGGTTTCACCCATGCCGTAACCTTTAATGGTGTGGGCCAGGATAACGGTCGGTTTGCCTTTGGTGTCCTGCGCTTTTTTCAGTGCAGCGAAGATTTTCTTCGGATCGTGACCACCACGGTTCAGCGCCCAGATTTCGTCGTCGCTCATGTCTTTGACCAGCGCCGCGGTTTCCGGGTAACGGCCGAAGAAGTGCTCGCGCACGTAAGCGCCGTCTTTGGATTTGAAGGTCTGGTAGTCGCCGTCCAGGGTCTCGTTCATCAGCTGAACCAGTTTACCGCTGGTGTCTTTGCGCAGCAGCTCGTCCCAACGGCCGCCCCAGATCACTTTCAGCACCTGCCAGCCTGCGCCGGAGAAGATGCCTTCCAGTTCGTTGATGATCTTGCCGTTACCGGTGACCGGGCCGTCCAGGCGCTGCAGGTTGCAGTTGATGACGAACACCAGGTTGTCCAGCTTCTCGCGAGTCGCGATGGTGATGGCGCCTTTGGATTCCGGCTCATCCATCTCACCGTCGCCCAGGAAGGCGTAAACGGTCTGCTCAGAGGTGTCTTTCAGGCCGCGGTGTTCCAGGTATTTCAGGAACTTCGCCTGATAGATGGCGCTGATTGGGCCCAGGCCCATGGATACGGTCGGGAACTGCCAGAATTCCGGCATCAGCTTAGGATGCGGGTAAGAGGACAGACCGTTGCCGTGCACTTCCTGACGGAAGTTGTTCATCTGTTCTTCGGTCAGGCGGCCTTCAAGGAAGGCGCGCGCGTAAACGCCCGGAGAGATGTGGCCCTGGAAGTACACCAGGTCGCCGCCGTCTTTCTCGTTGCGTGCGCGGAAGAAGTGGTTAAAGCAGACTTCATAGAAGGTCGCGGAAGACTGGAAGGAAGCCATGTGGCCGCCCAGCTCCAGGTCTTTTTTGGATGCGCGCAGAACGGTCATGATCGCGTTCCAACGGATCGCAGAGCGAATGCGGCGTTCCAGATCCAGGTTGCCTGGGTAGGCCGGTTCGTCTTCTACCGCGATGGTGTTGACGTAGTTGTGCGCTGCAGCACCGGCCGCAACGTTAACGCCGCCTTTGCGGGCTTCTCCCAATACCTGATCAATCAGAAACTGAGCTCGCTCAACACCCTCTTCACGGATGACCGATTCGATCGCCTGCAGCCAGTCGCGGGTTTCGATCGGATCCACGTCATTGTTTAAACGTTCTGACATGGTGGTATTCCTTATCTGTCTAATGGTTTGTTTGGAGCCTGTCTTCCTGTGCTCTGTGAAAAAACACACGAAGACAGGCCCATCAGTTTAGTTGCCGCTTAAGTACTTAACTAAGTACCTCGAACTTAACCCCCGCAGGCTGGTGTACCCTGAAGAGGACAGCTCTTAATCCTTGCGTTGCTGGAGACGCCGTAGCGATCTCTCGCGCCGAGTATGCTCCCGGCTGAGATCCAGCAAGATTTCCTCGATAAACGCCAAGTGGCGATGCGAGGCTTCACGGGCCTTTTCCGGCTCGCGTGCCACAATCGCCTCAAAAATTCCGGCGCGGTGGCTGCTCACTTTTGCCAACATCTCACGGCGCGAGTAGAGCAATTCAAAGTTCTGACGCACGTTCTGTTCCAGCATCGGCCCCATGCAGCGTAGCAGGTGAAGTAACACAACGTTGTGAGCGGCTTCGGTCACGGCGATTTGATACTGCATGACCGCATCGGCTTCGGCGTCGAGATCGCCGCTGTCTTGAGCCTGTTGAATCACGATGTGGCAATCGCGGATGCGCGCCAGATCTTCATCGGTGCCGCGCAGCGCCGCGTAATAGGCGGCAATGCCTTCCAGCGCGTGACGGGTTTCCAGCAGATCGAACTGTGATTCGGGATGGTCGGCCAGCAGCTCGGCCAGCGGATCGCTGAAGCTCTGCCACAGATTAGTTTGCACGAAGGTGCCGCCGCCCTGACGGCGCAGGAGCAGCCCTTTCGCTTCAAGGCGCTGAATGGCCTCTCTCAGAGAAGGACGGGAGACATCAAATTGTTTCGCCAGCTCGCGCTCCGGAGGCAGTTTTTCGCCTGGGCGCAGTGTCCCCTCGAGGATCAGGTATTCGAGCTGTTGCTCGATAACATCTGACAACTTGGGTTGGCGGATTTTGCTGTAGGCCATGAGTGAATTCTTCTCTGCGAATGGCGCGGAGTCAATTGGTAATACCAATTTCAAAAACGTGACGGTAAAGTAACAAAGTATTCACCTCCTGTCCATACGGGCCTTGATCGAAATCAGGTTACCCGCACATTTTAACACCCCGCTGAAAACCCCGCTGCAAACCGGTAACGCCGTGATGGTATTACCATTTACGCGGCGGGTTGGGGATTTAACTTTTACCAAACCTTACGCAAGGCAGAGTGCAAACTTTTTGCCCGAGTTTTATTGCATGGTTATGACGCTTTAATGAATGGCTATTTGGCGAGCGGCGCAACGGTGGTTCGTTCATTATTTGAACGCACCCCACCATTCAGATCTACGTTATTTTTGCGCATTATGTGATTTGTTGCTTATTTCATGCACTGAATCCCCCCCGCCGTCACACAACCCGCATTTTGTTTCCTAAACTGCTGCAATCTTAATCACTCACACGACAAAGCAGGTGCAAACCGACGCACATAACATTATTCTCTGCCAAACGGTAGCGGCGCCGTGGAATTAATAGCTATAACGCCGTAAATAAAACAAAACACACATCGTAACCACTGCTTTACAAGCAGGTGGGCATTCACAACGACAGAGGGTTAGATTGATGGATGGTCAACAGCATGGTGACCAGCTGAAACGCGGCCTGAAAAACCGCCATATTCAGCTCATCGCCTTAGGTGGCGCAATCGGCACCGGGTTATTTCTCGGTATCGCTCAAACAATAAAAATGGCCGGCCCGTCAGTGCTTCTCGGCTACGCCATCGGCGGCTTCATCGCGTTTCTGATCATGCGCCAGCTGGGGGAAATGGTGGTGGAAGAGCCGGTCGCCGGCTCCTTCAGCCACTTCGCCTACAAATACTGGGGCAACTTCGCCGGCTTCGCCTCCGGCTGGAACTACTGGGTGCTGTATGTCCTGGTGGCGATGGCGGAGTTGACCGCGGTCGGCATCTACGTGCAGTACTGGTGGCCGGAGATCCCCACCTGGGTTTCCGCCGCGGTGTTCTTCCTGGCGATCAACGCCATCAACCTGGCCAACGTCAAAGTTTACGGCGAGATGGAGTTCTGGTTCGCCATCATCAAAGTGGTGGCGATTATCGGCATGATCGTGTTCGGCGCCTACCTGCTGTTCAGCGGCATGGGTGGCCCGGAAGCCACCGTCACCAACCTGTGGGCGCAGGGCGGGTTCTTCCCGAACGGCGTCATGGGCCTGGTGATGGCGATGGCGGTGATCATGTTCTCCTTCGGCGGCCTCGAGCTGGTCGGCATCACCGCAGCCGAAGCCGACAACCCGCAAAAAAGCATTCCGAAAGCGACCAATCAGGTGATCTACCGCATCCTGATCTTCTATATCGGTTCGCTGGCCATTCTGCTGTCGCTGTACCCGTGGGGCAAAGTGGTCGAAGGCGGCAGCCCGTTCGTGCTGATCTTCCACGCGCTGAACAGCAACCTGGTGGCGACCGTGCTGAACATCGTGGTGCTCACCGCCGCGCTGTCGGTCTACAACAGCTGCGTCTACTGCAACAGCCGCATGCTGTACGGCCTGGCGCAGCAGGGCAACGGCCCGAAAAGCCTGCTGAAGGTCGACGGCCGCGGCGTGCCGGTGGTGGCCATCGGCATTTCCGCCCTCGCCACCGCGCTGTGCGTGCTGATTAACTACCTGATCCCGGGCCGCGCCTTCGAACTATTGATGGCGTTGGTGGTATCGGCGCTGGTGATCAACTGGGCGATGATCAGCCTGGCGCACCTGAAGTTCCGCGCCGCCAAAAACCGCGAAGGCGTGGTGCCGAAGTTCAAAGCGTTCTGGTATCCGTTCAGCAACTACCTGTGCCTGCTGTTCATGGCCGGCATCCTGGTGATCATGTACCTGACGCCGGGCATTCAAATCTCGGTGCTGCTGATCCCGGTGTGGGTAGCGATCCTGGCCGTCGGTTACGCCATCAAACAGCGCAGCCAGCGCGTCGACGGCGTCACCAGCCGTTGAACCCCGTGACCGCGCAATAAAATGGCCCGCAGATGCGGGCCATTTTTTTCGCCTGAACGCCGCTTACTTGCGCAGCGCTTTCACCTGCTCGGCGGTGACGTCCGCCGGCAAACCGCCCCAGGTCACCCGCAGGTAATTCACCAGTTCCGCCACTTCAGCATCGCTCAGACGCTCGCCGAAGCCCGGCATGCTCTGCATGCTTTCACCGTTCGGGAACTGCTGGGCCGGCAGGCCATCCAGCACCGACACGATCAGGTTCTTGCCGTCCGCCTGGCGCAGCGTGGCGTTATCGCGCATCGCCGGTGCGACGTGCGGTTTGCCCTCGCCTTCGCGCGCATGGCAACCGGCGCACTGATCCAGATAGGTCATGCGCCCGGCATCGCTGCCCTGGCCCATTTTCACCGGCACCGCCGCCGGCGGCTGCTCACCCATCAGATACAGCGCCAGCGCCTGATGATCTTCCGGCGTCAAATGACGGGTGCTGAGATCCACCACCATGTGCATCTCGCTGAAGGCGGAACCCTGCGGTGCGAGGCCGGTGCTGAGGAAGCGGCTGACGTCCTGCGGCGTCCAGCCGCGCTGCGCCAGACCGTGCGGCGTAATGTCCGGCGCCATGAAGCGGCCGAGATCGCCGCCCTGCATCGGTTTGCCGAGATCCATCTGCCCCAGCGCGCCGCGCGGCGTGTGGCATTCGCCACAGTGGCCCAGCACGTCGGCCAGATAGCGACCGCGCTGCCATTGCGGCGAGCTGCCCTGCGAGCTGGCCGGCAACGGATCCTGACTGCGGAACAACAGATTCCAGCCGATCAGCGCCATGCGCTGGTTAAACGGAAATGGCATGTCGTTGGCCGGAATGGCCACGTCCACCGCCGGGCGCGTCATCAGGTAAGCGTAGATGTCGTCGGCGTCCTGACGCGACATGCCCTTATACGAAGTGTAAGGCATCGCCGGGTACAGGTGCCGCCCGCCCGGCGCCACGCCCTGCGTCAACGCCAGGAAGAAGTCGTCCTTGCTCCAGCGCCCGATGCCGTGGTCGGCCGACGGCGTCAAGTTACTGCCGTAAATCGTGCCGAACGGCGTGTCCAGCGGATAGCCGCCGGCCAACGGCGCCCCACCGCTGGCGGTATGGCAGGCGGCGCAGTCGGCGGCCTGCGCCAGATAACGGCCGCGGGCGATCTGTTCGGCGCTGGCGGTTACCTGCTGCACCGGGCCGTCGTAACGGCGGTTTTCCCGCCACCACAGCAGCGCAATCACCACGATCGCCACCAGCACAATCAACACTGCGAGACGTTTTTTCATTGCGCCGTCTCCTTCAGCAGGCCCGGCGTTTTCAGCACCACGTCGCGCACCGCTTCGTAGTAGCGCACGTAGCCGGTGCAGCGGCAAATGTGGCTATCCAGCGCCTGCTCGATGGCATTCTCCAGCTGATCGCGGGCGATCGGCTCACGCTTGAGCTTTTCCACGAAAATGGTGGCGGCGTTGACGAAGCCCGGCGTGCAGTAGCCGCACTGGAAGCTGTAGTGTTCCAGAAACGCCTGCTGGATCGGCGACAGCTCGACCACCTCGCCCTGTTCGTCCACCCTGGCGTGGCCTTCGACAGTGCGCACTTTCTTGCCGTTGAAGAAATGCGCGCCGGTGATGCAGGTGCGCACCTCTTCGCTGGTGCCGCTCGGGTGATCGACGATTGCCACGCAGGCGTGGCAAATGCCCTGCCCGCAGCCGAGGCGCGAACCGGTCAAATCGAGATACTCGTGCAGGAAATCGATCATCATCAGGCCTTCCGGCACCTCGATCGGGCCGTACTGCTTTTCGTTGATGGTCAGGGAAATCGGCTGGGTTTTAATGCTCATTGTAATACCTCACGAATATTTTCTGCACGAACGGGCAAATCACGGAAACGGTGGCCGGTGGCGTCGGCGATGGCGTTGACCAGCGCGGCCACGATCGGGATCATCACCACCTCCGCCATGCCTTTCGGCGGATCGGTTTCCGACAGCGCCGGCAGGATGTCGCCGCTCTGTTTCCACACCGCCACATCACTGGCGCGCGGCAGGTGGTAACGGTTGAAGTTCCAGGTGCCGTTGCCCGGGCCGTCTTCGTACAGCGGTAAATATTCGTGCAGCGCATGGCCGATGCCCATCGCCAGCCCGCCCTGCAGCTGGCCGGAAACCAGTTCCGGCACGATCAGGTTGCCGCACTCCATGATCGAGTGGTGATTCAACAACTCCACCTGGCCGGTGGCGATATCCACCGCCACTTCCGCCAACGTGCCGACGGCGCTGTAGTAGGTCACCGCCGCATTGTTGCGCTGGGTCGGCGGGTAGTAGACCTGCCCGCGCGCCAGCGGTTTGAATTCGCCGCCGGCATTGCGCAGCGCCATGCCGTCGATCGGCAGGCGTTCGCTTTTGCCGTTCAACGTGAAATCGGCCTCCGCCCACTGCCAGCGGTTGAACACGTGCACCGCGGCACCGGTGACGCCGCCCATCTGATAAGCAGTCTTGGCCAGCAGCTCGAGGCTCAGCACCGACATGCCCGCCGCCGTCAGGCCGCCTTCGACCCAACGCGCATCTTCGCGCCGCACCACCAGCGGCGCCGCCTGGCCGCCGCCGATACCGGCCTGCCACAGCGCCATCGCCGCCGGCCACAGGCCGTGATCGAAGATCAGGCGCGCCGCTTCGCGGGTGCTGTGCGAGAAGTAATAGGCCGAGTTGCTGGCGCTGGACGGCGAACAGTAGCTCGGCGTCCAGTTGGGGTTGGTTTGCAGCTTGTCCTGCTCTTCCTGCGACATCAGGTAAGGATCGCCGCTGGTGACCATCGGCAATACCGACCAGTCGGTGACCGAGAAGTGCGCTTCGTCGGCCGGTTTGCCCAGCCACTGCGCGCACAATACCGACTGCGAGGTCGACATGCCGGTGCCCATCTCCGCGCCGCTGTGATGCAGGGTGATGCGGCCATCTTCGCTCAGCTCCACCCGGGCGAACGAAGTTTCCGCCCCGGTGCCGAAGTCTTTCTGCACGCAGCCGAAGCCGACGCCATAGCGCTTGCCGGGATGGCGGCTCTCAAACTCGGCCTTGCGTTCGGCGCGCTTGAGCCACATCTCGTGCTTCGCCGCCTTCTCCAGCACTTCATCGGCGCGGATCGCACCGGCCGGGATCGCCCCCTGGGTGTTTTTCATGCCGGATTTCAGCACGTTGCGCAGGCGAAACTCGATCGGGTCGATCTTCAGCTCGGCGGCCAGCTCATCCACCATCATCTCGGTGGCGGCCATGCTCTGCAGCGTGCCGTAACCGCGCGCCGAACCGGCGTCGATGGCGCGTGAAGCCAACCCGACCGACGACAGATCGCTTTTCGGGAAGTAGTAAATCGACTGGGCGGCGGTTGCGCCGACCATCACCACCGAAGGGGTAAAGTTGCTGCGGCCGCCGCCGTCCGCGGTCATGTCACCGAGGAACGACTGCATGACGCCGGTCTGCTTATTCACCGCGATGCGGTAGTTCATGTCGAACGCGTGGCGCTTCAACGCCGTCTGGAACTGTTCGAAGCGATCATTGGCCAGGCGCACCGGGTGGCCGTCGCCATACATCGCCGCCACCGCGCCGTAATACGGGAAGTTGTAGTGATCTTTCGAGCCGTAGCCCACGGTGTAGCACGGGTGCAGGATCAGCTGTTTCACCGGCGGGTTGCGCTTGGCCAGCATGCGCGGCATCTCGTCGGCCACTTCCTGCGGCGACTGGGTCGGCACCACCAGATGCAGGGTTTGCGTCTGCGCGTCGAACCAGCCGTTGGCGTTGTCCGGCTCCAGCGCCGAGGTGTCGATCGACTGCGTGGTGTAGCGGCGCGACATTACCAGCCAGTCGGCCGGCGGGTTCGCCATCTCGTCGGCGATCATCCCCGCATAGCGCATGCCTTCCTGATCCAGCTTGCCGCCCTCACGCCCTTCCGGCCACACCGGCAGGTGTTTTTTCATCGACACCGGGAAGATCGGCGTGTCCTTCAGGCTGGAGAAGCGGTCGTCGTCGAACGGCTGTTCTCCCCCCACCCGCACATAGCGGAAGCTGCCCCAGGGATCGCGCTCCAGCGGGCCGGTGACCGCGCCGTATTTGATGGTTTCCTCACGGAATTTCAGCTTGTCCTTGGCGAAGCGGAAACGGGCGAAGTCGTGATAGATCAGGATCGCCACCGCCTGGCCGAGGTAGGCCGGGGTTTTGCCGCTCGGCAGCAGCATGTCGTCACCGTAGAACGCCGGAAAGGCCAGGCCGTCGCGCGCCAGATCTTCCGCCGTCACCAGGCGATCGGGCTGCAGATCGTCCCCCAGCAGCGACAGATCGACGCCTTCGAACAGCCGGTCGGCTTTAGTCACGCGCAGAATGAAGGCGTGCGCCTGTTTCTGCGGCCAGTGCGGCATGTCCACCGCGCGGATATCGCGCGCGAACACCTTCTGCCCCATGACCTTGGCGCGGCCATCGATACGGAAACGGACGCGCTTGGCCTGCGGATCCCAGTTGGGCGACTGGAGGATTTTTTGCTCGAACAGCGCGGCGTAGGCACGGCTGTACAGGGGGGCGAGGTACACGGAGACCCCCGCAATCACGGCGCTTTTGATAAAGCGGCGCCGCGACGGGTTGAAATTGCTCATAAATAAGTCCTTCACGTCTTTCTTGTAATTGGTTTTTGTTCGCGGTGTTGTTGCGCAAACGCTGACGACCTTGCCGTAGACGTCATAAGCATATGCTTATAACTAAAATTATGTGATGATTAACAGGTTGTTTTCAACAAAAAAACATTTACAAAACACAGGTAGTTTGTAGGCTAATAAATAATTTGCGCAAACGCGGACTTCAACCATGACCACGGGCATTGTCATTACCGCCGCCGGACGCGGAGAGCGCTTTATTCAGGCCGGCGGCCAGGGCAACAAATTGAACGCCGGATTTGCCGATGCGGCGGGCGAGCAGAGATCGCTGTTTGAACACACCCTGCGCCGGGCATTGGCCTCCGGCCTGCCGGTACATGTGGTGGCCCGGCCGGATAATCTGCCGGTGCTGGCAGCCTGCGCCGCCAACCAGGTGCCGGTCACCCTGCTCGCCAGCGCGGGCCTCGGCGACTCAATCGCCGCGGGCGTTGCGGCCACGCCGCACTGGCAGGGCTGGCTGATCCACCTGGCCGATATGCCGTTCGTCGGCGCCGACGTTTTCCGACAGGTGGCGGATGCCTTACGGCAGCACCCGATCGTGCGCCCCAGCTATGCGCAACAGCCCGGCCACCCGGTCGGCTTTTCCGCCCGATTGCGCAAACCACTTTGCCAACTGCGCGGCGATAATGGCGCGCGTGAACTGCTGCAAGGCGCAGCGGTGCACCTGCTGCCGCTTGAACACCCCGGCGTCGTGCGGGATATTGATCTTCCATCGCAACTCCCGGCCAGCGAGTAAATTCACCTATGCAACATCTTGATGTCACCGTGGTCAGCCAGGCGATAAGCTGGCTGCAACAACAGCCGGTCTGGTTATGCACCGTGCTCAGCACCTATGGCTCTTCGCCGCGGTCGCCGGGCGCGTTGATGGCCGCGACCCGCGACGGCCGCTACAGCGGCTCATTGTCGGGCGGGTGCGTGGAGGAGGACTTTCTGCGGCGCGTGGCCGCCGGGGAGTATCAGGCGGCCAGCCAGGTGATCCGCTACGGCGAAGGCGGCATGACGCCCAATGTGGCGCTGCCGTGCGGCGGCGTGCTGGACGTACTGATCGAGTATCTGCCGGCGGGAGAAGCCAGCGTCGCTTACCTGCGGCGCATCGCCGGCGCGCTGGAAGGGCATCATGCGTTGCTCAAACGCCTGACGTTGCCCAACGCCTGCCATAGCCTTGAGCAGAGCCATTTCACCAGCGCCACTCAGGTTGAACGCCGGCTCGAACAGATTACCCTGCATATCGCGGCCGCGCCGCGCCTGCTGATCGCCGGGCTGTCCAGCGTGGCGCTGTACTGCGCCGATTTCGCCGTAGCGCTGGGGTTTGAGGTGCTGGTGTGCGAGAACCGCCCGGAGGCGCTGGATAACTTCGCCGCCGAGTTAAAACCGGGCGTGACGCTGCTGCGCCAGTTTCCGGCCAAGTTCATTGAGGACGGCGGTTGCCACGCCAATACCGCCGTCGTGGCGCTGACCCACGATCCGCGTATGGACGATCTGACGCTGATGGAAGCGATCCACACCCCGGCGTTTTACATCGGCGCCATGGGCTCGCTCAGAAACAGCGCGCGGCGGCGCCAGCGGTTGCAGCAGATCGCCGAATTCACGCCGCAGGAGTTGGAACGCATTCACGCGCCGATCGGCCTGCCGCTCGGCAGCAAAACCCCGGCGGAAATCGCCCTGGCGGTGATGGCGGCGATCGTGCAGCAAAAAAACCGGCGGCCGGCCGCCGACGGGATCAGTGCAGCGGCACCACCGGCACCAGATGTTGCAGCTCCAGGTGCAGCTCCTCTTTCCCGCTCAGCGAATAGCTGAACACCGTCATGTCCGGCCCGTCGCCGCGGGCCAGCCCCATTTCGGGCAGCACCTGCGTGTAGATTTGAATGATGTGGTCATTGAGCGCCACCGGCTTGCCGGAATAGCGAAAACGGCAAAACTCGCCGTGGACCTCCGGCAGCGGCTCCAGCGCCACGCCTTCACGCAGCGGATAGTCCGCCGTCACGCCCAGGGTATAGTCGACCCTGACCCGCTCGCCGTCCGGCACCAGTTGGGTAAACGAATAGGTCTGCGCCGGACGCTCGCCCAACAAGGTGTAGAACTGCGCCCGCAGCGCGCTGCGCTGCGGCAGATGCGACTTGTCCAACTTTTCGATATCCAGGTGATAAGCGTACTGTTTGCCCTGAAAGGCGTATTGCCCTCTGGCGATGCTGACGCGTTCGACCTGAATATCGCCGGGCTGGCTGGCCGCCAGCGAACGCACCAGATTGCTGAAGTCCTGTTTGCGGGCATGACGATAAACGCTGGGCGATTCGGCGAAATGTTTCTTGAAACAGCGCGAGAATGTCTGCTGATTATCGAATTGATATTCAACCGAAATATCGAGGATGCTCTTCTGCGTGAAACGCAAGGCGAAGGCGGCGATGTAGAGGCGGCGAGCGCGAATGTAGGAAGCTAACGATAATCCGGTCTGCTTCTTGAACATGCGCTGCAGGTACCATTTCGTATAGCCTGACTTGGCGGAAACGATATCCAACGACAGCGGATTGGTCAGGTTATCTTCAATCCAGACCAGTAACTCCCTGATGTGACTTTCCTGCGTGCCCATGTGCTTGCCGAACCTTATGTTGCCGATATTCCATTAGTCGAATTTTAGTGCTATTCGCGTAGGGTATACAGGTTAAAACTCGACGTCCAGCAAGCTACAGGACTTTACACAATCCCCTCCACCACCCGCGGGCGGTGGAGGGGGCAGCGATTATTTCAGACAGCTGGCGCACTGACCGGCCTGAATCTTCTGGAAGAAGTCATTGCCTTTGTCATCCACCAGGATAAACGCCGGGAAATCTTCCACTTCAATTTTCCAGATCGCTTCCATGCCCAGCTCAGGGTACTCCACGCACTCCAGGCTCTTGATGCTCTGCTGCGCCAGCACCGCCGCCGGGCCGCCGATACTGCCGAGGTAGAAGCCGCCGTGCTTGTGGCAGGCATCCGTCACCTGCTGGCTGCGGTTGCCTTTCGCCAGCATGATCATGCTGCCGCCGTGAGATTGCAGCAGATCGACGTAGGAATCCATACGTCCGGCGGTGGTCGGCCCCAAGGAACCGGACGCGTAGCCTTCCGGCGTTTTGGCCGGGCCGGCGTAGTAAATCGGGTGATCCTTGACGTACTGCGGCAGGCCTTCACCGCGATCCAGACGCTCTTTCAGCTTGGCGTGCGCGATATCGCGGCCGACGATGATGGTGCCGCTCAGCGACAGGCGGGTGGAAACCGGATACTGCGACAACTGTTTGAGGATCTCGGCCATCGGGCGGTTGAGATCGACCTTGATCGCTTCGCCCTCCCCGGCCTGGCGCAGCTCCTGAGGAATGAATTTACCCGGATTGTGCTCCAGTTTTTCCAGCCAGATGCCATCGCGGTTGATCTTGCCTTTGATGTTGCGATCCGCCGAGCAGGAGACGCCCATACCGACCGGGCAGGAGGCGCCGTGGCGCGGCAGGCGCACCACGCGGATATCGTGCGCGAAGTATTTGCCGCCGAATTGCGCGCCCAGCCCCAGGTTTTGCGCTTCTTGCAGCAATTCCGCTTCGAGTTCCAGATCGCGGAACGCCTGGCCATGCTCGTTGCCTTCGGTCGGCAGGCCATCGTAATACTTGGTCGAGGCCAGCTTGACGGTTTTCAGCGTCGCTTCCGCCGAGGTGCCGCCGATGACGAACGCCACGTGGTACGGCGGGCAAGCCGCGGTGCCCAACGTGCGCATCTTGTCGACCAGGTAGTTTTTCAGTTTGCCCGGCGACAGCAGCGCCTTGGTTTCCTGGTACAGATAGGTTTTGTTGGCGGAGCCGCCGCCCTTGGCGATGCAAAGGAATTTGTACTCTTCGCCGTCCACGCTGTAGAGATCGATCTGCGCCGGCAGGTTGCTGCCGGTATTGACCTCTTTATACATATCCAGCGCGGCGTTCTGCGAATAGCGCAGGTTCTCTTCGATGTAGGTGTTGTAGACCCCACGCGACAGCGCTTCTTCATCGCCGCCGCCGGTCCAGACGCGCTGGCCCTTTTTGCCGACGATGATCGCCGTGCCGGTGTCCTGGCAGGTCGGTAAAATACCCTTGGCGGCGATTTCTGAGTTACGCAGAAATTGCAGCGCAACGTACTTGTCGTTTTCGCTGGCGTCCGGATCGTCGAGGATATCGGCCACCTGCTGTTGGTGCGCCGGGCGCAGCATGAACGAGGCGTCGTGGAACGCATGCTGGGCAAGCAGGGTTAACGCTTCAGGGGCAACTTTCAGTATTTCCTGGCCTTCAAACTCGCTCACGGAAACGTGGTCGCGGCTCAGCAGATAATATTCGGTATCGTCTTTCTTCAGCGGGAACGGATCTTGATAGTGGAACGGTTTATTCGACATTGATCTCTCACTTGCAACATCAGCTGCGTTAAATTCACACTTGCGGCGCGCGAGGCGGCGCCTTGTCAAAAAACTGCCTCCACCTTACGTATTTTTAATCAGTCAGTTATTGCGCCAAATCGCAAAATAACCGCTCTTTGCGTAAGGGATTACCACAGGCGGCGTTTCAACCTTGTCCGGTGAGAACTGCGGGTACAGGCTCATCATGCACGCTTTATTATCCCGCAGTTAACACATTGATTACAATCCATCGACGGCGATCGTCTTATCAATGTGGCGAAAAACCGGCGCACAGCGCCAAGAAAGCGTCGGATGCGGATTTAGGCCGGGGCATATTGTCAGCCGCCGCGCCATTGCTTAAGCTAGGCCGCAATGAACAAACCGAGAATCCCCATCGCGCTGCAACAAGCGGTGATGCGCTGCCTGCGAGAAAAGCTGCAGTTGGCACGCCGGCATTTTGCCGTCGAGTTCCCCGAACCCAGCATCGTCTATCAGCAACGCGGCACCAGCGCGGGCACCGCCTGGCTGCAAAGCTGGGAAATCCGTCTGAACCCGGTGCTGCTGCTGGAAAACCAACAGCCGTTTATCGATGAAGTGGTGCCGCACGAGCTGGCGCACCTGCTGGTGTTTCGCCAATTCGGCCGGGTGGCGCCGCACGGCCGCGAATGGCGCTGGATGATGGAAAGCGTACTGCTGACCCCCGCCAGCCGCACTCACCGTTTCGAAACCGCCTCGGTGCAAAGCAAAACCTTCCCCTACCGCTGCGGCTGCGGACAGCACCAGCTCACCATTCGCCGCCATAACCGCGTGCTGCGCGGCGAAAGCGAATACCGCTGCCGCCGGTGCGGCGAAAAACTGAAATTTCTTGCTAGCGAGAACCTTTAGTTAAACGATTTATACGTTAAAACAAGCAAATATCGCCATTTGCCACTGCCGGCAAGTTCCGTTACCCTGCCTGCTTTTCCAATTTTGAGCTGTTTTGGAATATGCTTCGCAGAATTTTGTTTATGGCGGTTTTCGCCGCAGGCGCCGTACAGGCGCACGGCATCAATAATTTTTCTCAGGCCAAGGCGGCGGCGGCCAAGATTAACCAGGATGCGCCGGGCAGTTTTTACTGCGGCTGCCGCATCGACTGGCAAGGCAAGAAGGGCATCCCAGATCTCGCCGGCTGCGGCTATCAGGTGCGTAAAAACGCCCAACGCGCGCAGCGTATCGAGTGGGAACACGTGGTGCCGGCCTGGCAGTTCGGCCACCAGCTGCAGTGCTGGCAGGACGGCGGGCGCAAGAACTGCAACAAAGACGCCACCTATCGCCAGATCGAAACCGATCTGCACAACCTGCAGCCGGCGATCGGCGAAGTGAACGGCGACCGCAACAACTTCATGTACAGCCAATGGAACGGCGGCGCGGGCCAGTACGGGCAATGCCCGATGAAGGTGGATTTCAAGAATAAACAGGCGGAGCCGCCCGCCCGCGCGCGCGGCGCCATTGCCCGCACCTACTTCTACATGCGCGATCGCTACCAGCTGCGGCTGTCACGCCAGCAAACCCGGCTGTTCGAGGTGTGGAACCGGCAATATCCGGTGAGCCAATGGGAATGTCAGCGCGAAGCACGTATCGCCAAGGTGCAGGGCAACCACAACCCCTATATTCAACAGGCTTGTCAGCAGCGGAAAAGCTAACCTACTATAGCCTTTATCTTTCATGGCGCCGCCAACCCGCGGCGCCGTTTCGTCAGGATCAGACTACCCATGCGCATACCCCGCATTTACCATCCGCAGCCGTTGACCGACCGGGCGGAGATCGCCCTCAGCGAGGACGCCGCCAACCACGTCGGGCGCGTGCTGCGCATGAGCGCCGGCCAGGCGCTGCAGCTGTTCGACGGCAGCAACCAGGTGTTCGACGCCGAGATAGTCCGGGTGGACAAAAAGAGCGTGCTGGTGCGCCTCGGCGACGGCCGCGTGGATGACATCGAATCGCCGCTCAACCTGCACCTGGGCCAGGTGATCTCGCGCGGCGAGAAGATGGAGTTCACCATCCAGAAATCCATCGAGCTGGGCGTCAACGTCATCACCC
Organism: Serratia sp. 22278; assembly: GCF_052045405.1. Taxonomy (NCBI): domain Bacteria; kingdom Pseudomonadati; phylum Pseudomonadota; class Gammaproteobacteria; order Enterobacterales; family Yersiniaceae; genus Serratia; species Serratia sp. 22278. Next base: position 203,708 of record NZ_JBQEOW010000005.1, on the reverse strand, counting down.
CGCTGTTTTCCGAGCGCTGCGGCGTGAAGTTGGACGGCGAGCGTCTGGCGAAGAAAATCCAGCAATGGCAAAAGATTGCCATCGCTGCCTGCGAACAGTGCGGCCGCAACCGCATTCCCGAAATCCGCGAGGCGATGTCGCTGGAAGCCTGGTGCGCCGAGCAGGACGGCAGCCTGAAACTCAACCTGCACCCGCGCGCCAGCCACAGCATCAACACGCTGCCGCAGCCGGTGGATCATGTTCGCCTGCTGATCGGCCCGGAAGGCGGTTTGTCCGCCGACGAAATCGCCATGACCACCGACCACGGATTTACTGATATTCTGCTGGGACCACGCGTTCTGCGTACCGAAACCACAGCGCTCACCGCCATTACCGCTCTGCAGGTCCGCTTCGGCGACCTGGGTTAAAGGAGAAAAGATGATTAAGCTCGGCATCGTGATGGATCCTATCGATTCCATCAACATCAAGAAAGACACCAGCTTCGCCATGCTGCTCGAAGCGCAGCGCCGCGGTTACGAATTGCACTACATGGAGATGAACGATCTCTATCTGCACGCCGGTGACGGGCGCGCGCGCACCCGCCTGCTGAGCGTGAAGGAAGACAAGGAGAGCTGGTTCAGCTTCGGCGCCGAGCAGGATCTGGCGCTGCACGAACTGGACGTGATCCTGATGCGCAAGGATCCGCCGTTCGATACCGAATACATCTATGCGACCTACATTCTGGAACGCGCCGAAGTTAAAGGCACGCTGGTGGTCAACAAGCCGCAAAGTCTGCGCGACTGCAACGAGAAGCTGTTCACCGCCTGGTTCTCGGAACTGACGCCGGATACGCTGGTCAGCCGCAGCGCCGCGCACATCCGCGAATTCCACCAGCAGCACGGCGACATCATCCTGAAACCGCTGGACGGCATGGGCGGCGCGTCTATCTTCCGCGTGAAGCAGGACGATCCTAACCTGTCGGTGATCATCGAAACCCTGACCGAACACGGCAGCCGTTTCTGCATGGCGCAGAACTTCCTGCCGGCGATCAAGGACGGCGACAAACGCATCCTGGTGGTGGACGGCGAGCCGGTGCCTTACTGCCTGGCGCGCATTCCGGCGCAGGGCGAGACCCGCGGCAACCTGGCGGCCGGCGGCCGCGGCGAAGCGCGCCCGCTGAGCGAAAGCGACTGGAAAATCGCCCGCGCCGTCGCCCCGACGCTGAAAGAGAAAGGGCTGATCTTCGTCGGCCTGGACGTGATCGGCGATCGCCTGACCGAGATCAACGTGACCAGCCCAACCTGCGCACGCGAGATTGAGGCGGCATTCCCGATTTCGATTACCGGCATGCTGATGGACGCGATTGAAAAGCGCCTGGCGGCGAAGTAATGCGTCATGCGGGCGGTATGCCGCCCGCTATCCCGTATCGCGCCCGCCAAAGCGCGCCTTTCGGCAACGGCTTGAAAGGCGGCGGGTATAGCCGCATACTGGCGGCTGTTTATTTTCTCACCCATTGATTACCTTATACTAACGCCATGAATTTACAGCACCATTTTCTGATCGCCATGCCAACGCTGCAGGATCCTCGCTTCAAACGCTCGGTGATTTACGTCTGCGAGCATAACGAAGAAGGCGCCATGGGTTTGGTGATCAATAAACCGGTGGAGCAGTTCACGGTAGCCACGGTGCTGAGCAAGCTGAAGATCATGCCGCCTGCGCGCGATCCGGCCATCAGCCTGGACAAGCCGGTGTTCGCCGGCGGCCCCCTGGCGGACGATCGCGGGTTTATCCTGCATACGCCGCGCCACGGCTTCGGCGCCAGCATTCAAATTTCGCCCAACACCATGATCACCACCTCGAAAGACGTGCTGGAAACGCTCGGCACGCCAGAGCAACCGGACGACGTGCTGGTGGCACTGGGTTATGCGGGTTGGGAAAAGGGCCAGTTGGAGCAGGAAGTATTGGAAAACGCCTGGCTGACCATCGAAGCCAACACCGACATTTTGTTCCGCACGCCGATCGCCAGCCGCTGGCGCGAGGCGGGGAACCTTTTGGGTATCGACATTCGCAGCATCGCCAACCACGCAGGACACGCCTGATGAGCAACCGCACCATTATCGCCTTCGACTTCGGCACCAAAAGCATCGGCGCGGCCGTCGGCCAGGAGTTGACCGGCAGCGCCCGCGCCTTGCCGGCTTTCAAAGCGCAGGACGGCTCGCCGGACTGGCTGAAAATCGAAAAGCTGCTGAAGGAGTGGCAACCGGATTTGGTGGTGGTCGGCCTGCCGCTGAACATGGATGGCACCGAACAACCCGTTACCGCCCAGGCGCGCAAGTTCGCCAACCGCCTGCACGGCCGCTTCGGCATCCAGATCGATCTGCATGACGAGCGTCTGAGCACCGTGGAGGCGCGCGCCAACCTGTTCGATCGCGGCGGCTTCCGCGCGCTCGACAAAGGCAGCGTGGATTCCGCCTCGGCGGTGGTTATCCTCGAAAGCTGGTTCGAACGGCAGCTGGGCTAAACGCCCGTTCCCTCCCCCGCGCAGTCCCCCAACACACCGGCGTCGATCCGCTGCTGCAAACCTTGCTCAAAGGTTTGCATGCCGGACTGCGCGCCGGTTTGCAACACGCTCGCCAACTGATGCGTTTTCCCTTCACGGATCAGGTTGCTGACCGCCGCCGTCGCCGTCAGCACTTCAAAGATCGCCACGCGTCCGCCGCCGGGGCGCCTCATCAGCTTTTGCGCGATCACCGCCTGCAGGCTGCCGGCCAGCTGGGCGCGCACATAGGGTTTCTCTTCCGCGGGAAACACGTCCACCAGCCGTTCTACCGCCTGCGCCGCGCTGCGGGTATGCAGCGTCGCCAGCACCAGGTGGCCGGTCTCCGCCGCAGTGAGCGCCAGCCGGATGGTGGCGGTATCGCGCAGCTCGCCCAGCAGGATCACATCCGGATCTTCGCGCAGCGCGGCGCGCAACGCCGCATCGAAGCTGTGGCTGTCGCGGCCGATCTCCCGCTGCTGGATCAGCGATCGCCGGCTGCGGTGCAGGAACTCGATCGGATCCTCCAGCGTCAAAACGTGCCGCTGCTGGTGCCGGTTGATCTCGTCGATCATCGCCGCCAACGTGGTGGACTTGCCGCTGCCGGTGGCGCCGGTGACCAGGATAAGCCCGTTGTCGCGCCGCAGCAACGCCGGGACAATGGCCGGCGCCGCCAGCTCGGCAAGCGAAGGCGATTGCGCGGCGATACGCCGCAACGCGAGAGAAATCCCCGCGCTTTGTTGAAAAACGTTGGCCCGCAGCCGCTCCCCGCCCGGCCTGTGCAACGCCAGATCGACCTGCCCCAGCCGCCGCAGGCTCTCGCGCTGCTGCGCATTCAGCAATCCGTCGCAGAGGGCCTGCACGCCTTGCGCCGTCAGCGTTGGCGCCGCCGCCAGCGGCTGCAGTTCACCGTCGATGCGCAACATCGGCGGATGACCGGCACAAAGGTGCAGATCGGAAGCATTATGCTTTACACTAAGGGCCACGAATTCATCGATATCCATATCACTCTCCCGGGTCAATAATGAGCACTATCCAACAGAACCTGCAGGATGTCAGAAACCGCATCGCGGCCGCCGCGCGAAATTGCGCGCGGGCGCCGGAAGAAGTTGCTCTGCTTGCAGTCAGCAAAACCAAACCTGTGGCGGCGATCGAAGAAGCCATCGCCGCCGGCCAGCGCGCCTTCGGCGAGAACTACGTGCAGGAAGGGGTAGACAAGATCCGGCATTTCGCCGAGTCGCCGCAGGGCGATGAGTTGGTGTGGCACTTTATCGGCCCGCTGCAATCCAATAAGAGTCGGCTGGTGGCGGAACATTTCGCCTGGTGTCATACCGTGGATCGGCTGCGCATCGCCCAGCGCCTGAGCGATCAGCGCCCGGCCGACATGCCGCCGCTCAACGTGCTGATTCAAATCAACATCAGCGACGAGCAAAGCAAATCCGGCATTGCGTTGGCCGAGCTGCCGGCGTTGGCCGACGCGATCGTCGCGCTGCCGAACCTGACGCTGCGCGGCCTGATGGCCATCCCGGCGCCGGAAGCGGATTATCAGCGGCAGTTGGCGGTATTCAGCCGGATGAACGACGCCTTTCTCGCCCTGCGCCAGCGTTATCCGCAGGCCGATACGCTGTCGATGGGCATGACGGACGATATGGCGGCGGCGATCGCCGCAGGCAGCACCCTGGTGCGCATCGGCACCGCAATTTTTGGCGCCCGCGACTACTCGCAGGCCTGACACACAGACGAGGGATTTGATGCAACATCGCAAGATTACCTTTATCGGCGCCGGCAACATGGCGCGTGCAATCATCGCCGGCCTGGTGGCGGGCGGCTATCCAGCCAAATCCATCAGCGTCTGCGCCCCCTCGGCGAAAAACCGTGACGCACTGGCGGCGGACTACGGCATCGTCAGCAGCGGCGACAACGTCGCCTGCGCGCGCGAGGCCGAGGTGGTGGTGCTGGCGGTCAAACCGCAGCTGATGGCCGACGTTTGCCAGCCGCTGCGCGAGCAGGTCGATTTCAGCGGCAAGCTGGTGCTGTCGATCGCCGCCGGCATTCAGGTCAGCCGTTTCTATCAGCTGCTCGGCGACAAGCTGGACATCGTGCGCATCATGCCCAACACTCCGTCGCTGGTCGGCAAGGGCATGAGCGGGCTGTACGCGCCGGCGCAGGTCAGCCAGCGGGATCGCGATTACACCGGCGATTTAATGGCGTCGGTCGGTAAAGTTTGCTGGGTCGATGACGAAAATGGCATCAACGGCGTGATCGCCGCCGCGGGCAGCGCCCCGGCCTATTTCTTCCTGTTTATGGAGGCGATGCAAAAAGAGGCCGAGCGCATGGGCTTCGACAGCCAGACCGCGCGCGATCTGGTGCAACAGGCCGCTTCCGGCGCCGCCGCATTGGTGGAAGCCAACCCGGATACGCCGCTGGGCACGCTGCGCGAACAGGTGACCTCCAAAGGCGGCACTACCGCCGAAGCGCTGCGGGTGTTCAACGAACGCCAACTGCCGGAAACCGTGGGGCAAGCGATGCAGGCCGCCGTTTCCCGCGCCCAAGAGATGGAAAAATTATTTTAAATAACCGCGAGTTAAGGAGAAGGACCACTTCATGCTAACGCTGACTTTCCTGGTCAAGACCGTTATTGATCTGTACGTGATGGTGCTGTTGCTGCGCATTTGGATGCAGTGGGCGCGCACCGATTTTTACAACCCGTTCTCACAGTTTGTGGTGAAGATCACCCAGCCGGTGGTCGGCCCACTGCGCCGCATCATCCCGTCACTGGGGCCCATCGACAGCGCTTCGCTGCTGCTGGCGTTCCTGCTGATGACCATCAAGTACCCGCTGCTGCTGCTGATTCAGGGCGGCGCGATGTCGCTCAGCCCGTATAACCTGCTGTTCGGTCTGATCTCGCTGGTGAAGTCCGCCGGCTACCTGATCTTCTGGGTGATGATCATTCGTGCGCTGATGAGCTGGGTAAGCCAGGGCCGCAGCCCGATCGACTACGTGATGTACCAACTGACCGAACCCTTGATGGCGCCGATCCGTCGCATCATCCCGGCGATGGGCGGCATCGACTTTTCCGCCATGGTAGTGATCCTGATCCTCTATCTGATCAACTACCTGGGCATGGATCTGTTCGGCGAGATCTGGTTCCTGCTGTGAGTGCGGTCACTCCGGTGCTGGACGGGCTGGCGATCAGGCTATATATTCAGCCGAAAGCCAGCCGCGACCAAATTATCGGCTTGCATGGCGACGAACTAAAAGTCGCCATCACCGCCCCGCCGGTCGACGGCCAAGCCAACGCCCATCTGATCAAGTTTATCGCCAAGCAGTTCAAAGTGGCGAAAAGCAACGTCACCATCGAGAAAGGCGAACTGGGGCGGCATAAACAGTTACGCATCGTGAATCCGCAACAGATCCCCGCCGTGGTCGCGGCGCTCATCGAATAATTTTCAAGGTAGTCACTTATGCAAAAAGTCGTTCTTGCCACCGGTAACCCGGGCAAAGTGCGCGAACTTGCCGACCTGTTGGCCGATTTCGGCCTGGACGTGGTCGCGCAAACCGATCTGGGCGTGGAATCCGCCGAAGAAACTGGCCTGACGTTTATCGAAAACGCCATCCTGAAAGCGCGCCATGCGGCACAGGTCACCGGCCTGCCGGCGATCGCCGACGACTCCGGTCTGGCAGTGGACGCGCTGGGCGGCGCGCCGGGCATCTACTCCGCACGCTATGCCGGCGAAGATGCCGACGATCGGCAAAACCTCGACAAGCTGCTGGCGGCGTTGAAAGACGTGGCGCCGGGCCGGCGCGGCGCGCAATTCCATTGCGTGCTGGTCTATCTGCGCCATGCGGCAGACCCGACGCCACTGGTGTTCCACGGCAGTTGGGCCGGCGAAATCACTGAGCAGGCCGCCGGTGAAGGCGGCTTCGGTTACGACCCTGTCTTCTACGTGCCGGAGCTGGGCCGCACCGCCGCCGAGCTAAGCCGCGACGAGAAGCGGGCGATTTCGCACCGCGGCAAGGCGCTGAAGCTGATGTTGGAAGCCATGCGCAATGCTTAAGCTGCCCCCGCTGAGTCTCTACATCCATATCCCGTGGTGCGTGCAGAAATGCCCGTACTGTGACTTCAACTCCCATGCGCTGAAGGGTGACGTGCCGCATCAGGAGTACGTCGATCATCTGTTGGCGGATCTGGATGCCGACCTGCCGCTGGCCGGCGGCCGGGAAATCAGCACTATCTTTATCGGCGGCGGCACCCCCAGCCTGCTGAGCGCCGAGGCGATGCAGGCCTTGCTGGACGGGGTGCGGGCGCGCATTCGCGTCGCCGACGACGCCGAAATCACCATGGAGGCTAACCCCGGCACCGTGGAAGCCGATCGTTTCAGCGGCTACCAGCGCGCCGGCGTCAACCGCATCTCCATCGGGGTGCAAAGCTTCAGCGCCGAGAAGTTGAACCGTCTGGGGCGCATCCACGGCCCGGAAGAAGCCAAACGCGCGGCGACGCTGGCGACCGGCCTTGGCCTGCGCAGCTTCAACCTCGATCTGATGCATGGCCTGCCGGATCAGTCGCTGGAAGAGGCGCTGGACGATCTGCGCCAGGCGATCGCCCTCAATCCGCCGCACCTGTCGTGGTATCAGCTGACCATCGAGCCGAACACCCTGTTCAGCTCACGCCCGCCGGTCTTGCCGGACGACGACGCGCTGTGGGACATCTTCGAGCGCGGCCACCAGCTGCTGAGCGCCGCCGGATACCAGCAGTATGAAACCTCGGCCTACGCCAAGCCGGGCTACCAATGCCAGCACAATCTCAACTACTGGCGCTTCGGCGACTATCTGGGGATCGGCTGCGGCGCGCACGGCAAGGTGACCTTCAGCGACGGGCGCATCCTGCGCACCGCCAAGACCAAGCACCCGCGCGGCTTTATGCGCGGCGACTACATGGACAAGCAGCATGAGGTGGCGGCGGCGGATCGGCCGTTCGAGTTCTTCATGAACCGCTTCCGCCTGCTGGAAGCCGCGCCGCGCGCCGACTTCGTCAACTACACCGGGCTGGCGGAAAGCGTCATTCGCCCGCAGTTGGACGAGGCGCTGGCCAAAGGCTATCTGGAAGAAACCGCGGAGCATTGGCAAATTACCGAGAAGGGCAAGCTGTTCCTCAACTCGCTGCTGGAACTGTTCCTGGCGGACGACGAATAAAAAAAAGCGCTGAATGATCAGCGCTTTTTTTCATGTTCAGGCGGCATTATGAGGGCGATGCGTCACGTCGCCACGCCCCTTCAGCAATCCCTCAACGGAAACATCCTCGTCCAACGCCTCCCAATGGATGCCGCGAGCGCTGAGCTCATACCCCGCCCGCTGTTCTTGCGTCGCATTCAACAAACGCGGAAACCAGGCCAGTGGCACGCCAATAATTCGGGCGTCGCTCAGTTCGACCCACATCGTCGCATCGTCAAAGCTGACGCGTTTAGCCGAAATACTCAAGCCAAGCCTCCAAAAACAATGCCTGATAGGTATCAACCAGAATTTCGCTTCGCCTCAGCGTCTCTGATATGGATATGCGATATCTATCCGTTACTTCAACGCCTTCAGCAGATCCTTGCGCTGGGTTTCCAGTGCGGTGACGCGGTTGCACACGTCATGACCGAAGTTCTGGAAGTCCTGCTCCTGATTGTTCCATTCGTTCTGGATCGCCTTCTGCAAGCCGCCCAGGTTGCCCATGATCGCCTGCAGCGGGTTGCCGCCGCTATTGGCGGCCTGTTTGACGCCCATCTCGTTCAGGCTGTCCTGCAGCACGCCGCCCATGCTCTGCTGCACGATGTTGCGGCCGTCCTGTTCCACCTGGTCAATCGCCTGGTGGTGGAAGGTCAGACCGTCGCTGCGGTGCTCGATGATGCGGTTCATCTGCTGTTTCAGTTGGCCGTTCAGGGTGGTCAGCCGGTTGCGCACGTTGCTGTTGCTGCCCAGCTCTTTAACGATCACTTTATCCAGCGCTGCGCGGGCTTTCTCCAGGTGTTTCTGCGCGCCGTCGTCGATCCACGGCAGTTGCTTGCGCAAGGCGCTCTGGTAACTGAAGGCTTTCTGCCGCTGGCTGTCGTTCAGGCTCAGCGCCTGGCCGTTGCGGATCACGTCGCCATCCGGCGATATTTGCAGGTCGCCGCTGGCGCCTTTCACCTGCACGCTCTGCGGGCTGATGATCACATCGTCTTGGGGTTTAACGCTGCATTGGTACTCGGCGTGGGCCTGCGCGGCAGTCGCCGCCAGCAGCAGTAAGGCTAACCCGGTTTTCTTCAACATAGCTTCTCCTGACTCCCATCCAGACTGGGATTAAAAAATCGAACGACCGATACGTTGAGACAACAGTTCCAGCGCCGCAGTTCCCGCCAGCGAGTTGCCGGAAGCATCCAGCTCCGGCGACCAAACGACGATCGACAGCTCGTCCGGCACGATGGCCACGATGCCGCCGCCCACGCCAGACTTGCCCGGCATCCCCACCCGATAGGCGAATTCGCCGGCGCCGTCGTACATGCCGCTGGTCATCATCAGGGCGTTGATCTGCCGGGCCTGCAGCGGGCTGATCACCGCCTCGCCGCTGAGATCGCGGCCGTGATTGGCCAGATAGACGAAGCTGCGCGCCAGTTCCACGCAGCTCATGCGCAGCGCGCAGTAGTGGAAATAGGTTTGCAGCACGGTGATGACGTCGTTTTCGAAGTTGCCGAACGATTTCATCAGATAGGCGATGGCCGCATTGCGATCGGAGTGTTCGAACTCGGAGCGCGCCACCCGCAGGTCATAGGCCAGGTCGTCTTCGCCGGCCAACTGACGCACCACCTCCAGCATGCGCTGTTTGGGGGCGCTGAGCCGGGTTTGCAGCATGTCGCACACCACCAGCGCGCCGGGGTTGATAAACGGATTGCGCGGTTTGCCCTGTTCCATCTCCAGCTGCAGCAGCGAATTGAACGGCAGGCCGGAAGGCTCTTTGCCGACGCGCCGCCAGATCTCAGGCTCCTGATAGCGCGTCAGCGCCAGCGTCAGGCTCAGCACTTTGGAGATCGACTGGATGGAGAAGCGCTCCGCGGCGTCGCCGGCCTGGAACAGTTCGCCATCCACCGTACACACGGCGATCGCCAGCCGATCGGCGGGCACTTCCGCCAACGCCGGGATGTAGTCGGCCACTTTTCCCTGGCCAATCAGCGGGCGCACCTGTTGCAGGATCTCTTCCAGCAACGCGTTATCCAATGTTGTTACCACCTCGGTCACACTCCGGGCAAAACAAAGGCGCCGTTAAGGCACCTTAAATCCATCCCCGTCATACTTGAATCCGCATCTGTGTTGGCTGCGAGCGCTCACCCCAGTCACTTACTGAAGTAAGCTCCTGGGGAATCACCCTCTTGCCGCCGTGATGCGAATCCAATTATTTAGGGGGAAATAAGCGGCGCGAAGCCGCGCTCATCGGGCAGCCGCGATCAATCCCACCAGATATCGAACAGATCGCTGACCTTAACGTCGGTCAGTTTGCGCGCTTCCAGCCAGCTTTTCACCAGTTCGCGATGCTCGTCGGTGCAGTGGCCGATCTTCTGCAGGCAGATCAGACCTTCCCACTGCAGGTAGCCGCTGCCGTCAAACGCCAGGCCGTTCGGCTCGATCACTTCATCGATGAAGGTATCCAGCGTGCTGTCGATGTCTTCCACCGACGTGCCTTCGGCGAAGCGCCAGGCTACGGAGAAACCCAGCTCCTGAAATTCTTCAATGTGCAACTTTTTACGTAAACGACGACTGCGGTTCTTAGCCATTATTCTTTCCTCTCAAACATCAAGTCCCAAACGCCATGTCCCAGGCGCTGGCCGCGTAATTCAAATTTCGTCAATGGGCGCGAATCCGGACGCGGCACATAATCATTATCGCTGGAAAGATTACGGTAGCCTGCGACCCCGTTCATAACCTCTAACATATGTTCCGCATAAGGTTGCCAATCGGTGGCCATGTGGAAGACCCCGCCGGTCTTCAGCTTGCGCAGCACCAGTTCGACAAACGGCGTTTGCACGATGCGGCGCTTATTGTGGCGCGCCTTGTGCCACGGATCGGGGAAGAACAGCTGCACCATGTCCAGCGAGCCGTCCGGGATCATGTTTTCCAGCACTTCAACCGCATCGTGGCACATCACGCGCAGGTTGCTCAGCTTCGCCTCGTGGGCGTCGGCCAGGCAGGCGCCCACGCCCGGCGAGTGCACTTCGATCCCTAAAAAGTTCTGCTGCGGATTATTGCCCGCCATGGTCACCAGCGAGGCGCCCATGCCAAAACCGATCTCCAGCACCGTCGGCGCTTCGCGGCCGAACAGCGCGGCGAGATCGACAGCCTCAGCCTGATACTCCACGCCCATCACCGGCCAATAGTTCTCCAGCGCGTGCTGCTGGCCTTTGGTCAGCCGCCCCTGGCGGCGGACAAAACTGCGGATACGGCGCATCGCGCGGCCGTTCTCATCAAATTCCGGGGAGATGACGTCATTAATCATAGTGCTTTCTGTCTGTTTGGCTGCCAATTAGGGAAACGCGCATTATGCAAAGATACATTGGTTTAGCAAGTGTTCATCTTCTGTACCCGCCGTGCGGCGTCGGAAAGTTCCGGTTTACAGCACCATGACTCTATGCTGCAATCTCGCTTCATTTTCTGCCGGATAACGACGCTGCTCATGATGCAAGCACAACAATTCGCACAGGTGGTGCTTGACTGGTATCAGCGCTACGGCCGCAAAACCCTGCCGTGGCAGCTGGAAAAAACCGCCTATCAAGTATGGCTCTCCGAGGTGATGTTGCAACAGACCCAGGTTGCCACCGTCATTCCTTATTTTCAGCGCTTTATGGCCCGTTTTCCCAACGTGCGCGCGCTGGCGGAAGCCCCGCTGGACGAAGTGCTGCATCTGTGGACCGGCCTCGGCTATTACGCCCGCGCCCGCAACCTGCACAAAGCGGCGCAGACCATTGTCGCACAGCACGGCGGCGAGTTCCCGACAACCTTCGCAGAAATCGCCGATTTACCGGGCGTCGGCCGTTCCACCGCCGGCGCGGTGCTGTCGTTGGCGCTGGGCCAACACTATCCGATCCTCGACGGCAACGTGAAGCGCGTGCTGGCCCGCTGCTACGCGGTGGAAGGCTGGCCGGGCAAAAAAGAGGTCGAAAACCGGCTGTGGAAAATCAGCGAAGAGGTCACCCCGGCGCAGGGCGTCGGCCAGTTCAACCAGGCGATGATGGATCTGGGCGCCATGGTCTGCACCCGTTCCAAGCCCAAGTGCGAACTCTGCCCGCTCAACGTCGGCTGTCTGTCTTACGCCAATCACAGCTGGGCCAACTACCCCGGCAAGAAACCCAAACAGACCCTGCCGGAAAAAACCGCCTACTTCTTATTGCTGCAGCACGGCGACCGCGTGTGGCTGGAACAGCGCCCGGCGGTGGGCCTGTGGGGCGGCCTGTTCTGCTTCCCGCAGTTCAGCGCGCGCGTGGATTTGGAACTCTGGCTGCAGCAGCGCGGTCTGAAAGGCAAGCGCCTGGAACAGCTGACCGCATTTCGCCACACGTTCAGCCATTTCCATCTCGATATCGTGCCGATGTGGCTGTCGCTCGACGCGGCGGGCAGCGGCATGGATGAGGGCGCGGGTCTCTGGTATAACTTAGCGCAGCCGCCGTCGGTCGGGCTGGCAGCGCCGGTGGATCGCCTGTTGCAACAGCTGGCGAAGCAGCCCCCGATCCAACAAAACTTATATGGCGATAGCGCCATCGACGAGGAATTAGCATGAGCCGCACCATTTTTTGTACTTTCCTGCAGCGCGACGCCGAAGGCCAGGACTTCCAGCTTTATCCCGGCGACGTCGGCAAGCGCATCTACAACGAGATCTCCAAGGAAGCCTGGGGCGAGTGGATGAAGAAGCAGACCATGCTGATCAACGAGAAGAAGCTGAACATGATGAACGTGGATGACCGCAAACTGCTGGAAGAGGAAATGATCAAGTTCCTGTTCGAAGGGCACGACGTGCACATCGAAGGCTATACGCCGCCAAGCGAATAACGCTGTTGGGGCCAGGCGCTGGCCCGCTTCAATCCTCTTATACTTCTTCCAAACGGCTTTAAGATGAAGAAAATTTTAGCTTTGCTCGTAATAGCGCCTTTGCTGATCTCCTGTTCCGGCAAAAAAAGTGAAGAAATCAACGAAGCCTGGATCAAAGACACCAACGGCTTCGACATTCTGATGGGGCAATTCGCTCACAACATCGAGAACATCTGGGGTCTGAACGAAGTTCTGATCGCCGGGCCGAAAGACTACGTCAAATATACCGACCAATACCAAACCCGCAGCCACATCAACTTCGACACCGGCGCCATCACCATCGAGACCATCGCCACCACCGATCCGGCCGCGCACCTGCGCCAGGCGATCATCAGCACGCTGCTGATGGGTGACGATCCGGGCTCCATCGATCTCTATTCCGACGCCAACGATATCCAGATCAGCAAAGAGCCGTTCCTGTACGGCCAGGTGCTGGATAACAAAGGCGCGCCGATCCGCTGGGAATGGCGCGCGGCGCACTTCGCCGATTACCTGCTGCAGACCAAGCTGCAAAAACGCACCTCCGGCCTGCACGTCATCTACTCGGTCACCATCCAGCTGGTGCCGAACCACCTGGACAAACGTGCGCACAAATATCTGCCGATGGTGCGCAAGGCGTCGGAAAAATACGGCGTGGACGAATCGCTGATCCTGGCAATCATGCAGACCGAATCGAGCTTCAACCCCTATGCGGTGAGCGGTTCGGATGCGCTGGGCCTGATGCAGGTGGTGCAGCACACCGCCGGTAAGGATGTGTTCCAGATGCGCGGCAAATGGGGCACCCCGAGCCGCAGCTATCTGTTCGATCCGGAGAACAACATCGACACCGGCACCGCCTACCTGGCGATCCTGCAAAACAACTACCTGGGCGGCATTCAGAACCCGACCTCGCGCCGCTATGCGGTGATCACCGCCTACAACGGCGGCGCCGGCAGCGTGCTGCGGGTGTTCTCCAGCGACAGGACGCGCGCGGTGGGCATCATCAACGGCATGCAGCCGGGCGACGTGTACCAAACGCTGACCACCAAGCACCCGGCCGCCGAGTCGCGCCGCTATCTGGTGAAAGTGAATACCGCGCAGAAGAGCTACCGCAGGAAGTAGCGCTTCCCGCGTGGATGGAAGAAGGGCCGGTGCGAACCGGCCCTTTTTTCATGGCTTGATCATATAGCCGAAGATGCGCTTCCAGCCGTGATCTTTTTTCTCGATGTAGACCCCCTGCAGCTCCGGCGAGAAGCCCGGCAGGCGGTTGATGCCCTCCTCCAGCGCCAGGAAGTAGCGCTGCGCCGCGCCGCCCCACACTTCGCCCGGCACCACGCACAGTACGCCCGGCGGGTACGGCAGGGCCCCCTCCGCCGCAATGCGCCCTTCCGCCTGGCCGATCGGAACCAGCTCGACGTTGTCGCGGATAAACTCCACGTTGGCGTCCTGCGGGTTCATCACCACCGGCGGGAAATGATCCTGACGGAACATCTCCTTTTGCAGCTGCTTGACGTCAAAGCTGACGTACAGATCGTGCATCTCCTGACACAGCTGGCGAATGCTGTAGCCGCGGTAACGCTGCTCGTTCTTGCGGTACACAGTCGGCAGCACCACGCTCAGCGGCGCATCCACTTCGACATAACGTTCGAACTGCGCCAGCATCTCCACCAGTTGTTCCATCTTGGCCGGGTTCTCCGCCGGGGTCAGCAGGAACAGGATCGAGTTGAGATCGCACTTCTCCGGCACGATGCCGTTCTCGCGCAGGAAGTTGGCCAGAATGGTGGCCGGCACGCCGAACTCGGTGTATTGGCCGGTCGAAGCGTCGATGCCCGGCGTGGTCAGCAGCAGCTTGCACGGATCCACCAGATACTGGTCCTGGGCATAGCCTTCAAAGCCGTGCCACGTCTCCCCCGGCACGAAGGTGAAGAAGCGCGCGTCGTTGGCGATCAGATCGGTATCGTAATCCTGCCAGTCTTTGCCCGCCACCTGCAGCGGAATAAACGGCTTCAGCTGCGAGCAGCGCGTGAGCAGCTGTTTGCGCGTCTCGATGCCCAGCTTGACGCAGTCCATCCACATGCGGCGCCCGGCGGCGCCGGCGTGCATCTTGGCGTTGACGTCCAGCGCGGCGAACAGCGGATAGAACGGGCTGGTCGACGCATGCAGCATGAATGCGTTGTTCAGGTGCTTGTGGTTGCAGTGGCGCTTTTGCCCTTTGATGTGGTCGTCTTTCTTGTGGATCTGCGAGGTCTGCGAGAACCCCGCCTGCTGTTTATGCACCGACTGGGTGACGAAGATCCCCGGATCGTGCTCGTCCAGCTCCAGCAGCAGCGGCGAGCACTCTTTCAGCATCGGAATAAAGCCTTCGTAGCCCACCCAGGCGGAGTCGAACAGGATGTAGTCGCACAGGTGGCCGATGGTGTCGATCACCTGGCGAGCGTTGTAAATCGTGCCGTCGTAAGTGCCGAGCTGAATGATCGCCAACCGGAACGGCCGCGCCGCCGCGGCTTTCTCCGGCGCCACCTCGCGGATCTGCTCGCGCAGATAGCGTTCGTCGAAGCAGTGCGCATCGATGCCGCCGATAAAGCCGAACGGGTTGCGGGCGGTTTCCAGATAGATCGGCGTGGCGCCGGCCTGGATCAGCGCCCCGTGGTGGTTGGATTTGTGGTTGTTGCGATCGAACAGTACCAGATCGCCGCGGGTCAGCAGCGCGTTGGTCACCACCTTGTTGGCCGCCGAGGTGCCGTTGAGCACGAAGTAGGTTTTATCGGCGTTGAACACCCGCGCCGCGTGCTTTTGCGCATCCTTGGCCGAGCCTTCGTGGATCAGCAGATCGCCCAACTTGACGTCGGCGTTGCACATATCGGAACGGAACAGGGTCTCGCCGTAGAAATCAAAAAACTGCCGGCCGGCCGGGTGTTTGCGGAAGAACTCGCCGCCCTGATGCCCTGGGCAGGCGAAGGTCGAGTTTTCCATCTCGACGTAGGTCTTCAGCGTTTTGAAGAACGGCGGCAGCAGCGCCTGCTCATAGGCGTCGGCGGCGGCCTCCAGCTGCGCCATGTAGAACGGCTTGCTGGCGCCGGCCAGCAGCGCGAAAACCCCACTGACAAACGGCAGATAGTCCGGCGAGAGATGCTCGTCCCCTTCCACCGCCACGAAGGTCGGAATGTCGAACCCCGTCGCCTGCAAACGCGCCAGAATGCCGGCGTTCACGTCGGCGACCGACACCACCACCGCCGCTACGTCGGTGTAGTCCGTCTGCTCTACGCGCACGATCTGGCGCAGCGTCTCAATGGTGGCGACCAGGCTGGCGCTGGTCGCGATTTTCAATTCTTTCATCATGCTGACTCTCAAACGGTGAAGGATGAGGGTGTGCCACCGGCACGGTAATGAGATAACGCGGTTATCCCGGTAAAAGCGATACCCGGGCACGGCAGCATAAGCGGCGTGCGTGACCGGCTCATGATCGGGGATCATGAGGCGGCTATCGGGGGAACTGGTCTTGGCAGCGTCCGACAGGCATCAGTAAAATCAGGGCCGCAGCGCTGGCTTTACGCATGCCTAACAGCGAGCGTCAGGCGGCCTTACCGCATGGCCGGCAGGCGTATTCGGGCGGATGACGTGCGGAGGAAACAACGGCGGAACGGTGGCGGCGTCAGATGTCTGGTGCGCAGCAGCGCTTGAGCAACAAAACCAGTCATGCCAATAACCCTCTGGCTTATAAGAAGCGGGAACACCGTTAGCGAACGGAGAGTGCTAAAATTTGCGCAATGATTGCATGATTCGTTGCGGGGTTCAAGCGAGAATCGTCTTGATTGAACGTCCGTTGACCAAGACATAATCCATTGTTATTTAATTGAAAAATAATAAATGGCGCGTTCTAGAGTAGTATAAATACACGTTTTATATGCATATTTATTGAATGAGGATATCCTCCCGTCCCCCGCCCCTCCGGGCTCGCTGCCTGAAAATAGAGCAACCGATCGGCTTTGTGACAGAAAGCGATTGACGCCATCCGGCCAATACGGTTTAATGCGCCCCGTTGCCCGGATAGCTCAGTCGGTAGAGCAGGGGATTGAAAATCCCCGTGTCCTTGGTTCGATTCCGAGTCCGGGCACCATATTTAGAGAACCCAGCCTATGGCTGGGTTTTTGCTTTTCAGGGACTGGACTCTCCATCGAACTACGTTCGATTATTCGGTCTGAAGACCTCACCCTGCGGGCCAGCGCTCAAGCGCCACCGCATCATCCGATGGATGTGCAATTTCGCATTACAGATGCCACTTTCACGAAAGGCCCGCCCCCCAATCCCCGACCACCCAAGCGTCAAACGAGCGCACGCCTATTCTCCGTTTATCGAGTGTTTTATTGTCATTCGGTGATGGAATATAGCCACGAACCTATAACGGTATCACTTTGTTAAATCACAACATATTGGATTAAAACTAGGAAAATTCCGAATAAAAACAACATTGCTGTTAATTCATTCATATAAGGCTATGCTGAATTTTACCCATTGATAAGACATTTTTAACCTATTCCGCTACCAACGCGAAATAATGGAGAATCCGACGACAATGGCAATTGATATGTATATGAAAGTTGAAGGAATGACGGGTGAGTCCCAAGACAGCAATCATAAAGGATGGACCGACGTACTTTCGTTTAACTGGGGGGCTTCACAGCCAGGAAATATGGCTGTCGGCGGTGGGGGCGGTTCCGGGAAAGTGAATTACCAAGACCTCCGTATTCAAGCGCTTATCGACAAATCTACGCCCGCCATTCTTAAATATTGTTCCAGTGGAAAACATGTCGCGAAAATCGAGCTTTCCGTCTGCAAAGCGGGCGGCAACCAGGTGGAATATTCCAAAATCGTTCTCGAAGACGTGCTGGTGACGCAAACCGATTTTAACGGTGTCGGTCAAAATGATGCGATCCTGGTTGATTACGCCTTCCAGGCGTCAAAAGTCACCATGAGTTACTGGGAACAAGGCAGCAGCGGCACTAAAGGCGCGGAAAGCAAATCTGGTTGGGATATCAAGCAGAATAAAGAGAGCTAAGCGCATTCGGGCACCTAACAATACGTTAATGATCGGGTGATAAAATCATGGCAATGGATATGTTTTTAAAAGTTGAAGGCATTAATGGCGAATCGAAAAATGCGAATCACAAGCAATGGATCGATGTCTTTTCCTTTAACTGGGGCGCGCGGCAGCCTGGCAATATGGCCGTTGGCGGCGGCGGCGGTGCGGGTAAAGTAAATTTTCGCGATCTGACCGTACAGGCTCTGATAGATAAAGCGACTCCTGCCTTATTGAAATACTGCTCGGCCGGTAAACACCTCGCCAAAGTGCAGTTGTCGCTTTGCAAAGCCGGTGGGCAGGAAGTGGAATATACCCGTATTACCCTGGAAGATGTATTAGTGACTCATACCGACTTCATCGGTGTCGAGCACGGTTCCACGCTAGGCATTGAATACTCTTTTCAGGCCGGTAAAGTATCGATGGAATATTGGGAGCAAGCGAAGCAAGGCAATAAAGGAGCTTCGGTGCAGATGGGCTGGGATATTAAGCAAAATAAAGAAAGCTAATCACATTACGGTGCATATCGTAATGGCGGGGGGATTATGGCATTTCCTAAGTCACATGAAATTTTAGCTCTGACATCGCAACACGAATCGAATAATCGGGTGTCAGCCAACTTTTTGACCCGTGAGATTTTAAATGAGGCTCTGATCCTCGTCAGGTCTCTGTCACCAGAAGAAGTCTTTCGATTAACAAAAACGGAGACCGGACAGATCGCGTTTACGCTGGGTGAACTCAAAGATGAAAACAACCGCCGGCTGACAGCCAATAATATTGAGTCAGGACAACGACCAGGCGGAAGAATTAATCACCTGGATAACCGCATTAATGTCTCTTTTCCCGGAACCTCATGGCAAATGGGGGCACGTGTTCAGCATTTTGAGAATATCGCATCGAGTACCGTCGGCGGAGCCGGACTGGTTTTGATCGCGGGATTATGGACGGGGGCCGGTTCTGGCGTAGGCAGCATTTTAGGCAGAAATGCCGCCCAGCTCGCGGTAGTGACTGGCACTTATTTGGGTAAACGCTTCGTGACCAATAAAACCATGGTCGTGAATCAGATGGCGGCGCATATCAAAAACCTTGCCGATATGTTTAACTCCACCCACAACGCCTTTAATGATTTCAAGTTCGAAAGCGCAGCCAAACGCGCACAATACAGTCCCGATCCTCAGGCAGAGCACCCTATTACTTTTGAACAGAAAGTCACGGATAACAATGCAGTTCCTGCTAATCATACCGCTGCCATTCAGGCTATCGTGCGCCGTTTTGTGACGGGAACCTACCAACGTGTCGATATCGTCGGCCAGGGCGATATGTTTATAAAAGTCTTTTTCAGCGATGGGGAACTGGACATTTCGCAAGCCCAGTATGACTACCTCAGCAATTTGAAGCTCCCGTGATTGATCAACCTGGCAGGTCTTCACGGTTTTGGCGCAACGGTTGTCATTCTGTCCAGCGCGCAAAAATGCCCCGAGCTGACCAAAAGATTTTTATTGTCGGTAAGAATGGTCAATGATGATGACAAGGCAGATTGCCGGATCGGACGCGATCGTTGCGCCAGCGTGGCCAGGTTTTTTCACACTCGGCTCGAGCAAGCGTCCTCTCCGGCCAGCCTTTGTCCGGCATTAATTAAACGAATCCTGACCCCGGTAGTTAACGCGAACCATCCGCGCCCATTAGGGTGATGCAACTCGGGGTAAAATATTGCCGTTCGGGGGGCAACAAGAGGAGATAAAGGTACAGAAGCGTGCGTATCACCTCAGTGAAAGAGTGTGATACTCTGCCGCAAAAAACAAAATAACACGTTGAATTAAATGATAAAAACCATCTCACAACGCACAAATTTCATAATTTCACTTCCGATTTCATCTTTGCAAAAAGCATCCTGCCTCTAATATCACGTTATTTCACCTTCCCCGCGCCTATTTTAAGGCTATTCTAAGCAACGAATACACCGATCCCGGCAATGCAATGGCATATACACCAGAAAAGCAGATAAGAACTCATACGGTGGACATCCTCCCTGGTGGCCGTTTTCATGGCTTGATGAATCAGGCGGCATCGGATTTTTACTTAGGAATATTCATTAAATACACGCGCAAACCTTCATAGGGATTTTCATGGAAAGAAATACGCCTGTAGCCTTTACCTGATGCGCTACCGAATTCTCAACGGGCATTTAAAAATACGGCATTTTGGCCCGTACACCGTTTAATTACATTTAATTCGTGAAGCTTACTTATAAGAAAAAGGCAGCCTGGTTGCTATAAGCCACCCTATCTGCAGCCGTATTTCTGGGTATTATTCTCATTATACTGGAGCTTATTAATGAATCAGCGTTTGGATATCATCGGTATTGGCCTTGGCCCATCGAATCTTAGCCTGGCAGCCTTAGGAAGTGAAATAGAGGGATTTACGGGACAATTCCTTGAACGCAAGCCTCACTTCTCCTGGCACCCAGGGATGATCCTGGCGGATTGCAGTATGCAGACCAACTTCTTAAAAGATTTAGTGAGTGCGGTTGCCCCAACCAATCGCTACAGCTTTCTCAACTATCTGGTGAAAAACAGAAAATTTTATCGTTTCCTGACGACGGAGCAGCGCACCGCATCGCGCGAAGAGTTCGCCGATTACCTTACCTGGGCCGCCGCCGGTATGGGATCATTGGCATTCAATCAAGACGTTCAGCGGGTCGAATTTGACGATCGGCAGCGCCAGTTCGTGGTGACCACCTCGAATAAGGTCTTCCACGCCAAACACGTCAGCATAGGTATAGGCAAGAAAATAAAGTTGCCGGATTGCGTGACGACGCAAAGCGATCGCTGTTTCCACGCCAGCGAAATGATGCTGCGCAACCCCGATCTGACCGGGAAACGCGTGGCGATCGTCGGCGGCGGCCAGAGCGGCGCAGATCTGTTCCTGAATATTTTTAAAGGGGAATGGGGGCAGCCGGAGCAGCTCGACTGGATATCGCGCCGCAACAACTACAATGCGCTCGATGAGGCTGCTTTTGCCAACGAATACTTCACGCCCGATTACGTCGAGAGCTTTTACTCACTGGACAGCGCGGCCAAGCGGCATATGCTGGCCGAACAGAAGATGACCTCAGATGGCATCACCAGTGAGTCGCTGCTGGCGATTTATCGCGCCATGTACCACCGCTTCGACGTCCTGCGCGAGAAATTATGGGTGCGCCTGCTGCCCAGCCGTTCGCTGATGGCCGTGAAACACACGCTGGATAACGCCTATCAGCTCGAAACGCGTCATCATCTCGATCACGGCCAGGAAACCTTCAAGGCGGACGTGGTGATCTTTGCCACCGGTTATCAATCGGCGACGCCTGAGTTCCTTGAGCCTTTGGCCCACCGGTTGTTGAAGACTGCGGACGGCGAATACCGCATAGCCCCTGACTTTACCTTTGAGTGGGAAGGCCCAGCGGAGAACTGCTTATTTGCGATGAACGCCAGTATGCATAATCACGGCATTGCCGATCCTCAGCTGAGCCTGATGGCCTGGCGATCGGCCCGTATTCTTAATCGGGCGTTAGAGCACAAGCCATTTGATCTGGGAACAACGCCGACAGCCATTCAATGGCGCAGTGAAAGCGTGCCGCCCGCGTTTTAAATACAAGAACGTCTTAATCATTGTCATTATGCTTTGATGGAATTACGTATATGAAGAGACAATTCAAGAAGTTTATTCTGAATCAGCTGGCCGTATTAGCCCCCGAATTCAAGGCCAGATTGATATACAAAAGGGCATTTGGCAAACCGCTGAATTTACAGTCCCCCTCAACCTGGAATGAAAAGATAAATCATCTTAAGTTGAATGACTACAGTAATAACGCATTAGTGACTCAATGTGCAGATAAATATGCGGTGAGAGAGTACATCAAAGAAAAGGGATGTGAAGAGATTCTTAATGAGTTGTATTTTTCCTGTGATTCAGTGCAGGAAATACCGTGGGAAACGCTGCCTGATAAATTTGTCATCAAGGGAAACCACGGTTCAGGGTATAATTTAATTTGCCAAAATAAGCAATCGTTGAACATTAAAAGCGCCTCTCATCTGATTGATGGGTGGATGAAAGACGATTACTGGAAAACCTATGTAGAACTCAACTACAAAGGGATACAAAAAAAGATCATTGGGGAAAAATATATCGAATCGGCCAATGGTCACGGGCCTGAAGACTATAAAATCTATTGTTTCCGCGGTGTGCCTTACTGCACCTTACTGTGCGTCGGCAGGGATACCGGGACGCCAAAATATTACTTCTTCGACAAAGAGTTCAAGTTCCTTTGCTATAGCGAGGACTGCCTGGCATTGAGCCAGGAGGAGATAAACGCTTTCGTGAAACCTGAGGGATATGATGAACTGTTTGAGTACGCCACTCGCTTGTCGGCGCCCTTTGAGTTTGTTCGCGTTGATTTCTACATCTCGCAAGGCCAGATCATTTTTGGCGAACTGACTTTTACCCCCTCCGCCGGGTTGGATACGGATATTTTGCCGCCGACCGATATTTTGCTTGGCAAGATGCTGACGCTGCAACAGCACTGATTTTCACCGGACGCCCGCAGAGAAGATCGTGCGGCGCAGTATCCAGCGCGAGGAGGAATACCGGCCGGCATGTTCGCAGCCTGCCGGCCGGTATTGCCCTGAGGGTTATCGGGCCAATGACCTCGCTTGTTCATGCCGCCGTTACAGAAAAGCCCCGCCCCCATCCCTGATAGCCCGCAGCCGACCCAAGAGCAATGCCTCAGCCGGACCACATAACCATTTGAAAAATAATGGCATTAAATAATCAATAAGAATCGCTTACATATTTATAATAAAATGTTCTATATGTATAGGAAGCTATAATATAAGATACCGGAAAGTTTCCCTGGTGTTGTTGTGTGTCTTTGCCCTATTTTATAGGGCTTTTTTTGCTAAAAATCGTTGATAACCGTGTAGTTCCCCCTCCCTTCGCCATTCCTCTCACCATAAAAATCATAACCATTTCTAATTAATTGCAATCTCTCTTATTCCTGACTTACCAATAATAACAATGAGTTGCTATTAACCCGGCAAAGCAACTGGCGCCCCTCTTCCGGGTTTTGGCCGCCATTCTCGGCCGGAATGTCCGCCCTAAAGCTAGGTTTTTGCCGGGCGCGAACGGATGCTACTATCGGCCTTTTTCCGAAGGTGTTAACCCGCATGTTTTTGTCCAACCGGCATTTTATCTCTGCGCTTCTGGCGCTCGCCATCGGCCTTTGGCTGCCGGGCTCCGTGCTGGCCAGGCCCGATTTGGAACGCAAGATCGGCGCTACCGTAGCCGATAGCGATTCTGCGGATTACCGTTTCAGCGACCTGCGCTTCACCTCCGCCGATGGCCGACGGCATTATCGCGTTCGCATCGCCCAACCGCATCGGGCGCCTGAGCCGGACGGCTATCCAACGATTTATTTCCTTGACGGCAACGCGGTGCTGATGGAGTTAAACGCCGCCTTACTGGCCAAATTGGCAGCGGCGAAGCGGCCGCCGGTGCTGGTCATGATCGGCTATGACAACGATCTGCGCATCGATGCCGCCGGCCGCGCCTACGACTATACGCTCCCTCTGCCGGCAGGCATGAAGACACCGCCGCGGTCCGGCGGGGGCGCGGATGCGTTCCTGCAATTGATTGAAACTCGGATCAAACCGGCGATCGCCGCCAGACTGGCGGTCGATCCGCAGCGGCAGACGCTGTGGGGGCACTCTTACGGCGGGCTCTTCGTTCTGCACACGTTGTTTACCCATCCCGCCGCCTTTCAGCGCTATATCGCCGTGGAACCCTCGCTGTGGTGGGGCAATGGCATGATCCTGCAAAAAGCGCAGCAGAGGACGGAACGGCGCGCGACGCCGGCGGTAAGGCTGCAACTGTGGGTTGGCCTGGCGGAACGCGATCGCGCGACCCCGCCCGGCGTGAAGAGCCCCGCTCTGCCGGCGGACGCAACGCATTTGCTGGCCGAACAGCTGGCGCAGCTCGACGGTTTCACCGTCGGCTATCGGGAATGGCCCACCTTAGGGCACGGCGCCATGCTGGGCGCGACCATCGAGCCGGCGCTGGACAGCGTCATCGCAGAAGACTGAATCCGCGGCTCAGAATGTATCGGCCACATTTTCATCTGCGGCGCATATCTTCTGTTAAGAAGAGTGTTTAATATCTGAGACAGAGAACGGTGGCCGCGGGCGAGCGCGTCAAAAAACAAAGTGGCTCCCCCGTCGGCAAGTGAGCTTGCTCTATCCGGTGGAGCCATACAGTACTGCAGTTTTCCCGGTGGGGCCCTGGTGAGGCGCAAGTAGGAAAAGATGGTGTAAGCAGGGCATTTCAGCGTTTTAATACCGCCTGTTTCACTATTTTCTTCTCCCTGTGGCGCCTATCATAAGCGCCCGCTCACCAGGTGGAAAAGGGTGAAAACCACCCTTGAAATACATTAACGAAAGTGATATTAGAAGCGGTTGGGGCGAAAGCGCCTAGTTCAGTTTTGAATAATTAAATCAGGGAATTATATTAAAAATGAATATTAATATCACCGACAAACCCAACCCGCAGGATGAAGAGTTCGTTATCGACAGCCTTTGGGCGCACAATCATAAAACCCAGCCCGTAGACATTCACCCGCTGTTCCTGACCGTTACCGACGACAGCCAGCAGATCGTCGGCGGCCTGGTCGCGCGCACCTGGTGGGGCGGCCTGGAAGTGCAGTATCTGTGGGTTGGCGATCAATGCCGCAAAAGCGGGTACGGCCGCCAATTGATGGAGTTGGCCGAAGAAGAAGCCCGCAAGCGCGGTTGCCATATGGCCTATGTCGATACCTTCGATTTCCAGGCCAGAGGCTTCTACGAAAAACTGGGCTACCGGGTCTACGGCGAACTGGGCGACTATGCGCATCGCCACACCCGCCATTATCTGGCTAAAAGCCTGTAACGCGGCCTGAGCGGCACAGAGGTGGGTATGGGGTCATCGCATAAAAATAATGAATCTTATTTTAAGGGCCTCATCACCATGATGGAGCACCTGAGCGAACCCTGGGGCATCAAAGATCACCTGTCCCGCCACCTCTATATGAACCGCGCCGCTTATCTCTATACCAATACGCCGCTGAATTTCGACGTCGCCGGCAAATATGACCACGAGTTCCCCGCCGACTGGGCCGACTCCGCCGCCGACTTTATCGAACATGACAAAATGACCGAAGCGGCGCGCGATCGGGTCACGGTCATAGAAACGCACTACTGGTACGGCAAAGACAGCCTGACGCCGTTTATCAGCGAAAAGCTGCCGGTGTACAACGATGACAAACAGGTGATTGGCGTGATCTGGAACGCCAAGCCGATGAACAGCCTGTCGCCGTTGAAGTACATCAACCAGCAAAAACCCAGCGTGTTGACCACCGAAGTCAATAACGAGCTGTTCACCCGTGCCGAACTCGATGTCATTTTCCTTATGCTGCAACGATTTACAGTGAAAGAGATAGCCAAAATCTATAATGTCAGCAATAAGACCATCGAAAACCGCATTTATAACATTTACCAGAAGGCCAACGTGCATACTCAGCAGCAATTTGAGGAATACTGCAAATACGCCAATCTGGATAACTACATTCCCGATCGCCTGATAACCAAAGGCATTCAGTTTATTTGAACCGCAAGGAAGATCTCACCGTGATAAAGATCGAAGATTATCCGCTCACCCGGGTGCCGCAAGATAAACGAGTTTCGTTTTTAAGCGTGGCCATCGTGCATATGGGCATGCTGACCGCGCTGGACCAGTTCATGCTCGGCGCCGTGCTCGGCAACTCCATGACGCTGATTGACGCCTTCACCGCCATTTTTGTCGGCAGCCTGATCTTCGGCGTGGTGACCTTCGGCCTGGGGCTGGCAGGCATGCGCGAAGGCATTTCCGGCAGCCTGCTGGCGCGCTGGTGCGGTTTCGGCCGTCTGGGCTCGGTGCTGATCGGCGTGGTGGTTGCCGTCAGCCTGCTGGGTTGGTTCGGCATTCAGAACGCCATTTTCGCCAAATCGCTCGACTTCGCGCTCGGCAATAAGCTGGGCTTTGGCCTGGCCGCCGGGCTCTCGGGCACGCTGTTGACCATCCTGGTGGCATTCGGCTTCAAGGCGCTGCGCATCGCCGCCCGTATCGCGGTGCCGATGTTCATCATGCTGGTGGCCTATATTTCGGTGACCGCGCTTTCCGGCCATAACCTGCAGGAGATCATCCAGCTGGCGCCGCCGGGTGAACCGCTGACCATCAGCGCCGGCATCACCATCGTCGTCGGCGGCGCCATCGTGGCCAGCCTGATGACCCCCGATCTGACCCGTTACTCCAAAAACGGCAAGCACGTGCTCGGCGTCACGCTCTTCACCATCATCGCCGGCGAGTTCGTGGTGAACGGCCTGGCGATCCTGATCGCCAAAACCCTGGGCACCGCGGATGTGGTCACCATCATGTCGCAAGCGGCCGGCGGCGCCGGTTTGCTGGTGGTGGTGTTCTCCACCCTGCGCGTCAACGATCTCAACCTGTACTCTTCTTCGCTGGGCATCGTCAACGCGGTGGAAGGCATCACCGGCAAGAAGCTGAAGTACACCTACACTACGCTGGTGATCGGTATTCTGGGCACCACGCTGTCGGTGCTGGGCATTCTTGACCGCTTTGTCGACTTCCTGACGGTGCTTGGCGTGGTCTTCCCGCCGATTATCGGCATCATGCTGGTGGACTATTATCTGCTGCGCAGCCATCGCAAGATCCTGGATGAGAGCCGCCGTACCGGCCAGTTGCCGAACGAAACGCCAACTATCGGCTGGGCAGCGATCGTCGCCAGCATCGCCGGCGGCGCCGTCGGCCTGGCGACCGAATGGGGCGTACCGACCATCAATTCCCTGGTCGCTGCCAGCCTGCTGTATTGGGTGCTTAAACTGGTCTTCAGCCGGGCGCAAAAACCGCTGGCATCACAGAAATCGCTCTGATTTTCGTGAACGCGATAATGCACTCCTCCAGGTCTCTGGGGAGTGTTTGACGCTCGAAAAGGGGATTCAATGCAAAAGAAGGGGCCGATCGCGCAGACAAGCGGCCGTGGTGGTTAGGGTCCCTGGTGTCGGTAGCAAGCTATCCATTTATGCTCAGAGTGTGGCAATGCCCCCTCTGAGCTTTTTATTATAAAAACTGTCGGCTTCCGTATTTTGATCGTAAAGAAAAGCTTCAGCTTGCATGAACAGTAGCCCATGAAATCGGCTTTGGTCAACATAAAAGTAAACATAAAACCGGCTTTTGTGTTCACTTTTCCATAAGTAAAACCTAATCAATTGATTTGCACGGCTTTATCTTTCTCGCAGAGGAAGCAGGCCACCTCCGCTGACATCACTGCGCTAAACGGCTGACGATAAACAATAATTACCACTAATAATCAGTTCGTTACCCGCCCGTCCGCGCCTTTTTATCTGGACAACGCCAATGCGTAAGATATAGTGAAGCCTGCGTAATGTTTGTAAGGACAGCCAATGAAAACCACCAACGCACAGCGCAAAATCAACATCATTAAAAATATTGAATATCTGATGCGTACCCGCGGTGAAACCAAGGCTTCCTTTTCCAATCGCAGCGGCCTGACGCGCACTACCCTCTACAAAATTCTTGACGGAAGAGTGAACAACGTTCAGCAATCCACCGTGAATCGGATCTCCGATTTCTTCGGTGTCTCCTGTGAAGAGATCGAAGATTACGATCTGGAAAAGCTGGAGCTGCTTAACGAAACGCTGTCCACCGAAGGCAACAAGAACCCTTCCGCCATTCCGGTGATCCCGCAGTCGCGCTATCTGGCCGTCTCGCAGCGCAAGATCGGGCAGCTGGTCACTGAGTTCCCTTTGACTTATTTCTTCGGCGATGAGTCGAACATGTTGGCAATGAAAATAGAGACCGAAATTAAAGGGTCATTTATTCCCGGCGAGGTCATCATCATCAAACGCCCGCCGGTACTGATTTGCGATTCGCCTTTGCTGTATCACTCGGGAAAAAGCGGCTTCTTTGTGGTTGAAGACAAAGACAGCGAAAGCATGGACAAACGCCCTCAGGACACCGTGCAATTCCTGGGTTACATCGTTGGAGAAAGGTTATAAATGGAACCGAATCAGAAGTTCAAGCTGTTGGGCTTCACCCGGCATGGCACCATCGCGGCCAATGTCATGGTATTGGCCACCGGCAAAACCATTACCATGGGGCTGAATGAGCTGGCCGACAGCGAAATATCAGAAGATCTGAGCCGGCACGAGCTGCAGGCGCTGTACCGCAAACTCTATGGCGATAACCAACAAAAAACCGCCTACGAGCTCAGCGATCGCCACGAACGCTCCTGGTACGCCTATCTGATTATTACCGTGGCGCTCAGCGTGATTTATATTTTCTCAACGCTGTGCGGCGTCAAGCCGATCCAAATCCCGGTACTGAATCTCATCACGCCGCCGGCGATCTTCATTTACCCGCTCACGTTCATTCTGGTGGACATCCTTAACGAATTCTATGGGTTGCGGTTGGCTCGGCGCACCATCATCATCTCGTTTATCGCCAACCTGACCTTCGTTCTGGGAGTCTGGGTGACAACGCTGGTGCCGAGCATTCCGCAGTGGGAGTACAGCGAGACCTACAACGGCATCGTGCACAGCATCATGGCGGTGCTGGTGGCCTCGTCGGCGGCCTATCTGATTTCCGAGAACGTCAATTCCTATCTGCTTTGCAAAATCAAAGAGTTGACCAACTCCCGTTACCTGTTTGTGCGCGTGATCACCAGTACCGTAGTGGCGTCGGCCATCGACAGCGTGGTGTTCTGTACGCTGGCGTTTTACAACGTGCTGAGCTGGGACATCATCAAGACCATGATCCTGTCGCAGTTCCTGATCAAGGTGGTTTACGCCCTGCTGGGCGTCGGGCCGATCTACGCCACCCGCAGTCTGTTTAACCGCTACATCAATACCGAACAAGCAAAGGGCAATGAATATGCATATCCAAAAGCAAGATAAGATCACCCATCTTGGCGCGAACTCCGATTATCCGGATCAATATGCTCCCGCATTGCTCGAAGCCTTGCCGCGCGCGCGCGGCCGCGATTTGATCGGCGTGGACGAGCGGCAACTGCCATTCAGCGGCTTTGATCTCTGGACCGCCTTCGAGCTGTCGTGGCTCAACGGCAAGGGCAAGCCGGTGGTGGGCATCGGCGAATTTACCTTCCCGCATTCCTCGTCGAACCTGATCGAATCCAAGTCGTTCAAGCTGTATCTCAACAGTTTCAACCAAACGCGCTTCGACAGCGTGGAACAGGTGAGCGCCGCCATGCAAAAAGATCTGTCGCAGGCGGCCAACGGCCAGGTCACCGTCAAACTCTATCCGGGGCTGGAAGGTTACCCGGCGCAAATCGATCGCCTGCCGGGCATCAACATCGACGACCTGGATATCGCGATCGACGACTTCGCCTTCAAGCCGGAATACCTGAGCGGCGCGGCCGATCAAGGGGAACGCGTGGCGGAGACGCTGTCTTCCAATCTGCTGAAATCCAACTGCCTGGTCACCAACCAGCCGGACTGGGGCAGCGTGGTGATCCGCTATGAAGGCCGCCAAATCGATCGCGAAAGCCTGCTGCGCTACCTGATCTCCTTCCGCCAGCACAACGAATTCCACGAGCAGTGCGTCGAGCGCATTTTCAACGACATCAAGCAGAGCTGCCGCCCGGAAAAACTCAGCGTGTTCGCGCGTTACACCCGCCGCGGCGGCCTGGACATCAACCCCTTCCGCAGCGATTTCGAGACGGCGCCGGCGCTCGGCCGCCTGATCAGGCAGTAAGCGTTACCCCCCAATGCTCCCGCCAGGGAGCATTGTTTCCCTCGCTTTCATCTCCCTGTTATTTTTCACCATTATCGTCGTCAGCGGCTATCTTCAAAGCACACTGACGGAGATTAACGACGCATGCCTGACCTTTCACGCAGAGATATCCTGCGGGCTGCCGCCATCGGATCGGCATTCTCGCTGTTGCCCGCCTCGATTCGCAAAGCGCTGGCCATTCCCGCCAACAACCGCACCGGCACCCTGCGCGACGTCGAACACGTGGTGATCCTGATGCAGGAAAACCGCTCTTTCGATCACTACTTCGGCACCCTGCCGGGCGTGCGCGGCTTCAGCGATCGCTTTACCATCCCACTGCCCGGCGATCGCCTCGTCTGGCAGCAACAGGGGGCCGAACGGCTGGTGCTGCCCTACCATCTGGACAGCAAACGCGGCAACGCCCAGCGCGTCACCGGCACGCCGCACTCGTGGGTGGATGAGCAAGCCGCCTGGGATCACGGCCGCATGAGCGCCTGGCCCACCTACAAAACGCCGGCCTCGATGAGCTACTACCGTCAGCAAGAGCTGCCGTTCCAGTTCGCACTGGCCAACGCTTTCACCCTGTGCGATGCCTATCACTGTTCCATCCACGCCGGCACCAACACCAACCGGCTGTTCCACTGGACCGGCACCAACGGCCCGTCCGCCGCCGACGTGGCGGTAGTGGTCAACGAATGGGACAGCCCCGGCCCGGCGGACATCGGCTACCAGTGGACAACCTATCCGGAACGGCTGGAGGCGAGCGGCGTCAGTTGGAAGGTGTATCAATTCCTGCCGGACAACTTTACCGACAACCCGCTGGCGGGTTTTCGCCAATACCGCGCCGCCAGCATTCAAGTGGGCAACCCGGC
This sequence comes from Serratia sp. 22278, assembly GCF_052045405.1. NCBI lineage: Bacteria > Pseudomonadati > Pseudomonadota > Gammaproteobacteria > Enterobacterales > Yersiniaceae > Serratia > Serratia sp. 22278. Next base: position 173,299 of record NZ_JBQEOW010000005.1, on the reverse strand, counting down.
GCGGCCGCCGAAAGACTTCAACGCTTTCGTGCCTTATAGCGATGCGCTCAACGAGGCCGCACCGCTCTACAAAGGCAACGGCAACACCCTGCCGGCCGCCGACGGCAACGACCTGGACGCCATGCTGGCCGGATTCCGCGCCGACGTGCAGCAGGGCAAACTGCCGCAGGTCAGTTGGATCATCGCGCCGGCGGCCTATTCGGAACATCCCGATCCCTCCAGCCCGGTGCAGGGCGGCTGGTTCACCCAAGAGATCCTCAACGCGCTGACCGACAACCCGGAGGTGTGGAGTAAAACCGTCCTGCTGGTCAACTACGACGAAAACGACGGCTTTTTTGACCATATGCCTTCGCCTTCCGCGCCGTCGCTGCGCGAAGACGGCAGCTTCGCCGGTAAATCGACCGTACCGTTCGACACCGAGATCTTCCAGCACGTGGCGCCGCCCGGCTCGCAGGATCAACCGCCGCCGGACGGCCGCATCTACGGCCCCGGCCCGCGGGTCCCGATGCTGGTGCTGTCGCCCTGGAGCCGCGGCGGCTGGGTCAATTCACAGGTTTTCGATCACACCTCGGTGCTGCAATTTTTGGAAAAGCGCTTTCAGGTGCATGAACCCAACATCAGCGCCTGGCGCCGCGCGGTGTGCGGCGATCTCACTTCGGCGTTCAACTTTGTCGATCCTAACGGCGAAGCATTGCCGAGCCTGCCCGCCACCAGCCGCCACGCCGCTGACGGCCTGCGCCAGCGTCAGGAACAGCTGCCGCAGGTGCCGCTGCCGCCGCCCACCCACCAGCGTTTACCCCACCAACGCCGCCTGGCGCGCCCTTCCCGCGCTCTGCCCTACCAGCTGCACGTCGAGGCCAGCGTCGCGACCGAGCAGCGCCGCGTGACGCTGAACCTGTTCAATACCGGCGAGCAGGGAGCGGTGTTTCACGTCTACGATCGGCGAGACCTGACGCAAATCCCGCGTCGCTATACCGTCGAGGCCGGCAAGGCGGTCAGCGACGACTGGCGGGCAGAAAATGAGTACCATCTGTGGCTGCTCGGCCCCAACGGCTTTCATCGTGAACTGCGCGGCGCCCTGAGCCGGCCGCAGCCTGAGGTGCGTTTGCGCCCGACGGGCCGCAACCTGCTGCTGCAGTTGAATAACCCGGGCACCGAAGCGATAGCGATCACCCTCGAACGCTGCCCTTACACGCAGCAAGGCCCGTGGCCTGTCACGCTGCCTGCGGGCGGCAGCCACCAGCAAGCGTTTGACGCCCGCGCCAGCGGCGGTTGGTACGATATTACGCTGCAAAGCGCCGGGGGCTGGCTGCGTCGTCTGTCGGGGCGGCTGGAAGATGGCGAACACAGCGTCAGCGACCCGCTGATGGGCCATGAGTAACTATCGGCACTGTGGGAGTTCAAAAATCGAAAGGATATCGCTTATCATTGCGTTCTCGTTCTTCGCCTATTACCCAAGGATCTTCATGCCCGCTGTTCTTATCGCCAAAGCCGGCCGCTGGTTGGCCGCCTGCGTTTTACTGTTGGCCGGCGCCGCTCAAGCCGCGCCGATCGTCGTCACCGATGTCGCCGGCCGCCAGGTCACCCTGCCGCAACCGGCAAAACGCGTTATCCTGGCCGATGCCCGCGCGTTGCTGGCACTGAATATTCTGCATCCGCAGGAGCCGCTGAAAAACATCATCGCCTGGGACAACTCGCTGAAGGTCAAAGCGCCGGATCTGGTTGAAGCCTACGCGAAAAAATTCCCGCAGGTCATGCAGATCCCCACCTTCGACAACCCCTACACCAGTGATTTCAGCGTGGAAAGCGCGGTGGTACGTCAACCGGATCTGATCATTTTCGACATTGGCCTGCTGAGCAAATTGAAAGACAGCGGCGTGCTGACCCAGCTGGAAAAAGTCGGTATCCCGGTGCTGATCATCGATTTTCGCCAACAGCCGCTGACCAACACCATCGCCAGCATGGCACTGTTGGGTAAAGTATTTGACGAGCAGCCCAATGCCGACGCCTTCATCCGTCTCTATCAGCAGCGCCTCGAGCTGGTGCGGCAGCGGGTCGCCACGCTGAAACCGGAACAGCGCCCCAGCGTCTTCATCGAGCGCAGCGCCGGCATCAAAGGCGAACAGTGCTGCAACACCTTCGGCAAAGGCAGTTTCGGGCAGTTCATCGATACCGCCGGCGGCAACAATATCGGCAGCACGCTGTTTTCAGACATGGGCGGTGAAGTGAACGTCGAACAGGTGATCAGCAGCAACCCGGATTTCTATCTGCTGACCGGCGCCGACTGGAGCCGCGGCCATCGCGGCACACTGGCGGTGCCGCTGGGTTACGCCACCGATATGGCCACCAGCCAAAAGAAACTGGCGCACCTGCTGGATCGCACCGGCATTAACGTGCTGAAAGCGGTGAAAGAAAAACGCGTGATGGCGATTTATCATCAATTTTACGACACGCCGCTCAACTTTATCGCGGTTGAGGCGATCGCCAAATTCCTGCACCCGGCGCTGTTTAAAGATATTGATCCGCAAGCGGATATCGAAATGGTGCACCGGAAATTCACCGCGCTGGATTACAGCGGCGTCTTCTGGCTTACGCCACAATAACCCCCGCCAGGGCCCGCCAGCCGGGCCCTGTTTCCCGCAGTCATTATTTAGTTGCCTACTTAACTATCCCGTAACAATTTTATTTACTTGCCAATAATTATCATTAAGATTGTCTTTTCTAAAAAATACATCCGGGTCTGAAACTCTTAAGGCATTATTATGTCACCTCTTTTTCGGCTTTCTCTGCTGACGGCTTCCATCGCCATCGCATTCCCTGTCCTTGCTACTGATAACTCATCTCAGAACGATACCGACACCGTGACCGTCGTCGGCAACTGGCTGGACAACCCTGATACCAGTTCGGTGCTGCTCAACCATCCGGGCGCGCGTTCCATCGTCACCCAGCAGCAAATGCACGAACAGGGCGACCAAACCATCGCCGATAGCCTGCGCGGCGTACCCGGCGTGCAAGTGCGCGACAGCAACGGCACCGGCGGCAGCGACATCTCGCTCAACGTCGGCGTGCGCGGCCTGACTTCGCGCCTTTCTCCACGCTCCACCATTCTGATGGACGGCGTCCCGCTGGCGGTCGCGCCTTACGGCCAACCGCAGCTGTCGATGGCTCCGCTGTCTATCGGTAATCTGCAATCGGTGGACGTTGTGCGCGGCGGCGGCGCGGTGCGCTACGGGCCGCAGAACGTCGGCGGCGTGATCAACTTCGTTACCCGAGACATTCCCAAAACGTTTGGCGGCACCGCCAGCGTACAAACCCAGGGCGCCAGCCACGGCGGCCTGAAGACCCTGACCAGCGCCTCCGTGGGCGGCACCGCAGACAACGGCCTCGGCGCCGAACTGCTCTATTCCGGCCTGCACGGCCAGGGCTACCGCGACAACAACGACAACACCGACATCGACGATTTCATGCTGAAAACGCGTTATGCGTTTACCGATCGCGACGAACTGTTGGCCAATTTCCACTACTACGACGCCAAAGCCGGCATGCCGGGCGGGCTGAGCAGCGCGCAATACGCGCAGAACCCGTTCCAGTCCACGCGGCCGTGGGATCAGTTCGAAGGCCGCCGCAAGGATATGTCGTTCAAGTACAAACATCAGGAAGACGACAAACAGTTCGAAGTGTTGACCTACTTCACCGACAGCTACCGCGGCAGCAACATCGAATCGGAAGGCACCGGCAAAAACGCGGGCCAGCGGCGCATGGTTTCCTATCCGCGCCACTATTCAACCTGGGCGATCGAACCAAGTTACTCGCAGGTCTTCCGTTTCTGGGATATGGCGCACGAGATCACCCTCGGTTACCGCTACCTGAATGAAACCATGGATGAAAAGGCGTCTCGTTCGGCCTGGTATAACCCGGCGAATATCGGCTCGACGCCGGAGACCCCGGACTATTACCAGCACACCTCTGGCGGCACCGCAGCCAACGCGTTCTATATCGACGACACCATTAACGTCGGCAACTGGACGGTCACGCCGGGCCTGCGTTATGAAAGCATTCGCACCCACGTGGACGATTCGTTCAACAACATTAGCCGCGAGAAAAGCTACAGCGAGCCGCTGCCGTCATTGAACGTGATGTACCACCTGTCCGACGCCTGGAAACTGTTCGCCAACGCCAACACCTCGTTCGGCAGCATGCAGTATTTCCAACTGACCAAAGGCGGCAACGGCAACCAGCCGGCGCCGGGGCTGACGGCGGAAAAAGCGCGCACCTATGAGTTCGGCACCCGCTACGACGACACCGTGGTTAAGGCCGAGGCCACGCTGTTCTACATCGACTTCGATAACCAGCTGCAGTACATCAGCAACGACGTGGGCTGGACCAACATGGGCGCCACCAAGCACAAAGGCATCGAGCTGGCGCTCAGCTACGATCTCAGCGAGCTGAATCGGGAGCTCGACGGCGCCAGCGTCTACACCAGCTATACCTACACCAAGGCCAGCACCGACAAGGGCGACTTCGCCGGTAAAGATCTGCCGTTCTACTCGCGCCAGGTCTATACCGTCGGTACGCGTTACGCCACCGGCAACTGGGTATGGAATCTGGACGGTTATGCGCAGTCGAAACAGCATTCGCCGGGCACCGGGCCGGAGTACATCACGCAGGAAAGCGCCGATGGCCAGTTCGGCAACATCGCCGGTTACATGGTGTGGAATATGCGCGGGGAATATAACTTCGGGCCGCAGCTGTCGAACCTGACGCTGGGCGCCGGGGTGAAAAACCTGTTCGATCAGCGCTACTTCACCCGCTCCAACGACAATAACTTCGGCAAGTACGTCGGCGAACCGCGCACCTTCTTCGTGCAGGGGTCGATCGCTTTCTGATACCCAGGCCCCCAATGGGGCTTCGGTATCACCGACAATAAAGACGAAACAGGCGCGCCAGGTGCGCGCCCATCGGCGTCAAGGTGGTGTCCTTCCGTTGGATAAGATAAAACGTCGCTTTCGGCAGACGCTCTTCCAGCTCAAGCGGCACCAAATGCTTGCCCAGAATCGGATCCGAAATCACGTCCACCGACAGAATGCTGACAAAATCGCTCTGCGCCACCAGGCTGGTACAGGCCATAAAGGTCTCACAGGTCACGCTGATCGACGGCGCCATGCCCAAGTCCCCGAACAGATCGTGCAATAGCCGGTAATAACTGCCTTTCGGCGTCGGCATGGTCCAGTCGCATTGCTGCAGCTGTTTCAGCGAGGTCGCCCCCTCCATCGGATGCCCTTTGCGCACCACCACCCGATACTCTTTTTCCATCAGCCGTTCATACTGCAGCTCGTTGTCGAGGCTGCTGGGGTAATAGGTATTGACGGTAAAATCCAGCTCGCCCTGGCGCAGTTCTGGGATCATCGACACCAGTTGCCCCTCGACGATGCGCACCTTCACGTTCGGATACTCACGGTGAAACTGGGTGACCACCTGCGGCATCACGGTGCGCGCAATGCTGCCGCCAACGCCGATATTCACCGTGCCGCCCGCCAACCCCAGCCGCTGCTGAATGTCTTCCTGCGCCACCCGCAGCTCTTCGAGGATCAGGCTGGCATGCTGGAAAAAGTTATCGCCGCAGTCGGTCAATACCACCCCCTGACTGCGGCGAATAAACAGCTTGGCGCCCAGCACCTCTTCCAGCTCCTGAATGGCTTTGGTCAGTGCAGGCTGGGAAAGGCGAGAGGTGCGGCTGGCGGCGCGGATGCTGCCCTGGCGGCTAACGTCCACAAATGCGCGCAATTGGTGCAATTTTATCGAGGCTGGCATAGGCGAAAGGCGATAACCGTTATTTATCAATAGCAAGATATTGGCATCTTATTTAGCCAGATTCCATTGTGTACATTCGGAAAAAACATAATAAATAACCAAATTCTTATTTCGCTTAATTAAGCGCATTTTCTGCGCCAATAAGCGCCATTCACGGCAGTTAGTAACCAAACGCACCTTTTTCTTTGCAATAGCTTCACCGTCTGATTTCAGTTCAGAGCATAACTGCTGCCTGGAGCGATCCAGCGCGCGATAACTTATGAGATATCACTATGACTAATTCGCTTTCGATGTTGGTGGCCGATCTGTACCCGCAATTGCAGGCCTGGCGCCGCGACTTCCACCGCTATGCCGAATCCGGCTGGTTTGAGTTTCGCACCGCTACCCTGGTGGCGGAAGAACTCGATCGGCTGGGTTATCGTTTGCAGCTGGGCCGCGAGGTCATCAAGGCCGAGGCGCGCATGGGACTGCCCTCATCCGATGAGCTGGAGGCGCAGGAACTGCGCGCCCGCAATCAGGGCGCGTTGGAAAAATGGTTGCCGCATTTTTCCGGCGGCTTCGCCGGCATCGTCGCAACGCTCGATACCGGCCGCCCCGGCCCGACTATCGCCTACCGCGTGGATATGGACGCCCTCGATCTCAACGAATTGCTGGAACCCGAGCACCTGCCGTTCCGTGAAGGGTTCGCCTCTTGCAACAGCGGCATGATGCATGCATGCGGTCATGATGGCCATACCACCATCGGCCTGGGGCTGGCGCACGTGTTCAAAAGCCTGGAGTCCCAGCTTAGCGGCACCGTCAAACTGATCTTCCAGCCGGCGGAAGAAGGCACACGCGGCGCAAAATCGATGGTGGAGGCCGGCGTGGTGGACGACGTCGATTTCTTCACCGCGGTGCATATCGGCACCGGCGTGCCGGCCGGCGAGCTGGTGTGCGGCAGCGACAGCTTTATGGCCACCAGCAAGCTGGACGTTACCTTTCGCGGCGTCGCCTCCCACGCCGGCGCCAAGCCGGAAGACGGTCGCAACGCGCTGCTGGCAGCGGCGCAGGCTGCGCTGGGGCTTTACGCCATCCCGCGCCACAGCGAAGGCAGCTCGCGCATCAATGTCGGCGTGCTGCAGGCCGGCACCGGCCGCAACGTGATCGCCGATCGGGCGTTTATGAAGGTGGAGACGCGCGGCGCCACCAATGAGATCAACGCGTTCGTCTATCAACAGGCGCTGAACGCCATCGAAGGCGCAGCCAAAATGCACGGCGTCGCCTGCGACATCGCGCTGATGGGCGCGGCGCAGAGCAGCAAACCGACCCAACCGTGGGTGGATTACATCCGTCGCCAGGCGCAGCAGATAACCGAGCTGACCTCGGTGGTCGATCGCCGCGAACAGGCTGCGGGTTCGGAAGACGCCACCTACATGATGGAACGGGTGAAATCCCGCGGCGGCCAAGCCTCATATGTCATTTTCGGCACCGAGCTGAGCGCCGGACACCATAACGAGAAATTCGACTTCAACGAACAGGTGATGGCGGTGGCGGTGAAAACGCTGGCGTCGCTGGCGCTGAACCTGCCGACATTCGGGAGCGGAGCATGAGCAACTCAGAACTGCAGGCTTTTATCGACGACTACATTGACCAACGCCAGTCCCGCTTCAGCGCGCTGAGCGACGCGATTTGGGACCATCCGGAAACGCGCTTTAACGAGACCTATTCCGCCACGTTGCTGGCCGATGCGCTGGAACAGGAAGGCTTCTCGGTCGAGCGCGGCGTGGGCGACATCGAGACGGCGTTTATCGCCAGCTACGGCAACGGTCACCCGGTTATCGCGCTGCTGGGCGAGTACGACGCGCTGGCCGGGCTGAGCCAGCGGTCCGGTTGCGCCACGCCGCAGCCGCTGGTGGAAAACGGCAACGGCCATGGCTGCGGCCACAATCTGCTGGGCACCGCGGCGCTGGCGGGCGCCTTCGCCGCCAAGGCGTGGATGCAGCAGAACCGGCTGACCGGCACCCTGCGCTTCTACGGCTGCCCGGGCGAAGAGGGTGGCTCCGGCAAAACCTTTATGGTGCGCGAAGGCCTGTTCGACGACGTCGACGCCGCCCTCACCTGGCACCCGGAAGGCTTCAGCGGCATGTTCAACACCAGTACGCTGGCCAACATTCAGGCGGCGTTTCACTTCAAAGGCGTCGCCGCCCATGCCGCCAACTCGCCGCACCTGGGGCGCAGCGCGCTGGACGCGGTGACGCTGATGAATACCGGCGCCAACTTCCTGCGCGAACATATTGTGCAAGAAGCGCGGCTGCACTATGCGGTCACCCACACCGGCGGCAGCTCCCCCAACGTGGTGCAGGCCGACGCCGAGGTGTTGTACCTGATCCGCGCACCGCAGCTCGACCAGGCGCAGGACATTTACCAACGGGTGATCAACATCGCCAAGGGCGCAGCGCTGATGACTGACACCCAGATGGAAGTGCGCTTCGACAAGGCCTGCTCCAACTATGTGCCAAACCGCAGTCTTGAACGCGCGATGTATCAAAACCTGTGTGATTTCGGTCTGCCCGAGTACAGCGACGCCGAACGCCGCTTCGCCGAGGAAATCCGCCAGACGCTGAGCCGCGACGATCTGCGCAACGCCAAACTCAACATTGCCCGCACCGGCGGTGCAGCCGGGCGCGAGTGGGTGCAACTGCTGGGAGATAAGGTGCTGATGGACGAGGTCGCTCCTTATGTGGAATCCGACGATCTGCTGTACGGCTCTACCGACGTTGGCGACGTGAGCTGGGTGGCGCCGACCGCCCAATGCTTTAGCCCCTGTTTCGCACTCGGCACTCCGCTGCACACCTGGCAACTGGTGGCGCAGGGCCGCACCGCTATCGCCCATAAGGGCATGTGCCTGGCCGGCAAGGTGATGGCGGCGACCGCCGTCGATCTGCTGAGCGACAGCGCCCTGCTGGCGCGCTGCCGCAGCGAGTTTGAGCGCCAGCGCGCCGAACAGCCGTACCGCTGCCCCATCCCGCAGGGGGTGAAGCCATCTCCATTGAAATAGCATGAACAGACAGGGCCCGGATCACCGGGCCACCGAGCATAATTATAAATAAATCAAATAATAACAATCACACAACAGAACAAACACAGAGGGTAAAATCATGAGTGAGGCCACAACGCCAATCAATAAAAGCCCCGGACGCGTTTTTTACTGGGTGGAACGCATCGGCAATAAGATCCCCAATCCGTTTTTATTGTTCGTCTATTTGATCCTGGTGCTTATGCTGGCCACCGCGCTGTTTTCCTGGCTCGATGTGGCGGTGAAAAATCCGGCCACCGGCGAGCTCATCAAGGTGAATAACCTGATGAGCGTGGCGGGCATGCAGTGGATATTTCCCAATATCATCCATAATTTCAGCAGTTTTGCGCCGCTGGGGGCCATTTTGGCGCTGGTGATAGGCGCCGGCCTGGCGGAAAAGGTCGGCCTGCTGCAGGCGCTGATGTATAAAATGGCCTCGCGCGTCAGCGCCCGCTACGCCAGCTATATGGTGCTGTTTATCGCCTTCTTCAGTCATATATCGTCGGACGCCGCGCTGGTGGTGATGCCGCCGCTCGGCGCGCTGATGTTTGTAGCGGTGGGTCGCCACCCGATAGCCGGACTGCTGGCGGCGATCGCCGGCGTCGCCTCCGGTTTTACCGCCAATCTGTTGATCGTCACCACCGACGTATTGCTTTCCGGCATCAGCACCGAAGCCACCAAAGCGGTGGATGGCGCGGTTCACGTCAGCGTGATAGACAACTGGTACTTTATGGCCACCTCCGTGATCGTGCTGACCATCGCCGGCGCGCTGCTCACCGACAAGTTTATCGAGCCCCGTCTGCCGAAGTGGCAAGGCGGCGCCGAAGATAAAATCGCAGCGCTGACCCCGCTGCAGAACCGGGGGCTGATGATGAGCGGCATCGCCGCGCTGGTGTTTATCGCCATCATCGCCGCTCTGGTGGTGCCGGAGGCCGCGCCGCTGCGTGACCCGAACACCGGTTCGGTGATCCCTTCCCCGTTCATCAAGGGTATTGTGCCGATCATCATCCTGTTCTTCTTCACCGTCGCCATTACCTATGGCGTAGTCACCAAACAGATCCGGCGGCCGGACGATATTCCCCACCACTTGCTCGATCCGATGAAAAGCATGGCGGGTTTCATCGTGATGGTGTTTCCGCTGTCGCAGTTCGTGGCGTTCTTTAACTGGAGCAACATGGGCAAGTTTATGGCCGTCGGTCTGACCGATATGCTGGAAGCCGCCGGCATGAGCGGCGCACCGGCATTTCTCGGCCTGATGTTCCTCTCCGCCTTCCTGTGCATGTTCATCGCCAGCGGCTCGGCGATCTGGTCAATTTTGGCGCCGATCTTCGTGCCGATGTTTATGCTGCTCGGTTTCCACCCGGCGTTCGCCCAGATGATCTTTCGCATCGCCGACTCTGCAGTGCTGCCGCTGGCGCCGATGTCACCGTTCCTGCCGCTGTTCCTCGGCTTCCTGCAGCGCTACCGCAAAGACGCGCAGCTCGGCACCTATTACGTGCTGATCCTGCCCTATCCCGTGGTGTTCTTCAGCGTGTGGATTTTGCTGCTGCTGGTCTGGTATGCGCTAGGCTTGCCAATCGGTCCCGGCGTCTATCCGAAGCTGGGCTAAACGCCCCGCTATCTCGCCCCGCGCTGGTTCGCGGGGCAGATTCCCTCTTCCCCAAGCCCAGCAGAAAGATTGATCTTCCTCACTGACCAAGCGGCTCTGAGGATTATTTCATTGCCTTGCTAAACCGGTTCTTCTATTTTAGCTCACCATCTGACAACGACAAAAACAGGGATTAAGCATGATGAATCGCGTATGGGTACTGGGCGACGCCGTGATCGACCTGGTGCCGGAAAATGCCAACGGTTATCTCAAATGCCCCGGCGGCGCGCCGGCGAACGTGGCGGTGGGTATCGCCCGTTTGGGCGGCGACAGCGCCTTTATCGGCCGGGTGGGGCAAGACAGCTTCGGCGCCTTTCTGCAGCAGGTGCTGAGCGATGAAGGGGTGGATATCGGTCATATGCGACCGGATCCCGAACACCACACCTCCACGGTGGTGGTGGATCTCGATCAGCACGGTGAGCGCTCATTCACGTTTATGGTGCAGCCCAGCGCCGATCTGTTTTTGCAGCCCGACGATCTGCCGGCTTTCCAACGGGGCGAATGGCTGCACCTCTGCTCCATCGCGCTGTCGCAGGAGCCCAGCCGCAGCGCGGCCTTTACGGCGATGGAACGCATGCGGGCAGTCGGCGGCCGGGTCAGTTTCGATCCCAACATCCGCGAAGAGGTCTGGCGTCAGCCGGAAGCGCTGCGCCCCTGCCTGCAAAAGGCGCTGCTGCTGGCGGATGTGGTGAAACTGTCGCGCGAAGAGCTGGCTTTCATCAGCCACCTTGACGATGTGGAGAACGGCATCCGCTGGATGATGCAAACCTATCCGCTGCGCCTGCTGCTGGTGACGCTGGGCGGCGACGGCGTCTGCGTACACGATGGGCATCGCCTGCGCCATTTCCGCGCGCCGTCGGTCGTGCCGGTCGATACCACCGGCGCCGGCGACGCGTTTGTCGCCGGGCTGTTAGCGGCACTGGCGCGCCTTCACGCATTGCCGCAGGACGCGCAGTGGCCGGCGGTTATCGCCCAGGCTCAGGCCTGCGGCGCGCTGGCCACCACCGCCAAGGGCGCCATGACCGCCCTGCCTCACGCCGAAGAGCTGGCCGCTTTTCTGCGTTGATCCCCTGCATCCACGGCGATCCCCTGGGCGCCGTGGTCTTTTAACCCGCGATTTGCGCGCTCGATCACAATAGCTGAATCGGGTTAGCAAACTTGATTGCCAGTCCGCTCCTCGATCGTTATCTTTCGCCATGAAAAACCGGTTTAGCAATTTAGCAAAAAATAATAACAACCCTTCCCGGATGATAGACGATGATGAAAAAACTCAGCTATTTGGCGATAACAACAGGGCTTTTCCTCTCCACGTCTGCCGCTGCAGCCTCCGGCGACGGCGGCATCGAGGCGCGCCTCAACGCGCTGGAACAACGCCTGGCGCAGGCGGAACAGCGCGCCGCTCAGGCTGAAACTCGCGCCACCGCGGCGGAACGCCGGGCGCAACAGCTGGAACTGCGCACCGCCAGCACCGAAAGGCAAACCGCGCAGGTCGTGCAGCGCGCCGCCGCGCTTGAAACGCAATCCTCTCCGACCAGCGCGCTGAAACTGAACGGTTTCAACGATCTGAAACTGTACGGCGACGTGGAGTTCAATCTGGACGGCGCCAGCCGCAGCGGCCAGCTGACGTCGCTGAAAGGCAGCGACCACAAGGACTGGAAACCCGGCAACAAAGAGCGCTGGGACATCAATGGCCGCATTCTGGTCGGGCTGGACGGCTACCGCCGCAATCCGGACGGCAACTTCTCCGGCTTCAGCGTCCAGCCGCTGGCGGACATGAGCGGCAAAATGAACCTGGACGACGCCGCTTTCTTCTTCGGCAATGAAAAGAACTGGCAAACCAAAATCGGCCGCTTCGAAGCCTACGACATGTTCCCGCTGAATCAGGACACCTTCATTCAATACTCCGGCAATACCGCCAACGACCTGTACGCCGACGGCTTCGGCTATATCTACATGATGAAAGAAGGCCGCGGTCGCAGCAGCAGCGGCGGCAACCTGATGCTGAGCAAATACGCCGGGGATGTCTATTTCGAACTGAACACGCTGGTGGAAGACGGCACCTCGCTGTTCCAGGACAACAGCTACCACGGCAATGCGCTGGAAAATAAGAAAAACGTCGCCTATTTGCGCCCGGTGATCGCCTGGAAGAAAGACGCCCTCAGCATCGCGGCGGCGATGGAAAGCAACGTGGTGAATAACGCTTACGGCTATCAGGACAGCCAGGGCCGCTTCGTCGACCAATCCAAGCGCAACGGCTACGGCATGACGATGAGTTGGAACAACAGCGCCGCCAACCCGGATAACGGCGTGGTGGCCAACCTGAGCACCGCCTATCTGGATGCCTCAGGCGAGCAAGACTTCACCGCCGGCGTCAACGTGCTGTGGCGACGCTTCGAACTGGGTTATATCTATGCCCATAACAATATCAAAGAGTTCAATACCGCCGGGATCGCCGCCGATATCCACAACCCGCTCAGCGAACCGGGCAACTACGACATCCACACCGTTCACGCGTCGTATCAGATACCTAACATTATGAATATGAAGAATTTCAACCTGTATTTAGGCGCCTATGTGTCGCTGCTGGAAGCCAACGCCGACAACAAGATCGCCAACGGCGACAACGACCAGCGTTACGGCATGCGCGCCAGATTCAAGTATTTCTTCTGACATCGATTCACGGCGCTGCGCCGCAAACTGCGCGGCGGTATTTTTATTTAGCAAGGGGACAACATGGACATTACCGCAACCGCCAACGCGCTGTTGCCGCTGCTCGGCGGTAAAGAGAACATCGCCAGCGCCGCCCACTGCGCCACGCGCCTGCGCCTGGTGCTGGTGGACGACAGCAAGGTGGACAAAGAGGCCATCGGCAAACTGGACGGCGTTAAAGGCTGCTTCAGCAACGCCGGTCAGATCCAGGTGATCTTCGGCACCGGACTGGTCAACAAGGTGCATGCGGAATTCATCAAGGCGGCGGGCGTCAGCGAATCCAGCAAGGCCGAAGCCGCCGATATCGCGGCGAAAAAGCTCAACCCGCTGCAGCGCATCGCGCGCCTGCTGTCGAACATCTTCGTGCCAATCATCCCGGCGATCGTCGCTTCCGGCCTGTTGATGGGGCTGCTCGGCATGGTGAAAACCTACGGCTGGGCCGATGCCAACAGCGCGCTGTTCATCATGCTGGATATGTTCAGCTCGGCGGCGTTCATTATCCTGCCGATTCTGATCGGTTTCACCGCCGCACGCGAATTCGGCGGCAATCCCTATCTGGGCGCCACGCTCGGCGGCATTTTGACGCATCCGGCGCTGACCAATGCCTGGGGCGTCGCCGGCGGGTTCCACACCATGAATTTCTTCGGTCTGGACATCGCCATGATCGGCTACCAGGGCACGGTATTTCCGGTGCTGCTGGCGGTGTGGTTCATGAGCCTGTTGGAAAAACGTCTGCGTAAGGTGATCCCCAACGCGCTCGATCTGATCCTGACGCCGTTCCTGACGGTGGTGATCTCAGGCTTTGTCGCCCTGCTGTTTATCGGCCCCGCCGGCCGTGCGCTGGGCGACGGCATCTCCTTCGTGCTCAGCACGCTGATCGCTCATGCGGGGTGGTTCGCCGGGTTGCTGTTCGGCGGCCTCTATTCCGCTATCGTCATTACCGGCATCCACCACAGTTTCCACGCGGTAGAGGCCGGGCTGCTCGGCAACCCCACTATCGGCGTCAACTTCCTGCTGCCGATCTGGTCGATGGCCAACATCGCTCAGGGCGGCGCCTGCCTGGCGGTCTATTTCAAAACCCGCGACGCCAAAATCAAAGCCATTGCGGTGCCTTCGGCCTTTTCCGCCATGCTCGGCATCACCGAGGCGGCGCTGTTCGGCATCAATCTGCGCTTCGTGAAACCGTTTCTGGCGGCGCTGGCGGGCGGCGCGCTCGGCGGGGCCTGGGTGGTGGCCAACCATGTCGGCATGAACGCGGTCGGGCTGACGGCGATCCCCGGCATGGCGATCGTGCAGGCCAGTTCTCTGGTCAGCTATATCATCGGTCTGGCGATCGCGTTTGGCAGCGCCTTTGTCCTCTCTCTGCTGCTGAAATACAAAACGGACGCGCAATGATGGAAGAACTCAGCTTAATCAAACAGGCAATGCGGGCGGTCATGAACGGCCAGCCGCTCGCGCTGCGCGATCCGCACCGCCCGGCCTGGCATCTGGCGCCCAGCGTTGGCCTGCTGAACGATCCCAACGGCTTTATCCAGCACAACGGCGTTTATCATCTGTTTTATCAGTGGAATCCGCTGGGTTGCGATCATCGCAACAAATGCTGGGGACACTGGCAGTCGGCCGATTTGCTGCGTTGGGAGCACCAGCCAATCGCCCTGGCGCCCAGCGCCTGTTACGACAGCCACGGCTGTTACTCCGGCTCGGCGGTGGCGGCGGAAGGCAAAATCACGCTGATCTACACCGGCAACGTGAAATTCCCAGACGGCTCACGCACCGCTTACCAATGCCTGGCTCAGGAAAGCGAACGGGGCGAATACCGCAAGCTCGGGCCGGTGCTGCCGCTGCCGGAGGGCTACAGCGGTCACGTACGCGATCCGAAAGTGTGGCGTCATCAAAATGACTGGTACATGGTGCTCGGCGCGCGTGACTTGCAGGATCGCGGTAAGGTGCTGCTGTTTCGTTCCAGCAATCTGCGTGACTGGCAATCGCTGGGCGAGATCGCCGGTTCCGGTCTGAACGGCTTAGAGGAATTCGGCTACATGTGGGAGTGCCCGGATCTGTTCACGTTGGACGGCGCCGATGTGTTGATCTGCTGCCCGCAGGGGCTGGCGCCGCAGCCGGAACGCTATCTCAACCGTTATCAGGCCGGCTATCTGCTCGGCAAGCTGGATTACCGGCAGGCGGCCTTCAGCCACGGCGAATTCCGCGAGCTGGACGCCGGCTTCGAGTTCTACGCGCCGCAGACGACGCTGGCGGAAGATGGCCGCCGCCTGCTGTTCGGCTGGATGGGCGTGCCCGATCAAGATGAAAAAGCCCATCCGACGCGCCGTTACGGCTGGATCCACACCATGACCTGCCCGCGCGAGCTGTCTCTGCGGCATGGCCGCCTCCACCAGCGCCCGGCGCGCGAGCTGCAACAGCTGCGCGGTGAGCGAGCAGGCTGGCAAGGCCGCGCCGATGACGCCCCCGCCTATGCGCTGGAGGCCGCGGAGTTGCAAATGACGCCGCAGGGCGCGTTCAGCGCAACCTTTGGCGACGCGATGACGCTGAACTGGGACGGCGAAAGGCTGCAGCTGACGCGCACTTCCCTGACCGACGGCAGGCCGGAGCACCGTTACTGGCGCGGCTCGGTCACGCATCTGCAACTGCTGTTCGATCGTTCCAGCGTGGAAATTTTCATCAACCGCGGCGAGGCGGTGATGAGCGCGCGCTACTTCCCGGCGGGTGAGCCGCAACTGCGGCTGTGCGGGAGCGTGCCGCTGGCGTTGGAATACTGGCCGCTGACGCCATGCATGCTAGAATGACGCATCCTCCGATGACTTCAGATGGCGTCAGTGAAAAAAAATAAACGCATTACCATCAGTGACATCGCCACGCTGGCCGGGGTGTCGAAATCGACCGCCAGCCTGGTGCTGAACGGCCGCAGCAAGGAATATCGGGTGTCCGACGACACCCGCGATCGCGTTCTGGCGCTGGCGCACGAACACCATTATCAGCCCAGCATCCACGCCCGCTCTTTGCGCTCCAACCGCAGCCACACGCTGGGGCTGGTGGTGCCGGAGATGACCAACTACGGCTTTGCGGTGATTTCGCGCGAGCTGGAAACGCTGTGCCGCGAAGCCGGTCTGCAGCTGCTGATCGCCTGCACCGATGAAAACCCGGCGCAGGAGATGATGGCGGTGAACAGTCTGGTGCAGCGGCAGGTGGATGGCTTGATCGTCGCCTCCAGCCAGTTGAACGACGCGGAATACCAGAAGATCAACGCCGGGCTGCCGGTGGTGCAGATGGACCGTCTGATCGCCGGCTCTGAACTGCCGCTGGTGATCACCGATTCGGTCAATTCGACTGCCGACCTGGTGGAAAAGGTCGCGCGCCAACATCCGGATGAGATCTATTTTCTCGGCGGGCAGCCGCGCATTTCGCCGACCCGCGATCGCCTCGCCGGCTTCCAGCTTGGCCTGGAGCGCGCCGGCATCACATGCAAACCGGAATGGATCATCAACGGCAACTATCACCCCAGCTCAGGTTACGAGATGTTTGCTCAGCTGTGCGCACAGCTGGGGCGTCCGCCTAAAGCGCTGTTTACCGCCGCCTGCGGCCTGCTGGAAGGCGTATTGCGTTATCTGACTCAGCATCAGCTGATGGAGAGCGACATTCACCTGTGCAGCTTCGACGATCACTACCTGTTCGACTGCATGACGCTGAAGATAGACACGGTCGCGCAAGACTGCCTGGCACTGGCGCAACATAGCTTCGACCAAGTCACCGCGCTTATCGACGAACGGCCGCTGGAACAGAGCGCGCTTTATCTGCCGGGCCGTATCCACTGGCGTCATGCCGGTTCCCGGGCTTTGTTAGCCGGGGAGTGATATCTCAGAATCAATAAAAAAGGGCGCCTGAGCGCCCTTTATCGTTTTGCTGCCGCTACTTGGCGGCGCCCTCCATGCCCACCAGCCCCACTTTCAGGTAGCCGGCTTTACGCAGGGTGTCCATCACGCTCATCAGCGTTTCATAGTCCACGCTCTTGTCCGCCTGGAAGAAGATGGTGGTTTCTTTGTTAGCCTGGGTACGTTGATCCAGCACCGAAGTCAGCTGATCGGCATTCACCGGCTGATCGCCGACGTAGAGCTGCTTGTCGGCCTTCACCGACAGGAACACCGGTTTTTCCGGCCGCGGCTGCGGCTTGGCGGAAGAAGCCGGCAGATCGACGCGGATATCTACCGTTGCCAGCGGCGCGGCCACCATAAAGATGATCAACAGCACCAACATGACGTCGATAAACGGCGTCACGTTGATTTCATGCAGTTCGCCGCTGTCGTCCAGATCTTCATTTAAGCGCATCGCCATGACTCACCCCGCCCGCAGTTGGTGCGCGTGCTGTGAGCGCTTGGCTTCCGCCGTCGCGGCCAGATCCAGATCGCGGCCCTGCAGCAGCATGACCTGCGCCGCCACGTCGCCCACCTGCGCACGGTGGCCGCTGATGACGCGGGCGAAGATGTTGTAGATAACGACGGCAGGGATCGCCGCCACCAGGCCCAGCGCGGTCGCCAGCAGCGCTTCCGCGATGCCCGGCGCCACAACCGCCAGGTTGGTGGTCTGCGAATGGGCAATGCCGATGAAGCTGTTCATGATGCCCCACACGGTGCCGAACAGGCCGACGAACGGCGAGATGGCGCCGATGGTGGCGAGGAAGCCGTTGCCACGGCCCATGTTGCGGCTGTAGGCCGCCACGCGGCGCTCGAGGCGGAAGCCGGTGCGCTCTTTGATGCCGTTGTTGTCGTTGGATTCCGCAGACAGCTCCAGCTCGTTTTGCGCATCGTTCAGCAATACCGCGCTGACGCTCTCCGGGGCGAAGTTTTGCGCCAGCTCGGAGGCTTCATCCAGCGTGCGCGCTTCGGCCAGCGCCAACTGCTCGCGGCGCAGACGGCGCTTGGCGCGCAGCAGTTCGCTGCCTTTGGAGAACAGAATGGTCCAGGTCACGATCGAGGCCAGCACCAGGCCGATCATTACCGCTTTCACCACCGCGTCGGCGTGCTGGTACATGCCCCAAACGGACAGGTCCATGCCGCGGGTTTCCGGTGGCTGGATCGTTGGCGCCGGATTCACCGGCGTGATGCTCTCCGGCGCGGCGGCTGCCGCAGGTGCAGGCGCGGTGGTCGGCGCAACGCTTTCGGCAACGGCCGGATTGCTCGCCGGCGCGGCCTGCGCGCTGCCGGCCAGCCCCACGACCAGCACCATAGAAGCCATCAGGCTGCGGCCGAAGGCCTTGCCCCACTGCGCCCGGCCCTGGCCGAACGATCCTTGATTTAAATTCTTGCCAGCCGTTTTCACGCTGTGCCTCCACCCATTACCGATCAAAATTAAGGAATAATTCAGCGTGCGATCATATCAAACCAACCGGGGATTGATAGTAGTTCTCATTATTATTTACCAAATAAACGAGAAAATTTTAGCCAGCCCCGCCACAAAGCGCCAATCTGCGTCCGTTCACCGCCAACTGCCCCTTTTATAGGGTTATTTCGTTACTTTTCTCCCACAACGACGCAACAACGCCGCGCTGCCGAACGGCGTCTTGACCGATGAATGGGCTTCTCTCTCGCACCACGGCAGAAGGATGAGGCGAGAAATGCGCGCCCGACAGACAATTATAGCCGTTTCTATATCTGGAAGTTAAAACGTCTGGATGGCTATATTAACTCATGTTAACGTAAGGGCTATCGCAAACGGGCACGTGCAGAGCAACCAGAGGTGAGCCAGGTACCATGACGTCAAAACATATCGAAACCACGCTGATCGGCGCCGGCCGCAGCCAGCGTTACACCCAGGGCTCCGTCAATCCCGTCACGCAACGCGCCTCTTCTTTGGTCTTCGACTCCGTCGCTGCCAAAAAACACGCCACCGCGCAACGCGCCCACGGCGAGCTGTTTTACGGCCGACGCGGCACCCTGACCCACTTCGCCCTGCAGGATGCAATGGTGGAGCTGGAGGGCGGCGCCGGCTGCGTGCTGTACCCCTGCGGCGCGGCGGCGGTGGCCAATGCGATCCTGTCGTTCGTCGGCGCCGGCGATCACCTGCTGGTCACTGGTTCGGCGTACGAACCGACCCAGGATTTCTGCACCCATATCCTCGGCCGCATGAACGTCAGCACCACTTATTTCGATCCGCTGATCGGCGCCGATATCGCCACGTTGATCCAACCCAACACCCGCGTGGTGTTCCTGGAATCCCCCGGCTCCATCACCCTGGAAGTGCAGGACATTCCGGCGATGGTGCAGGCCATTCGCGCCGTGGCGCCGGAGGTGGTGATCATGATCGACAATACCTGGGCGGCGGGCGTGCTGTTCAAGGCGTTGGATTTCGACATCGATATCTCCATTCAGGCCGGCACCAAATACCTGATCGGCCATTCCGATTACATGCTCGGCACCGCCGTCGCCAACGCGCGCTGTTGGGATCAACTGCGCGAGTACTCCTATCTGATGGGGCAGATGGTGGATGCCGACACCGCCTACATGGCGAGCCGC
This sequence comes from Serratia sp. 22278, assembly GCF_052045405.1. NCBI lineage: Bacteria > Pseudomonadati > Pseudomonadota > Gammaproteobacteria > Enterobacterales > Yersiniaceae > Serratia > Serratia sp. 22278. The sequence goes on along the minus strand of NZ_JBQEOW010000005.1, from coordinate 153,552 downwards.
GGCCTGCGTACCCTGAGCGTGCGCCTGAAGCAGCACGAACGCAGCAGCATTGAGGTCGCCAACTGGCTGGCCGAACGGCCGGAGGTGGCGACGGTCAATCACCCGGCCCTGCCCAGTTGCAAAGGCCACGCGTTCTATCGCCGCGACTTCAGCGGCTGCAATGGACTGTTCTCCTTCGTGCTGAAAGAGCGGCTGGATGAGGCGCAGTTGGCCGCCTACCTGGACAACTTCAGCCACTTCAGCATGGCCTACTCCTGGGGCGGCTTCGAGTCGCTGATCCTGGCCAACCAGCCGGAAGAACTGGAAGCGATCCGCCCGGCGGGCGGCGTCGATTTTTCCGGCACGCTGGTGCGGTTGCATATCGGTCTGGAGAACGTCGAAGACCTGATCGCCGATCTGGCGGCCGGCTTCGATCGCCTCAACGGCGTGCGCTAAGGCGGATTCCGATAATTTTCTTCGTCTCGTTTAATGTCGGCTTAAGCTATTAGCGGTACACTAACCGGGTAACTGTCAGATACGGTAACCGCCGCATCCTGGAGAACGTGACCCCGGGCGCAACCGGCATGCAACAGGACATAAAATGGATGTATTACGAGAGATTATTCATGCGCTTTGGCAGCAGGACTTCATCGCCCTCGCCGATCCAAGCGTAATTTGGGTGGTTTACGCCGTACTTTTCACCACTCTGTTTTTGGAAAACGGACTGCTGCCCGCCTCCTTCCTTCCCGGTGACAGCCTGCTGCTGCTGTCGGGCGCGCTGATCGCCAAAGGCGTGATGGGCTTTGCCCCCACTCTGCTGATACTGACCGCCGCCGCCGGCCTCGGCTGCTGGCTGAGCTATATCCAGGGCCGCTGGCTGGGCCACACCGGCCTGGTGAAGAGCTGGCTGCTGCAACTGCCGGCACAGTACCACCAGCGCGCGCACAACCTGTTCAACCGCCACGGGCTGACGGCGCTGCTGATCGGCCGCTTCCTCGGTTTCGTGCGCACCCTGCTGCCGACCATGGCCGGCATTTCCGGGCTCAACAGCTCGCGCTTCCAGGTATTCAACTGGCTGAGCGCGGCGATCTGGGTCTGCGCGCTGGTCGGCCTCGGCTACGCGTTCAGCCAAATCCCTCTGGTGAAACGCTATGAAAGCCAGGTGATGACCGGCCTGATGCTGCTGCCGCTGTTGCTGCTGTTCGTCGGCCTGCTGGGCGCCATGCTGGTGATCTGGCGTAAAAAACGCGCCGCCTCTTCCTGAACCGGGCGCGCTACAGCGCCTTCTCGACCAACGCCAGACTGGCAGGCAGTTTGTTCACCAGCGTATCCACCGCCAGCCGCACCTTCAGCGGCAGGTGGGGCGTGTGCGGCCACACCGCATGCGCTTCAAAGGCGGCGCCCGGCCGATCGCGCAGCAAGCGCACCAGCGCCCCGCTCAACAACTGCTCACGTACCAGCCAGCACGGCAGCCAGGCAATGCCGAAACCCGCCGTGGCCGCATCCGCAATCGCCTGCAGGTCGTCCATTTGCAGCCGGTTATTCGGCATTACGTCCTGCGGCTTGCCGTCGCTATCCAATACCAACCAGCTGCGCCGCGCGCCGGCGCGCATATAGGTCACCGCCTCATGCTGCGCCAGTTGCTCGATGCTGAGCGGTTCGCCGCACCGCTGCAGATAGGCCGGCGAGGCGCACAGCGCCATGCGGTGATCGCCGATGCGGCGCGCCACCAAGCCGCTGCTGTTGGCCAGCGTACCGTTGCGAATCGCCATATCGAAGCCGTCCTCAATCAGGTCCACCACCCGATCGCTGAACGACAGCTCCAGCTCCAACCCAGGATGCTCGCGCGTCAGTTCGGTCAGCAGCGGCGCAATGCACATGCGGCCAAACAGCACCGGCATCGACACCCGCAGCCGGCCGCTGACCTGTCGTTTCCCCGACTCCAGCAGCGTTTCCGCGCCACGGATCTCCTCCAGCGCCCGCAGGCAGCGCTCATAAAACAGCGCACCGTCGTCGGTCAGGCTCTGGCTGCGCGTGGTGCGATGAAACAGCCGCACCCCCAGCCGCTGTTCCAGCCGGGCGATGGTTTTGCCGACCGCCGAACGCGAAAGATGCAGCCGACTGGCCGCCAACGCAAAACTGCCCGCCTCCACGGCGGTAACGAATACCGAAATGCCGCTCAACCGATCGCTCATGATTTGTCGCTCTGAAAGAAACAATCTGCGGAAATCTTATCGCCACTGGCGAACCTCTATCAACGATATTATCGGCAGGTCTGTTAATCGCTGACTTTGGAGAACATCATGACCAATACAATGCAACGCTGGACGATGAGCGCCCTGGGGCGTGAGCACCTGCAGCTGAGCGCAAGCGCCATCCCACAGCCGGGGCCGCACGAAATCAGAGTGAAAGTGAAGGCTATCTCACTCAATTACCGTGACAAATTGATGATTGAAAGCGGCATGGGGCTCACGCTGCCGCAGCCGTTCACGCCCGCCTCGGACATGGCCGGCGAGGTCGATGCCATCGGCCCCGGCGTCAGCCGCTTTCAGCCCGGCGCGCGCGTCATTTCCACCTTCAGCCCCGGTTGGCTCGACGGCGAGCAAAAACCCTACGGCGATGCGCGCCGGGTGCCTTATCACACCCTCGGCGGTTTTTATCAGGGCGTGCTGGCGGAATACGTGATAGTGCATGAAGATTGGCTGGTGGCGGCGCCAGCGTCGCTAGACGATGTTCAGGCCAGCACCTTGCCGTGCGCCGGGCTGACCGCCTGGTTCGCACTGGTGGAGCAAGGCAGACTGCGCGCCGGCGACTCGGTATTGGTGCAAGGCACCGGCGGCGTGGCGCTGTTCGCGCTGCAGATCGCCAAAGCGCACGGCGCCGAGGTGTACGTCACTTCCGGCAGCGACGAAAAATTGGCTCGCGCCAAGGCGCTGGGCGCCGACCGCGGCATCAATCGCCTGCATGGCGACTGGGTGGAGAAGGTCTATCAGCTGACCCAGGATCGCGGCATCGACCATGTGGTGGATACCGTGGGCGGCACCAACCTCGGCAATTCGGTGCGCGCCGTGGCGGTGGGAGGACGCATCTCGGTAATAGGCATCCTGGAAGGCAACGAAATTTCCGCCCCCGCCGGCCCGCTGCTATTAAAATCCGCAGTGATTCAGGGCATCGGCGTCGGCCACCGCCGCGCGCTGGAAGACCTGGTGCGCGCCGTGGACGCCGTCAACCTGCAGCCGGTGATCGACCAGGTATACCGCTTCGATCAGCTGCCGCAGGCGCTGGATCACCTCGATCGCGGGCCATTCGGCAAGATCGTCTTAACCCCATAAACGCGGCTCAGCCCTCCAGCAACAGCGGGTTGGCCTCGCGCAGCCGGGCGACTTCATCGCTCGGCGTCATGCCGAACAGCCGTTTGAACTCGCGGCTAAACTGCGACGCGCTTTCGTAGCCGACGCGGATCGCCGCCGTGCTGGCCTTCAGACCGTCATGAACCATCAACAGTCGCGCCTTATGCAGCCGGTACGACTTCACGTACTGCAGCGGCGAGGTGTTGGTCACCGCCTTGAAGTTGTGGTGGAACGCCGAGACGCTCATGTTGACCTCGCTGGCCAACTGCTCGACGTTGATGCTGTCGGCATACTGATGTTCGATACGCCGCAGCGCCTTGGCGATCTGGCTGAAGTGGGTATGCCGATTGACCAACTCCTGCAGCGACGCGCCGCAGGCGCCGCGCAGCACATAATAGAGAATCTCCCGTACAATCTGCGGCCCAAGCACCCGGGCGTCGAGCGGATTGGCCATCACGTCGAGCAGACGCTCGGTGGCGCACAGCAACTCTTCCGTCATTTCCGCCAGGTTCACCCCGTTGCTCTCCGCGCGCGGTTGCATCAGGTAGTCGTCATCGCCGATGTCGATCAGCAAGTCCTGCAGCATTTGGGTATCGATATTGACCGCCAACCCAACCAGCGGCAGTTCCGGGCTGGCGAAGGTTTCGCATTCAAACGGCAGCGGCACCGTCATCAGCAGGTAGTTGCGCGGATCGTATTGGAACTTCTTATTGCCGCAATAGCCGACCTTGTGCCCCTGAAAAACAATGACGATCCCCGGTTCATACATCACCGGCTGACGCGGGCTGTGGCGATCGACATACAAAATCTTCACCCGCGGCACCGGCGACGGCGTGTAGCCGTTGCCGCTGGCGATAGCCATCGCCTGGCGCGCCATGCGGCTGCGCAGCGCATCGATTTCAATCACGGAAACACCCTCTTACAGTCAGAACGATTCGGCATAAATCATAATTTAAAACTCGCCATTTCTACAGACAGTTGTAGAAATAGGCAAGAACCAAACAGGAATGTGCATTGTGCGTTGCCGCCCGGTTCCTGACAATACGGGCCAGATACCTTTGCGCCACTTTGGCGCCCGCCTGACAGAAAGAGAGAAATCAACCATGCACAACTTCATTCTGCATACCCCAACCAAAATCCTGTTCGGCAAGGACCAAATTGCCGACGTGGCCGGCCAAATCCCGGCGGACGCGCGCATCCTGATCACCTACGGTGGCGGCAGCGTAAAGAAAAACGGCGTGCTGGATCAGGTGCATAGCGCGCTGGCCGGCCGCGACGTGCGGGAGTTTTCCGGCATCGAGCCTAACCCGACCTACGAAACGCTGATGAAAGCGGTCGAGGTGGTGAAAGCGGAAAACATCGATTTCCTGCTGGCGGTCGGCGGCGGTTCGGTGGTTGACGGCACCAAGTTCATCGCCGCCGCCGCCCGTTATACGGCCAGCAACGACGCCTGGCACATTCTGCAGACCGTCGGCAGCCACATCGCCGACGCAGTGCCGATGGGCTGCGTGCTGACGCTGCCGGCCACCGGCTCCGAGTCCAACAGCGGCGCGGTGATCACCCGCAAAAGCAGCGGCGACAAGCAGCACTTCTTCTCGCCGCTGGTGCAGCCGCGCTTCGCCGTGCTGGATCCGGTGGTGACCTACTCGCTGCCGCCCCGCCAGATCGCCAACGGCGTGGTCGACGCCTTCGTGCACACCCTGGAGCAGTATCTGACCTACCCGGTCGACGCCAAGGTGCAGGATCGCTTCGCCGAAGGCCTGCTGTTGACCCTGCTGGAAGACGGCCCGCGCGCGCTGGCCGAGCCGGAGAACTATGCGGTGCGCGCCAACGTGATGTGGAGCGCCACCATGGCGCTGAACGGCCTGATCGGCGCCGGCGTGCCGCAGGACTGGGCGACCCACATGCTGGGCCACGAGCTGACCGCCATGCACGATCTCGACCACGCGCAAACGCTGGCCATCGTGCTGCCGGCGCTGCTGCACGAGAAGAAAGCGCAGAAGCGCGAAAAACTGCTGCAGTACGCTGAACGCGTCTGGGGCCTGCGCGAAGGCAGCGAAGACAGCCGGATCGACGGCGCCATCGCCGCCACCCGCGCCTTCTTCGAACAGATGGGCGTGCCGACCCGCATGGCGGATTATCAGCTCGACGGCAGCAGCATTCCGGCGCTGCTCGACAAGCTCCATCAGCACGGCATGACCGCCCTGGGCGAGCATCAGGACATTACCCTGGACGTCAGCCGCCGCATTTATGAAGCGGCGCGTTAATCGCAAAACGGCGATTTTTTGCTAGGCTTTAGTCTCCGCCAGCCATTTTTCGCCGCATCCTGCGCCCGGCCGATCACCGGGCGCAATCGGGCGCTTCAGCGCCGCCGATCGTTTCGCACCACTCGTCTTACCGCTCATTCGCAGGGAGAGCGGGGAGAAAATGGCCCTCCCGCCACCGCTGAAATTAGGCTGGCAAACCCGGCAACCGCCCATTTTGCCAACTAGAATTTATCTATAGCCGTTTCGGCGCCGCAGGCGCCGCAATCCGTACACAAGGAGATGCGCATGACAACGCAACAACCCATCATCAAACTCCACGATGGTAATCTGATGCCGCAGTTGGGTCTCGGCGTTTGGCAGGCGAGTATTGAAGAGACCACCCGCGCGGTGAGCAAAGCGCTGGAGATCGGTTACCGCTCCATCGACACCGCCGCGATTTACAAGAACGAAGAAGGCGTCGGCGCCGCGCTGCAGTCCAGCGCGCTGCCGCGCAGCGACCTGTTCATCACCACCAAGCTGTGGAACGACGATCAGGGCGATCCGCTGGCGGCGCTGGAAACCAGTCTGGAAAAGCTCAAGCTGGACTATGTGGATCTGTATCTGATCCACTGGCCGCGCCCGCAGCAGGATCAATACGTCTCCGCCTGGCGCGAGCTGATCAAGCTGCGCGAACAAGGCCTGGTGAAAAGCATCGGCGTATGCAACTTCCATACGCCGCACCTGCAGCGTCTGTTGGATGAAACCAACGTGGCGCCGGTCGTCAACCAGATCGAGCTGCACCCGCTGCTGCAACAGCGCCAGCTGCGCGCCTGGAACGCCACGCACCATATCGCCACCGAATCCTGGAGCCCGCTGGCGCAAGGCGGTGAAGGCGTGTTCGACCAGCCGCTGATCAAGGCGCTGGCCGAAAAATACGAGAAAACCCCGGCGCAGATTGTGGTGCGCTGGCACCTGGACAGCGGTCTTATCGTCATCCCGAAATCGGTCACGCCGTCGCGGATTCGCGAAAACTTCGAGGTGTTTGATTTCAAACTCGATAAAGATGAACTGGGCGAGATCGCCAAGCTGGATGTCGGCAACCGCCTCGGGCCGGATCCGGATACCCTGTAATCTCCCCCCAAGCCCTCTCCGGCCGGAGGGGGCTTTTCCTTCCCGCACATTGCTCCTTTGCGCCGCCTGACGTTATGATGACGACGCCGGAGGCTCCGCCCGCCGGTTAACGCCGTTAAAAAACAGACAAGCACGGAGCACCATGAAATTCTCTTTCTCACACGGGTCACGGCTGGGCATGCTTTGCGTCATGCTGGTGCTGGCGGGTTGCGCCGGCAAGAAACAGCGCGTCAGCTACGATCGCCACGCCTTCGATAGCGCCATCAAAGACGCCGCCAGCGAATACGGCGTAGACGCCAAGCTGATCACCGCCATGATCCAGGTGGAGTCCGGTTTCAACCCCGCCGCAGTGAGCAGATCCAATGCGATCGGCCTGATGCAGCTGAAAGCCGATACCGCCGGCTGCGACGCCTATCGCTACAAAGGCAAACGCGGTTGCCCGGACGATGACGATCTGCGGGATCCCGACACCAATATCGATCTCGGCGCCGCCTATCTGGCCACCTTGCAGAAACAACAGCTTAAAGGGATCGCCAATCCCGTCACGCTGCGCTACGCCACCATCATCGCCTACGTCAACGGCACCGGGGCACTGCTGCGCACCTTCTCCAGCAACCGTCAGCAGGCCATCGCGATGATTAACAACCTGTCGCCGGAGGCCTTTAACTGGCACGTGCGCAAATACCATCCCGCGCCGCAGGCGCCGCGCCATTTGATGAAAGTGGAAGCCGCGTACGAGCAGCTGTGACGCTCAACAGTGAAAAGGAGAACCCGGGGGTTCTCCTTTTTGTTTACGCATGCGGTGCGGCCGTTACGGCTTGGCTTTGCGAATCGGTTTGCGCGGCGGCCGGTTGGACGGCGTGCGCTGCCGATTGATATCGGTATGTTTGGTCAGCGCCGGCCGGGTATGGCGCTGCAGCCGTTTCGCTTCGCGCTGTTCGTCGATGCTCGGCGCCGGCACCAGACAATCGCGGCGGCTGCCGATCAGGTGCTTCAGGCCCATCTCTTCCAGCGCGGCGCGGATCAGCGCCCAGTTGGCCGGATCGTGGTAACGCAGCAGCGCCTTATGCAGGCGGCGCTGGCGATCGCCGCGCGGCACCACCACGTCTTCGCTCTTGTACCCCACCTTGCTCAGCGGGTTTTTGCCGCTGTAATACATGGTGGTGGAGTTGGCCATCGGCGAAGGATAGAAGTTCTGCACCTGATCGAGGCGGAAACGGTTCTTTTTCAGCCACAGCGCCAGGTTCACCATGTCTTCATCGCGGGTGCCCGGGTGCGACGAGATAAAGTATGGGATCAGGTACTGCTCTTTACCCGCCAGCTTCGAATAGTGATCAAACAGCTGCTTGAAGCGATCGTAACTGCCCATGCCCGGTTTCATCATCTTCGACAACGGGCCTTCTTCGGTGTGCTCCGGCGCGATCTTCAGGTAGCCGCCGACGTGGTGGGTCGCCAGTTCCTTGATATAGCGCGGATCTTCCACCGCCAGATCGTAACGTACCCCGGAAGCGATCAGGATCTTCTTGATGCCCTCCAGAGAACGCGCGCGGCGGTAAAGCTTGATGGTCGGCTCGTGGTTGGTATCCATATAGGTGCAGATCTCCGGATACACGCACGAGGCGCGGCGGCAGGTCTGCTCAGCGCGCGGGTTGGTGCAACGCAGCATATACATGTTGGCGGTCGGGCCGCCCAGATCGGAGATCACACCGGTAAAGCCCGGCACCTTGTCACGGATCTCTTCGATTTCGCGAACGATCGAATCTTCCGAACGGCTCTGGATGATGCGCCCTTCATGCTCGGTGATCGAACAGAACGAACAGCCGCCGTAGCAGCCGCGCATGATGTTCACCGAGAAACGGATCATGTCATAGGCCGGAATGCGATCCTGACCGTAGGACGGGTGCGGTACGCGTTGATAAGGCAGGGCGAAGACGCTGTCCATCTCCGGCGTGGTCAGCGGGATCGCCGGCGGGTTGATCCACACGTAGCGATCGCCGTGTTTTTGCATCAGCGCGCGGGCGCAGCCTGGGTTGGTTTCATGGTGCAAAATACGCGAGGTGTGCGCATACAGCACCTTGTCGCCCTTCACTTTCTCGAAGGACGGCAGCAGCACGTAGGTCTTCTCCCACGGCTTCGGTTTGGCGGCGCGCACGGTGACAGGCTTGGCTTCCGGCTCTTTCGGCTTGGCGCCGTCGGCGCACGGCAGATCCTCGCCGTACGGGTTCGGGATAGGTTCGATGCGGCCCGGCTTGTCGAGGCGGGTGGAATCCACACCGCTCCAACCCGGCAGCGCTTCTTTGCGCATCACCGCGGTATTGCGGATATCGTGGATATCGCCGATCTTCTCACCGGCGGCCAGACGGTGCGCCACTTCCACCAGCGGACGCTCGCCGTTGCCGTAGATCAGCATGTCGGCTTTGGAGTCCACCAGCACCGAGCGGCGCACGGTATCAGACCAGTAATCGTAGTGGGCGATGCGACGCAGACTGGCTTCAATGCCACCCAGCACGATCGGCACGTCTTTATAGGCTTCTTTGCAGCGCTGGCTGTAGACCAGGGTGGCGCGATCCGGCCGCTTGCCGCCGACGTTGCCGGCGGTATAGGCATCGTCGTGGCGCAGTTTGCGATCGGCGGTGTAGCGGTTGATCATCGAGTCCATGTTGCCGGCGGTGATGCCGAAGAACAGGTTCGGTTTCCCCAACCGCATGAAGTCTTCTTTATTGCTCCAGTCCGGCTGCGCGATAATGCCGACGCGAAAGCCCTGCGCTTCCAGCATGCGGCCGATGATCGCCATGCCGAAGCTTGGGTGATCGACGTAGGCGTCGCCGCTGATGATGATCACGTCGCAGCTGTCCCAGCCCAGTTGATCCATCTCTGCCCGCGACATCGGTAAAAACGGCGCGGTGCCAAAACATTCGGCCCAATAGGGCTTATAGGAAAACAGTTCACGATCGGGTTGGATCAGGCTGGTGGTGCTCATTCTGCTGCTCTTTTTACAGGTTAATTAATCGCCGGGCGGCGATTATACGCACTAGCAGCAAAAAGAGCATGGTTATTTCGCTAACCGTTCACTTCGAATTCATAAACGTCGCTGCGGCACAAGATATCGCTGAACTCCAGCGCCTCACCCTGAGCGTTGCGGCTGGTTTGGATGATGTGCAACAACGGCGCGCCGCACGGCACGTTGAGCAGTTCGGCGACCTCGTCGCTGCAGGACACCGCCTTCAACAGAAAGTGTTTATCTTCAGGCACGATGCCGCGCGATTGCCATAGCGCATACAGTGAATGCTCCAGCTGCGCCGGTTCGGGCAAGAAGCGCGGTGGTATATAGGTGGTTTCCAGCGAGACCGGGCTGCCGTTCAGCAAGCGTAACCGCCGCAGTTTGATCACTTCATCCCCCTCCGCCAGCCCCAGCGCCGCCGCGGCCTTGGCCGGCGCGCCGACTCGAGTGCGCAGCAGCCATCGATTGCTGACGCGGCTGCCGTGACGCAGCGCCTGAGCGGTGAAACCGCTGTCCTTATCGAGGGAATAACCAATGCGCATCGCCACGCGGGTGCCGACCCCCTGCTGCCGTGAAATCAGCCCTTTATCCTCCAGCAGCTTCATTGCCTTGCTGACGGTGACGCGCGACAGCGCCAGCCCCTCCGCCATCTGCCGTTCCGGCGGCAGAAATGCCTCCGCCGCCAACACCTGCTGCCTGATCGCGGTTTCTATCGCCGCCGCCAGCTGAATATAACGCGGCGCTACCGTCCCCTGCGCCAGATGACCACGCAGCCAGGCCATAAAATCCGTCATTCGCCCGCCCTCTTGCTTATGCCATTCGTCTGAGTCTCATTGTTATCCTATCGCCTGTCCGGCGATAGGCACCTCACTTTAACTAAAATATCGCTAATGCTTTCAGAGTGGCATCACAATTTTTGCCTAATGGACTTTCATTGGATCTAGATCGCGCGTAATCTGTGCTTATTGATGTTGATACATCAATAGCACCAACACCAGGGACCCACTTTAAAAACAATAAAAAACCCGCTGCCAGCCCTAAAGGATACCCTTGATGGCCGGCAGCGGGCCTATACTGCCGGCGCAAACGGCCGATAATAAGCAACGGAGCTAATGGATAGCCTGCTCACGGCTCATCGCCGCATCACAGGATCCCATCGCGGAGGGCGAAGCGGATCGATGTCGGCAAATAGAAACGTTCCCGCTTCGCCAATCCCCGCTGCAGCCCCACTCTTTGACTACACTCATTGGCGCCGTGCGGCCGACGTGCCTCACCCGATAAGGCGGATACCGCCCTCATTTTGACAGACCCGGCGGCATCAGCCGCTACACACTGCGCGGAATCGGCGTCTTCACCGACAGCGGGATAGCCGGCCTCAACCGCGCCAACGGAATCGATTTTCAGTCAACTGCGGCGGCCCTCGCGGCCCTGCGCAACAGGGATCATTTGCTATGACCGATATCAATCGCAATGAAGCATGGAAGGTAGAAAGCACCGGTATCGACCGGGTGCCGGACGCGGAACAGACCGGTAAGCCCATCGAGCTGTTTTGGATCTGGTCGGCGGCCAATATCGGTATTCTCGGCGTGGTGTACGGCGCCATCATCGTCGGCTTCGGCTTATCCTTTCTGCAATCGGTACTCGCCGCGCTGGTCGGCGTCGCCAGCTTCGTGCTGGTCGGCCTCACCAGCTTCGCCGGCAAGCGCGGGCGCACCTCTACGCTGACGCTCTCGCGGGTGATTTTCGGGCTGAAGGGCAACGTGGCGCCCACCCTGTTCAGTTGGATCAACCTGATGGGCTGGGAAGCGGTCAACGTGATCACCGGCACCCTGACGCTGGCGGCGCTGTTCGAGGCCTTCGGACTGGGAACCAGCCACCTGTTGACCGCGCTCAGCCTGCTGCTGTTCGGCGGGCTCACTGTCGTCGTCAGCCTGCTGGGGCAAAATACCGTGGTCTGGATGCAGAGCTGGTTCAGCCGCATCTTCGGCACCATGACGCTGATCGTGGTGCTCTATATCCTGTTCAACACCGAGTGGAGCCAGGTGCTGGCGCTGCCTTCCGGCAGCTGGTTGACCGGTTTCCTGCCGGCGGTATCGGTGATCGCCGCCGGCACCGGCATCAGCTGGGCAATCGCCGGCGCCGATTACAGCCGCTATCAAAGCCCGAGCTCGTCGAGCAAAGGCATTTTCGCCGCGGTGATGGGCGGTGCCTGTTTGCCGCTGATGCTGCTGATGCTGGCCGGTATTCTGCTTTCCGTGCAGCTCCCCGATCTGGCCAGCGCCGCCAACCCCATCGCGCTGATAGGCTCGGTGCTGCCCGCCTGGATGGCCATCCCTTATCTGCTGGCCGCCACCGCCGGCATCGTCACCATCGCGGTGCTCAGCCTGTATTCCGCCAGCCTTAACCTGCTGACCATCGGCGTGCAGGTCAAACAATGGCTGGCGGTATCGATCGACGCCGTGGTGGTGCTGGGCATCGCCCTGTATGTGCTGTTCATCTCCGGCGATTTCATGGGGCCGTTCATCTCCTTCCTGGTGTTCTGCGGGGTGTTTCTGGCGGCCTGGGAGGCGATTTTCCTGCTCGATTACCTGTGCCTGCGCCGCCGCCACGGGTATGATGGCAACGCTTTGTACGGCCTGCATGGCCAGAACCGCGGCGTGCGCAAAGCCCCGCTGTTTTGCTGGTTCCTCGGCGCCCTGTGCGGCCTGCTGGTCACCAAAACCGGTTTTATCGACGGCCCGCTGGCCAAAGGCTTGTTCGCCGACTCCAGCCTGGGGCTGTTTGTGTCGTTTGCGGTGAGTCTGATCGCTTACGGTCTGTACCTGACCCAACGCAGAGAACATCAATGAATGAGTGGGAAGCTGTAACACCTGTCCTGGTGATTGGGGGCGCGGTCGGCGATCTGGTGATGACGCTGCCGCGCCTGCCGATCCGCGGTGAAGATATCGAAGCCCTGCCGCAGGCGCGGCAAATCGGCGGTTGCGCGTTCAACGTGGCGCGCGCGCTGACGCGCCTTGAAGCGCCGGTGATCAACGGCATGCCGGTCGGCAACGGCGAGTGGGGCGCGGCGATCGAAGCCGCCATGGGCGAACTGGGGCTGGAGGTGCTGTTGCGCCACGGCCAGATGGACAACGGCTGGTGCCTGGCGCTGGTGGAGCCCGACGGCGAACGCACCTTTATCACGGTGTCCGGTTGCGAAAGCCAATGGAATAAAGCGCAGCTGGCGACCCTGCCGCTGACGGAACACACGCTGATCTACGCCAGCGGCTACGAGCTGGCGGGCGAAAACGGCGAAGCGCTGCGCGAGTGGCTGACGCGCATGCCGTTCGACCAACCGCGCCTGATCGATCCCGGCCCGCGCATCGCCCAGCTCAGCGAAGATTTCTTCGCCATGCTCAGCGACAGCCACACTCTGCTGACGCTCAACCGCGACGAAGTGGCCACGCTGTGCGGCGCCGGCGACGCCGTGGAGGCCGCACAGCGCTATGCCGCCGCCCGTAATCTGACGCTGATCTGTCGCCTGGATCGCGACGGCGCGTGGATCTGCGACGGCCGCACGCCGCCGCTGCACGTTCCGGCCTATCCGGTAGAGGTCGTTGACACCATCGGCGCGGGCGATGCCCACTGCGCCGGTTTGCTGGCGGGCCTGTCTGCCGGCTGGCCACTGCCGCGGGCGGTCGATCTGGCCAACCGGGTCGCCGCTTGCGTGGTGGCCAGCCTCGGCGCCGCCAATCCGCCGGACCGGCAGCAGCTGCAGCAGCGCTTCCCGCAGGCCTGACGTTTCAGGGCGCAGCCAGCTGCGCCCCCTGCCTTACTGCGCCGCCGCCGCGCTCTCCTGCGGCAGGTGGCGGTAGTTGAAGCTCAACGCGAACACGATCCCCAGCACCAGCGTATACAGCGCAAACACCAGCCAGATGCTCTGCCAGTCTTTCACGCCGTCATGGCTGAAGAAGTCCACCACCTCGCCGCTGGCGAGCGCCCCCAGATAGGCGCCCAAACCGTTGACCATGGTCATGAACAGCCCCTGCGCGCTGGCGCGGATGCGGTGATCGGCCTCTTTCTCGACGAAGATGGCGCCGGAGATATTGAAGAAGTCGAAGGCGCAGCCGTAGACAATCATCGACAGCAACAGCAGCACGAAACCAAAGCCGACCGGCGTGCCGTAAGCCAGGAACAGAAAGCGCAGCGTCCAGGCCGCCATGCTGATCAGCATCACCTGCTTGATGCCGTAACGGCGCAGGAAGAAGGGAATGGTGAGGATAAAGAACACTTCGGAGATCTGCGACAGCGACAGCAGCACCGCCGGATACCGGACGCTGAGGCTGTCCTGATACAGCGGATTGAGCGACAGATCGTGCAGGAACGGGTTGCCGAAGGTATTGGTTATCTGCAGCGCCGCGCCAAGCAACATGGCGAACAGGAAAAACAGCGCCATGCGCCGCTGGCGGAATAACACCAGCGCATCCAACCCCAGCACGCTCACCCAGCTTTTCGACTCGGCCGCGCGGTTGGTCGGGCAACGCGGCAGCGTCAGCGAATAGGCGGACAGCAGCAGCGACGCCGCAGAAGCCAGATACAGCTGCAGATTGCTGAGCTCGATGCGGCTGAAGCCGACCAACCACATCGCCAGAATGAACCCCACGGTGCCGTACACCCGCACCGGCGGAAAATCCCTCACCGTGTCAAAGCCGTGCTTCTCCAGGCAAAAATAGGAAATGGCGTTGGAGAGCGCGATGGTCGGCATATAGACCATGGCATTGAACAGCATCACCCAGAACATCAGCATCGGTTGCTCGACCTGCGCCGCGCAGTACAGCGCCAGTGCCCCGAGCAGGTGGCACAGCGCATACAGATAGTTGGCCTTCATCCACCGATCGGCGATGATGCCCGCCAGCCCCGGCATGATCAGCGCGGCGATGCCTTTGGCGCTGTAGACCATCCCCACCTGCATGCCGCTGAAATGCAGCGTGTTGATCATGTAGGAGCCCAGCGTCACCAGCCAGGCGCCCCAGATAAAGAACTGCAGGAAAATCATGACTTTTAATCGTGTTTTTATCGCCATCGCCATCACCTTGTTATTATGCTTTCAACGATGATTGGTGCGGCGGGGCCCCCTGCAGCCCGCCGCCGGTTTGCTTGCGGTGTTACAGCGTTTTGAACAGCTCGCGGATCAGGCGCATGAAATCGTCCGCCGCCAGCGCCGCGCAGCTGAGCGTTTGTTCGTGGGAAAGAGGCGTATCCGACAGCCCTTCGGCGTAGTTGGTCATCGCGGACACCACCAGCACCTTGAGACCGCAGTGGCGTGCCGCCAGGACTTCCGGCACGATCGACATGCCCACCACGTCGCAGCCCAGGGTCTGCATCATGCGGATCTCCGCCGGCGTTTCGAAATTCGGCCCGGTGTAGGCGGCGAATACCCCTTCCGCCAGCGGAATGCCCGCGCTTTCGGCCACCGCCGCCAGCCCGGCGCGCAGATCGCGATCGTAGGCGTTCGCCAGGCTGAAGAAGCGCGGCCCGAAGCGATCGTCGTTGGCGCCGACCAGCGGCGATTCCGGCATGAAATTGATGTGATCGGTAATGGCCACCAGGCTGCCCGGCGCCACCGAACGGCGCAGCGAACCCGCGGCGTTGGTCGCCAGCAGGAATTCGCAGCCCAGCAGTTTAAAAGTGCGCACCGCGGTGGTCATCACCTGCATGCCACGCCCTTCATAGAAATGACCGCGCCCTTTCATGCACAATACCGGCACGCCTTCCAGCTTGCCGGCGACCAGCTGCCCGGCGTGGCCGGCGACGCCGCTCACCGGAAAGCCCGGCAGCTCCGCGTAATCGAGGGTGACGGTTTCGGTCATCACCTCCGCCAGGGCGCCAAGCCCGGAGCCGAGAATCAAGGCCGCTTTCGGCTGGAAACCCGGCAGGCGTGCGCGGACGACATCGGCGCAGGTAAAAGCATCTTCTTGATTAAACATCGTATTCTCTCTTTCAGCGGGGGATAATAAGCCCCATAGTAGAGAGCGAGGCGCGGCCGAGACCAATACATTCTTGGCGGCCGATTTATTCCATTTACCTATAAGTTGAGCTGCGTCACAAGGAGGCGATACCCCGGATGAACCCGCCCCAAGCCCTGCCCGATCCCGGCCGGATTAACTTCCGCCTGCTGCACTATTTCCGCGTGGTGGCGGAAGAGATGAACTTCACCCAGGCGGCGCGGCGGCTGAATATGTCACAGCCGCCGCTCAGCAAGCACATCAAGGAGCTGGAGAGTCAGCTCGGGGTGGTGCTGTTCAAACGCACCACCCGCTCCATGACGCTGACGCCGGCCGGCCGCACGCTGCTGCGCAACGTCGAGCGGCTGCTGGATCAGGCCGACAGCGCATTGCATCAGGTGCAACAGATGGGGCGTGGCGAAGGCGGCCACATGGTGGTCGGCATGGTCGGCACCTCGGCCTGGGGCGGTCTGATCGCGGCGCTGCGGCGATTCAGCGAGCGGAGCGCCGGCGTCACCTGGTCGTTGAACGAGCTGACGCCCAGCCAGCAAATCGCCGCGCTGCAAAAGCGGCATATCGACATCGGGGTCTGGCGAGAGGCGCAGCAGCAGACGCTGCCGGGGTTAACCTGCCAACGGTTGGCAAGCGAGAGCATCGCCGTGGTGTTGCCGCTCGATCATCCGCTGGCGCAGCAGGAAAATATACCGCTGGCGGCGCTGCAGAACGACAGCTTCATCGTGCTGCCGCCGCATGAGGCCAGCCTGGGGCTGTATCTGCACAATCTGTGTCTGCAGCAGGGATTTTTGCCGGACGTCGCTTATCAGGTCAACGAACCGCAGACCCTGCTGGCGCTGGTGGCGGAAGGCTGCGGCATCACGCTGCTGCCGGACAGCTACGGCCGCATCCCGTGGCCCGGCGTACGCTTTTGCTCGCTGCAACAGGCGCCGCCGGCGGATCTGTACGCGGTGTATCGCGCCGACAGCGTCACGCCGGTGGTGCAGGCCTTCCTGGAAATGCTGCGGGCGCCGTAAGCGGCCCGCAGCGCAGATTACATCGTCGGCTGCACCATCAGCTGGCCGGCGGTGCCGCGATCGGCCATCTCCAGCGTCTGGCTGTAATACAGGAACGGGAAGTGTTCGGAGGTAGGTTGGTTGAAATACACCAGCAGCTCGACGTCGCCATCGACCCAGACGGTGTCCTTCCAGCCGCGATCTTCCGCCATCGGCTGCGCGCCGTTGACGCGTTTGATCAGGAACTGCACGCCCTGAATATGGAACGCCTGCGGCGTATCCGCATGAATGTTCCAACGTTCCCAGGTGCCTTGCTGTGCCTGTACGTCGATGCGGTTCATGTCCCAAATCGCGCCGTTGATGCCGACGCCGCCGTCGCCCAGGCGGAAATCGCGGGTGCGGCTGGCGCTGCCGTCCAACAGCTGATCCGCCAGCAGGCGCATCGGCAGGTTGTCGGTCACCAGCGGCAGCAGGCCGGTCGGGCGCAGCGTCAGCACCTGGGTGGACACCAGAATGCTCGACGGCTCGAACAGGCCGCGCAGGCGATCCATGATGCCCGCCGCTTCACCGGCGGTGATGGTCACCTCTTCGCCCTTCGACATGTCGATCAGCACTTCCCGGCGTTCGCCAGGCGCCAACGACAGCTGCTGCACCGCGACCGGCGCAGGCAGGAAGCCCTGATCGCTGGCAATCACGTTGAACGGCCGCCCGTCGCTGAGCTGCAGGGTATAGCGGCGCGCGTTGGAGGCGTTAAGCAGGCGCAGACGCACCCAGCCGCGCGACACGTCGACATACGGGTTTTGCACGCCGTTGACCAACAGCGTATCGCCGACGAAACCGCCCTGCGACGGTGCATCGTATTGCGGTGTGCCGAAGTTATCGAAGCGTTTGTCCTGAATGATCAGCGGGAAATCGTCGACGCCGTAGTGGTTGGGCAGCGGCAGCGCTTTGCTGACGGCATCTTCCACCAGCCACAGCCCGGCCAGCCCGTTGTAAACGTGCGGCGCCATACGGTTCGGCGTGTTGGCATGGTACCAGCAGGTGGCCGCCGCCTGACGAATGGGCAGCACCGGCGACCAGTCGACGTTAGGCGACATCATGCGCGGCGCGCCGCCCATCAGCGTGCCTGGCACCTGCAGACCGCTGACGGTCATCGCTACCGGCTCCTGCAGGCGGTTGCTGTAGATCAGTTTGACGTCGTCACCGCTGTAAACCCGCACCGTCGGCCCCAGGTACATGCCATTGATGCCCCACACCGCCGCTTTGCGGTTATCCATAAACGCCCAATGGGCGCGCTGCAAGGTCAGGAACAGCGGCTGACCGCGGCGAGACTCCAGCAGCGGGGGAATGGGTAACGGGGTCTGCGTTCCGCTCGCCTCAGCCCTCAGCGGCACGGCGCCCGCGCACAGCGCCAGGCCCGATGCCTGTAAAAACTGACGTCGACTGAGTGACATATTTTCTCCATGAAAAGCAATAACTAAACCGTGTGCAAAACCCAAACGCCCGCCAATCAAGATTAGCAGGCGTTCAGGCGTTAACGGCGCTGAACGCCAATTAAAACCCTATTCTTTGAAGCCGATAGACTCTTATTTTTTGGCGGCGTTGCGCTGGGCGACTTCGGCGTCCAATTCGGCGATTTTCGCCTCCATCAGCTCACGGCAATGGGCCGCCAACTCACGCACGTTTTCTTTGCCGTATTTGCTGGTATCCACCGGCGCCAACATCTCGACGATCACATGACCGTTATTCCAGCGATTAAGATTTATATTACCGCTGGTGGTTGATACACAGATCGGCACAATCGGCACGCCGGCGGCGATGGCCGCGTGGAACGCGCCGGTTTTAAACGGCATCAGCCCGCGACCGCGGCTGCGGGTCCCTTCCGGGAACATCCAGATCGAAATGTCTTTCTTTTTGAACTGCTCCGCCACCTGGGCGATGGTGCCGTGCGCCTTGGCGCGATTATCACGATCTATCAGCAGATTACCGGTCAGCCAATACAGCGGGCCGAAAAACGGGATCCACACCAGACTTTTTTTACCGACGGTCACGGTGCGCGGCTGCACGATATTGGAGGCCGTCACCATGTCGTAGTTATTTTGGTGGTTGGCGATATAGATGCAGTTGCCATTGTTGGCCGCATCGGCCGGCACGCGGGTTTCAACCTTGATGCCGAACAGCGTCGACAGGCGGCCGAAAAGATGGCCGAAGGTCGCCACGTGGCGAGGGTTGCGCGGGCTGAACAAGCAATAAACAGAACCGAAAATACACACCAGAATACAGAAAAGAGTGGCGAGAACGGCACGCAAAATCAATAACATAACAACCTCATTAGCACACTGCCAACGCAGTTTACTTCGCTGCGCAGATTCCTTTACTCATTATTTGCCGGCCAGGCGGTAAGCACGCCGATGTCACCTGCATTTCTCGCTATTTTCCTGCCAGGCGGCAGTACGCACAATAATTTTATGCGCAGAAATGTTAACTATTTGGAAAATAAACGCCAGCAAAAATAAATAAGGCGGCCACAGCATGCTGCGACCGCCCTTTAACGCCGGCGCCAACGCTTACTCTTCGCTGTCGCCTCCCGACGCCCGCACCGGCGCATCCACTTCGACGCGATCGATGCGCTGCAGGCCACGCGGCAGCTGGGTGCCCTTGCGGCCGCGCTCCGCGCGGAACTTCTGCAGATCCTCCGGACGCAGCGTCAGCTTGCGTTTGCCGACGTACAACGTGACGGACGCCTGCGGCGGCAGCACGAACAGCCAGGCCAGCTTGTCTTCACCGGCTGCGGCCTGCGCCGCCGGAATGGAGACGATCTTGTTGCCCTTGCCCTTCGACAGTTGCGGCAGATCGGCGACCGGGAACATCAACATGCGCCCGGCGGCGGTGATCGACAGCAGCATATCGTCTGCGCCGTGAATTTCCATCGGCGGCAGCGCTCTGGCGTTGTCCGGCAGCGTGATCATCACCTTGCCGGCGCGGTTGCGCGCCACCAGATCGTTAAAGGTGCAAACGAAACCGTAACCGGCGTCGGACGCCATCAGCAGTTTTTGATCGTCGGCCGCCATCAGCACCTGCTCAATGGTGGCGCCCGGCGGCGGCGTCAGCTTGCCGGTCAACGGTTCGCCCTGCCCGCGCGCCGAAGGCAGCGTCATCGGATCGAGCGCATAGCTGCGCCCGGTAGAATCGATGAACACCACCGGCTGGTTGCTCTTGCCGCGCGCCGCGCCGCGGAAGCTGTCGCCGGCCTTGTAGCTCAACCCTGCCGGATCGATGTCGTGGCCCTTGGCGCTGCGCACCCAGCCCATTTCCGACAGCACGATGGTCACCGGCTCGGACGGCACGAAATCGTGCTCGCTCATCGCCTTGGCTTCCGCACGCTCGGTCAGCGGCGAACGGCGATCGTCGCCGTAGGTTTGCGCGTCGGCCTGGATCTCTTTCTTAATCAGCGTATTCAACTTGCGCTCGGACGCCAGCAGCGCCTGCAGTTGATCGCGCTCTTTCGCCAGCTCGTCCTGCTCACCGCGGATCTTGACCTCTTCCAGCTTGGCCAGGTGACGCAGTTTCAGCTCGAGGATCGCTTCCGCCTGGGTATCGGAGATGCCGAAACGCTGCATCAGCACCGGCTTCGGCTCATCCTCGCTGCGGATGATGTGGATCACCTCGTCGATATTGAGGAACGCCACCAGTAAACCTTCGAGGATATGCAAACGCTTGAGCACCTTCTCGAGGCGGTAGTTCAGGCGGCGGCGCACCGTATCGCGACGGTAGGCCAGCCATTCGGTGAGGATCTCCACCAGCCCTTTGACCTGCGGGCGGTTGTCCAGACCGATCATGTTCATGTTGATGCGGTAGCTGCGTTCCAGATCGGTGGTGGCGAACAGGTGATTCATCACCTGCTCCAGATCGATGCGGTTGGAACGCGGCACGATCACCAGACGCGTCGGGTTCTCGTGATCGGATTCATCGCGCAGATCCTCGACCATCGGCAGCTTCTTGGCGCGCATCTGGCTGGCGATCTGCTCCAGCACCTTGGCGCCGGAGACCTGATGCGGCAAGGCGGTGATCACCGCGCTGCCGTCCTCTTTCTTCCACACGGCGCGCATGCGCACCGAGCCGCGGCCGCTCTGGTAAATTTTGCGAATTTCATCGCGCGGGGTAATGATCTCGGCTTCGGTCGGGAAGTCCGGCCCCTGCACGAACTCGAGCAGGTCATCGAGCGAGGCGCCCGGCTTGTCGAGCAGCGCCACCGCCGCAGCGGCGACTTCGCGCACGTTGTGAGGCGGAATATCGGTCGCCATGCCGACCGCGATGCCGGTGGTGCCGTTCAGCAGGATGTTCGGCAGACGCGCCGGCAGCATCTTCGGCTCTTGCAGCGTGCCGTCAAAGTTCGGGATCCAGTCGACCGTGCCCTGGCCCAGTTCGGCCAGCAAGACCTCGGCGTATTTGGACAGGCGCGATTCGGTATAACGCATCGCCGCGAACGACTTGGGATCGTCCGGCGCCCCCCAGTTCCCCTGGCCGTCCACCAGCGGATAGCGATACGAGAACGGCTGCGCCATCAGCACCATGGCTTCATAACACGCGCTGTCGCCGTGCGGGTGGTATTTACCCAGCACGTCGCCCACGGTGCGGGCGGATTTCTTGAATTTGGCGCTGTTG
The DNA here is from genome assembly GCF_052045405.1 of Serratia sp. 22278. Taxonomy (NCBI): domain Bacteria; kingdom Pseudomonadati; phylum Pseudomonadota; class Gammaproteobacteria; order Enterobacterales; family Yersiniaceae; genus Serratia; species Serratia sp. 22278. The sequence goes on along the minus strand of NZ_JBQEOW010000005.1, from coordinate 132,186 downwards.
GTCAGCCCCAGTTCAGACATGGCGTAGATGATGCGGCGTTGTACCGGCTTCAAACCGTCGCCAATGTACGGCAACGCCCGATCCATGATGACGTACATGGAATAGTTCAGATAGGCGTTTTCAGTGAATGTGTGCAGCGGTAAACGCTCTACACCGTCATGAGTCAGATCACTCATTACTCAATTATCCTCAGACCGTGGCTTGGCAATCCCTTGGACGACAAAAGGCATCGCTTGTCGATTCTGCCCGCGATAGTAACCCATCTGCGGGGTAGCTGTCACAGTTGGCGCAAGGATCGCCGCCGGCGGCCGGTTGCGCGATGCGGTTTATGCAAAATTTCGCTGTCTGGCGGCCCGTTTATTGACTGGCAGTCAACACTGTTGTGCGCTAGATCGCATTTTTACTTGCCTGACTCACGATTACACTCGTCACCAGCGAGATGGTTTCCGCCTTTTCAGCGGGAAGCATGCCATATCTTAACTCTGACGGGAGCCGTGAAAGATGAGCAATATCCTGATTATCAACGCTAAAAAACAATTCGGCCATTCCAACGGTGAACTCAACCAAACCCTGAGCGACGTGGCGGAAGGCTTCCTGCGCGATCTGCAGCACGATGTGCAGGTCACCGTGGTCGACGACGGCTATGACATCGAAGCCGAAGTACAGAAATACCTGTGGGCCGACGCGGTCATCTATCAGATGCCGGGCTGGTGGATGGGCGAACCTTGGATCCTGAAAAAATACATCGATGAAGTGTTCACCGCCGGTCACGGCAGCCTGTATGCCAACGACGGTCGCTCTCGTTCTGACGAAAGCAAAAAATATGGCTCCGGCGGCCTGATCCAGGGCAAAAAATACCTGCTGAGCCTGACCTGGAACGCCCCGATGGAGGCCTTCACCGATCCCGATCAGTTCTTCCACGGTATCGGCGTCGACGGCGTTTACCTGCACTTCCACAAGGCCAACCAGTTCCTGGGAATGGAAGCGCTGCCGACCTTTATCTGCAATAACGTGATAAAACAACCGGATATCGAAGCGGACATCGCACGTTATCGCGAGCATTTGGCGAAAATTTTTGCTTAACTGACGCAGAACATTCTCATCAACGAGGCAGACATGATCACCGTAATCGCAGAAATCAAAGTGAAACCCGGCCACCGCGCCACCGTACTGCAAGCCATTGAAAAACTGGTGCCGCTGGTGCTGGCGGAAGACGGCTGCGGCGAATATACGCCGATGGTCGACAGCAATACCCAGGCACCCTGGCAGAAACGGTCGCCGGATTCGGTATTCATGCTGGAGAAATGGGAAAGCATGGCGCATCTGGAAAAACACCTGGCCATTGAGCACATGCTCAAACACCGCGAGACCATCAAGGACAGCGTGCTGGACACCGAGATATACATCCTGGAAAACGCCCTGTAAGCTCCGCCTTATAACGTCTGCGCGTCGATGTGCGCGCTGACGTAGTCAAGAAAACAGGTGATGCGCGCCGCCAATTGCGTATTGCGGTAATACACCGCATTGATCGGCTGGCGCACGTCCAGCGTCTCCTGCTCCAGCAACGTCACCAACTTGCCGGCTTCCCGATCGCGGCGGGTCATAAAGTCTGCCAGCTGTACGATCCCCTCGCCCCGCAGCGCCAATTGCCGCAACGTTTCCCCGCTGGACGCAGAGATCGTCGGCGTGATGGTGAAATGCGGCGCCTGGCGATAGCGCAACGGCCACTGGTTAAGCGACTCCGGCTGGGTAAAACCGAGCAGACAATGCCGATGCAACTCCTCCACGCTCTGCGGCGTGCCGTGCTGCTGCAGATAAGCCGGGCTGGCGAGGATGCGCAGCCGGCTGGCTCCCAGCGCGCGCGCATGAATGGTCGAATCACGCAACGCACCGATGCGAATGGCGATATCCGTGCGTTTTTCCAGCAGATCGATAATCAGGTTGTCGGTGTTCAGCTCGAGCGAAATTTGCGGATAACGTTCTCTGAACCCCGCCACCAGCGGCACGATGACGTGCTCCATAAAAGGTGCGGCCGCATTGATCCGCAGCCGCCCGGCGGGCATTTGCCGGCGCACCGCCATTTGCTCTTCGGCATTTTCCACCGAGCTGATGATCGTACGCGCATGGTTCAGGAAGCTCAGCCCCTCTTCGGTCAGCTCCAAACGACGCGTCGTACGGCGCATCAGGGTGGTATCGAGCTTATTCTCCAGGCGGCTGAGCGCGCGGCTGATGCCGGATGTTGTCTGGCCGAGCTGATCGGCGGCGGCGGTGATGGAACCGCTGTCGACCACCGAGGTGAACGCCAGCAATTCTTCGAGCGTGATCTTCATGCATTCCGGCCCAGGTTATCGGGCGCCGCATGAACGCCCTGCGGGAAAGCCGGCCCGGCGTTTCACCGGGCCAGGGTCAGGCTCAGACCGCCAATTCGGCCATGTCGCCCTTGTCTTGCAGCCAGTTGCGGCGATCTTCCGAACGCTTCTTGGCCAACAGCATGTCCATCACCGCCAGCGTCTGATCGACGTCATCCTCCGCCACCGTCAGTTGCACCAGACGGCGGGTGTTCGGATCGAGGGTGGTTTCGCGCAGCTGCAGCGGGTTCATCTCGCCCAGCCCTTTAAAACGCTGCACGTTCGGCTTGCCCTTCTTGCGCTTCAGCTGTTCCAGCACGCCGGCTTTCTCTTCTTCATCCAGCGCGTAGAACACTTCTTTACCGAGATCGATGCGATACAGCGGCGGCATGGCGACATAGACGTGGCCGCCTTTCACCAGCGAACGGAAGTGGCGCACGAACAGCGCGCACAGCAGCGTGGCGATATGCAAGCCATCGGAATCCGCATCCGCCAGGATGCAGATTTTGCCGTAGCGCAATTGGCTGAGATCTTCGCTGTCCGGATCGATGCCGATCGCCACGGAAATGTCGTGCACTTCCTGCGAGGCCAGCACTTCGTCCGAGGACACTTCCCAGGTATTCAGGATCTTGCCCTTCAGCGGCATGATCGCCTGATACTCGCGATCGCGCGCCTGCTTGGCCGATCCGCCCGCCGAATCCCCTTCCACCAGGAACAGTTCGGTCATGGCCAGATCCTGCGAGGTGCAGTCCGCCAGCTTGCCCGGCAGCGCCGGCCCGCTGGTGAGCTTCTTGCGCACCACTTTCTTGGCCGCGCGCAGGCGGCGCTGGGCGCTGGAGATCGCCAGCTCGGCCAGCTGTTCCGCCGCCTGAACGTTCTGGTTCAGCCACAGGCTGAAGGCGTCTTTCACCACGCCGGAAACGAAGGCCGCGCACTGACGCGAGGAGAGACGCTCTTTGGTCTGCCCGGCAAACTGCGGATCCTGCATCTTCACCGACAGCACGTAGGCGCAACGATCCCAGATATCCTCCGCCGACAGCTTCACGCCGCGCGGCAGAATATTGCGGAATTCGCAGAACTCGCGCATCGCGTCCAGCAGCCCCTGACGCAGGCCGTTGACGTGAGTGCCGCCCTGCATGGTCGGGATCAGGTTGACGTAGCTTTCGGTCAGCAGCTCGCCGCCTTCCGGCAGCCACAGCAGCGCCCAGTCCACCGCTTCGGTGTCACCGGCGAAATTGCCGACGAACGGCGCTTCCGGCAGGGTTATCAGGCCGTTAACCGCTTCCATCAGGTAGTCGGTCAGGCCGTCCTGGTAGCACCAGCGCTGCTCGGTGTTGTTCACCTTGTCGATGAAATAGATCTCGACGCCGGGGCACAGCACCGCTTTGGCTTTCAGCAGGTGAGTCAGGCGCGATACCGAGAAACGCGGGCTGTCGAAGAACTGTTCGTCGGGCCAGAAGTGCACGCTGGTGCCGGTGTTGCGTTTGCCGCAGGTGCCGGTCACCGTCAGATCCTGCACTTTGTCGCCGTTTTCGAAGGCGATGCCGTAGACGTTGCCGTCGCGGCGCACGTTGACTTCCACCCGCTTCGACAGGGCATTGACCACCGAGATCCCAACGCCGTGCAGGCCGCCGGAGAACTGGTAGTTTTTATTCGAGAATTTACCGCCGGCGTGCAGCCGGCACAGGATCAACTCAACCGCCGGCACGCCCTCTTCCGGGTGGATGTCCACCGGCATGCCGCGGCCGTCGTCGATCACTTCCAGCGACTGATCGGCGTGCAGGATCACGTCGATGCGCTTGGCGTGACCGGCCAACGCTTCGTCGACGCTGTTATCGATCACCTCTTGGCCGAGGTGGTTTGGGCGCGTCGTGTCGGTATACATGCCGGGACGACGGCGCACTGGTTCTAGACCGCTGAGTACTTCAATGGCATCAGCGTTATAGCTGGATTGAGTCATCGTTGATTATTTTTTCGTGGTTAAAGGGAGGTGCCGGAACGGTCCGTCAGACCGCGTTTAGCCCTAAAAAATCCACAATCTGGGGGAAGTAGTGCTCGAAACCGACGAAGGCGTGGTTTCCACCCGACTCCACCGTTTGCCGACACGCGGTGTAATACGCCACTGCCTGGCCGTAATCGAGAATTTCATCGCCCGTTTGCTGCAGCAGCCAGATTAAATCCGGCGACTCCAAAGGATCGATCTGCATCACTTTCAGATCGTAAACGTGCCGAGACTCTAACACATATTGCTGGCCGGTGTAGGGGTTCTCGTTGGCGCCGAGATAGTCGACCAGCAGCTCAAACGGCTTGACCGCCGGGTTGACCACCACCGCCGGCAGGGAAAAACACTGCGACAGCCAGGTGGCGTAATAGCCGCCCAGCGACGAGCCGACCAGCCCGAGCGTTTGCCCGGCGCGTTCCAGCACCAGATTTTCCAGCATCTCGGCGGCCTCCGCCGGAAAGGCCGGCAGCTGCGGCACCAGCATCTCGATATCGGGATGGTGTTCGGCCAGCCAGGCCTTGAAGGCCACCGCCTTGGCCGACTGCGGCGAGCTGTTGAAACCGTGCAGGTAGAGCAGTGTCGAAGGCATCAGTATCCATCCGAGTCCATATCGGGGCGGAAATCGTCGTTTTCCAGGCGGAACACCTGCGTCTCGACGCGACCGTCCGGCAGCAGATCGAGGTAGCGCCAGCCGGGGGAAACGTCGTCGATGGTGAAGTTCGTGCAGTGCGGCTTGAATTGCACGCAGGTAGACGGCGTCGCCAACAGGCGCCGACCCTGCCATTCCAAATCCAGATCCTGGTGAATGTGCCCGCACACCACGGTATTCACTTTCGGATAACGCAGCAGGATTGCGCCCAGCATATGCGGGTTGCGCAGGCTGTGCTGATCGAGCCAGGTGCAACCGGAAGGCAGCGGATGATGGTGCAGCAGCAGCAGCGTATAGCGCTCGGGGTGAGCCTGCAGGCAACGCTCCATCCACTCCAGCTGGTATTCGCTCAATTCGCCGTGCGGCACGCCGAACACCTGGCTGTCCAGCATCAGCACTTGCCAGTTATCACCCAACAGCACCTGTTTGGAAGGCGCAATGCCCGCGGCGGCCAACGCGTCGACCATCGCCGGTTGAAAATCGTGGTTGCCCGGCAGCCACACGCAGGGGGCCGGCAGTTGCGCGATGCCGGCGGCGAAGTGGCGGTACGCCTCTTGCGAATGATCCTGCGCCAAATCTCCCGTGGCGACGATCAAATCGACGTCGCGGCGCTGCGCCTGGATGGCGTCCAGCACCGCGTGATAGCTGCGATAGGTATTGATGCCGAGCAACGTCTCGTGTTCGCCGGCAAAAAGGTGGGTATCTGTTATTTGTAGAATCCTGACCGCGGCCCCACTCGCCACGGGCAGTTTAAACAGGCTTTCCAAATGGTGTCCTTTGTTATTTCAGTCTGTCTAACAAACCGGAACCGCCATCGCTCCATGCGCCAAACAGTAGCGCAGCCAATCAGCAAGAAACTGGTTAATTTGATGCTTTTCGTCGCGTTGATGCAACTTTTTATTAGGATAATCATAACGCGCTTTAAAGCGGTAGATCTGCTGACTGGAACACACTTCCGCAACCATGGCGTCATGGTACAACCGCACCGTCATCGCGGGCAGGCTCCAGTAGCTGACCGCCGGAAAGATCTGCTCGATCTCCACCAGCGACGTGTAACGCGTGGACTCAACGATGGTCAAACGATAGCCGGCGCCGTTCACCTGATAAGTCACCGTTTCGCCCGCTTCGTCGTTGCGCGGCAGCAAGCGGCGCAATTGCGCGAAGTTGGTTTCGCACAATCTCATCATTTCGGGGAAATCAGGGGTATAGCGCTGTTTCATTAGTTGGCCCACTCTTTTCTCAACGATTCATGGTGCAACGCCAGCCATTGCAATGCAATCACTGATGCGGCGTTATCGATCGCGCCTTCCTCAACCCAGCGGTAAGCCTGTTCGCGGCTGACCACATGGACGCGGATATCTTCATGTTCTTCCGCCAGGCCGTGGATGCCCTCGGCGGTGCCGGCGTCCACTTCGCCGACCATGATCGACAAACGTTCGCTGGTGCCGCCGGGGCTGGCCAGGTAGCTCAGCACCGGTTTGCAGCGCCCGACCACCACGCCGGCCTCTTCCTGCGCTTCGCGGCGGCATACGTCCTCGACGCTTTCACCGGTTTCGATCATACCCGCCACCATTTCCAGCAGCCAGGGCGAATTACTGGTATCGACCGCGGCGATGCGCAGTTGTTCAACCAGCACAACCTCGTCGCGCACCGGATCGTAGGGCAGCAGCACCGCCGCATGGCCGCGTTCGAAAATTTCACGCGTGATTTCAGGGCTCATTTCACCATTGAACAACCGGTGGCGAAACCGGTATAAATTGAGTGAAAAAAAACCACGGTACAGCGTCTCGCGTGCAATAATTTCTACATCTTTTTTATCGAAAGTAACGGGCGACGGCTGCGAACGGTTCATGCGCGAATTCTCCTGCGTGAGTATGCCGATAAAATAAACGGTTTTGATGACAGAAACAGCGGGACTCTCCGCCGCGGCTTTATGTTAGGCTGTTTTTCGCCGCCGGATGCGGCACGTTTGTGCGCTCGCAGGTAATAGCGGGAAACAATCCGGATTGTCAGCCATAATATCAGCTGCAGTCGACCCGGGCAGTACGCCAAGGTAAATGGGCGGTCTGAAAGGTAAAAGTTACGTGAGATGGCACATTCAGCCACCTGATGCGTACCTCAGACTCTGCTAGAATCGGCAACTATTTCGTCTATCGTCAGCGCTAACATAGCAATATTGCTGCACAACAAGGAATGCAAATGAAGAAACTGCTCCCCCTTCTTATCGGACTGAGCCTGGGCGGCTTCAGTGCAATGAGCCAGGCAGAGAACCTGCTGCAGGTCTACAAACAGGCTAGGGAAAGTAACCCGGATCTGCGCAAAAGTGCAGCTGACCGCGACGCCGCATTCGAAAAGATCAATGAAGCGCGCAGCCCGTTGCTGCCGCAGCTCGGCCTGACCGCCGGTTACAACTACACCAGCGGGTATCGAGACAGCCGCGACACCCATAGCGATAGCACAAGCGGCTCGCTGGCGCTGACGCAAACCATCTTCGACATGTCGAAATGGCGCCAACTGACGCTGCAGGAAAAGACCGCCGGCATCTCCGACGTCACCTTCCAGACCGCTGAGCAACAGCTTATTCTCAACACGGCGACCGCTTACTTCAACGTGCTGAAAGCGATCGATACGCTGTCCTATACCCAGGCGCAGAAAGACGCGGTGTACCGCACGCTGGATCAAACCACCCAGCGCTTCAACGTGGGTCTGGTGGCGATCACCGACGTGCAGAACGCCCGCTCGAACTACGACACCGTGCTGGCGGCGGAAGTCTCCGCCCGCAACGATCTGGACAACGCGCTGGAAACGCTGCGTCAGGTCACCGGCACCTTCTACCCCGAGCTGGCCTCGCTGAACACCGATCGCTTCAGCACCCAACGCCCGGAAGCGGTGAACAACCTGCTGAAAGAAGCGGAAGCGCGCAACCTGAGCCTGCTGTCCGCCCGCCTGAGCCAGGATCTGGCGCGCGAACAGATCCGCGCCGCGCAGACCGGCTATATGCCGACAGTGGACTTCAGCGCCTCCACGGCGATCTCCAACAACAATTACGGCGGCTCACGCAACACCACGCGCGACGCAGACCTCGGTGAAAACAAAGTGGGTCTGAGCTTCAACCTGCCGCTGTACAGCGGCGGCGCGACCAATTCGCAGGTGAAACAAGCGCAGTACGGCTTCGTCGGCGCCAGCGAGCAGTTGGAAAGCTCACACCGCAGCGTGGTGCAGACCGTGCGTTCGTCGTTCAACAACGTTAACGCTTCGATCAGCAGCATCAACGCCTACAAACAGGCGGTGATCTCCGCGCAAAGCTCCCTGGACGCGATGGAAGCCGGTTATCAGGTCGGTACCCGCACCATCGTCGACGTGCTGGACGCCACCACCACGCTGTATAACGCCAAACGTCAGCTGTCCGACGCGCGTTATACCTATTTGATCAACCAACTGAACATCAAGTCGGCGCTCGGCACGCTGAACCAGAACGATCTGCTGCTGTTGAACGGCGCGTTGGGCAAACCGGTATCGACCGCGCCTGACGCCGTCGCACCGCAGAATCGCGCGCAGGACGCCTATGCGGACGGCTATCAGGACAATGCGCCGATGCAACAAACTGCGGCGCCGGCACCGGCGGCCACTCGCGCATCTGCGCCGGCCGTTACCACCAGCCAACCGGCTCGCAACAGCGGCAACCCATTCCGCAACTGATGCGCGCACGCTGACAAACACGGGGTCCGGCCTGCGCCGCGCCCCGTTTTTTTTGTCCCGATTTTCCCCGCTTCTGCCCGCCGCCTCACAGCCGCCGCCGCGTCAGGTGGTATCATCGTCACTCTCGTTTTCGCAGTCTGGATGAGGTTCGATGGACAACGATTCACGCTGGCAGCGTCTGATTAACGATGGCGAATTGCCGCCGCCGCTGCGCCCGACGCCGGCGGTGTACGCCTCCTGGCTGCGCTGCCGCAGCCTGATGCAACCCGATGTCTGGCAAGCACCGCACCGCGCTCAGGGCGCCACCTTCGAATCGATTTGCCGCCGCAAGAACGATCTGCTGACGCTCGGCCAGGCGGCGCTGGAAGACGCCTGCGAATACATGGAGCCGCGTCGCTGTCTGTTGATGATCTTCGACGAGAGCGGCTGCATGCTGTGGCGCTGCGGCGACGCCCAAACCTGGGAGCTTTTGCAGCAATTGGGGTTCGCCCCCGGCGCCTACTGGGCCGAGGGGCAGATCGGCACCAATGCTCCGGCGCTGGCGGCGGCGGAAGGCCACCCGGTACGAGTGAGCGGTGAAGAGCACGTGCGCCGGGCGCTGCACGGTTGGTCATTCTGCGCGACGCCGGTCTACGACAACAGCGGCCGCCAGCGCGGCTCGATCGCGCTGGGCTGCCTGCTGGCCGACTGTGCCGCCGGCGATCTGTCGCTGACGCTGGCCATCGCCCGCGAAATCGGCAACTCGCTGAACGCCGACGGCCTACTGGCGGAATCCAACCGCCATCTGAATCAACTTTACGGCCTGCTGGACGGCGTGGACGACGGCGTCATGGCCTGGGATCACCGCGGCTACCTGCAATACATCAACCAGCGCGCCGCCGGCCTGCTGAAGCTGGACGAACAGCAGAGCCAGGGCAAACCGCTGGCGCAGCTGTTGACGCTGCCCGCCCTGCTCAAGCGCGCCATCGCCGACCGGCAGCCGCTGCAACACGTCGAAGTCACCTTCGAAAGCCAGCGGCAGTTTATTGCCGCTTTGCTGACGCTAAAGCCGATTTTCGACGGCGATCGCTGCAGTTTCATCGCCCTGCTGCACCCGCTCGAGCGGCTGCGCCAGTACGTCAGCAGCCAGTTGGGGCGCGTCAGCCACAGTTTCGAGCAAATGCCCTCCGCCTCGCTGGAAATGCGGCGGCTGATCCGTTACGGCCAGCAGGCGGCCAAGGGCCTGCATCCGATCCTGCTGCGCGGAGAGGAAGGGGTTGGCAAAGAGCTGCTCAGCCAGGCTATCCACAACGCCGGCGAACGCGCCGCCGGGCCGTATATCGCCCTCAACTGCCAGCTGCTGCCGCAGGCGCAGGGGCTGCGTGAACTGTTGGGCAGCGACGCCAGCGAAGAAGAGGCGGGCCAGCTCAGCAAATTCGAATTGGCCAACGGCGGCACGCTGTATCTCGAACAGATCGAATACCTGCCGGCGGAGATGCAGTCGGCGCTGCTGCAGGTGCTGAAAACCGGCGTGGTGATCCGCCTCAATTCCAGCCGGGTGATCCCGGTCGATGTCCGAGTCATCGCCGGCAGCGCCGCCGACCTGCCGCTGCTGGTGCAGCAAAACCGCTTCCGCCGCCAGCTGTTTTACAGCCTGCAGGCGTTCGAGATCCAGATCCCGCCGCTGCGCCAGCGGCTGAGCGATATTCCGCTGCTGGTCAAACACCATCTGCGCACGCTGGAGCAGCATTTTCAGTGTCGCTTCCGGGTGGATGACGAGGTGATGGCCCAGTTGGCGCTTTATCTGTGGCCGGGCAACGATTTGGAACTGAAAGGGGTGGTGGAGCGCGCGGCGATGATTTGCCACGGCCACCACATCCAGTTGGCGGATCTGCCGGCGCACCTGCTCGGCCAGCCGTCGCTGCTGGAAAGCGATCCGCCGCCCGGCGCGCCGCTGTTGACGCTGACGGACATGGAACGCCAGGCGATCCTGCGCGCGGCGACCGTCAGCCGCGGCCAGGTGACGGAGATGGCGCAGCTGCTGGGCATCGGCCGCACCACGCTGTGGCGGAAGATCAAACAGCACGGGATCGACATCCGCCAGTTCAAGCTGCGCGCTTAGTGGCTGAGCTGCAATACCCCGCGCGCGGCGTCCAGCATCGCCTTCTGTCCGCTGCGGGTTTTGCTCAGGCAATCCTGCATACCGACCACCATCGGAATGCCCATCGCCTTCGCCAGAATGGCGCTGTGCGACAGGGCATTGCCGCCGCTCAGACAGATGCCGAGCACCAGCCGGCGATCGAGCATCACCACCTCCGAAGGCATCAGTTCGTCCATCACCAATATTGACGGTTCTGCGAGCGCAATAACCGGCAGCGGCAGCCTCTGTAGATGGCACAGCGTGCGGCGCAGCATGTCGCGCACGTCCAATTCGCGCGCCCGCATGTAGTCGTCATCCAGCTCGCGGTACTCTTCGGCGATCGCCTCCAGCACCTGCCGCCAGGCCTGCTCGGCGCTGCACAGCTGTTGCGCGATGCGGGTGTAAGCCGCCTGCTGCAGATCCGGATCGTCCAGCAGCATGCTGTGGGCGCCGAAGATCGCCGCCTGCGGCTTGCCGATCAGCGTGCCGGTGCGTTCCGCCAGCCGGTTCAGATCGCTCAGCGTGTGCTGTAACGCCTCCCGCAGGCGTTGCTGTTCGCCCAGCACCTCGTCCGCGCCGATACGCCGATCGGCGGTTGGCGGCCAGAAGCTGTGGGCCTGAAACACCGGCCCGCTGGTGACGCTTTCCGCCACCGGGATACCGTGCAGCGAAGGCTGCTGCCGCTCGGAGACCGTCTCGCCAAAATGTTGTTCCGCCAGCGCTTTGAACGCCGCCAGCGCCTCGTCCGCCTGCGCGCCGTCGGCGATCAGGCGAACGGTGTCGCCGTGACGCACCTGCAGCAGCGCCAGCTGATTGAGACTGCGCGGATCGACGCACTGCCCCTGCTTCTCCAGCACCAGCTCGGCCTTGAACGGCGCCAGCGTCTCGACCAGCCGCGCCGCCGGGCGCGCATGCAGCCCATGCGGGTTCTGCACCGTCCAGGTTGCGCTTTTGCCCTGCGCCAGCGGCAAGGCCACGCTTTTCGCCGTCGGTGAAGACTCGCCCAGCTGTGCCTGTTTGGCCTGCAGCGCCCCCTGCGCCTCCGCCACCACCTGCTCCAGCGAGGCGCCGGAGTTGGCGGCCACCACCGCCGCCAGCGTGCCTTCAACCAGCGGCGCTGCACACAGCCGCACTTTGGCGGCCAGATCCGGATCCAGCAGATCGAGCGCGGTTTCGGCACTGAGCAGCGCGCTGCCCAGATCCATCAGCACCAGAACGCCGTCGCCGTCGGCGACCGCTTCGATCGCCTCCATCACTTTGACCGCGTCGGTGCCGATCGGGTGCTGCTCGTCATCCACGCCCGCCGCCAGCGCCAGTTTGCAGCCGTCGCCGCGCATCATCTGCCGCGCCAACTGCTCAACGCCGCGCGCCAGCAACGCGCTGTGCGAAACCACCACGATATTAATCATCTCGCCTCCTGCTAACTGCCGGCGACCTCGGCCAGCGTTTTCATCATCAACATCACCGAAGTGGCGCCGGGATCCTGGTGGCCGATGCTGCGCTCGCCCAGGTAACTGGCCCGCCCTTTGCGCGCCTGCATGGTGATGGTGCTCTCCACCGCCCGCTCGGCGCTGTCGGCGGCGCGCTGCAGCGCCTCCGCCACGCTCAGGTTCTGCTGCGCGGACTGGCCGAGACTGTCCACCACCGGCCACCAGACGTCGCACATGGTCTTGTCGCCCGGCTCCGCCTTGCCGCGCATCACCACGCCTTCCACCCCTTCCTGCATCACCTGATGCAGCTCCGCCAGATCCAGGCTCTGCTTGGCGTTCGCCGCCTGCGCCGCGCGGATGAAGAAGGTGCCGAACAGCGGACCGCTGGCGCCACCCACGCTCGACAGCAGCGTCATGCCGGTGTTTTTCAGGATAAAGCCGATATCCTTGTCCGCCACCGACGGCAGCTTTTCCACCACCTTGTTGAAACCGCGATTCATGTTCAAACCGTGGTCGGCATCGCCGATCTCGGTGTCCAGTTGGGTCAGAAAATCGCGCTCCCGGCTGAACACCTCGCCGCAACGCATCAGCCAATCGACAACCTGCTGTTTGGTCAACGCCATGATTCCTCCTCAGCAACCCCAACGCAGCGCAGGCGTTTTCACCGGCGCATCCCACAAGGACAACAGCTCGTCGTCCACGTTCAACAACGTGATGGACACCCCCTGCATATCCAGCGAGGTGCAATAAGAACCCACCAGGTTGCGTTCAATGATGATGCCCGCCTCGGCGCAGCGCTCCGCCAGCCGATGGTACACGCCATACAACTCAGACAATGGCGTGGCGCCCAGATTGTTGACCAGCGCGATCACCCGATCGCCGCGCGTCAGCGGCTGCTTGGTCTGCATCTCGTCGCGCCACTCGCCCTGCTGACGATCCCAGACGCGGATCGCGCGCTGATAGTGGCCGTGGTCGATCAACGTATGGAACATGTCGTCCACCGCCGCGTTGAGCGTGGTGAACGGGCGGCGCGCAATGCCCGGCTCGCCGTGAATGCCGACGCCGAACTCCATTTCGTTCTCCGCCAGGGTGAACGACGGCTTGCCGGCGGCCGGCACGGTACAGGCGCCCAACGCGATGCCGATTGAATGCCCGTGGTTGTTGATGCGATGCCCCAGCGTCACCACGCTGTCCAGATCGTCGCCGCGCGCCGCGGCGGCGCCCAGCAGTTTCTCCATCAGCACGGTGTTAGCCACCCCGCGCCGCCCAGCGGTAAACAGGCTGTCTTTGACCGCCACGTCGTCATCCACCAGCACCGTCGCCACCGCGACGCCGCTGTCGTGCAGCAGCTCGGTGGCGGTTTCGAAGTTGAGCACGTCGCCGGTGTAGTTCTTGATCAGCAGCAGCACCCCGGCGCCGCCGTCGATCGCCTGACCGCACTCGTACATTTTATCCGGCGTCGGCGAGGTGAAAATCTCGCCCGGACAGGCGCCGTCGAGCATCCCTTCACCGACGAAGCCGCAGTGCATCGGCTCATGGCCGCTGCCGCCGCCGGACAAGATCGCCACCTTGCCCGCCACCGGCGCGTCGGCGCGGGTCACGAACACCGGATCCGCGTGCACCAGCAGCTCGGGATGGGCCTCCGCCAGCCCCTGCAATTGCTCCTCCAACACCGACTCGACCTGATTAATCAGTTTTTTCACGATGGTTTCCTCTGTAAGAACAGGGGCGCGGCGCACCGTGCCCCAACGGTATCAATGACGTTGCAACCAGGCGGCGCCCAGCCTATCCGCCGTCAGGATCGCCGCCTGCACGCCCGCAGGGGTGACCTTGAACGGCATGTTGTGAATGGTTTCACCCGCGGCGCAGCTGGCCTCGGCCACCGCCATCATCTTCGCCGCCGCATCGCCGGTGACGCCCATCTGCGCCAACGTGATCGGCAGGCCGATGTCATGACAAAACGCCAGCACGGTTCCAATCTGCGCCATCGGGCTGTTCTGCAGCATCAGTTGCGCCAGGGTGCCGAACGCCACTTTCTCGCCGTGATACAGGTGGTGACACTCCTCCAGCACGGTGAAACCGTTGTGAATGGCGTGCGCCGCCGCCAGCCCGCTGCTCTCGAAGCCGATGCCGCTCAGATACGTATTGGCCTCAATGATGCGTTCCACCGCTTCCGTCACCACGCCGGCCTCGACCGCCAGCTTGGCCTTCACCCCTTCGGCCAGCAGCGTGTCGTAGCACAGCCGCGCCAGACTGAGCGCCGCCAGTGTCGATTTGCCGCCGGCCATGCTGGTGGCCTGGGCGTCGAAACAAGCCTGCGCTTCGAAATAGGTGGAGAGCGCGTCGCCCATGCCGGCCACCAGCAGGCGCACCGGCGCGTTGGCGATGATGGCGCTGTCCATCACCACCATGTCCGGGTTGCGCGGGTAGATCAGGTATTCGGCGAATTCGCCCTGTTCGGTGTAGATAACCGACAGCGCGCTGGTCGGCGCATCGGTGGAGGCGATGGTGGGAATGAGCACCACCGGCAGCCGTTGGTAGTGGGCGACGGCCTTGGCGGTGTCGAGCGTTTTGCCGCCGCCGACGCCGATCACCCCGCGGCAGCCATGGGTCTGCAGCTCGCAGCCAAGCCGGTCTATCTCTTTACGGCAGCACTCGCCGTTGAAGCGGGCCGCATGATGTTTCACGCCGTGCTGCCGCAGGCTACCCATCAGGGTGTCGCCCGCCAGCTGCATCACGAAGTCGTCGGCGATCACGAAATAATGGTCGGCGAGGGATTTGGCGTATTCGCCGACGGCGGCCAGCGCATTGGCGCCCTGAATGTATTTGCCTGGTGACTGGATGATTCTCAACATAACCGGATCCTTGTAGGGAGTTGGCGATGGTACGTTCAGATATCAGGTGATGACGCGCCGACTTCGCCGCCGGCTTGTTGTTGTGCTTCGACTATGAGCGCCTGCCGCCCACCTGGCGAGCCACGCGATTTTTGTTCCATTATGGAACATCATCATAGCGACAACGTTTCATGATGAAACGCCAACGCGCGTTTTTTCGCCGCGAAAGCGAACTGGCGCACACCCCAACGTATAACTGCGTAAAGAGTCGATTCTGCGGGCGTTTCAGCTTTAATTTTGACCATGTTTCCCCTATCCTTAGCGCCACTACTGGGAAAGGGCGAAAACAGCCCGCATGATGGGATTGATAACGATGAAACGGACAAAAAACATCAACCAAGAGACGTTCCGCAAATCCTGGCGCAGCTACCGTGTCGCGCCCGTGGCTTTGGCGATCAGCGCCGTCTTTATGCTGGCCGGCTGCGAGAAGAGCGATGAAACGGTCTCCCTGTATCAGAATGCCGATGACTGTTCGCGCGCCAATCCTTCGATGAGCGAGCAGTGCACCACCGCCTACAACAATGCCCTGAAAGAAGCCGCGAAAACCGCGCCGAAATACGCCACTCGCGAAGACTGCGTCGCCGAGTTCGGCGAAGCGCAGTGTACCCAGGCTCCGGCACAGGCCGGCATGGCGGCGGAATCACAAAGCAGCGGCAGCTTCTGGATGCCGCTGATGGCGGGCTATATGATGGGCCGCCTGATGGGCGGTTCCGGCTTCGCGCAGCAGCCGCTGTTCACCTCCAAGAACGCCGCCAGCCCGGCGAACGGCAAGTTTGTCGACGCCAGCGGCAAGAGCTACGGCCCGGCCACCGCCGGCGGCCGCACCATGACGGTGCCGAAAACCGCCATGGCGCCGAAGCCTGCGGTCACCAATACCGTGACCCGCGGTGGTTTCGGCGAGACCGTGGCCAAGCAGACCAGCATGCAGCGCAGCAGCGCCACTTCCAACTCCGGCTCTCGCAGCATGGGCGGTTGATGCATGAAACGTATTGCTATTACCGAGCGCCCGGACTGGCGTGAAAAAGCGACCGAGTTCGGTTTTCGTTTCCACACCATGTACGGCGAGCCGTACTGGTGTGAAGACGCCTATTACCAATTCACGCTGGCGCAGATTGAAGAGATCGAAAGCGCCACCGCCGAGCTGCATCAGATGTGCCTGCAGGTGGTGGAAAAAGTGGTCGGCAGCGACGAGCTGATGGCCAAGTTCTGCATCCCGAAACACACCTGGGAGTTCGTGCGCAGCTCCTGGCGCACCAACCAGCCGTCGCTGTATTCGCGTCTCGATCTGGCCTACGACGGCGTCAACCCGCCGAAGCTGCTGGAGAACAACGCCGATACGCCGACCTCGCTGTATGAAGCGGCCTTCTTCCAGTGGCTGTGGCTGGAAGACCAGATCAATGCCGGCAAGCTGGATCCGCAATCGGATCAGTACAACAGCCTGCAGGAGAAGCTGATCGAGCGTTTCGGCGAGCTGAAAGCGCACCACGGCTTCGGCCTGCTGCACTTGGCGTGCTGCCAGGACAGCGAAGAAGATCGCGGCACGGTGCAATATCTGCAGGACTGCGCGCAGGAAGCCGGTCTGCCGACCGAATTCCTGTTCATGGAAGAGATTGGCCTTGGCGAGAAAGGCCAGTTCACCGATCTGCAGGATCAGGTGATCGGTAACCTGTTCAAGCTCTACCCGTGGGAATTCATGCTGCGCGAGATGTTCTCCACCAAGCTGGAAGACGCCGGTGTGCGTTGGCTGGAGCCGGCCTGGAAGAGCATCATCTCCAACAAGGCGCTGCTGCCGCTGCTGTGGGAAATGTTCCCGAACCACCCTAACCTGCTGCCGGCTTATTTCGCGCAAGACGATCATCCGCCGATGGATCATTACGTCACCAAACCGCTGTTCTCGCGGGAAGGCGCCAATATCCAGATCGTCGAAAACGGTCAGGAAGTGGCGCGCGTCGATGGGCCGTACGGTGAAGAAGGCATGATCGTGCAGCAGTTCCATCCGCTGCCGAAGTTCGAAGACAGCTACACGCTGATCGGCAGCTGGCTGGTGAACGATCAACCCTGCGGCATCGGCCTGCGCGAAGATCGCGAACTGATCACGCAGGATCTGTCGCGCTTCTATCCGCACACTATTCTCGGCTGATCGCCCCGCTGAAAGCAAAAACGCCAGTCTCTGACTGGCGTTCTTTCTTTACCCCACCTGTACCGACAGCATGCTCAGCGCCCCCATTTCGATACCGTCGATCGGCACGCTGATGGTCTCTTTTCCATCCCAACCGCCAAGCACATACAGCAACGGCAGATAGTGTTCCGGCGTCGGATTCGACAACGCCGCGCCCTCATGGCGCATGAAATCCACCAGCGGGTGATTATCGCCCCGATAACGCAGGTTATCCCGGACAAAGTTATTGAACGATTCCGCCCATGGGTAGGCGCTGGTGTCGCCCTGCCATTTCACCATGCGCAGGTTGTGCACCACGTTGCCGCTGGCGACGATCATCACGCCCTCATCCCGCAGCGCCGCGAGTTTGCGGCCCAGCTCATAGTGGTAAGCCGCCGGCTGCGTGCCGTCGACGCTGAGCTGCACCACCGGGATATCGGCATTGGGATACATCTTGATCAATACGCCCCAGGTGCCGTGATCCAACCCCCACTCGCCGAGATCCGCCGTTACCGGCACCGGCGCCAGAATGTGCTGCAGCTGCGCGGCCAGTGCGGGAGAGCCTGGCGCCGGATAACGGGTATCAAACAGCGCCTGCGGGAACCCGCCAAAGTCGTGAATGGTTTTGGGTTTTTCCATCGCGGTGACCGCAGTGCCGCGGGTATACCAATGCGCGGAAACCGCCACGATCGCCTTCGGGCGCGGCAATGACTCACCCAACGCACGCCATGCCCGGGTGTAACGGTTGTCTTCCAGCACGTTCATCGGGCTACCGTGGCCAAGAAACAGTGCCGGCATACGAGAGGTGTTCATAGAGGGATCCTTAGTTCAAATTGTGCTATGCCGCTACATTACGCGCTTTGCCGCAGCAACACAGCCGGATAACCGTGATGAAGATATTCAATAAATTTGAATTAAAAGTAGAGAAATACGCCGGTCAACAGAAAGATAAAAAAATCATATATTTCAATAAAATAATAAGATCAGTGAATACCATGACATTACTGCCACACAGATCCAATTTGTGAACAATTTATGTATTTTTTGTTAACAAAATCTATACACTCCTCCTCTGCCGACGGGAGCAGGCAACGCCGTCGCGCGATGGGAATTACGTCTCACCAAGGAGGAATTCATGTTCAGACTCACACTGGCAACCCGCCTGGCGCTTTCCATGTTCTTACTCGCCGGCTGGACGGCAACCACCGGCGCGGCGGACAACGCGCAACTGACGCAGCGCGAAGATCCTTACTTCCTTCAGGCGCAAACTCAGCTGCAACAGCGACTGAAACAAACCCCAAATACCAACCGCGCCAAAAACGTCATTCTGGTCGTCGGTGACGGCATGGGGTTTTCCACCGTGACCGCCGCCCGCATTTTTGAAGGGCAGCAGCGCGGCGTGGACGGCGAATCCAACGTGTTGGCCTGGGAGGCCTTCCCCTATCTGGCGGCGGCCAAAACCTACTCCGCCGACGCCCAAATCACCGACTCTGCGCCCAGCGCGGTGGCGATGACCACCGGCGTCAAAACCATCAACGATCTGATGGGTCTCGATCATACGGCTACCCTCAACAACTGCGAGGATCAGCAAACCAAGGCCGTCACCACACTGTGGGAGATGGCCGCAACGCTCGGCATGTCCACCGGCGCCGTGACGACCGCCACCATTACCCACGCCACTCCGGGCGCCACCTATGCCCATATCGCCAATCGCGACTGGGAGTCTGACGCCAAAATGCCGGCAAATGCCCTGGCCGCAGGCTGCCGCGACATCGCGCGCCAGTTGGTGGAAATGAAGTACGGCAACGGCCTGAACGTAGCGATGGGCGGCGGGCGCGCCAACTTCCTGCCCGACAGCGTGAGCGATCCGGAATACCCCGGCAAGAAAGGTGCCAGAAAGGACGGCCGCGACCTGACGCAGGCCTGGCTGCAACGCTACGGCGAGCGCGGACAATACGTCTGGAATCAGGCGCAGTTCAACAAAATCGAACCGGGCAACGTCGACCATCTGCTGGCTCTGTTCGAGCCGTCGCACATGAACTTCGAGCACGACCGGCGACAAGACGCGGCGGGAGAACCCTCACTGGCGGAAATGGCCGGCAAGGCCATCGATATTCTGTCCAGGAATCCTGAGGGTTATCTGCTGTTGGTGGAGGGTGGGCGCGTCGATCACGGCAGCCATAACGGCAACGCCTACCGCACGCTGAGCGACGCGGTCGCCCTGAACGAAGCGGTGAAAACCATCGTCGATAAGGTCGATCTGGACGACACGCTGGTGATAGTGACCGGCGATCACAGCCACACGCTGACCATCGCCGGCTATGCCAAGCGCGGCAATCCTATCCTCGGCATTTCCGTCGGCGTCGACGGCAAACCTCGGCTGGGCAGCGACGGCAAGCCCTACACCACCCTCGGTTTCGCCAATGGCCCCGGCGGCGCGATCCCGCTGACCGAGCGCCCGACATTGACCATGGAGCAAACCACCGCGCCCGACTTTATTCAGCCGGCGCTGGTGCCGCTGAACAGCGAGACGCACGGCGGGGAAGATCTCGGCATCTACGCCATCGGCCCCTGGGCGCATCTGTTCCAGGGCACGGTGGAGGAGAACTACACCTTCCACGTGATGAATTACGCCAGCCGCATCGGCGAACGCCTGTCAAAACGGTAGCCACAAAAAAAGCCGCTTTACGCGGCTTTTTTTATCGTTGAAAGCGGCCGGCTATCAGCTGGCTTTTTTCTCGTGCGCCTGGCGGTAGGCCACCAGATCTTCGATGGTCAGCACCACCATGTCGTGCTGTTTGGCGAAGGTGATCACTTCAGGCGCGTGCGCCATGCTGCCATCGTCGTTGGTCAGTTCACACAGCACGCCGGCTGGTTTGAAACCGGCCATGGAAACTAGATCGATGGTCGCTTCGGTGTGGCCGCGACGGCTCAACACACCGCCCGGCTGCGCGCGCAGCGGGAACACGTGGCCCGGGCGGTTCAGGTCGCTCGGCTTGGCGCTGTCTGCCACCGCCGCACGGATGGTGGTCAGGCGATCGGAAGCGGAAACCCCGGTGGTCACGCCCTGCGCCGCTTCGATGGTCACGGTGAAGGCAGTCTGGAACTGGCTGGAGTTATTGGTCACCATCATCGGCAGCTCAAGCTGCTGACGGCGTTCTTCGGTGATGCACAAGCACACGATACCGCTGCCGTGGCGAATGGTCAGCGCCATCTGCTCAACGGTCATGGTTTCCGCGGCGAAGATCATGTCACCTTCGTTTTCACGGTTTTCATCATCGAGCACCATTACGCCGCGCCCGTTGCGCAGTGCGTCGATCGCGCGTTCAACGCGTTCTGTTGGCGTGCCGAAGTCTGAAAGTAGCGTCTGATTCATGGTAAAAAACCTCATTAAAAATTATGGATTACCAGAACCAGGGCGATCTTGAGGAGTAGCTAGCAATAGCTAAAAAAATAACGCAAGCGGGCGCATGCCCGGCAGATACCGTTACTCTCTCCCATCCGGACTATAACCGTCGGCCCCGGAATTACACCGGATCTGCTGACCTCTAACCGGCCTTTACAGGCTGGCTGAGCGCTCGCGGGCTTTCACCGTAGAAGGTGATTTACCGCCGGTGGGGACTTTCACCCCGCCCTGAGAATAAGCAAGATGACTATAACGCTAATGGGTAGGCAGGGCAATTGGCAAAAGCACAATTCGGCCACGTACGGCGAATGCGCTTAATGGTTTATCCGACGGGCAACTCGCATTACACTAAGCGGCAGCTATTAAACTCTGAAAGGGATACGCCATGATTGACCCGAAAAAAATCGAACAAATCGCACGCCAGGTTCATGAGTCCATGCCTAAAGGCGTTCGTGAATTCGGGGAAGACGTTGAGAAAAAAATCCGTCAGGTGCTGCAGTCGCAGCTGACCCGTCTGGATTTGGTTAACCGCGAAGAGTTCGACGTGCAGACTCAGGTGCTGTTGCGCACCCGCGAGAAGCTGGCGCTGTTGGAGCAGCGCATGGCCGAGCTGGAAAGCAAGCTGAGCGCGGCGCCGGCCGCCAAGCAGGAAGACGAATAATTCCCGCCAAGGGCGCGCACCGCGCGCCCTTGTACTTTACGTCGCCCGGCGTTAGCCGCGCCCGTCTTTGATCGCTTTGATGATGTTGGTGGTCGACAGGCCGTCTTCAAAGTTCAGCACTTTGACATCGCCGCCGTTGGCCCACACCTCCGCACTGCCGGCAATCTCTTCCGGCTTGTAATCGCCGCCTTTGACCAGCAGATCCGGCAAGATGTCGGCGATCAAGCGCTGCGGCGTGTCCTCCTCGAACGGCACCACCCAATCCACCGCTTCCAGCGCGCCCAGCACGATCATGCGGTTCTCCAGCGCGTTGACCGGGCGTTTTTCCCCTTTCAGGCGTTTGGTCGACGCATCGCTGTTCACCGCAACGATCAGGCGATCGCCCAGCTTGCGGGCGTTGGCCAGATAAGAGACGTGGCCGGCATGCAGAATGTCGAAGATGCCGTTGGTCATCACCACTTTCTCGCCGCGCTGACGCGCCTGCGCCACGGCGTTTTTCAACTGCGCTTCGGTCATCACGCCAAAGCCGGTTTCGGCGCGGCCGCGCACCGCGTTTTCCAGCTCGATGGGCGACACGGTAGACGTACCGAGCTTACCCACCACCACGCCGGCGGCGGCGTTAGCAAGGAAGCAGGACTCTTCCAGCGAGTTGCCGGCGGCCAGCGAGGCGGCCAATACGCCGATCACGGTGTCGCCGGCGCCGGTCACATCAAACACTTCCTGCGCCTGAGTCGGCAAGTGCAGCGGCTCAACGCCAGGCTGCAGCAGCGTCATGCCGTGTTCGGAGCGGGTAACCAGCAGCGCCGACAGCTCGAAATCCGCCACCAGCTTCATGCCGCGTTCCACCAGTTCCGCCTCATCCTTACAGTGGCCCACCACCGCTTCGAACTCGGACAGGTTCGGCGTCAGCAGCGTCGCGCCGCGATAGCGCTCGAAATCGGAGCCTTTCGGATCGATCAGCACCGGCACCTTGGCGGCGCGCGCCAGCTGGATCATGCCCTGCACCTGGCTGAGCGCCCCCTTGGCGTAATCGGACAGCACCAGCGCGCCGATCTGCGGCAACGCCTGCTGAATGCGCTCCAGCATCGGCTGCGGATCGACGTTGGAGAAGCCTTCTTCGAAGTCGAGACGGATCAGCTGCTGGTTGCGCGACAGCACGCGCAGCTTGGTGATGGTCGGATGGGTCGGCACCGAGACGAAGTCGCAGCGCACGTTGACTTCATTCAGTTTGGCGCTCAGCGCCCGCGCCGCATCGTCGATGCCGGTCAGACCCACCAGGCGGGAAGTGGCGCCCAGCGAAGCGATGTTCATCGCCACGTTAGCCGCGCCGCCGGGACGCTCTTCGATGGTATCGACCTTGACCACCGGCACCGGGGCTTCCGGTGAAATGCGGCTGGTCGGCCCATACCAATAGCGATCCAACATGACGTCACCGACCACCAGCACACCGGCGCGGCGAAAATCAGGCAGCGTAACTTTCATCCGATAACTCCAAAAAAGAACAAAATTTTAGTGGCGCAGATATTACCACAGACCGCCGGAATACCCGCAAAAAGGTATCAATCCAGCCATTTGGCCCAGCTGGCGCGCACCTGCTCGCGCTCGGCGGCAAACAGCTCGCTGTCGACCTTGCCGGAATGCTCCTGCAGCGCCAGGTGGTGGATCTCGTCGCGCATGGTGACATAAGCCTGGGTCAGCGCGCGCGCCTCCTCTTCCGGCATGATGTCGTAATTGGCCATCAGCTCGAAGATGCGCACATTGTCCGACCAACGCGTCAGGCGCGGTTCACCCGGCGCATAGCGTAAGACCAGATATTGGGCGATAAATTCGATGTCGGTAATGCCGCCCTCATCAGCTTTGATATCAAACAGATCGCGCTGCTTGTTACCGAGATGGTTGCGCATCTTTTCGCGCATCTCGCGCACTTCGCGCTTCAGGGTCTCCGGATCGCGCGTTTTGCACAGGATCTCGCGCCGGATCGCGTCGAACTGCTGATGCAGCGCCGGGTCGCCATGCACGATACGCGCGCGCACCAGGGCCTGATGTTCCCAGGTCCAGGCTTCATTTTGCTGGTAGTCGGCGAACGCCTCGACGGTGCTGACCAGCATCCCCGCGGCGCCGGAAGGCCGCAGCCGCGCGTCCACCTCATACAGAATGCCGGAAGAGGTGCGGGTGCTGAACAGATGCATCACCCGCTGCGCCAGCCGCAGGTAGAACTGGCGGCCGTCGATGCAGCGATCGCCGTCGGTCATCACCTCCGGCGGGCAATCCAGCAGGAACACCAGATCGAGGTCGGAACTGTAACCCAGCTCCCAACCGCCCAGTTTGCCGTAGCCGATCACCGCAAAGCCGCGCCCCTCACGCTCCTGCAAATGGGTGGGCTGGCCGTAGCGCGCCACCATGTCGATCCAGGCCTGCTGCACCACCGCGTCGATGATCGCCTCCGCCAGATAAGTCAGGTGATCGCTCACTTTCATCACCGGCAGCGCGCCGGCGATATCCGCAGCGGCGATGCGCAGCTGCTGCGCCTGTTTGAACTGGCGCAGCGCCTCCAGCTTTTGCTCTTCGTCGTCTTCCGGCACCCGCAGCAGATATTGCCGCAGCTCGCTGCGGTAGGCGTCCAGCGCCACCGGCTGATACAGCGTGGCCGGATCCAGCAGTTCGTCCAGCAACAGCGGGTAACGCGACAGCTGGTTGGCGACCATCGGCGACGCGGCGCACAGGCGGATCAGATGACTGAGCGCCGCGTGGTACTCCACCAGCAGCTCGAGGTAGGTGGTGCGGGTGACGATGCTGAGCAGCAGCTGCGCCAGCCGCACCAGCGCGGTCGGCGCGTCCTGACGCGGGCACACCTCCGCCAGCAGGCGCGGCATCAGCTGATCGAGCACGTCGCGGCCCCGCGGGCCGATGGTGCGCTTGTCGACGTCGTGGCGGAAATCGGCGATGGTGCGCAGCATCTGTCGGCGCCCCTCTTCGTCGAGATGCGGCGTCAGCGGCGCCAGCTCGTTCTCCTCCAGCGCGTCCTGCCACAGGCTGTGGTAGTGCTGGTAGTCGGGATCTTCACCGACATCCGGGCTATCGTCGCCGATCAGGTCGTCGAACACCGCGCGCACCGCCTGCATGTGCGCGTCCAGCGCCGCTATCAGCGCCGGCCAATCCGCCAATCCCATGCCGTAGGCCAACCGCGCCTGATCGAGCGCCTCCTGCGGCAGCGTCTGGGTTTGCTGATCGCCGATCGCCTGCAACAGGTTCTCCAGCCGCCGCAGGAACAGGTAGGCGGCGCTCAGCGCCCGCACCTGCTCGGCCTCCAACAGCCCCAGCTCACCCACCGCCTGCAGCGTCGGCAGCAGCGAACGCCCTTGCAGCGCCGGTTCACGGCCGCCGCGGATCAGCTGGAATACCTGAGTGATGAATTCGATTTCTCGAATGCCGCCGGCGCCCAGCTTGATGTTGTCCTTCAGACCGCGCCGCCGCACTTCACGGGCGATCATGCCCTTCATGTTGCGCAAAGATTGGATGACGCTGAAATCGATGTAGCGGCGGAACACGAACGGCCGCAGGGTTTTGCGCAGCTCCTGGCTATAGGCGTCTTCCGCCCCGCCCATCAGGCGCGCCTTCACCATCGCATAGCGCTCCCAATCGCGCCCCTGCTCCTGATAATAATCTTCCAGCGCCGCGAAGCTCATCACCAACGGGCCGCTGTCGCCGAACGGCCGCAGCCGCATGTCCACGCGATAGACGAAGCCGTCGATGGTTTGCTGATCCAGCGCCTTGATCAACCGCTGGCCGAGGCGGGTGAAAAACTGGGCATTGTCCAGCTCGCGCCGTCCGCCCTGGGTCTGGCCGTTCTCCGGGTAGGCGAAGATCAGATCGATATCCGACGAGAAATTCAACTCGCCGCCGCCCAACTTGCCCATGCCGAGGATCAACAGCGGCTGCGGCTCGCCGGCGGCGTTGCACGGCGTGCCCCATTCGCGGCAGCAGGTTTGGTACAGCCAGTCGCGCGCGCTGACGATCAACGTTTCCGCCAGTCCGCTCAGCTGCAGCAGCGTTTCTTCGGTCGAACACAGCCCCTGAGCCTGCGCCCAGGCAATGCGTACCAGCGTTTCACGGCGAAACAGACGCAGCGTGCGCATCAGCTGCGCCTCGTCGCGCACCTCTTCCAGCTCGTCCTGCAGCCAGGCGGCATAGTGCTGCCACTCGCCGGGCGCCGGCGGCTGTTCGCGCAGCGTCGCCAGCCAGGCAGGCTGAGCGAGCAGCGCGTCGCTGACGAAATCGCTCGACGCCAGCACCCACTGTTCCTGCTCGCTAAAGGCGCAGTCCGCGCCGTGAACTTCCTGAAAACGCTGCACAATCTGCTGTGCCTGAGCCTGTAACGCGGCTGAAAGTGGCGACATAGTGTATGACCCGTTCTGCGGCCCACGGCTGGCGGGCCGGCTGGATTAACGAAGCGCGCCGTTTAACCAGAATGGCGCATGCGATAAGGCCTGTTTGCGGCTGGCTTCATACCAGCCCTGACGGCGCTCGCTCAGCGCCGCCTGCAGCTCGCGCCAGGCCTCGATATAAGGCCCGGTCTGTTCGTCGGGATAAGCGCCCGACAGCAGGACCAGCGCCGAAATCTGACGCGTCAGGCGCGGCAATTGTTCCTGATATTCATCTTCGTTCAGCGTACGGCTGAAGGCCTCTTTCAGCTCTGCGCCGCTGCGCCCCAGCATGATGTCGCTGAAGCGTTTGAAAGAACCATCCAGCTTGGCCTGCGCTTTGGCGTCGATAAACGGCCGCCAGGCGCCGCTCACCAGCCATGATGTGAGCGCCAACTTACATTGCAGGTAGACCGCGCTGTAGCACAGGGTCTCTGGTTGCGCGGTTTTGTCCGCCAACAGCGGTTCGAGCTCGGTCAGGCGGGCGCGCAGATCGGCGCTGGCCTTGCGCGGCACCAGGCCGCCGAAGATCACCAGCGCCTGGCGGATCGTTCCGACCGCCTCAATCACCGAAGCGCGCGCCTGCGCGTCGCCGCGCAGCCACAGCTCTTCATGGTACTGCCAGTGGCTGAGCGCCAGCTCGAAGGCGGCGATCATCCCCTGCTCTACGGTCGCCTTCGCCGCCGGCTTCAGCACCCGCAGCGGACGCACCTCACGCGGCGGATTGCCCTGCGCCAGGTGGTAACCGCGCGCCGCCTTGCTCAGGCTGCCCTGACGCAGCCCGTCGTGCGCCGCCAGCTCACCGGCCAACGCCAGCAGATCGGCGGTATTGCCTTTCAGCAACTCCAGTTCTATCTCACTCAGGGCTTCGCTGAGATCACCGGCGCGCACCTCACCCTGATCCAAGCCAATCTCTATCTCGCTTTGGCCGTAAGTAACCACCCACTTCTCACGCACGAAATCAGTACGGAACAGCGGTTGCAACGCCTGCTGCAGCGCCGCGATATCGCAATCCTGCGGCCAGATGTCGGCAGGGAACTGCGCCAACGCCAGCTGCGGCTCGGCGATAGCGACATTGTATTCCGGGCGCTGGTGCAGGCCGCCCACCACTTTACCGGCGGTTTTGATGGTCATCTCAAAGCGATCGTCGAAACCGCGAATGCGCAGCCCCATGTCGTGACGGCGCAGGAAGTTGTCGGCCGTTTCGAAGTAAATGTTGGTCAGCTTTTGCGGCGCGGAATGCTGATGCGGCCAGGCGGCGAGCCAGTGTGGCAGAGCGGCCACCGCTTGCGGCGCGGCGATGAATTTCAGTTCAATTTCAACGGTCATAATTCTTTAACACCAATAAGTTACGCATTCGCGTCGGTTTCAGCGCGGCGCGCTCGGCCCGCCGTATGCTGCCCACTGACGCACAGTTGTCATTATCTTACCGCGATTCCCAGCGCCTTAACCCTGCTAACTGTAGAAAAAACCTGTTACGTTATAAAACGCTGCGCAACTCACAGAATCAGCCACAGTAAGATAGTTCTCATTCCGGTTTTGGCGTTGCGTCGTCAGACTGAACCCTCTACTATCGTTCCATAAATTCACCCAGAAACGATGAACTAATGCAGAAATTACGCCTGATTTTCCTTGCCGCGCTGAGCTTCAGCATCACTTGGGCCGCACATGCCGAAGATAAACGCTATATCTCCGATGAGTTAAGCACTTACGTCCATAGCGGCCCAGGTAATCAGTACCGTATTGTCGGCACTCTGAACGCCGGTGAAGAAGTGACCCTGCTGAGCGTCAACGACAGCACCAATTACGGCCAGATCCGCGATCCGAAAGGCCGCACCACCTGGATCCCGCTCGATCAGCTCAGCCAGACGCCAAGCCTGCGCACCCGCGTGCCGGAGCTGGAACAGCAGGTGAAAACCCTGACCGACAAACTGGCCAACATCGATAACACCTGGAACCAGCGTACCTCGGAAATGCAGGAAAAAGTCGCGGGCAGCGACAGCACCATCAGCAGCCTGCAGAAGGAAAACCAGGATCTGAAAAACCAGCTGGTGGTCGCGCAGAAGAAGGTCAACGCCGTTAACCTGCAGCTCGACGACAAGCAGCGCACCATTATCCTGCAGTGGTTCATGTACGGCGGCGGCGTTGCCGGCGTCGGTTTGCTGTTGGGCCTGCTGTTGCCGCACCTGATCCCGCGTCGCAAGAACAACAATCGCTGGATGAACTGATTTCAGTATCGTTCAGTTTGAGTATGGGCGCCTGCGGGCGCCTTTTTCATTGGCGCCGACATCCCGCGGCCAATTCATGTAATCTGATAGACAGGGCCTTACACGATATTCAGGAGTCAACAGTGCAGATTTATCTGGTCGGCGGTGCCGTTCGCGACAGCCTGCTCAACATTCCGGTGGTCGATCATGATTGGGTGGTGGTGGGCGCCACGCCGGCGGAGTTGCTGGCGTTGGGCTACCAGCAGGTCGGCAAAGATTTTCCGGTGTTCCTCAATCCCGATACCCACGAGGAGTATGCGCTGGCGCGCACCGAGCGCAAATCCGGCCAAGGGTACACCGGTTTTACCTGCTATGCCGCGCCGGACGTGACGCTGGAAGACGATCTGCTGCGGCGCGATCTGACCATCAACGCCATCGCCCGTTCCGCCGAAGGGGAACTGATTGACCCTTACGGCGGCGTGGCCGATCTGCAGGCGCGCGTGCTGCGCCACGTTTCCGACGCGTTCGGCGAAGATCCGCTGCGCGTGCTGCGCGTGGCGCGATTCAATGCTCGCTTCGCTCATCTGGGTTTTCGCATCGCCGACGAAACGCTGGCCCTGATGCGCCGGATGGCGCACAGCGGTGAACTGGCCGCGCTGACCGCCGAACGCGTCTGGAAAGAAACTGAAAAAGCGCTGCAAAGCCAGAGCCCGCAGGTCTATTTTCAGGTGCTGCGCGACTGCGATGCGCTGGCGGTGCTGTTCCCGGAAATCGACGCGCTGTTCGGCGTGCCGGCCCCCGCCAAGTGGCACCCGGAGATCGACACCGGCGTACACACGCTGATGGCGCTGGCGATGGCCGCCCGCCTCACGCCGGAGGTGGACGTGCGCTTCGCCACGCTGTGCCACGATCTTGGCAAAGGGTTGACGCCGAAAGCGTTCTGGCCGCATCACCACGGCCACGGCCCGGCGGGCGTACGGCTGGTCGAGGCGCTGTGCCAGCGGCTGCGGGTGCCCAACCCGGTGCGCGATCTGAGCAAGCTGGTGGCCGAGTACCATGATTTGATCCACACCGTGAACAAGCTGCGGCCGGAGACCCTGCTGAAGCTGTTCGACGCCATCGACGTCTGGCGCAAGCCCCAAAGGCTGGAGCAGATGATCCTGACCAGCGAAGCGGACGCGCGCGGCCGCACCGGCTTTGAGGAGAATCCTTATCCGCAGGGCGACTATCTGCGCCAGGCGTATCAGGTGGCGAACGCGGTATCGATTAAAGAGGTGGTAGCCAGCGGGCTGCAGGGCACCGCGATCCGCGATGAGCTCAAACGCCGTCGCCAGCAGGCGCTGGCCGACTGGAAGCTCAACCAAACCATCCTCAACGATCAGGCATAAAAAAACCCCGCAGAGCGGGGTTTTTTCTTGCCATCGTGCTTACAGGAATACCATGTAAACCACGGCCGCCACGATAAAGCGGTAGATGGCGAACGGCACGAACGAGATGCGTTTGATCAGCGACAGGAAGGTCTTGATCGCAATCAGCGCCACCACGAAGGCAGTAACGAAACCGACGGCGAACATCGGCAGATCGCTCCAGGTCAAGAAGTGCAGGCTCTTGTACAGATCCAGACCGCTGGCGCCAATCATCATCGGCACCGCCAGGATGAAGGAGAACTCGGACGCCGCATAACGGTTTACGCCCACCAGCATACCGCCGGCGATAGTGGAACCCGAACGGGAGAAGCCCGGCCACAGCGCCAGGCACTGGAAGCAGCCAATCATGAACGCCTGGCGGTAGGTGATGTCATCCAGCCCTTCCGCTCTCGGTTTCTTCGGCTTCAGCCATTCCGCCGCCAGCAACAGCAGGCCGCCGACGACCAACGCGTACATCACGTTTTTCGGCGCGAACAGCGATTTAATCACATCGTGGAATACCAGACCCAGCACCACCGCCGGGATCATCGCCAGCAGGATATGCCCCAGCTTCAGTTGGCCGCTGGTTTTGCCCTCGTGCTCCACTGGCTTGCCGCCGAAATGGATGCCGATCAGGCCGAACAACCGGCGCCAGAACATCACCACCACGGCCAGGATCGACCCCAGTTGGATGATGACTTCAAAGGTTTTGGCTTTGTCGCCGGTAAAACCCAGCCACTCGCCAACGATAATCATATGCCCGGTGGAAGACACCGGCAGAAATTCGGTTAACCCTTCGACAACCCCAAGAACAAACGCAATAAACAGTGAATGCATGTCAGCCATGTGCTTCGCTCACCCCATAAAATAACGGCCATCACATAAAAAAGCGGCAGTGCTTAAAAGACAATGCCGCTAAAACAATTCTCAGGATTAAGACCAGTTTAACGGTCTTTCGTTGCAAGCAGATGACATAAAATCATGCGGGACGAGTGCCGCGCTCAATGATCACGCCGACCCGATTGGCATGTGCTACAGCGCCCGGTTTGCTGACCTTAATACGGACCCACGGGGAATTGAAGCGCTGAAGCAAAATTTCGGATATTTCCTCCGCTACGCGCTCCACCAGCGCGAAGCGGTTCGACTCAACATGCTGGATCACG
Organism: Serratia sp. 22278; assembly: GCF_052045405.1. Classification (NCBI taxonomy): domain Bacteria; kingdom Pseudomonadati; phylum Pseudomonadota; class Gammaproteobacteria; order Enterobacterales; family Yersiniaceae; genus Serratia; species Serratia sp. 22278. The sequence continues at coordinate 101,623 of NZ_JBQEOW010000005.1, read as the reverse complement.
GCGTCGCTGACATCGGCATAGCTCAGACAGTCATTTACATCGTCGCTGGCGGCGGCCGGCCGGTTATCCCAGCCCATTTCGATATCGAACACCAGCTTCTGACGAATGCCCTGTTCCCACTCATAAACGCCAATGGTGGTAATTACGGTAAGCTCTTCAATAAATACGATATCCATCACGTCATTCTCTGTTTTTGGCCTTGCCGGATACCACTTCCAGCGGAATGTGCGTATTATCCATAGATGTTGCGAGTAAAACGACCATTATTAAACGGAACCGCGTTATGAGTGCTACCGCGCTTGGCATGATTATCTTCGCGTATCTGTGCGGCTCGATTTCCAGCGCGATCCTGGTTTGCCGGATCGCCAGGCTGCCGGATCCGCGTGAACATGGCTCAGGAAACCCCGGGGCGACCAACGTCCTGCGCATCGGCGGCCGGCTGGCGGCGGCGGCGGTGCTGGTGTTCGATATTCTGAAAGGGATGCTGCCGGTCTGGCTGGCCTACAAACTCGATGTGCCGCCGCTGTATCTCGGCCTGACGGCGATCGCCGCCTGCCTGGGGCACATCTATCCGGTGTTCTTCCACTTCCGCGGCGGTAAAGGCGTGGCGACGGCGTTTGGCGCCATCGCGCCTATCGGCTGGGATCTGACCGGCCTGATGACCGGCACCTGGCTGTTGACGGTGCTGCTCAGCGGCTACTCTTCGCTCGGCGCCATCGTCAGCGCGTTGATCGCCCCGTTCTACGTCTGGTGGTTCAAACCGCAGTTCACCTTCCCGGTAGCGATGCTCTCCTGCCTGATCCTGATGCGGCATCACGACAATATTCAGCGCCTGTGGCGCGGCCAGGAAGGCAAGATCTGGGGCAAGTTCCGCAAGAAGAAAAACGCGGCGATCGAACCAATAGGAAAAGATCGGGAAGATTGAAAAGCAATAGTAAAACTGCCGCCACAATTAGGCGGCAGTCTGTTTAAGATAGAAGTAGAATAGAAAAACAGTTAATCCTACTTAATAACGAAGCTCAATTAGCCAAAATCCTTGTAGCTAACCTTGTGTTCTTATATCTTTTTGGAATAAATGTGACTATCATTCCCTTCCGAAGAGTGTCCAACTTGTTTTTGATAATATCCTCATTTCTATCAATAACGAATGTTTCTGTAAAAGCACATCTAAGTGGTTTAAGAACAACAACACGCTGATTTATAAAAATAATAGCGCCTTCAATACGAGTTTTACAGAATGCTTGCTGGTGCCATGCATCAACATCTATCGCAGGAACAGTGGTAAGATTTGACGCGATCCCCCTAAACTGCTCAATAGATTGAACCATTAATAAGTTGGTTAAGGCATGATGGCTACCAACAAGTTCGAGTGACTTCAAATTAGATGGGTTTATCGCCTCAATCAGCCGTAGACAATCATAATAAAAATCAATAACTTTGTTAAGGTAAGACTCGATGCCATACAAATCCTTTGAAAACCATAGGGGCTCATGGTGAGCAATTCGATTACGCATCTTGTTTACAGTCCTTAGAATGCGAGCAATTTCACCATGACTAATCCTGCGACCAGGAAAAGAGTATGGGATCATTTTTGGCCATAACCGGAGAGATGCCGCATCAGTTTCAAGATGCGACTGGCATATATGATTCCATACACCAAATGATAGCTGTGGAATAATGTTATCTGCGGTCACTTCCAACCCACTATTTTGAAGCTTTCTTTCTGCTGTTCCTAACGCCTTCTTCGTTTCTTCGTATTGAGGTTCTGCTGATGCCTCATAAAACGTCTTGAACCATAATGGATCAAGCAAACCTTCAACTTCATCTAAAGCCTTGCCTGACTCAATGAGCTGTTGTCGAGTCATCGTTTCATATCCAGAACAAATAGCGTTACGCAGAGAAACCTCAAGTATTTGTAATACCGGAAGAAACTCAGCACAAACTCGCTTATTCCAAATGTATAAACCTAGACACTCCGCCATGTCCGTAGTAGCGAAACAGCGTTGATATGTCGCCAATCGTTTATCTGATATGGAGCTTGTAATCCGCTGAAGAGTCATTACTTACCACTTTTATATTGTTATCATGTTGTTACCAACATAATACACAATATCTTACAGATTGTTCCTTTCGTTATCATAAATATGCACCATGTCGCAAAGCAAAAGTGGTGTTGACATAGTGCCTAACTCAAGGTAGATTTGCTGTGTACCGCAATTCGGTACACATTGATAGGCATTTAGGGGAGACAGTTCCGCCTAATAAGCCGAAAACATTCGGGATAACCCGCCATTACATGGCGGGTTTTCTCGTTTTTAGCCTTGATGATTATATAACCGCAGGCAATTCCGCCAGCGGCCAGCGCGGCCGCACCGAAACGCTCAGCTCCGGGTTGGCGCCGCTCTTCAGCCGCACCATGCCGGCATAGGCGATCATCGCGCCGTTGTCGGTGCAAAATTCCGGGCGGGCATAGAACACTTCCCCGCCGCGCTTGTGCATCATCTCCGCCAGTTTGGCGCGCAGCGTGCGGTTGGCGCTCACGCCACCGGCCATCACCAGGCGTTTGAAGCCGGTCTGATCCAACGCGCGTTTGCATTTTATCGCCAGCGTATCCACCACCGCATCCTCGAAGGCGCGGGCGATGTCGGCACGCGTCTGATCGTCGTTGCCGTTGGAGCGAATGGTGTTGGCGGCAAAGGTTTTCAGCCCGGAGAAGCTGAAGTCCAACCCCGGACGATCGGTCATCGGCCGCGGAAAGGTAAAACGCCCCGCCGTGCCCTGCTGCGCCATCTTCGACAGCATCGGCCCGCCGGGATAATCCAGGCCGAGCAGCTTGGCGGTTTTGTCGAACGCTTCGCCGGCGGCATCGTCGATCGACTCGCCCAGCAGTTCATATTCACCGATGCCGGTGACGCTGATCAACTGAGTGTGGCCGCCGGAGACCAGCAGCGCGACGAACGGGAACGCCGGCGGGTTATCTTCCAGCATCGGCGCCAGCAGGTGGCCTTCCATGTGGTGCACCGGCACCGCCGGCACGTTCCAGGCGAACGCCAGCGCACGCCCCACGGTAGCGCCGACCAGCAGCGCCCCCACCAGGCCCGGCCCGGCGGTGTAAGCCACGCCGTCGATATCGGCCGGGGTCAGACTGGCCTCTTTCAGCGCCGCCTGAATCAGCGGCACGGTTTTGCGCACGTGATCGCGGGAGGCCAGTTCCGGCACTACGCCGCCGTAGTCGGCGTGCAGCTTCACCTGGCTGTATAATTGGTTGGCCAACAAACCGGTTTGATCGTCATACACTGCAATTCCGGTTTCATCGCAGGACGTTTCTATACCCAGTACTCGCATTACATTTCCCATCATTCACGTGCGGCCGCCAGTCTACCACATTCCGCCGCATTTACCGCCGATGCGGCGCATCTTGTCACCGGCTTGCGCCTATGTCGATGATTCATCCAGAAAATGCCCGAGCGATTAAACACGAGCATTTTTTTCTGATTAGTCTATAATCAGCGCCCGGTGCAAAATTGCGCACGTTGCGGCAGAGCGACGCGGGTTTCAATTTGCTGTGATGCTTTACAAAGCAGCATCCATTGGAGTAAAATTCCGCACCATTTTGAAAAGGCTGGCGCTTGGCCAGCAGCAAACCGAATTTTATTGAGGTGAGAGGCACATGCCGGTAATTAAAGTACGTGAAAACGAGCCATTTGACGTTGCTCTGCGTCGTTTCAAACGCTCTTGCGAAAAAGCGGGTGTTTTAGCTGAAGTTCGTCGTCGTGAGTTTTATGAAAAACCAACTACCGAACGTAAACGCGCTAAAGCTTCTGCTGTGAAACGTCACGCGAAGAAACTGGCTCGCGAAAACGCACGCCGCACTCGTCTGTATTAATTCTTCGGGGGCAACCCCACCGCGTGAATTTCTGATTTTCAAAATCGCGCAGACCGAGTAGTTGCATACGAAGGCCGTGCTTTCCGAAAGGAATGCGCGGCTTGTTCTCGTTTATAGGCTAATGAAGTAAGGGCTTATGGCTGGACGAATTCCGCGCGTATTTATCAATGACTTGCTGGCTCGCACCGACATCGTCGATTTGATCGACGCCCGCGTGAAGCTCAAGAAGCAAGGCAAGAACTATCACGCGTGCTGTCCGTTCCACCACGAAAAGACGCCTTCCTTTACCGTTAATGGCGAAAAGCAGTTTTATCACTGTTTTGGGTGTGGTGCGCACGGCAACGCCGTCGACTTTTTGATGAATTACGACCGACTCGAGTTTGTCGAAACCATCGAAGAACTGGCGACCATGCACGGGCTGGAAGTGCCTTACGAAGCGGGCACCGGGCCAACCCAGATCGAGCGCCATCAGCGCCAGAGCCTGTACCAACTGATGGAACAGCTCAGCGCGTTCTATCAACAGTCACTGCAGCAGTCCTCCGGGGCGCCGGCGCGCAGCTATTTGCAGCAGCGCGGATTGAGTGACGACGTTATTCGCCATTTCGCCATCGGCTTCGCGCCGGCGGGATGGGACAACGCCCTGAAGCGTTTCGGCCGCGACGCCGACTCGCGCCGCGCATTGAACGATGCCGGCATGCTGGTGACTAACGATCAGGGGCGTTCGTACGACCGTTTCCGCGAACGGGTGATGTTCCCCATCCGCGACAAGCGCGGGCGCGTGATCGCCTTCGGCGGCCGCGTCCTGGGCGACGGTATGCCGAAGTACCTGAACTCGCCGGAAACCGAAGTTTTCCATAAGGGCCGCCAGCTGTACGGCCTGTATGAAGCACAGCAGAACCACCCTAACCTGCAGCGGCTGCTGGTGGTGGAAGGGTATATGGACGTGGTGGCGTTGGCGCAATTCGGCATCGACTATGCCGTCGCCTCGCTCGGCACCTCGACGACGGCGGAACACATTCAGCTGTTGTTCCGCGCTACCGACAACGTCGTCTGCTGTTACGACGGCGACCGCGCCGGCCGCGAAGCGGCCTGGCGGGCGCTGGAAACCGCGCTGCCATACCTGAACGACGGGCGCCAGCTGCGGTTCATGTTTTTGCCCGACGGCGAAGATCCGGACACGCTGGTGCGCAAGGAAGGCAAAGAAGCCTTCGAACAACGAATGGAGCAGGCGCAGCCGCTGTCCACGTTCCTGTTCGAAAGCCTGCTGCCGCAGGTGGATCTGAGCAGCCCGGACGGGCGCGCCAAGCTGAGCACGCTGGCGCTGCCGCTGATTACTCAGGTGCCGGGCGAAACGTTGCGCTTGTACCTGCGCCAGGAGCTCGGCAACAAGCTGGGGCTGCTGGACGACAGCCAGCTCGACAAGCTGATGCCCAAGCAGGCTGAAAATGCGAATCCTTATCAGGCGCCCCAGCTAAAACGCACAACCATGCGTATACTGATAGGGTTACTGGTGCAAAATCCGCAGTTGGCTACACTTATCCCTTCGCTGGAAGGGTTGGAGCAGACCAAACAGGCGGGATTGCCGCTGTTCGTCGAACTGGTGCAGACCTGTTTGGCGCAGCCGGGCCTGACGACCGGGCAATTGCTGGAGCTGTATCGCGACAACAAATTCAGCCAGCAGCTTGAAACCTTGGCGACATGGAACCATATGATCGTTGAGGACATGGTCGAACAGACCTTTTTGGATACGTTGGCCAGCCTGTACGACTCGGTGCTCGAGCAACGGCTGGAAACGCTGATCGCCCAGGCCAGAACGCGCGGTCTGAGCGCGGAGGAACGTGAAGAAGTCCGTTCTCTCAACCAGGTTTTAGCGAAGAAAAACTGAATACCAAACGGCTTAAGTGCCGATAATTGCGAGGGCAGAGCCCTGCACAGTGCCGCCATAGTGGGCCGCGGCGATAACGAAAACGCCCCAAATGCTATTGTTGGCGGTTTCGCCGACCGACACCAACCTAAATACTCTGAAGTGTGGATACCGTCTTATGGAGCAAAACCCGCAGTCACAGCTGAAGCTACTTGTCACCCGTGGTAAGGAGCAAGGCTATCTGACCTATGCTGAGGTCAATGACCATCTGCCGGAAGATATCGTCGACTCCGATCAGATCGAAGACATCATCCAGATGATTAACGACATGGGCATCCAGGTGATGGAAGAAGCACCGGACGCCGATGACCTGCTGCTCGCCGAAAACTCGAACAGCACGGACGAAGATGCGGAAGAAGCCGCCGCACAGGTTCTGTCCAGCGTGGAATCCGAAATCGGCCGCACCACCGACCCGGTGCGCATGTACATGCGCGAAATGGGCACCGTCGAACTGCTGACGCGCGAAGGCGAAATCGACATCGCCAAGCGCATCGAAGACGGCATCAACCAGGTACAGTGCTCGGTTGCCGAATACCCGGAAGCCATCACCTACCTGCTTGAGCAGTACGATCGCGTCGAAGCGGGTGAAGCGCGCCTGTCCGATCTGATCACCGGCTTCGTCGATCCTAACGCGGAAGAGGACATCGCCCCCACCGCGACCCACATCGGTTCTGAACTGTCGAGCGAAGAGCAAGACGACGACGAAGAAGATGAAGACGACGAAGACGACGACACCGAAGACGATAACAGCATCGATCCTGAGCTGGCGCGTCAGAAGTTCGCCGAGTTGCGCGATCAGTATGAAGCGACGCGTTTGGTGATCAAGAAAAACGGCCGCAGCCACGCCAGCGCCGCGGACGAGATCCTGAAGCTGTCTGAAGTGTTCAAGCAGTTCCGCCTGGTGCCGAAACAGTTCGACTTCCTGGTCAACAGCATGCGCACCATGATGGACCGCGTTCGCACCCAGGAACGCATCATCATGAAGCTGTGCGTTGAACAGTGCAAAATGCCGAAGAAAAACTTCGTCACCCTGTTCGCCGGCAACGAAACCAGCGATTCCTGGTTTGAAGCCGCGCTGGCGATGGCCAAGCCATGGTCGGAAAAGCTGAAAGACGTTGCTGAAGACGTGCAGCGCAGCCTGCAGAAACTGCGTCAGATCGAAGAAGAGACCGGCCTGACCATCGAGCAGGTCAAAGACATCAACCGTCGCATGTCGATCGGTGAAGCGAAAGCCCGCCGTGCGAAGAAAGAGATGGTTGAGGCCAACCTGCGTCTGGTTATTTCTATCGCCAAGAAATACACCAACCGCGGCCTGCAGTTCCTGGATCTGATCCAGGAAGGCAACATCGGCCTGATGAAAGCGGTAGACAAGTTCGAATACCGCCGCGGCTACAAGTTCTCGACGTACGCCACCTGGTGGATCCGTCAGGCTATCACCCGCTCCATCGCCGACCAGGCGCGCACCATCCGTATTCCGGTGCATATGATTGAGACCATCAACAAGCTCAACCGTATTTCGCGCCAGATGCTGCAAGAGATGGGCCGCGAGCCGACGCCGGAAGAGCTGGCCGAGCGCATGCTGATGCCGGAAGACAAGATCCGCAAAGTGCTGAAGATCGCCAAAGAGCCAATCTCGATGGAAACGCCGATCGGCGACGACGAAGATTCGCATCTGGGCGACTTCATCGAGGATACCACCCTCGAACTGCCGCTGGATTCCGCGACCTCGGAAAGCCTGCGTTCCGCCACTCACGACGTGCTGGCCGGCCTGACCGCGCGCGAAGCGAAAGTGCTGCGCATGCGTTTCGGCATCGACATGAACACCGACCACACGCTGGAAGAGGTTGGCAAGCAGTTTGACGTTACCCGTGAGCGTATTCGTCAGATCGAAGCCAAGGCGCTGCGCAAGCTGCGTCACCCTAGCCGCTCCGAAGTGCTGCGCAGCTTCCTGGACGACTAAGTCCGGCTGCCGCACCCAAAACAAAAACCCCGGCCTGCCGGGGTTTTTTTATGCCTCAGAACATGCCGTTGCCGCTGGCAGTTTTCTCCGGCACCGGCTGCGTCACGTCCCAGTGTTCAACGATCTTTCCGGCGCTGTCCAGACGGAAGATATCGACGATCGCCGCGGTTTTACCGGCCTCGCGCCCGCTGACTTCCACATGCAAAATCACGAAGTCGCCGTCGACGAACGCCTGTTTAACTTCACTGTGCGAGTTGGGGTAGCGCGTTTTCAGCAGCTCGACAAATTGACGAAAACCCGCCACGCCGTCTTTGGCATTGGGGTTATGCTGTTTGTATTGTTCGCCCAAAAACGGCCGCGCCGCCGCAAAATCCTTGTTGTTCAGCCCCTGCCGATAAAACTCCAGCACGTTCTGCTTGTTGCGCGCTTCCTGTGGCGAATGCCCCGCCTGTGCGGCGCCGGTCACCAACAGCAGCGCCATCAAACAGCCTTTCATCATCGATGTCATCGCACACTCCCCTTATCTCATTGCAGCGCCAGGAACAGCTCGCGATAGCTGGCGGTCAGTTGTTCCAGCGTGGCGCGATTCAATCCGCTGGGGTTGGGCAATACCCAGACCTCGGTTTCTCCCAGCATCATCGTCTGCTTGCCCCAGGGCGCGTTTTTCACCCCGAAGGCGGTGGTGAACGCCTGCTTGCCCAAGATCGCCAGCGCGCGCGGCTGATAGCGCAGGATCTTCTCTTGCAGCGCCTCACCGCCGCTGCGCAACTCGTCGCGCGACAGCTCGCTGGCCGCCACCGTCGGGCGCGCCACCAGCGCGGTAATGCCGCAGCCGTTGTCCTTCAGCTGCTGCCACTGCTCCGGCGCCAGCTGGCTCTCGGTAAAGCCGGCCTGATGGATCACCTTCCAGAAGCGGTTGCTGCCGTTGGCAAAAGGATAGCCCTGATGGGCGGAAGAGAGGCCGGGGTTGATGCCGCAAAACACCACCCGCAGATTGGGCGCCAGAAGTTCCATGAGTATCGTGAGTCCATTGCAGGGATTTACTGCGGTTATCGCAAAATCCGCCAGCAATTACAACAGGCTAGAACTGCGCAGAAAAGCAACATACGGGCGGGTAACAGTAGACCGATGCTTAAGGATTCCCTATAATCTCGCGGCTTGGCCCCTTAGCTCAGTGGTTAGAGCAGGCGACTCATAATCGCTTGGTCGTTGGTTCAAACCCAACAGGGGCCACCAAATTTTAGCTCTAAAATCATATAAAAAAGCCACTTTTCTCGAAGTGGCTTTTTTATTTCTTGCTCACAGTGGCGGCAAAATGGCGGCGGTATGCCAACACTCTCAGCTATCTTTCCCTTCTTAACCAGCCTATAGCCAGACTTACCAGGAAGCCGGCAAAGAAGATCGCGACAGCCGCAGCGATAGATTTCCACCACTCATCAAACCAGAACAAGGCAACAAATGCCGCTATAGAGAACAGGCCAATGACTATGGACTCAGCCAAGTCAGCAGTTTGTCGGCCAACAAATTTAACGAACTTCACAAGAAAGGATTTTAGCCAGTTCATTGATTTTATTACTTAACGATAGGAAGTCATCATCACTTAACCATTAGTTAAAATCCAACCGCTGGCTTTTGATTGATCTATCCGCTATCGGTCGCCTCTCACAAGGCTACACAAAGCAATAGTGACAAACACCAGTAACAGGAATATTGCCGCGCTCAGAATTCGTTGCCACCATTCGTCGAACCAGAACAGTGAGCCAAACGCAGCGACAGAAAATATCCCGCCCAAAATCGCTTCCACAAGGTGCGACAATCCTTTACCGAGCTTACTGCCCCAAGACTTTAGATAGCTCATGATTCACACCTTCACAGAACATTTTCGATTTGCTGGTATAGGCAACAAAGGGTTCAAGATACTCCTCCGCCAGAAAGTAGATCATGTCCAAATTTCGTGGCGTGAGCTTATGGTACGTTGAGGGATATTGTTCCCGCAAACGACGCGAAGAAACGGCGGCCTGTTCAATAATTCCTTGTAAAAGAATGATGTTTAGCCCAGCAATGGTGACACCTTTGAATACCCATTTGAAAAGTGTGCTGCCGATAACCTTTTTCAAAATATGGTGTGTGATTTGCTAAACCAGAATGAACTGCGTCCCCATACGTCCTGTAAGATAACCCTCTACATGGTTTAATTTTTGGCTTAGCACGGTTTGTGTTTGCAGATCCATCCGCTGATAGCAGTCACGGATAATCACCGCTATCAGCTCACGTAGCGGGGCTTCGATACCATAGCCGGCACGAACGACCTTGATGAACCGTTCCGTTTCGATTTCATTGCGGTGCTTAAGCTCTCGACCGCCGAGCCCTGCTCCCTGCCATGTCCTACGAGCACTATAGGCAATGCCCCTTGGTAAAGACTCTATTCCCTCAAGAATTCCTTGAGCTACGGCTTTCGCATCCATAACAATCCCTTATCAGCGCCCTAGCCGTACCCTATACTAACTTCGCTTAAAATATCAACACCCCTTTCATCCTAATGAAGGGCGCCCCTCGGCATAATGGCTTTTTTGTTTCCCGCTGCCGTGCCACACTTCCCTCTCGGCATGCCTGATTTATTCCGACTCAAAAGGACCCCGCATGATCGTCAACTGCGACCACGACAACCTCGACGCCTGGCTGGCGCTGCGCTCAGCGCTGTGGCCCACTTGTCCGTTGGAAGAGCACCGCGCGGAGATGCGCGAAATATTGGCTTCGCCGCATCACACCGCGTTTATGGCCCGGGGGCTGGACGGCGCTTTCGTTGGCTTTGCCGAGGTCGCGCTGCGCCACGATTACGTCAACGGCTGCGAATCGTCGCCGGTGGCGTTTTTGGAAGGGATTTACACCGTCGAATGCGCCCGTCGACAGGGCTGGGCCGCGCACCTGATCGCGCAGGTGCAGGAGTGGGCGAAGCAACAGGGGTGCAGCGAGCTGGCGTCGGATACCGACATCGCCAACCTGGACTCCCAACGCCTGCATGCAGCGCTGGGCTTTGCCGAAACGGAACGGGTGGTGTTTTACCGCAAAACGCTGGGCTGATCAGGCAATCTTGCTTTGCCGCTGATGCGCCAGTTGCTCGGCGCGCAGCAGGATCTCCTGCAGATCGTCCTCGTCGATATCGAACAGATCCCCCTCCATCAGCGCCTCGTGCAGATCGGCGCGGGTAATGGAAACGGCATCGATCGGCAGATTGGCCGGTTTGGCCTCCGCCGGCGCCAGCGCGTGCGGGTAGCGCCGCCCGGCCAGGTTATTGAACAGAATGGCCAGCGCCGCCAGCAGCACCGAGTTCAGCAGCACCGGGTACAACACAAAGTGGTAGCCCATCTGGTGAATGCCGGGGCCGCCGAGGATGGCGGTCAGCGCCACCGCGCCGCCGGGTGGATGCAGGCAGCGCAGCTTGAACATCAGGCCGATGGCCACTGCCGCCGCCGCGCCGCAGGCCAGGCCGGGATCGGGGATCAGAAGACCGGCGCTGACGCCCACCGTCGCCGCCAGCGCATTGCCGCCGACGATCGACCAGGGCTGCGCCAACGGGCTGTTGGGCACGCCGAACAGCAGCACCGCCGAAGCGCCCATCGGCGCGATAAACCACAGGTTCACCTCGCCCAAAATAAAGTGGCTGATCCAGCCGGCGAGCATCAGCCCCAAACCGGCGCCGACGCTGGAAATCAGCATCTCTCGTTTGCCCACCGCCAGCGGGTGCGGCCACAGGCGCGCGCATCCCACTTTCACCCGTTCTATCCACTGCGTCTTCATGTTACCCAATACGGCTCAATTCACGTGTTGGCAACAAATATATCACATCATCCTGAAGGAACTCACGGCGCCGTAAACCGCGCCGCCCAAGAACTTTTAGGCTAACAGATTGATTTTTAGCCTCCCCTCAACAATGATGAATGTTCCCCCCTTAACCCCGAGGAAACGCCGATGTCTCAACCGATCACCGAGCTTTATACCGACAGTGAATTTTTCAGCCCGTACGCCATGTCCGCCTTTGTCGTGCTGACGGAAAAAGGCATTCCGTTCACCGTGAAGCCGGTGGATCTGGCGAAAGAAGAGAACAAAGAGGCGGCCTACGCGGCGCTATCGCTCACCCGCCGGGTGCCGACGTTGGCGATCGGCGAGTTCCAGCTCTCGGAGTCTTCGGCGATCGCCGAATACCTGGAAGACATCCACCCGGCCCACGCCGTGTATCCGCGCGACGTGAAGCTGCGCGCCAAGGCACGCGAGATCCAGGCCTGGCTGCGCAGCGATCTGCTGCCGATCCGCGCCGAGCGTTCGACCGAAGTGGTGTTCAACAACGGCAAGTTCCCGCCGCTGTCCGAAGCCGCGCAGGAGGCCGCGCGCAAGCTGATCGCCGCCGTGGAAAAGCTGCTGAGCCACGGGCAGGACAATCTGTTCAGGGAGTGGTGCATCGCCGACACCGATCTGGCGCTGATGCTCAACCGGCTGGTGATGCACGGCGATCCGGTGCCGGAGCGCGTGCGCCACTATGCGCACAAGCAGTGGCAGCGCCCGTCGGTGCAGGCCTGGTTGGCGTTGTCGGAAAAACGGCGCGCCTGAGAAAAAAATCGGCGGCCACGACGCCGCCGTTCTCAATGCCGAGAAACAACATTACTGCTTGAGGGAAGGCAAATCACCATCCAGAGGGCAGATAGCCTAACAATGAAGCGATGGCGTACACCGCGCTGGCCAGGTACAGCAACACAATGCTGACCTGCAGCAGCGGGTGCGTGATCCAGTTGCACTGCCAGCGCGGGGTCTGGTCACCGTGTTTGCGCGCGCCGCGCAAGATCAGCATCGGCATGATCGACAGGATCACCCCGCTGAACACCCCGGCGAAGTAGAGCGCGTTGACGAACGACACCAGCCCGCTGTAAGCCAGCGCGAACGGCGGCACCACCACCAGCAGCAGCACGCCGAAACGGCGCAGCGGCAGCTCGTCGTTGCCCAGCCTAAACTTGTCGAAAATATTGGTCAGAAAACTGCCGCCCAACCCCCAGTACGAGGTCAGCATCGCGCACAGCGCGAAGATGTTGGCGGAGAAGAACGCCCACTGCCCCAGCGCCTGGCCCCAGGAAATGGTGGCCACATCGGAGATGTCATCCAGCCCGCTGAGCGCAATCACCGACATCGGCACCGCCGCCAGCAAAATGAAGGTCACGACCATGCCGACGATGATCGCCTTCGGCAGTTGTTCCGGCTTGTCGGCGAAGCCGCGCGCCATCTCCGGCACGATGTACTGCGCCGAAAAGCAGAACACCACCACGTTGAACACCGGCACCATATAGCGCCAGTCGCCGTCCAGCAGGTTGCGCATCTGGGTGGTGTCTTTCAGCAGCGTCGCCGCCACCAGCGCGGTCAACATTACCACCATGCCGATGCTGATGAACTTCTCGCCGCGGCCGATCGCTTTCAAACCGAGGTACAGCACACCGGCGGCGGGCACGAAAAACAGCAGGCTGCCCAGCGCCGGCGAGATGCCGAACAGCGATTGCAGCAGCTTGCCGCTGCCGGTCATGTAGGCGGTAAGCGCCCCGACGCTGTTGACGCACACCGAAGCGAACATCAGCCAGGCGCCCAGGCCGCCGACGTAGCGCTTCGCCAGTCCGCTCAGCTGCAGATGCGCGCGGGTGCGCAGCGTAGATTCAGCAACGTACAGCATGGTGATGGTGGTCAGGCTCCCCACCAGCACCAGCCAAAACAGCAGCGGCAGAAAGCCGGCCTTGCTGGAGGCGTAGGCGATGGAGAGCACGCCGGCGCCGATGTTGGTGCCGACGATCATCGCCACCCCTTCGAGGAAACTTAACGATTTGGCGGGTGCAGGTGCTCGCACCCCGGCGGCAAGCGCCGGAGAAACAGAGATATTATCAGACATGCATCATCCTTTATCGCCCGGCGACGCTGGCCGCCGGGATGGGTTAACGTCCTGACGCTCAACGGCTCACATCGATACACAGGTATTTCAGCTCCAGATATTCTTCTATCCCGTAGCGCGATCCTTCACGCCCGAGCCCTGACTGTTTCACGCCGCCGAACGGCGCCACTTCGTTGGAAATCAGCCCGGTGTTGATGCCGACCATGCCGTACTCCAACGCTTCCGGCACCCGCCACTGGCGCGCGGCGTTCTGCGTGAACAGGTAGGCGGCCAGGCCGAATTCGGTGTCGTTGGCCATGGCGATGGCTTCCGCCTCGTCATGGAAGCGGAACAACGGCGCCACCGGCCCGAAGGTCTCTTCTTTGGCGAAGCGCATCTTCTGCGTCACGCCGGTCACCACCGTCGGCTGGAAGAAGGTGCCGCCCAGCGCGTGCGGCTGGCCGCCGGTGGCGATCTGCGCCCCTTTGATCAGCGCGTCGTCGATGTGGCTCTGCACCTTCGCCACCGCATCGCTGTCGATCAGCGGCCCCTGAGTGGTGCCTTCCTGGCTGCCGTCGCCGACTTTCAACTGCTCGACCGCCGCCACCAGCTTCTCCGCCAGCCGCTCGTAGATGCCGTCCTGCACGTAGATGCGGTTGGCGCACACGCAGGTCTGGCCGCTGTTGCGGAACTTGGAGGCCATGATGCCCGCCACCGCCGCGTCCAGATTGGCGTCGTCGAACACGATAACCGGCGCATTGCCGCCCAGCTCCAGCGACAGTTTCTTGATGCTCGGCGCGCACTGCGCCATCAGGATGCGGCCGACCTCGGTCGAACCGGTAAAGCTCAGCTTGCGTACCACCGGGCTGTCGCACAACACCTTGCCCACCTGCGCCGCTTCCCCAGTCACCACCTGCAACACGCCGGCGGGAATGCCGGCGTCCTGCGCCAGCTTGGCCAGCGCCAACGCGGTCAACGGCGTTTGCTCGGCCGGTTTGACGATGATGGCGCAACCGGCCGCCAGCGCCGGTGCCACCTTGCGGGTGATCATCGCCGCCGGGAAGTTCCACGGGGTGATGGCCGCGCACACGCCGATCGGCTGCTTCACCACCACCAGGCGCTGCGAAGCCTGCGGCGCCTGCAATACCGCGCCGTCCACCCGCTTGGCCTCTTCGGCGAACCAGGTGATGAACGACGCGGCGTAGGCCACTTCGCCGCGCGCTTCCGCCAGCGATTTGCCCTGCTCGGCGGTCATCAGCTGCGCCAGATCTTCCTGCGCGGCCAGCACCTTATCAGCCCAGGCCAACAGCAGTGCGGAACGCTGCTTGGCGGTCAGCTGTTTCCAGTCGTTTTGCGCCCGCTGCGCCGCCGCGATCGCCTGTTGGGTTTCCTCTTCGCTGACCAGCGGAATGCTGGCCAGTTCGGCGCCGGTGGCCGGGTTGATCACCGCTTCGCGCTTGCCGCTCAGGGCGTCGCACCATTCGCCGTTGATCAGACACTGGCTGCGCAACAGCTCGGGATTGTTCAATTTCATGCCGTTCGCTCCTTAGTGGGCCAGCGCGCGGGACAGAATACCCATCGCCTTGGTGAACTGATCGTCCGGGATAGTCAGCGGATACAGGAAGCGGATCACGTTGCCGTTCACGCCGCAGCTCAGCAGCAGCAGCCCTTCCTCCATCGCCTTCTGCTGCACCTGACGGGTGATATCGGCTGAAGGTTTACCGGTAGCCGGATCGTTGAACTCCACCGCCACCATCGACCCCTGCGCGCGCACATCGGCGATCGCCGGGCTGGTTTTGCGCGCCTGCTGGAGCACTTCCACCAGGTGTTGGCCGAGGCGTTGGGCGCGCTGGCACAGCTGCTCTTCGTCGATCACGTCCAGCACCGCGTGCGCCGCGGCCACCGCCAGCGGGTTACCGGCATAGGTGCCGCCCAGCCCGCCCGGCGCCGGCGCGTCCATCACTTCGGCGCGGCCCGCCACCGCCGACAGCGGCATACCGCCCGCCAGGCTTTTCGCCATGGTGATCAAATCGGGCTTAACGCTGTAGTGTTCCATGGCGAACAGCTTGCCGGTGCGGGCGAAGCCGGTCTGCACTTCGTCGGCGATCAGCAGAATGCCGTGCTGGTCGCACAGCGTGCGCAGCGCCTGCATGAAATCGGCCGGCGCCACGTTGAAGCCGCCCTCGCCCTGCACCGGCTCCAGCACGATCGCCGCCACCTGCTTGGGATCGATATCCGCTTTAAACAGGCGGTCCAGGCTGTTCATCGCGTCTTCGGTGGTCACGCCGTACAGCGCGTTCGGGTACTGGCCGTGGAACACCGAGCCGGGGAATGGGCCAAAGCCCAGTTTGTAAGGCGCCACTTTGCCGGTTAGCGCCATGGTCATGTAGGTGCGGCCGTGGAAACCGCCGCCGAAGGTGATCAACCCCGGGCGGCCGGTGTAAGCGCGGGCGATCTTCACCGCGTTTTCCACCGCTTCCGCGCCGGTGGTGAAGAAGGCGGTTTTACACGGACCGGCGATCGGCGCGCGCTGGTTGATGCGCTCCGCCAGAGAGACATAGCTTTCGTAAGGAACGATCTGATAGGCGGTGTGAGTGAAGGCCTGCAGCTGCTTTTCAATCGCGGCGATCACCTTCGGGTGACGGTGACCGGTGTTCAGCACGGCGATCCCCGAAGCAAAGTCGATCACTTCTTTGCCTTCCACATCCCACAGCGTGGCGTTCTCTGCGCGCTCGGCGTAAAAACCACACATCACGCCCACTCCGCGCGGGGTGGCGTCCTGACGGCGTTGGTTCAATTCTGCGTTTTTCATGCTGTTCTCTCCGGTCGGTGCCAGTTACACGTTTCGTTCACATTCGTGAAACAATGCCGTTTATTTACACAGGATGTGGCCCTATAATCGAGTGCCAGTTACGAATAATTGAGGGATCCAATTGCGCTCATTGAGTGGTGATCTGTTGCTGCAGCGCCTCGGCGAACAGCCCGATGACAAGCTGCACAAGCGGCTTTACAACGCGATCCGCACCAGCATTCTCGACGGCAGCCTGCCGCCCTCCAGCCGCCTGCCCGCCTCGCGCGATCTGGCGCAGGAGCTCAGCCTGTCCCGCAACACCGTGTTAACCGTTTATGAACAACTGCTGGCGGAAGGCTACGTGTCGGCGCGCGCCGGCAGCGGCACCTTCGTCGCCGACACGGTGCCGGACAGCTGCCTGTCCACCGGCGGCGCCCCGGCGGACGGCAGCGGGCAACCGCGGCGCGTCGAACTGTCGGAGCGCGGCGCCACGCTGCTGCACCACGCCAGCGCCAGCCCCAAACAGTGGGGGGCGTTCATTCCCGGCGTCCCCGACGTCAACGCCTTTCCTCATCAGCTGTTCAGCAAGATCCAGGCGCGCCTCAGCCGCCGCCCGACGCCGCAACGGCTGACCTACAGCAATCAGGGCGGCAGCCCGGAGCTGCAGCATGCGTTGGTGGAGTATTTACGGGTGGCGCGCTCGGTGCGCTGCTCGCCGGAACAGATCCTGATCACTGAAGGCATCCATCAGGCGATCGATCTGGTGACGCGCATGTTGTGCAATCCGGGGGATGACGCCTGGATCGAAGAGCCGGGCTATTGGGGGATCCGCAATATCCTGCGCATCAATGCGCTGAACATCTGCCCGCTGGCGGTGGACGAGGCCGGGCTGGTGCCGCCGGAGCAGCCGGTCAACCCACCGCGGCTGATCTTCGTCACCCCGTCGCACCAGTATCCGCTCGGCTCGGTGATGAGCCTGGCGCGCCGCCAACGGCTGCTGGCGCTGGCGCGCAACGCCGGCGGTTGGATCGTCGAGGACGACTACGACAGCGAATTCCGTTTTTCCGGCCAGCCGATCCCGGCGTTGCAAGGGCTGGAAGCCGACGCGCCGGTGATCTATATCGGCACCTTCAGCAAAACGCTCTACCCGGCGCTGCGCCTCGGCTATGTGGTGTTGCCGCCGCCGCTGGTGCAGGCGCTGAAAACCGCCCATGCCGAGCTGTACCGCGGCGGGCACCTGCTGATCCAGAGCGCGCTGGCGGAGTTTATTCAGGCGGGGCACTACACGGCGCATATCCGCCGCATGCGGTTGCTGTATGCCCGGCGGCGCGCCTTCCTGACCGGCTTGATCGAACAACATCTCGGCAAGCAGGCGCTCAGCGAGTTCAACAGCAACGCCGGCTTGCATCTGATCCTCAACCTGCCGGACGAGGCCGACGACGTGGCGATCGCCGCCGCCGCCGGCGCGCAAGGGGTGCTGGTGCGGCCGCTGTCGCGCTACTACATGCTGCCCAACCGCCGGCGCGGCCTGCTGATGGGCTTTGCCTGCGTGCCGGAAGAGCAAATGGCCGCCGCCTTCACCCAGCTGCTGGCGTGCATCAACGCCCCGCACTAGGTCAGAGCGCCGCCCGCCTGCCTCACCAGGCCTGAAGCCGCCAGCCGTCCGCTTGCCTGTTCAGGCGGTGCGTCGGCCTCAGCGCCTGCAGGAAGTCTTCGTCGTGCGACACCACCAGCATCGCGCCGGGGAAATCCGCCAGCGCGGTTTCGATCGCCAGCGACGACGCCAGATCCAGATGGTTGGTCGGCTCGTCGAGCAACAGCAGCTGCGCCGGTTGTCGCCGCCACAGCGCGCAGGCCAGCGCCGCCTTCAAGCGTTCACCGCCGCTCAGCGAGCCCAGCGGCAACGCGATGCGATCCGCGCCAAGCTGCAGCTGCGCCAGCCGGGTGCGCAACGCCCCTTCCGCCAGCGGCGAATCCTGTAGCCCCAGATGTTCCATCACCGACAGGCCTGGATCGAGCTGCGACAGGGTTTGATCGAGGTAGGCCGTCGACAGCGGGCAATGACAATGGCCGGAAAGCGCCGTCAGCTGCCCGAGAAGGGTCTTCAGCAAGGTGGATTTTCCGCAGCCGTTGGGGCCGGTCAACGCCACGCGCATCGGGCCGTCGATCCGCAGATCCAGCGGCGGCGCGCTGACGAACGGCAGCTGCAGCCGCTCGAGCACCAGCACCTGCTTGTTCGCGTTCACTTCACTGCCCGGCAGCGCCAGCAACACCGGCGGTTCCTCCTCCACCCGCTGATAGGCTTCACGCACCGCCGCATCGAGGCTGTCGCGCCGATCCTGATGCTGTTTGCGCAGCGTGCCGAGGCTCTCCTTCGCCGCCGACTTGTAGGCCACCCGTTCGAAAGAGGCGATATTCAGCGTATCGACGACGCGCAGCGTTTGCGCCGAGCGCCGCTGGCTCATGTCGTGCTCTTTCTGTTGGCGAGCACGGGTGCGGCGGCGCTCCTCGCGCGCATGCTCCAGATCGGCGCGCGCCGCCTGCTGCTCCATATCGCGCTGGCGCCGGTAGTCCTCATAGTTGCCGCCGTAGCTGCGCAGCGCGCCGGGCGTCAGTTCGACGATGCGCTCCATGCGCCCCAGCAGCTGCCGGTCATGGCTGGCGATCAGCAGCCCGCCCCGCCACTGATCCAGCTGCTGATACAGCCAGGCGCGGCCGGCGCTGTCGAGGTGGTTGGTCGGTTCGTCCAGCAGCAGAAAATCCGCCTCGCCGAGCAAGGCGCCGCACAGCGACGCGCGCATCCGCTCGCCGCCGCTCAGCGAACTGGCGGATCGCAACGGATCGAAGGCCGGCAACCCGGCGGCGGCAAAGGCGTTTTGCAGACGATCGTGAAGATCCCAGCGCCCTTCCAGACGATCGATATCGTCCGCCAACGGCCGCCCCTGCTCGAGACGCGCCAGCGCGGCGAACACCTCGCCGTAGCCCAACAGCTGGGCCAGCGTAGTGTGCGGCGCGATCTCCGGCTGCTGCGCAACGTAAACTACTGCGGCATGAGATTCAACGTGTCCATTGCCCGGCAGATCCAATCCGGCGATCAGGCGCAGCAGTTGGGTTTTGCCAACGCCGTTGCGCCCCACCAGGCCGCAGCGCGACCGATCAAAAACGAGATCCAGCGGGCCGAACAGCGTTTCGCCGTCAGCAAATTGGCAGGTCAGTTGATGTAAAACGAAATAAGGGGACTGCGCTAAATGAGCCATAAGCACTCCTGAATGAGATCAAAATATCCCCACAGGGCGCGAGAGCGCACAGCGTGGGACCAGATATCAACAGGCGTGGTTGTTCATTTTCGGTTATGGCTCCGCAGAGAGAAGGAATTTGCAACGCGTAAAGGCTAACCGATCTTTTGTTCGTTATGCAAACAGAGTCTGAGATTCATGACATCTATCACATTCGGCGCAACGCAGATTCCCAAGCGGCGCGACAACGGCTAGATTTATCTCATCCGACCACTTGTGTTCACATAATAATAACAGATGCTCATCCCCAATCGCTTTCAACCTGCAGCTAGGCGGCAAGTTCGGGCGTTCCCAGGAGCTTACTCAAGTAAGTGACTGGGGCGAGCGAACGCAGGCAACAACGCTGCAGGTTGAAAGAGGCGGGGGATGAACGATGGAGAGTGCAATGAGCAATTACCCTCACCTGCTGGCGCCGCTGGATCTCGGCTTCACCACCCTGAAAAACCGGGTGCTGATGGGATCGATGCATACCGGCCTGGAAGAGCTGCCCGACGGCCCGCAGCGCTTGGCCGCGTTCTATGCCGAGCGCGCCGCCGCCGGCGTGGCGCTGATCGTCACCGGCGGCATTGCCCCGAACGAACAGGGCGTGGTGTTTCGCGGCGGTTCGATCCTCAACAGCGAGGCGCAATTGCCTCACCACCGCCCGGTAACCGAGGCCGTCCACCGGGCGGGCGGCAAAATTGCGCTGCAGATCCTGCACACCGGCCGCTACAGCTATCAACCCAAGCTGGTGGCCCCTTCCGCGCTGCAGGCGCCAATCAACCCGTTTACGCCGAGCGCCCTGAGTGAAGCGGAGATCGCGCAGACCATCGCCGACTTCGCCCGCTGCGCGGCGCTGGCGCAGCAGGCCGGCTACGACGGCGTTGAAGTGATGGGTTCCGAAGGCTACCTGATCAACCAATTCTTGACGACGCGCACCAACCAGCGCGACGACCAATGGGGCGGCAGCTTCACCAACCGCATGCGCTTCGCCGTCGAGACCGTCAGGGCGGTACGCCAGGCCGTGGGCCCGGAATTCATTCTGATCTACCGGCTGTCGATGCTTGATCTGGTGGAAGACGGCTCCAGTTGGGAGGAGATCGAGCAGCTGGCGCTGGCGATCGAACAGGCGGGCGCCACGATCATCAATACCGGCATCGGCTGGCACGAAGCACGTATTCCGACCATCGCCACCATGGTGCCGCGCGCCGGATTCAGCTGGGTGACCCGCAAGCTGATGGGCAAGGTCAGCATCCCGCTGATCACCACCAACCGCATCAACGATCCGGCGGTGGCCGAGCAGGTGCTGGCGGACGGCTGCGCCGACATGGTGTCGATGGCGCGCCCGTTTCTCGCCGACGCCGCCTTTGTGCAGAAAGCCGCCGAGGGGCGCGCCGACGAGATCAATACCTGCATCGGTTGCAACCAGGCCTGTCTCGACCAGATCTTTGAAGGCAAGCTGACTTCCTGTCTGGTCAACCCGCGCGCCTGCCGTGAAACCGAAATGCCGCTGACGATGGCGGAAAAACCGAAAAAACTGGCGGTGGTCGGCGCCGGCCCCGCCGGGCTGGCGTTTGCCACCACCGCCGCCAGCCGCGGCCATCGGGTGACGCTGTTCGACGCCGCCGAGCAGATCGGCGGCCAGTTCAACATCGCCAAGCAGATCCCCGGCAAGGAAGAATTCCATGAAACCCTGCGTTACTTCCGTCGCCAGCTGGCGCTGCGTGAAGTGACGGTCAGGCTGGGCGTCAAGGTCGAAGCGGCGGATTTAAGCGAATTCGATGAGGTGATCCTCGCCTGCGGCATCGTGCCGCGCACCCCGGATATTCCCGGCATCGGGCACGCCAAGGTGCTGAGCTATCTGGACGTGCTGCGCGATAAAAAACCGGTCGGCCAGCGGGTGGCGATCGTCGGCGCCGGCGGCATCGGCTTCGATACCGCCGAGTACCTCAGCCAGCACGGCGTGTCCAGCAGCCTGGATCAGGCGGAATTCAATCGCGAATGGGGCATCGACGGGCGCCTTGAGCAGCGCGGCGGGCTGGCGGAGCAAGGGCCGCAGGCGCCGCGCGCCGCCCGGCAGATCTACCTGTTGCAACGCAAAACCAGCAAAGTGGGCGAAGGCCTGGGGAAAACCACCGGTTGGATCCACCGCGCCAGCCTGGCGATGCGCGGCGTGAAGATGCTCAACAGCGTCAGCTATCGGCTGATCGACGACGAAGGGCTGCACATCACCCGCGCCGAGCAAGACAGATGCCTGCCGGTGGACACGGTGGTCATTTGCGCCGGGCAGGAACCGCGCCGCGAACTGCAGCAGCCGCTGCTGGCAATGGGAAAAACCGTGCACCTGATCGGCGGCGCCGACGTGGCCGCCGAGCTGGACGCCCGCCGCGCGATCGATCAGGGCACGCGGTTGGCGATGACGCTATAAAAAAGGGGCGCCCGGCGCCCCTGATATTGATGACAAACCTCATCCCCATGCCGGGTTGGCAGAGAGCAGCGAAAAGAAAACAAGGAAAATCAATTTATTGATTTTCGGCTGATAACCACAAAGGGGGAAAAACCACGCTTTTTCCTCCTTTGTCTGCAGACTGAGGGGCGCCCGGCGCCCCTTGTTATTCACGCTCAGCGACGCGCGCCGGATTTCACCGCTCGAAGAATCACGAACTTCTTGTTCGAGGCCACCAGCGTGCAGTTGCCGAACAGGCGCTTGAGTTTCTGATGGTAGTCGAGGTGACGGTTGCCGACGATGCGCAATTCGCCGCCCACCTGCAGGCAGCGCTTGGCGTCGCAGAACATCTGCCAGGCGGTGTGATCGGTAATGGCGTGTTGCTGGTGGAACGGCGGGTTGCACAGCACCGCCTGCACGCTTTCGCGCTCGATGCCCGCCAGCGCGTTGTTCACCTCAAACTGACAGCGATCCAGCTCTTGCGGCAGGTTGTGCTCCACGTTCAGCTCGCTGGAGGCCACCGCCATGTAAGATTCATCGACAAAGGTCACCTGCGCTTCCGGGTTTTGCGCCAGCGCCGTCAAACCAATCACGCCGTTGCCGCAGCCCAGATCGACGATATGGCCGTTCAGGCCGCGCGGCAGATGCTCCATAAACAGGCGCGCGCCGATATCCAGGCTGCCGCGCGAGAAGACGTTGGCGTGGTTGTGGATCAGCCAATCGGTGCCGTCCAGCGTCCAGTTGGTGGTTTCCGCTGCCGCCGGCGGAACGATGTCCGCCGCCTGGCAGAAGATCAGGCGCGCCTTCTTCCACGCCAGGCTGGTACGCGTTGGGCCCAGCACTTTTTCAAACAGCTGCATCGTCGAGGTGTGCACGTCGCGCGCTTTGGCGCCGGCAACGATCAGCGTGTCTTCGGTCACGACGTGGCGCAGCGCGCGCAGCTGCTGTTCCAGCAGCGCCAGCGCTTTCGGCACGCGAATCAGCACCACCGCCGGCGCCGCCGGCAGCTCGGCCAGGCTGTCCAGCAGCGTGACCTGCTCGGGATCCAGACCGTTGAGCTTGAGGTTGTGGCGCGTCGCCAGCTGGCTCATGTACGAGTCGCTGACGCTGTAAGGGCGATGCGCGTGCAACGCACAGGCCAGGGTGCCGAAGTTATCGTTGAAAATCAGCACCGGACGGCCGCCGATATCTACGTTTTCAAGCTGTTGCAGCAGATATTCGTCCGCCGCTTCCCACGCCTGCAGTTGGGTGGATTCTTCCTGTTGGGGATAACGCTCCAGCTCAAGTTGCTGTGTTCCCAGATCGAGTTGGCTCATTGCCCCTCCTGACTGATAAAATTTGGGCTGTTTATCCCCTAAAAACGCCCGTCAGTAAAATGTTTTTTCGGATAAATTGCGTATTGCGCCGCGTATCTGAAAACCCGTGCCCCTTTTCTCCTTTAACAACATTAACCTTTCCCTCCCGAGCACCCATGTCGACGTTTTTTTAACCTGACGGGGTGTAACTTTAAATGTTACACTGGCAGTCCCTATGGAAGGGGGAAAGCATGATTAAATCTTTCCGCGATCGCTATCTGGAGCAGTTCTATCTGGAAGGCAGGCGCAGCCGTCTGATCCCCGGCGCGCTTGAGCGACAGTTGGCCAGAAAACTCGATATGTTGGCCGCCGCGCAGCAAGAGCGTGATTTGCATCACCCCACGGGTAACTATTACAAGCGGCTATCCGGACCATTTCAGGGATGGTCAAGTCCGCGCGTCAATATGCACTGGCGGCTGATGTTCCAGTGGCGGCATGATGCCGCTGAAAAAATTTACCTCGATCCTCATCAAGATACCTGAACGAGGGGGTACCTATGTTGGAAACCACGACTCGCGAACCCACCACGGTGGGAGAAGTGCTGCAGGAAGAATATTTAACGCCGCTAGGCATCGGCCAGGAGGAACTGGCAAAGGTATTGGGCGTCACCCGCGCCACCGTCAATCGCCTGTGCAACGGGCATCGACGCATGAGCGTTGCCGAGGCCAATCTGTTTGCCGATCTGTTCGAAACGACCGCTGACTTTTGGCTAAACCTGCAGGCGGCGCACGATCGCTGGGAAGCCAGACAGGCCGATGCGCAGCGTGTGCGGCTGCGGCCGATCAAAGAAATACTGAGGCGCAATATCACTCATGCATGACATCGAACTCGCCTACCTGCAAGGCTACCCAACGCATCTGCAAAGCCAGGTGCAGCAACTGATCCATCAGAATCGGCTGGGGGACGTGCTGCTGCAGCGCTATCCGCAGGTGCACGACTGCACCACCGACAAATCGCTGTATCAGTTTACCGTCGATCTGAAAAACCAGTATCTGCGCAACGCCCAGCCGCTGAGCAAGGTGGCCTACGACAGCAAGATCCACGTCATGAAACATGCGCTGGGCCTGCACACCGCCATCTCGCGCGTGCAGGGCGGCAAGCTGAAGGCCAAGGCGGAAATCCGCGTGGCGACGGTGTTCAAGGTCGCGCCCGAGCCGTTCCTGCGCATGATCGTGGTGCATGAGCTGGCGCATCTGAAAGAGAAAGATCATAACAAGGCGTTCTACAGCCTGTGCTGCCATATGGAGCCGGATTACCACCAGCTGGAGTTCGATACCCGGCTGTATCTGACGCACCTTTCGCTGTTCGGCGAGCTGTATGCATAGCGAGTGAGGGCGTGATAATCTGCGGTTTTAGGCTGGACCGGAGCTCGCTATGATTCGCTTTGCCGTTGTCGGCACCAACTGGATTACGGAACGTTTTATCGATGCCGCCCATGAAAGCGGCAAACTCAAGTTGAGCGCCGTGTATTCACGCTCCCTGGAACAGGCGCAGGCGTTTGGCGCCAACTATCAGGTCACGCAGTTTTTCGACTCGCTCGAGACCATGGCCCAGTCCGATGCCATAGACGCGGTGTATATCGCCAGCCCCAACTCCCTGCACTGCCCGCAATCGCTGCTGTTCCTGCGCCATAAAAAGCATGTGATCTGCGAAAAACCGCTGGCCTCCAACCAGCGCGAAGCGGAACAGGTGGTAGCCTGCGCGCGGGAAAACCAGGTGGTGCTGTTCGAGGCGTTCAAAAGCGCCTATCTGCCGAATTTTCTGGCGCTGCAACTGGCATTGCCGAAAATCGGCCGGCTGCGCAAAGCCTTCATCAACTATTGCCAATACTCTTCGCGCTACCCGCGCTACCTGGCCGGCGAGAACCCCAACACGTTTAATCTGCAGTTCTCCAACGGCTCGATCATGGACATCGGCTACTACTGCCTGGCCAGCGCGGTGGCGCTGTTCGGCGCGCCGCAGTCGGTGCTCGCCAACGCCACGCTGCTCGATACCGGTGTGGACGCCCACGGCACCGTCTGCCTGAACTACGGCGATTTCGACGTCACGCTTTCCCATTCCAAGGTCAGCGACTCGGCGATCCCCAGCGAGATCCAGGGAGAAGAAGGCACGCTGATTATCGACAAAATCTCCGAGTGCCAGGGCGTGGCGCTGACGCCGCGCGGCGGCAACCGCCAGGATCTGAGCCAGCCGCAGCACATCAACACCATGCTGTATGAGGCGCTGGCCTTCGCCGAGTTGGTTGAGAAGCGTCAGGTGGAACATCCGGGGCTGGAGAATTCGCTGATCGTCGCCCGCCTGCTGACCGATATCCGCCGCCAGACCGGCGTCGTCTTCCCCGCCGACGGAGAATGAGATGAAACCGCTGCTCGTGATGCAAACCGGCGACGCGCCGCAGGCCATTCGTCAGGAATTGGCAAACTTTGAAGGCATGTTCCTGCAACAGGGCAATATCGACGCCGAACGCGCGCACATCGTACACTTGCCCGCCGGCGAACGGCCGTTGCCGCCGGCCGCCTATTGCGGCGTGGTCATCACCGGCTCGCCGGCGATGGTGACCGAACGGCTGCCGTGGAGCGAGGAGGCCGCCGAATGGCTGCGTCAGGCGATGGCGATCAAACTGCCGCTGTTCGGCGTCTGCTACGGCCATCAGCTGTTGGCCTACGCGCTCGGCGGCGAAGTGGGTTACCACCCGCAGGGCATGGAAGTCGGCACGCTGGAGATCGAACTGCTGCCCGCCGCGGCCGACGATCGGCGGCTCACCCTGCTGCCGCCGCGCTTCAAAGCCAACCTGATCCACTCGCAGAGCGTGCTGACGCCGCCCGCCGGCGCGCAGACGCTGGCGCGTTCGCAGCAGGACGCGCACCAGATCCTGCGCTATGGCGATCATGCCCTGACCACCCAGTTCCACCCGGAATTCAACGGCGCGGTGATGAGCCAGTATCTGCAGTGGCTCGGCCAGCTGCATCCCGAGCAGCAAGCCCGCTACCACCAGCAACAACAACAGGTTAGCGACACGCCGTTCAGCCGCCTGCTGCTGCAGGGATTCGTCGTCAGCCTCGGTGCGCAAAAAGCGATGGCCGGCTAACGCGATTCACGTTGACCGCCGACACATTTTGCATTACTTTCTGCTCTGCAAAGGGGAGTAACTTCATTGCCGGTCAATCGTCATTACGATGCGCAAGCATCCGGTTACCGGGCAACCTGATGTCAAAGGTGTAACCACCTTCATCAACGTTGTAAGTGAGACCTTGCCGGAAGGCGAGGTTTGCTTGCAGCGTTCACAGAGCGGCTGGCGTCTTCCGACGTTGGCCGTTTTTGTTTTTGAAGGATACCTCTGATGATGAATTCCGTTGGCACACCGTGGTTATGGGGCAGCTTCGCCGCCGTCATAGTCGTGATGCTCGCAATCGATCTCCTGTTGCAGGGCCGTAAAGGCGCGCACACCATGACTATGAAGCAGGCCGCCAGTTGGTCGCTGGTGTGGGTCAGCCTCTCCCTGCTGTTCAACTTCGGTTTCTGGTACTACCTGAATGAAACCGCCGGGCGCGCCGTCGCCGATACCCAGGCGCTGGCCTTCCTGACCGGTTACCTGATCGAAAAAGCGCTGGCGGTGGATAATGTGTTCGTCTGGCTGATGCTGTTCAGCTACTTCGCCGTGCCGGCCAACCTGCAACGGCGGGTGCTGATCTACGGCGTGCTGGGCGCAATCGTGCTGCGCACCATCATGATCTTCGCCGGCAGCTGGCTGGTCAGCCAGTTCCAGTGGCTGCTGTATCTGTTCGGCGCTTTCCTGCTGTTCACCGGTATTAAAATGGCGCTGGCGAAGGAAGATGACTCGGCGATCGGCGACAAACCGCTGGTGAAATGGCTGCGCAGCCGCTTGCGCATGACCGACAGCCTGGAAGGCGAGCGTTTCTTCGTGCGCCGCAACGGCATCCTGTTCGCCACCCCGCTGGTGCTGGTGCTGATCCTGGTGGAACTGAGCGACGTGATTTTCGCGGTGGACAGCATTCCGGCGATCTTCGCCGTGACCACCGATCCGTTCATCGTCCTGACCTCTAACCTGTTCGCCATCATGGGTCTGCGCGCCATGTACTTCCTGCTGGCCAACGTGGCGGAACGTTTCTCGATGCTGAAATACGGCCTGTCGGTGATCCTGGTGTTTATCGGTATCAAGATGCTGATTATCGACTTCTTCCACATCCCGATCGGCATATCGCTCGGCGTGGTGGCGGGCATCCTGACGCTCACCTTGCTGATCAACGCCTGGGTCAATCGCCGCAACGATCGCCTGGCGAAGAAATAACCATAATCTGTTATCCGGGGCGCTAGCCGCCCCGCGATTGTTTGGCAATTCCCCCAAAACGCCAAACGTTATTGCGATCACACAAATGTAACCAGTATGTTATCAAGTGTTGATCCGCGCTCAGAATTTCACCCTCGCCTCTTTCCAACCTCATTCGATTGCTGAATACTGATTCGGCAAACACACTTAGTTACAGAATCATATAAAGCTGCCCGGCGTCGTTCCCGCCGCGGCGGCCAGATAACATCAGGAAGAAAGCACTATGCAAAAACTACTACAAAAGATCACGCAGGGCAGCCTGGTCAAACAAATCATGGCCGGCCTGGTGGCCGGCATTCTGGTGGCGCTGGTTTCGCCGGCGGCCGCGGCGGCGGTCGGCCTGCTCGGTTCCCTGTTCGTCGGCGCGCTGAAAGCGGTGGCGCCGGTGCTGGTGCTGATTCTGGTGATGGCCTCGATCGCCAACCATAAACAGGGGCAGAAAACCAACATTCGCCCGATCCTGTTCCTCTACCTGCTGGGCACCTTCGCCGCAGCGCTGGTGGCGGTCGTCGTCAGCTTTATCTTCCCTTCCACGCTGGCGCTGACCACCGGCGCGACCGACATTACCCCGCCGGGCGGCATTGTGGAGGTGATGAAGGGCCTGTTGATGAGCGTGGTGGCCAACCCGTTCCATGCGCTGATTAACGCCAACTACATCGGTATTCTGGCGTGGGCCGTCGGGCTGGGGCTGGCGCTGCGCCACGCTTCCGAGACCACCAAGGGGCTGATCAACGACATGTCCCATGCGGTCACGCTGGTGGTGCGCGCAGTGATCCGCTGTGCGCCGCTCGGCATCTTCGGCCTGGTGGCCTCCACGCTGGCGGAAACCGGCTTCGGCGTGCTGTGGGGCTACGCCCAGCTGCTGATGGTGCTGCTCGGCTGTATGCTGCTGGTGGCGCTGGTGCTCAACCCGCTGATCGTTTACTGGAAGATCCGCCGCAATCCGTATCCGCTGGTGTTCGCCTGCCTGCGCGAGAGCGGCGTGACCGCCTTCTTCACCCGCAGCTCGGCCGCCAACATCCCGGTAAACATGGAGCTGTGCAAGAAGCTGAACCTGAATGAGGACACCTACTCGGTTTCCATTCCGCTGGGCGCCACCATCAACATGGCCGGCGCGGCGATCACCATCACCGTGCTGACGCTGGCGGCGGTAAACACGCTGGGCATCGCGGTAGACGTCCCGACCGCCCTGTTGCTGAGCGTGGTGGCCGCCCTCTGCGCCTGCGGCGCCTCCGGCGTGGCCGGCGGCTCGCTGCTGCTGATCCCGCTGGCGTGCAACATGTTCGGCATTCCGAACGACGTGGCGATGCAGGTGGTGGCGGTCGGCTTTATCATCGGCGTGCTGCAGGATTCGGCGGAAACCGCCCTCAACTCCTCCACCGACGTGCTGTTCACCGCCGCGGCCTGCCAGGCGGAAGACCAGCGGCTGGCGAACGAAGACCCGCTGAAGGTGCGTTAACCCCGCCTTGCCTCATCAAAAAGGCGCTCCCTCGAGCGCCTTTTTTATCAGCCTTACAGCGTCACCCCGCTTTTAAATATCGCCAGCTCGCGGAAGTCGTTGGTTTCATTACGCGCCGGACGCCCGTTGGCGATCTCGACAATCAGGTCGATGAAGCGGCTGAGCAACGTCTCCATCGCCACGCCGTGAACCAGGCCGCCGGCGTCGAAATCGATCCAGTGCGGTTTCTTCGCCGCCAGCTCGCTGTTGGTCGCCAGCTTCACCGTCGGCACAAAGCCGCCGTACGGCGTGCCGCGCCCGGTGCTGAACAGCACCATATGACAGCCGGCGCCGGCCAGCGCGCTGGTCGCCACCGCATCGTTGCCCGGCGCGCTGAGCAGATTCAGCCCCGGCACGCGCAGCCGCTCGCCGTATTTCAACACGTCCACCACCTGGCTTAGCCCCGCCTTTTGGGTGCAGCCAAGCGACTTCTCCTCCAGCGTGGTGATGCCACCGGCCTTGTTGCCCGGCGACGGATTCTCATAAATCGGCTGCTGATGGGCAATGAAATAGCGTTTGAAATCGTTGATCATGTCGACGGTTTTGCCGAAGGTCTCCCCATCGCGACAGCGGCTCATCAGAATGCGCTCGGCGCCGAACATCTCCGGCACTTCGGTCAGCACCGTGGTGCCGCCGTTGGCGATCGCATAATCGGAGAACCGCCCCAGCAGCGGGTTGGCGGTGATACCCGACAATCCGTCCGAACCGCCGCACTCCAGGCCGAACTTCAGCTCGCTCAGGCGGCCCGGCTCGCGGCGATCGTGGCGCATCTCCCGGTACAGCTCGTGCAACAGCGCCAGCCCGGCTTCCACTTCGTCGTCCTGTTGTTGGCACACCATAAAGCGCAGCCGCCGCTCGTCCTCTATCCCCAACGTGGCGCGAAAGGCATCCACCTGATTGTTCTCGCAACCCAGCCCGATCACCAGCACCGCGCCGGCGTTGGGGTGGCGCGCCATGTTTTGCAGCATGATGCGAGTATTGGCATGATCCTGCCCAAGCTGCGAGCAGCCGAACGGATGGCTGAACAGGTGAACGCCGTCGATCCCGTCCGCCTGCGTTTGCTGCAAAAAGCGCTGTTGGATCTGACGGGCGATGCCGTTGACGCAGCCGACGGTCGGCACGATCCACAGCTCGTTGCGGATCCCCACTTCGCCGCCGGCCCGGCGGTACAGCAGCACCTCGCGATCCGCCGCCTGCGGCGGCAACGTCGGGAACTGCGGCTGGTAACGGTAGCTGTCCAGATCGCTCAGGTTGGTTTTGACGTTTTGCGAATGAATGTGCTCCCCAGGCGCAATGGCCGCGAGCGCATGGCCGATCGGCTGGCCGTATTTGATGATGTCTTCGCCCTCGGCGATTGGGCCGAGCGCAAATTTGTGCCCGCGCGCCACCGGCTGCGCCAGTTGGATGACCGCGCCTTCCAGCTCAACGCACTCTCCGGCAGCCAGATCGCGCAGCGCCACCGCCACGTTATCCTGCTCATGAATCTTTATCGTACTTTGCATAAACCGGTCCCGGATAACGGCTACGCCAGTTCAATGGCGAAATAGTCTTTGGCGTTGTCGAAGCAGATGTTTTTCACCATCTCGCCCAGCAGCGCGATATCCGCCGGCGCTTCGCCGTCCGCCACCCAACGACCGATCATCTGGCAAAGGATGCGGCGGAAGTATTCATGGCGCGTATACGACAGGAAGCTGCGACTGTCGGTCAGCATGCCGACGAAGCGGCTCAGCAGCCCGAGCTGCGCCAGCTGCGTCATTTGGCGCTGCATGCCGTCCTTCTGATCGTTGAACCACCAGCCGGAGCCGAACTGCATCTTGCCCGGCGTGCCTTCCCCCTGGAAATTGCCGATCATGGTGCCGATCACTTCGTTATCGCGCGGGTTGAGGCAGTAGAGAATGGTTTTCGGCAGGCCCCCCTGCCGCGCCTGGGCATCCAGCAGCCGCGACAGCGGTTCCGCCAGCGGCCGATCGTTGATCGAGTCGAAGCCGATATCCGGCCCGACGGCGGCCAGCATGCGGCTGTTGTTATTGCGCAGCGCGCCGATGTGATACTGCTGCACCCAGCCGCGGCGCCGGTATTCGCCGGCCAGGAACAGCAGCACCGCGCTTTTGAACTGGGCGCTCTGTTCCGGCGTCGGCAGCTCGCCGTTCAGGCGGCGCAGCAGGATCGCATCCAACGTCGCTTCATCGGCCTCGCCGAACACCACCACGTCCAGCGCATGATCGGCCACCTTGCAACCGTGGGCGGCGAAGTGATCCATGCGCTTGTACAGCGCGTCGCACAGCGTGCTGAAGCGGCCGATGGCGGTGTCCGCCGCCGCCTCCAACTGCCGCAGATAGTCGTTGAAGCCGGGCGCATCGATGGTGAAAGCCTTGTCCGGCCGCCAGCTCGGCAATACCTTGATATCGAAGCCACGATCGTCGGCGATCGCCCGATGGTGGCGCAGATCGTCGATCGGATCGTCGGTGGTGCCGACCATTTTCACGTTCATCTGCCGCATGATGCCGCGCGCGCGAAACGCATCCTGCGCCAATAGCGCATTACCGCGCTGCCAGATCTCATCCGCCGTGGCCGGCGACAGCAGCGTGCCGGTGATGCCGAACGGCCGACGCAGCTCCAGATGCGTCCAGTGATAGAGCGGGTTGCCGATGGTGTGCGGCACCGTGGCGGCCCAGGCGTCGAATTTCTCGCGATCGCCCGCATCGCCGGTGCATAACCGCTCCGCCACGCCGTTAGTGCGCATCGCCCGCCATTTGTAGTGATCGCCCCGCAGCCAGATATCGTACAGGTTGCTGAAGCGGGTATTCTCCGCGATCTGCTGCGGCGGCAAATGGCAGTGATAATCGAAAATCGGCTGCGGCGCCGCATAATCGTGATACAAGCGCCGGGCAAATTCGCTGTCCAGCAGGAAATCTTCGCTCAAAAACGTCGCCATCTCGGGCTCCTTACTTGCCGTGCGGCACGGGGTTCGAATCACAAAAGTTATCACACCAATTTTAACTAGCGTCCAGCAGATTTTTCCCGATGTCTGCCGTTCATCCTCTCTCCACGCCCTTTTTCGCTCAATTTACCGGCAAAAATGCCCTATTTCACCGGCCACAGTATCGCTCAGGCGAATAATTCCTTTTGTGATATCACTCAACTTTTAAACCTGTATGACAGGTTATTGTCTCGCCAGCCGCATCGACGGCCACACCTTCAAACGGGGAGACATTTCGGATGCGTAAAATTAAAGGGTTACGCTGGTACATGATCGGACTGGTGACCATCGGCACCGTGCTGGGCTACCTGACCCGCAACGCCATCGCCGTCGCGGCGCCGACGCTGGAAGATACGCTGCACATCACCACCCAACAGTATTCCTATATCGTCGCCGCCTATTCCGCCTGCTACACCGTGATGCAACCGGTGGCGGGCTACGTGCTGGACGTGCTGGGCACCAAGGTCGGTTACGCCATGTTCGCCATTCTGTGGGCGCTGTTCTGCATGGGCACCGCGCTGGCCAACAGCTGGGGCGGCCTGGCGCTGGCGCGCGGCGCGGTCGGCATGGCCGAGGCGGCGATGATCCCCGCCGGGCTGAAGGCCAGCAGCGAGTGGTTTCCGGCCAAAGAGCGTTCGATCGCCGTCGGTTATTTCAACGTGGGTTCATCGATCGGCGGCATGATCGCCCCACCGCTGGTGGTATGGGCCATCGTGGCGCACAGCTGGGAAATGGCGTTCATCATCACCGGCGTGCTGAGCCTGATCTGGGCCATTTGTTGGCTGCTGTTCTACAAACACCCGAAAGATCAGAAGAAACTGAGCCAGGAAGAGCGCCGTTACATCCTCGAAGGCCAGGAAGCGCAGCACCAGACCTCTAACGCCAAAAAGATGTCCGCCTGGCAGATCGTGCGCAACCGCCAGTTCTGGGGCATCGCGCTGCCGCGCTTTCTGGCGGAACCGGCCTGGGGCACCTTCAACGCCTGGATCCCGCTGTTCATGTTCAAGGCCTACGGTTTTAATCTGAAAGAGATTGCCATGTTCGCCTGGATGCCGATGCTGTTCGCCGATCTCGGCTGCATCGTCGGCGGCTACCTGCCGCCGCTGTTCCAGAAGTATTTCAAGGTTAATCTGATCGTTTCACGCAAGCTGGTGGTGACGATGGGAGCGGTGTTGATGATCGGCCCCGGCATGATCGGCCTGTTCACCAGCCCTTACGCGGCTATCGCGCTGCTGTGCGTCGGCGGCTTCGCCCATCAGGCGCTGTCCGGCGCGTTGATTACCCTCTCTTCCGACGTATTCGGCCGCAATGAGGTGGCGACCGCCAACGGGTTGACCGGCATGGCGGCCTGGACAGCCAGCACACTGTTCGCCCTGGTGGTCGGCGCCCTGGCGGACACCCTCGGCTTCAGCCCGCTGTTCGCCGCGCTGTCGGTCTTCGACATTCTCGGCGCCATCGTCATCTGGACGGTGTTGCAAAACCGCCCGGCCGCCGAAACGCAGCCGGCCACGCTGCAGCCTGCCCCGGCGCGCAGCTGATCCCGCCGCCCGGCCGCCGCCCGGCCGCTGCGCGCCGGGCCTCTTGCTCCTCTGGCAGCGGTGCCGAATAAGTGGTATAACAAATCCGATGGCCACGCGCCCCTTCCCACCGCACCGTATAGAGCATTCACTATGGAATTCACCGAAACCAGACGCCTGTATCAGCAACTGGCCGCCGAGCTCAAGCAACGCATCGAAAGCGGCCGCTACCCGGTAGGCGACAAGCTGCCGGCCGAGCGATACATCGCCGAAGAGATGAATGTCAGCCGCACCGTGGTGCGCGAAGCGATCATCATGCTGGAGGTGGAAGGCTATGTGGACGTGCGCAAAGGATCCGGGATCCACGTGGTGTCCAACCAGCAAAAGCACCTGGTGGTGCCGGGCGACAGCATCGAGTTCGCCACCGCCGGCCCGTTTGAGCTGCTGCAGGCGCGCCAGCTGATAGAAAGCAACATCGCCGAATTCGCCGCCACCCAGGTGACCAAACAAGATATCGTGCAGTTGATGGAGATCCAGGAGCACGCCCGTAAAGAGGATCGCTTCCGCGACTCGCAGTGGGATCTGAAGTTCCACGTGCAGGTGGCGCTGGCCACCCAGAACACCGCCATGGCCACCATCGTGGAAAAAATGTGGGTGCAGCGGGTCAACAACCCTTACTGGAAAAAACTGCATGAACATATCGACGAACGCTCGATCGCCAGCTGGTGCGACGATCACGATCAGATCCTCAAAGCGCTGATGCGCAAAGACCCTTACGCCGCCAAACTGGCGATGTGGCAGCACCTGGAAAACACCAAACAGATGCTGTTCAACGCCACCAGCGATGACTTCGAATACAACGCCGATCGCTACCTGTTCGCCGAGAATCCGGTGGTGCATCTGGATGGCGTGAACCACGAGCCGAAATAGCCACGGCGGTCAAAAACCGTCGGCTTATGTCAGGTAATGTAAAATCCGCTGAATCGATGCCGGAACCGCCGTTTGCCGTGTACTATTTCACCGTCGGCAACGTAGATTTCCCTGTTGCCAATCGTGCTATTTTGGTAGAGTTAGCCCACTTTTTTACCCATTGCTGCGGGGGCGGGACGCGAATAAATGCGCTGGTTGTTTGCCATGCTGATTGCTGTTTTCTGCTGGACCGGTTCGGTCTCCGGCCAACAGCTATGCGTGGCGTCACCCAAGCCAACCCCCAGCGCGCTGAGCAGCCTGCCGCTGCTGGCGGAGCCGGCGCTTTCCCCCTATGATCATGTGTATCGGGCGCCGGCCGAAGCGCGCCGCAAAGCCCCCGGCAAGTTGCCGCTGCTGCTGCCCAGAGCGCACTCTTTCTCCGGTTCGCTGCTCGCATCCTCCCTGCCGGCGCCGGTCTATACCCTGGCCGCAGAGCCGGGTTACCGAATTCGCTTCCCCCGCCAGGACACCCCGGCCCCCAACCGGCTTGCCCAGGTCGACTGGATGCTGGACGCTTCCAGGCAACAGAGTCGCCAGGCCGGTTGGAAAGAAAGCAACATGCAGTACCGTGGCACGCTGACTTACCACCTATGACCGGTGTCGCACCGCTTAGAAACCTTAAAGCAACGCCGTTTCATCGTTATCAGCACTCAGGATCGCCGCGCGCTTTCAGCTCACGCCCGCTCCGCCGCTGAGATAAAAATAAACAATGACGTTTTAGGAACACCGGATGGACATCATTAAAGAACTGATACATGCCTTATGGCAGCAGGATTTTGAGACGCTGGCGAACCCTTCGTTGGTGTGGACCCTCTACATCCTGCTGTTCATGATCCTGTTTTTGGAGAACGGCCTGCTGCCGGCCGCTTTCCTGCCGGGTGACAGCCTGCTGATCCTGGTCGGCGTGCTGATCGCCAAAGGCACCATGGGCTTCCCATTGACCATCGTTATCCTGACCGTCGCCGCCAGCCTGGGGTGCTGGGTCAGTTATATACAAGGCCGGTGGCTCGGCAATACGCGAACGGTGCAAGGCTGGCTTTCGCATCTGCCGGCTCACTACCATCAACGCGCTCACAACCTGTTCCACCGCCACGGCCTTTCCGCCCTGCTGGTCGGCCGCTTCCTGGCCTTCGTGCGCACCCTGCTGCCAACCATCGCCGGCCTGTCCGGCCTGAGCAACGCGCGCTTCCAGTTCTTCAACTGGATGAGCGGCCTGCTGTGGGTCTTGATCTTGACGACGCTGGGCTTCGCCCTGGGGAAAACTCCGGTGTTCCGCAAGTATGAAGATCAGCTGATGTTCTGCCTGATGATGTTACCGCTGGTATTGCTGGTGGTCGGGCTGGTCGGCTCGTTGATCGTGTTGTGGCGCAAGAAGCGCGCCAACAGCCAGAACCCGGGGAAAGGGGCGTGACAGCAAAGCGCCCGCGCTGGCAATACGTCCTGATGATCGCGCTCGCCCTGCTGGCGTTGGCGACGCTGTTGGTGCCCTGTATGGTGCGCACCGAGAGCGAGCTGCGCATCCGCGCCAGCCAGCAAGGGCTGTCGCTGCCCGACGGCTTTTATGTCTACCAGCGCCTGGATGAACGCGGCATCCGCATCAAAAGCATTACGCCGGAAGGCGATGGCCTGGTCATCCGTCTGGATTCGCCAGAGCAGCAATTGCTGGCGCGCGAAGCGTTGCAAACCATTCTGCCGCCCGGTTACCACATCGCATTGAGCGAGTCCCCCGTGCCGTCGCATTGGGTGCGCGAATTTGCGCGTTCCCCACTCAATCTGGGATAATCCCCCTTCATATGAAGGGGTTTCCTTTCATTGCCATTATCTTCATTTTCATTCGCATCGATTAGCTCAAGAATTAATCAGTCAGCACTGGGTCACGGCTGATTCTTTGGGGGCTCGCCGGTTTCATGACTATGCTGAAGGGTAACTTCAGCCGGCGATGAACGCCCTCCTCTCGTGCTGCCGCCTTCGGCAGCCAGGAAAGCGGATGCCTGTTCAGGCATCTCATGAAAAGGAACTGAAAGATGAAATTACGCCACTCACTGTTACTGCTGTTGCCACTCTGCACGCTGCCGGCGCTCGCTTCGGCCGCTGAGGGCGGCTGCGCCGCCAAAGCGCAAGACATCCAGCAGCAAATTGACTACGCCACCCAACACGGCAACACCCGCCGCGTGGAAGGGCTGAAAAAAGCGCTGAGCGAAGTGCAGACCCACTGCACCGAAGCCGGCCTGCAGGCCGAACGCCAGAAAAACATCGCAGAGAAACAGCGCAAGGTCGACGAGCGCCGGCAGGAGCTGAAAGAAGCGCAGCAAACCGGCAAGCTGGACAAGGTCGCCAAGAAACAGCAAAAGCTGACGGAAGCGCAGGCTGAGCTGAAACGCGCCCAAGCGGAATAATTTTTATACCAGCGGATTTGTCGATGAGAGCCCCATCGTACGGGATTTCTTAAGCATATGGAATTGATGTCTGGTGTTATCTTCTGACCATCACCCCTTTGCTCCGGCGAAAAAATCCGCTATGTTAAAAGTCTGTCGAAATAAACGTTAAGGAATAATCACATGGCACATGATTCAAATGCAGAAAACTTACGCGCTGAACTGAAGTCCTTAGCCGATACGCTGGAGGAAGTGCTGAACTCCTCCACCGACAAGCCGAAAGCCGAGTTGGAGAAGCTGCGTTCGAAAGCGGAAGGCGCGCTGAAAGAGACCCGCGCTCGCCTGAGCGACGCCGGTGACAAGCTGGCTTCGCAAACCAAACAGATCGCCGGCCAGGCCGACGACTATGTGCGCGACAACCCGTGGACCGGCATCGGTATCGGCGCGGCGGTCGGCGTGGTGTTGGGCGTGCTGCTCGCGCGTCGTTAATCATGGCTGAACAACCGCAAGTTCGCGCGCAGGGCCCCGCCAAAGGGGTCCTGGATATCGGTCAGCGCATCATCACGATCCTGGTCGGCATGGTGGAAACCCGTGTCCGGCTGGCGGTAGTCGAGCTGGAAGAGGAGAAAGCCAACCTCATTCAGCTGCTGATCATGGCCGGCATGACGCTGCTGTTCACCGCCTTCGGTTTGATGAGCCTGCTGATCCTGATCTTCTGGGCCATCGATCCGGTCTACCGGCTGGTGGCGCTGGGCGCAACAACCGGCGTGCTGCTGTTCCTGGCCGTGGTCGGCACCATCTGGACGCTGGTCAAGGCTCGTCGCACCACGCTGCTGGGCGCCACGCGCAAGCAGTTGGAACTCGACCGCGCCGAACTGGAGCGCGAACCATGAGCCGCCGCCGCTACCTGGAATGGAAAAAAGAGAGGCTGATTCGCCAGATCCAGCAACAGCGTCTGGATCTGGCCGAACACAAGTCTTTGTGGCTGGAAAAGACCGAACGCATTGACCGCGGCTGGCAGACAGTGTTTGGCCTGCGCCGCTATCTGGTACTCGGTTCCAGCGTCATGGCGCTGTACGGCATCCGCCACCCCAGCAAGATGATCCGCTGGTCGCGTCGTGCTTTCGGCGCCTGGAGCGCTATTCGACTGTTTAAAAAGACGTTTTCCTCCAAGTAAGTCACTTAACCTTTCCTTCAAACCTCCTGTTGCTCTGCCCGCATTTTCTCCCTTGATACAACGCGTCTAACCCCGGGGCCGGGCAACCTGCTGATCGGCGGTATTTTATTAGCACGCTAAAGATTCAGATTTTTTGAAAAATTACGACAGTTTTACTTGCTAACAACCTGAGCACTTCCCGCTTAACATTCACTCCATCAATACGATACGGAGCGGACAGGGTCAGAGACCCGCTACGCCGCCCGTTGATATGACTACCGCCGAACAGGCACACAAAAACACTTTGGAGTAGATGATGAAAAAATTAGAAGATGCAGGTTTGCTGGTTGCTCGTATCCTGATGCCAATCCTGTTTATCGTGGCAGGCTACGGCAAAATGGGTGACGCTTACGCCGGAACTCAACAGTACATGCAATCGATGGGCGTGCCTGGCTTCTTGCTGCCGCTGACCATTCTGCTGGAGTTTGGCGGCGGTCTGGCGATCCTGTTCGGCTTCCTGACCCGCACCGTGGCGCTGTTCACTGCCGGTTTCACCATCCTGACCGCGCTGCTGTTCCACACTGATTTTGCGGAAGGCGTAAACCAGCTGATGTTCATGAAAAACCTGACCATCGCCGGCGGCTTCATCGTGTTGGCGGTCGCAGGCCCGGGCGGCTTCAGCATCGACCGTCTTCTGAACAAGAAATGGTAATCTAAACTGTCATTCAGGGCCCGGCATGCCGGGCCCTGTCGTTTTTCACTCGGACACCAAGGAGATTCCCATGGGACAACTCGTCGATGGCGTTTGGCAAGACATCTGGTATGACACGAAATCTACCGGCGGCCGTTTCAAACGTTCAACCGCTCAGTTTCGCAATTGGGTGACCGCCGACGGTCAGCCCGGCGAACACGGCGCGGGCGGCTTCCAGGCCGAAGCGGGCCGTTATCACCTGTACGTTTCTCTCGCCTGCCCCTGGGCGCACCGCACGCTGCTGATGCGCAAATTGAAAGGGCTGGAGCAGATCATTCCGGTCTCGGTGGTGCACCCGCTGATGCTGGAAAACGGCTGGACCTTCGGCCAGGATTTTCCTGAAACCACCGGCGATCCGCTGTATCACGCCGACTTCCTGTACCAGATCTACCTGCGGGCAGACCCGCACTACAGCGGGCGCGTGACCGTGCCGGTGCTGTGGGATAAACAGAGGCAAACCATCGTCAGCAACGAATCCGCCGACATCATCCGCATGTTCAACAGCGCGTTTGACGGCGTCGGCGCTCGGGCTGGGGACTACTACCCGACCGATCTGCGCGGCAAGATCGATGAGCTGAACGGCTGGATTTACGATCAAGTGAACAACGGCGTGTACAAGGCCGGTTTCGCCACCAGCCAGGAAGCCTATGACGAAGCGGTCAACGGGGTATTCAACGCGCTGGAGCGCCTTGAGCAGATCCTGGGGCAACATCGCTACCTGACCGGCGATCGGCTGACCGAAGCCGACCTGCGTCTGTGGACCACGCTGGTGCGTTTCGATCCGGTGTACGTCACCCACTTCAAGTGCGACAAACACCGCATCAGCGACTATCTGAACCTGTACGGTTTCCTGCGCGACATCTACCAGATGCCGGGCATCGCCGAAACGGTCAGCCTGCCGCACATTCGCAACCACTACTACCGCAGCCACGCCACCATCAACCCGCACGGCATCATTTCCATCGGGCCGGCGCAGGATCTGGACGAGCCGCACGGCCGCGACCAGCGCTTCGGTTAAGGCGAAAAAAATCCCCTTGCCGCCCGGCAAGGGGATGTCATCCCACCGACGTTAACGTTGCGCGAACAGGCGCGGGATTTCGCGCAGGAACCAGGCCTTCGCCTCCCCCATGCTGTCGCGCCGCCAGGCCATAATGATGTCGGCTTCGCGGCTGTATTCCGGCCCCACCACGCGCAGCCGGCCGGCTTCGATATCTTTCTCCACCATCGGATACGGCATGGTCGCCACCCCCAACCCGGCCAGCAGCGCCAGACGTTTGTCTTCAATGGTGCTCACCGTCAGGCGCTGTTGCTTGTCCAGCAGCTGTACGGTCAACACCGGGCGCTCGCGAGCGGTATCCGCCACCGCGATACCGCGGTATTTCACGCGGGTCACCTCGGACAACGGCTCCGGCTCCTGGTGGATAGGATGATCCGGCGCGGCGACATAAACGCTCATGACCTTGTACAGTTTGCGGGTGTTGATCTCCGACGACGCGCGAAAATGCATGTCCGGCGCGATCACAATGTCGGCGCGACCCTGTTCCAGCCGCTCCCAGGCGCCCGCCAGCACTTCGGTGAAAATCGACACCTGGGTGTTGGCCTTCAGCGCCAGCTTGTCCACCAGCGGGAACAGCAGGCTTGGCGGCGACAGCGCTTCACTGACGATGGTCAGGTGGGTTTCCCAACCGCGCGCCAGCGCCTCGGCGTCGGTGGTCAGCTTATCGGCCGCCTCCAGCAGCACCCGCCCGCGCTCCAGCAACATGCGCCCGACGTTGGTGAACTTGGTGCGGTGGCCCGAACGGTCGAACAGCACCACGTCCAATTCTTCTTCCAATTTTTGCATGGTGTAGCTGAGCGCCGACGGCACCCGGCCCAATTCGTCGGCGGCCGCGGCGAAACTGCCACGCCGGTCGATCGCATCCATCACTCTCAGCGCCTCAAGCGTGAGCGCCCGATCTCTGGCCATCACATCCCTCTGTCAGGAAATTTGAATATGCCGACCAGATTAACTGGCTAACAATCCGACGTCCAGATGCTTACCATTTGGATAATGAATTTAGAGAGCCGATTGCCATGATTACATGCAGAACAGCACAACAATGCGGGCAAGCTGACTTTGGTTGGCTGCAGGCTCGCTACACCTTTTCCTTTGGTCACTACTTCGATCCCAAACTGATGGGCTACGCCTCGCTGCGGGTGTTGAATCAGGAGGTGCTGGCACCGGGCGCGTCGTTCCAGCCGCGCACCTATCCCAGCGTGGATATCCTGAACCTGATCCTGCAGGGCGAGGCGGAATACCGCGACAGCGACGGCAACACCGCGCGCGCCAAAGCCGGCGAGGCGCTGCTGTTGGCCACCCAGCCGGGCCTGAGTTACAGCGAACAGAACGTCAGCAGCGATACGCCGCTGACCCGCCTGCAGCTGTGGCTGGACGCCTGCCCGGAACGCAACAACGAGCGGGTACAGCGCCTGGCGCTGCCGGCGGCAGGCAACCTGCTGCTGGCCTCGCCGGACGGCGCGCAGGGCAGCCTGCAGCTGCGCCAGCAGGTTTGGATCCACCATCTCGATCTGCAGCCGGGCGAAGAACAAACGCTGACGATTAACGGGCCGCGCGCCTATTTGCAGTCGATTCACGGCACCATCGCCGCCACCGGCGAGCGCCACGAGGAACAGCGTCTGACCTGCGGCGACGGCGCCTTCGTGCGTGAGGAGAATCGCCTGACGATCCGCGCCGAGACGCCGCTGCGCGCGCTGCTGATTGACCTGCCGGTGTAAGCCGGCCGAAAAACGAAAAACCCCGCGCAACTGGCGTTGCGCGGGGTTTTCTTTTGTCGAGGGAGTTGACCGGTAAGCCGGGTTCTGTCGTGGACAGTCATTCCTCTAGGCCAGCAATCGCTCACTGGCTCAAGCAGCCTACCCGGGTTCAGTACGGGCCGTACCATGTGAACCCCTATTTGGCCTTGCTCCGGGTGGAGTTTACCGTGCCACGAACTGTTGCCAGCCGCGCGGTGCGCTCTTACCGCACCCTTTCACCCTTACCTGATCCCGCTTGCGCGGGCCATCGGCGGTTTGCTCTCTGTTGCACTAGTCGTAGGCTTGCGCCTCCCAGGCGTTACCTGGCACCCTGCCCTATGGAGCCCGGACTTTCCTCCCCTCCATCTGTCTCCCCGAAGAGGACGGCAATGAAGCGGCGACTGTCTGGTCAACTCCGGCGCGGATAGTAGCGTCGCGACGGCGGCAGGTCAACCGCTTTACGGCTGTTGTTGCTCCAGCGCGTGCTTATACAGCGCATTTTTCTTCACGCCGTGGATTTCCGCCGCCAGCGCCGCCGCCTTTTTCAGCGGCAGCTCTTTTTGCAGCAGCGCCAGCGTGCGCAGCGCCTCGAGCGGCAGCGCATCCTCCTGCGCCTTGTGGCCTTCGACGATCAGCACCATCTCACCGCGGCGGCGCACTTCATCTTCCTGCACCCACGCCAGCAGCTCGCCCACCGGCGCGCCGTGGATGGATTCCCAGGTTTTGGTCAGCTCGCGCGCCAGCACCACATAGCGCTGCGGGCCCCAGACGGTGACCATGTCCTGCAGACTTTCCAGCAGGCGATGGGTGGATTCGTAGAAAATCAGCGTGCGCGGTTCCTCCGCCAGCGCCATCAACGTATCCTTGCGTCCCTTGGTTTTCGCCGGCAGGAAGCCTTCGTAGCAGAAACGGTCGGAAGCGACGCCCGCGGCGCACAGCGCGGTGGTGGCGGCGCAGGCGCCCGGCAGCGGCACCACGCGAATGCCGGCCTCACGGCAGCGGCGCACCAGGTGATAACCGGGATCGTTGATCAGCGGCGTGCCGGCGTCGGACACCAGCGCGATGCTCTGGCCTTCCTGCAGTTTCGCCAGCAGCTGATCGGCCTTTTGCTGTTCGTTGTGATCGTGCAGCGCGAACAGACGCGCGTTAATCGCGAAGTGTTGCAGCAGCAATCCGGTATGGCGCGTGTCTTCCGCCGCGATCAGATCAACGCTTTTCAGTACCTCTAACGCACGGTGGGTGATATCGCCCAGATTGCCGATGGGGGTGGGCACCACATACAGCGTTGATGCAGAAATGACTGATTGTTGGTGTTGATTCATTGTTTCATCCGGGTTGCCGATTTAATATTGAGCATCTTGAAAAAAACATCACTGGATACAGTATGCTTTCCTCAACATTCGTTCGTACCAAAGCAGGGCGTTCCAAGCCTGTCCGACTTACCGCAGTCATCGCGGCCGCCCTTTTCCTGGCAGGCTGTCCAAGTCGGGCCCCGCAAACGCCGCCCGCCAATATACAGGACGAAGCGAGCGCCAGCTCCGATTACTACCTGCAGCAGTTGCAGCAAAGCAGCGATGATAACAAGGCTGACTGGCAATTACTTGCTATTCGCGCCTTGCTGCGTGAAGGAAAACTGCCGCAGGCCGGCGACCAGTTGAATCAGTTGCCGAAAAACCTCAGCGGCGCACAGCAGACTGAACGCCAGTTGCTGACTGCCGAACTGCAGATCGCCAACAAGAGCTACGTCAGCGCCCGCAGCACGCTGGGCCACCTGGACAGCGGTGCGCTGTCGCCGAATCAGAAGGTGCGCTACTACCAGGCGCAGATCGCCGCCAACCAGGGCAAAGCGTCGCTGCCGCTGATCCGCGCCTATATCGCTCAGGAGCCGTTGCTGACCGGCAAGGCGCACCAAGACAACCTGGATCAAACCTGGCAGGCCCTGCTGCAACTGCCGCCGCAGGAGATGAACAGCC
Organism: Serratia sp. 22278; assembly: GCF_052045405.1. NCBI lineage: Bacteria > Pseudomonadati > Pseudomonadota > Gammaproteobacteria > Enterobacterales > Yersiniaceae > Serratia > Serratia sp. 22278. The sequence continues at coordinate 57,727 of NZ_JBQEOW010000005.1, read as the reverse complement.
TGGTGATCAACGCCGACGAGAACGTGCTGCAAGGATGGCTGGATCTGCTGCGCGTCTATCAGGACAACAAGCAGGATCCCGATCTGCTGAAGGCCGGCATCAAAGACTGGCAGAACCGTTATCCGAAGAACCCGGCGGCCAAAACGCTGCCGGCTCGCCTGAACCAGGTGCTGAACTTCACCCAGGCCTCCACCTCGAAAATCGCCCTGCTGCTGCCGTTGAACGGCCAGGCGAAAGTGTTCGCCGACGCCATCCAGCAAGGCTTCGAAGCGGCGAAAAACGGCGGCTCCATGCCGGCGCCGCAGCCTCAAGCCGCGCAACCGGCCAGCACGCCGGCTCAAACGGCGCCGGCCGATCAGGCCACTACGGGTGACATCAACGCCAACGGCGCTGTCAGCCCTTCGGCGCAAGAGAGCCAGCCCGCCGTGACCGCCGCGCAACCCGCTGCGCCGTCCAGCGCGCCGATAACGCCGCTGCAGGCCGCTAATGCGCAGGTCAAAGTGTACGACACCACCAGCCAGCCGCTGGCCGCCTTGCTGAGCCAGGCGCAGCAGGATGGCGCCACTCTGGTGGTCGGGCCGCTGCTGAAAGAGAACGTCGATCAGTTGTCCGCCAGCACCACCACGCTGAACGTGCTGGCGCTCAACCAGCCCGAAACGCCGAAGGACAATCTGAACATCTGTTACTTCGCCCTGTCGCCGGAAGATGAAGCGCGCGACGCTGCCCGCCACATCTGGGAACAGCAGAAGCGTCAACCGCTGCTGCTGGTGCCGCGCGGCGCCTTCGGCGATCGCGTCGCCAGGGCCTTTAACCAGGAATGGCAGAAGCAAGGCGGGCAAACCGTGCTGCGCCAGGACATCGGCTCCGCCGGCGAGCTGCGCCAGATGGTGAACAGCGGCGGCATCCGCATGACCGGCACGCCGATGTCGAGCGCCCCGGCGCCGCAGAGCGTCACCATCGCCGGGCTGACCATTCCTGCGCCGCCGAGCGACGTGCCCGCCGCCACCGGCGGCAGCGTTGACGCGGTGTATATCGTCGCCACGCAGTCTCAGCTGACGCTGATCAAACCGATGATCGACATGGCCACCAGCTCGCGCGGCAAGCCGGCGATGTACGCCAGTTCGCGCAGCTACCAGGCCGGCGCCGGCCCGGACTTCCGTCTGGAAATGGAAGGCCTGCAGTTCAGCGACATCCCGCTGCTTGCCGGCTCAAACCCTCAGCTGTTGCAGCAGGCCAGCGCGCGTTTCCGCAACGACTACTCGCTGGTGCGCCTGTATGCAATGGGGATGGATGCCTGGACATTGGCCAACCACTTTGCTGAAATGCGCCAGCTGCCGGGCTTCCAGGTTTCCGGCACCACCGGCACGCTGAGCGCGTCGCCGAACTGCGTGATCAACCGTAAGCTGCCTTGGCTGCAATACCGTCAGGGCACGGTCGTTCCAGTCTCTTGAACCCACGCGCCTCAGGGGCGGGCTATGAGTTACTGGCCCGCCGTCACCTGGAACACGCCGGGCTCACCTTCTGCGCCGCCAATGTCGCGGTGCGCGGCGGTGAGCTCGACCTCATCATGCGCGACGGCACCACCTGGGTGTTCGTCGAAGTGCGCTACCGCCGCAACGACGCCTTCGGCGGCGCGGCCGCCAGCGTCACCTTTCGCAAACAACAGCGGTTGCTGCACGCCGCCGCCGTCTGGCTGGCGGGGCGCGGAGCCAGTTTTGACACATCATCTTGCCGTTTTGATGTTTTGGCCATTACCGGTAGCCAGTTAGAATGGATACCCAACGCCTTCAATGCGGATTAATCGGGGTTTTACGGCGCAGACCGGCCCTTTGACTTAGTGGATTAATACAACGTGCTGGATAGAATTAAAGTCTGTTTCACCGAAAGCATCCAAACCCAGATCGCGGCGGCGGAAGCACTGCCGGACGCCATTTCCCGCGCTGCGATGACGCTGGTTCAATCCTTACTCAACGGCAACAAAATCCTGTGCTGCGGCAACGGCACCTCGGCAGCCAACGCGCAGCACTTCGCCGCCAGCATGATCAACCGTTTTGAAACCGAGCGCCCCAGCCTGCCGGCCATCGCTCTCAACGCCGACAACGTGGTGCTGACGGCAATCAGCAACGATCGGCTGCACGACGAAGTGTACGCCAAGCAGGTGCGTGCGCTCGGGCACACCGGCGACGTGCTGCTGGCGATTTCCACCCGCGGCAACAGCCGTGATATTGTGAAAGCGGTCGAGGCGGCCGTTACGCGCGATATGACCATCGTCGCGCTCACCGGCTACGACGGCGGCGAGCTGGCCGGGCTGCTCGGACAGCAGGATGTCGAAATCCGCATCCCGTCGCACCGCAGCTCGCGCATTCAGGAAATGCATATGCTGACCGTAAACTGCCTGTGCGACCTGATAGACAATACGTTATTCCCCCACCAGGACGATTAAGGAACTGAGATGAAGCTAAAAGCCACATTTGCAGTGCTGTCCAGCGCCCTGCTGTTGCAAGGCTGTATCGCCGGCGTCGTCGTCGGCAGTGCGGCCGTCGCGACCAAAACCGCCACCGACCCGCGCAGCGTAGGGACCCAGGTGGATGACGGCACGCTGGAAGCCAGGGTCGAAAGCGCCCTGAGCAAAGACCAGCAGTTGAAGAAAGATGCCCGGGTGGTCGCCACCGCCTATCAGGGCAAGGTGCTGTTGACCGGCCAGTCGCCTAACGCCGATCTCACCGCGCGCGCCAAGCAGATCGCCATGGGCGTGGAAGGCACCACCGAAGTGTATAACGAAATCCGTCAGGGCACACCGGTCAGCCTGAGCACCGCGTCCTCCGACACCTGGATCACCACCAAGGTGCGTTCGCAGCTGTTGACCAGCGATACGGTGAAATCGTCCAATGTGAAGGTCACCACCGAAAACGGCGAAGTGTTCTTGCTGGGCCTGGTCACACAGCAGGAAGGGCAGTCGGCGGCGCAGATCGCCAGCCAGGTCAGCGGCGTGAAGCACGTCACCACCGCCTTTACCTACGTGAAATAATCCGCCTGGCGGGAGCGGCGCCGTGCCGTTCCCGCCCGTTTAATCCAGCTTGTTCTCGCGTAAAAACGCTTCCCCGCCCAGTTGCCGCATCTGCCGCATGATCCACTGTTGACGCTGCACCACATAGCCGGACGGCGCATCGGCCCTGAAGCGATGCGGATTCGGCAATACCGCCGCCAACAGCGCCGCTTCGGCCGCGCTCAGACGTTTGGCCGGCTTATGGAAAAAGCGCTGTGAAGCCTCTTCCACGCCGAACACCCCATCGCCGAACTCGACGATGTTCAGGTACACCGTCAGAATACGCCGCTTGGTCCACACCAATTCGATGCCCGACGTCAGCCCGGCCTCCAATCCTTTGCGCAGCCAGCTGCGGCCATCCCACAAAAACAGGTTCTTGGCGGTTTGCTGCGACAGCGTGGACGCGCCGCGGATGCGCGTCGGGCGCTTCTCGTTGTGGCTGAGCGCCTTTTCAATGGCCGCCACGTCGAAGCCCCAATGGTCTGGAAACTTCTGATCTTCCGCCGCCATCACCGCCAGCGCCATTTGCGGCGAGATGTCGTCCATCGACACCCAGTCCGAATGGGCGACATAGCCGAAGTCGCCGCTCAGCCAGGCGCCGACCTGCCGCTCCACCATCACGGCGGAAAACGGCACCGGCAGGAAGGCAAAGAGCACAATGCCCAACACCCACAGGCCGATAATCGCGATGACGCCGCGCTTCAGCCAGTACCACGGGCGCAGCCGCCGCCATCCGACGAGCGATTTTCTCATTCAGCCAGTTCCAGCACCCGCGCCACCAGCTTATCGATGCCCAGGGCCGCCTGCGCGATAGACGGCGCCAGCATATAGGCCGGCGTGGTCACGATCTTATGTTCGCGATCCACCACGATGTCGTCCACCGGGCAAATCACCGGTTCGCCGCCCATGGCGTCAATCACTTCCCCCAGATCCGGATCGTTGCCAATGGTGAGCCGCGCTTGTTGATCCAGCAGTTTCGGCAACAGCGCCGGCGCGATGCACATCAGGCCAATTGGTTTGCTGGCCTTATGCATCTCGCGCGTCAGGCGCGCCAAATCTTCATCGACCCAACATTCTGCGCCGGCTTCGGCGAAATTGCTGAGGTTCTTGGCGGCGCCAAAGCCGCCGGGCACGATCAGCGCATCCAGCTGCGCGGCCTCCGCCAGCGCCAGCGGCTGCACCGCACCGCGGGCAATGCGCGCCGATTCAATCAGAACATTGCGCGACTCCGCCGCCTCCTCACCAGATAAGTGATTAATAACATGGCGTTGTGGTTTGTCAGGCGCAAAGCACACCGCCTGGGCGCCGGCACGATCCAACGCCAGCAGCGTCAGCACCGCTTCATGGATCTCCGTACCGTCATAAACGCCGCTGCCGCTGAGGACTACACCCACCTTTTTCATCACTCTTACTCCTGTCGCTGCTGTCAACTGGTTCGTGCTCGGAGTTGACAAACACTAATCTACATCACACATTTTAATGAATCTTCTAACAAGAGCGCTTACATTTGCTATGTTGTTGGCTGTATGATGTTTAGGAATTCGCAACAACCTGCTCGACCAGAACACTGAAACCAATACGCAGGTTCACAATTTCCCTGGTGTTGGCGCAATATTCGCGCACCCCGGCTTAGGTCGGGGTCATTTTTTTTCAGCGTTCTCAACCCAAGCCCGCAGTACCTGCACGTCGTTGCGCCACTCTTGTTTCAGCTCATCCACCCAATCCTGCACGTTATCCCACCAGGCCGGCAGCGTCGGCGTTTGAATCTGCTGCGCCAGCTGCTGCAGATGGCGCAGACCGACCGAACCGGCGGCGCCCTTGATCTTATGCCCTTCCTCAGTGATGCCTTTCTGATCGCGCGCCGTCATGTTGGAGTCCAGCACCGCCAGATAGCCCGGCATCATCTGTTCGAACATCTCCAGACTTTGGTGGATCAACTGCGGGCCAACCAGATCCATGTACTGTTCCAGCATCGCGGTATCGAGTAACGACTCATTAATCTGCATCGCCTTGTGCTCCGTTTTCTTTGAAGTGTGAGAAGGTTGATGATCCCAATAGTGTTTGATGACCTTGGTCAGCGCCGGCACCGACAGCGGCTTGCTCAGCACATCGTCCATGCCCGCTTCGAGATACTCTTTTTTGTCTTTCAGCACGTTGGCGGTCAGGGCCACCAATGGCGGCAGCGCCTGCCCGGCATAGCGCTCGCGCAGCGCCCGGGCGATGTCCAGCCCAGTCATGTCCGGCAGTTGAATGTCCAGCAGCACCAGATCGAACTCGTCCGGATCGAACATCGCCAGCGCATCGTGGCCGTTCATCGCCACGTCGACGCTGTTGCCCAGCTTCTCCAGCACCGAGCGCGCCACGATCACGTTCAGTTCGATATCCTCCACCAGCAGAATGTGCAGCGCCGGCAACGGCAGCGCCTCTTCTTCCGGCGCCGCGCTGACGGCTTCCTGCACCGCCGGCGCCTTGATGGTTAAGGTAAAGCAAGAACCGTGCCCTTGTTCGCTGCGCACGGTAATGTCGCCGCCCATGCTCTGCGCCAGCCGCTTGGAGACCGCCAGCCCGATGCCGGTGCCGGTGGCCGGGCGGCCGCCGCGCTGATCTTTCACCTGGTAATACATGGCGAAGATCTTGTCCTGCTCGTCCTGCGGGATGCCCATGCCCGAGTCTTCCACCTCGAACACCAGTTTCTCCTGCGCCTCGCGCCGCACGCGCACCACAATTTGCCCCTGCTGGGTAAATTTCACCGCGTTGCCGATCAGATTCCACAAGATCTGCCGCAGGCGGGTGCCGTCGGTCACGATCTGCTGCGGCAGCGGCGTCTGCGGCTCCATGACGAACTGCAGCCCTTTCGGCTGCGCCAGCAGGCCCGAGAGGTTCTCCAAATCCGCCAGAAAACCGGTGAAGTCCACCGGCTGGTTGTCGAGCTGCACCTTGCGCCGCTCGAGCTTGTCCATTTCGATAATGTCGTTGAAGATATTGCCGAGGGTGATGGCGCTGACGTGGATGGTCTTCAGGTATTTCAGCTGCTCGTCGTTCAGCTCGGTATCGAGCAGAATGCGGCTCAGGCCGACGATGCCGTTAAGCGGCGTACGCAGCTCGTGGCTGATGGTGGAGATAAAGGTGGTCTTCTCCCTGCTGGCGTTCTCCAGCGCGTCCTGGTAGCGCTTACGCTCGGTAATATCGCGGCCGAAGCCCATCAGCCCGTGGCGTTTGCCTACCCGGTCGTAAAACGGCACCTTGCGCAGCTCGAAACAGGCCTTGCGACCGTCGGGATACACCAGCCACTGTTCGTAGGTCAGCGAGACGTTGTGGCGGAACACCTTCTCGTCGGTCTCAATGACCTTTTCGGCGATCTCCTGGCCGTAGACGTCGAACGGCGTCAGGCCAATCAGCTGCTTCTCGCTTTTGCCGGTCAGCAGCTCCATCGCGCGGTTGCAGCCGGAAAACTCTTTGTCTTCGTTGCGGTAGTAGACCAGATCCGGCGAGGCATCGAGGAAGGAACGCAACAGCGCCGATTGCTGGCCCAGCTCAATCTGCGCCAGCTCGCGCTGTTCCATCTCTTCGGTCAGCTTTTCCATCACCTGCAGGCGCTCTTCTTCCGCCTTGATACGGTCGGCGATCTCCTGATTCAGCTGGCTGATATTGTCTTTGAGCTGCTGATTGAGCTCCAGATCGCGGTGGCGCATCTCTTCGAGCTTGTCCACCAGCCGCGCCAGCCGTTGGCGCGACTCTTCCAACTGTTCCACCACCACCGAGAGAAAATAGACCGCCCACGGGGTGATCAACAGGCCGAAGAAGATCGAACGCACCACGTCGATGCTTTCAACTTCGCCGCGCAGCAGCATGGTCACCGCCATCTGCACCACCATCGCCAGCACCACCAGCGCCGAGGCCAGCAGCAGCGAGAAGCGCACCAACCCCAGTTTCACCATTAAATCAACGTAGTACTGGGCCAACACCCGGATTTGCTTCATAGCGGCTCCCTTCAGACACAATCTTTTGAATCATACCGTAAAACAGCGGTGAGATAAGGCGGCAAACGCCGAAGTGTGGCAAAGATTGCACTTCAGAGCGGCATGCCGGGCCGGTAGCGCCGTTTTTCATCCAGCGCGCTGCCCTGCCCGCCGTGCCGTTGCAGATAAGCGCCGACCGCCTGCATGCCGCTCCAGCGGTTTTCGCACCACAGCGGCGCCAGCAGCGTCGGCCGCCGGGCGCTGGCGGAAAGACGGTGGTACACCACCTCGCCCGGCGTATGGCGGATCATCTCCCCGGCGCTGGCGGCGTAATCCTCCAGCGCCAGTTCGGGCAACCGCCCGGCCTGCCACGCCCGCGCCAGGATACTGCCGGTGACGACGTGCAGCGGATGCAGCTTGATGCCGTCGACGCCGGTCTCCGTCACCCGCTGCAGCGTGAGCAGATGATCGCGCTGGGTTTCTCCCGGCAGCCCGACGATCAGATGGCAGCACATCTTCAGCCCGCGCTGCCGGGCCAGCCGCGCAGTCTGCTGATAACAGCGAAAATCATGGCCGCGGTTGATGCGCTTCAGTGTTTTATCATGCGCCGTCTGTAGCCCCAGCTCCAGCCACACCTCATAGCCTTGCTCGCGGTATCCCGTCAACAGATCCAGCGCGGCGGCCGGCACGCAGTCCGGCCGGGTGCCGACGCACAGTCCGACCATGGCGCTCTGCGCCAACGCCTGCCGATACATCGCCTCCAGCCGTTCAACCTCCGCATAGGTGCTGGTATAGGCCTGGAAATAGGCCAGATAGCGCCGCGCCCGATCGACCCGCGCAGCCTGCTGCGCCAGCTGTTCGGCGATGCTCTGGCGCTGCATCGCCTCATCGGCAAACGAGGCGACGTTGCAGAACGTACAGCCGCCGCGCCCCAACGTGCCGTCGCGGTTAGGGCAGCCGAATCCGCCGTGCAGCGTGAGTTTATGGATCTTTTCGCCATAGCGGCGCTGGAGATCCGCGCCAAACATATTGACTAATTGCGGCAACTGCATAATCTTGGTGGTTCTCTGTGTTCAAAGCCGCGATGCTAATAAGAAACGGTTTTTCCCGCGATGACAGAGATCAACGCTTTCCCCGCAAGGCGCCACCAGGCATAACTATTCATCATAAATGCAAATCAATTCACTATAATTCTGATGAATTATTCTAATCGTCACGCAACCGTTAACGGCAATATGACAACACGGTGAAAAATAGTCATAAACATCAGCCAAGCAATATCTTATAGAATAAAATTCTGGCATTAACCCCCGCACTAGCATGGTGCAGAGATTAAGGGGTTGCACTATAGTGAGACAGCTCACACTTCTGCGGGGATCGGCGTTGCCCCACGATAGTGCAAAAATGCATTAAAACACTTATTTTTCAAATAAATAAACATCAATAATTCGATAAGAATCTATCTTAAGCCCACATTTGACCTGCGAATTCTTTCTCGCTAAGTTGGAAGTCCGCTGGAAGCTTTCTGGACGGGCAAACGTCTCGTCATATTTATGCAGTAATTGAAGACTCCCTCTTAAAACAAGTCCTATACCACTTGTGAGACCGTCACGAGAGGCCATTGATGGAGGGCGGAAAAGCAGATTGGCGGGGTTAACTTGCTGATTGGACTTCTGCCTGAAATTGGGAAGCCCCCTCGCAGTAGGTTGTGAGAGTCACGCAGAGCCTGGGGAGGTTCACGATATGTTGTACGATAAATCCCAAGAGAGGGACAACTGTGGTTTCGGCCTGATCGCCCACATAGAAGGCGAACCTAGCCACAAGGTGGTGCGCACCGCCATTCACGCGCTGGCCCGCATGCAGCACCGCGGCGCGATCCTCGCCGACGGCAAGACCGGCGACGGCTGCGGCCTGTTGCTGCAAAAACCCGATCGCTTCTTCCGCATGGTGGCGGAAGAGCGCGGCTGGCGTTTGGCCAAAAACTACGCCGTCGGCATGATGTTCCTCAGCCAGAATGAAGAGGAAGCGCGCCTCAGCCGCCGCATCGTGGAAGAAGAGCTGCAAAACGAAACGCTGTCGATCGTCGGCTGGCGTGAAGTGCCGACCAACCCGGACGTGCTGGGTGAAATCGCCCTCTCCTCCCTGCCGCGCATCGAGCAAATCTTCGTTAACGCCCCGGCCGGCTGGCGCCCGCGCGATATGGAGCGCCGCCTGTTCGTGGCGCGCCGCCGCATCGAGAAACGGGTGCAGGATGACAGCTTCTACGTCTGCAGCTTCTCCAACCTGGTGACGATCTATAAAGGCCTGTGCATGCCTGCGGATCTGCCGCGCTTCTATCTCGATCTGGCGGACCTGCGCCTGGAGTCGGCCATTTGCCTGTTCCACCAGCGCTTCTCCACCAACACCGTGCCGCGCTGGCCGCTGGCTCAGCCGTTCCGCTACCTGGCGCACAACGGCGAAATCAACACCATCACCGGCAACCGCCAGTGGGCGCGCGCCCGTACCTATAAATTCCAAACGCCGCTGATCCCGGATCTGCAGGCCGCCGCGCCGTTCGTCAACGAAACCGGCTCCGACTCCAGCTCGCTGGACAACATGCTGGAGCTGCTGCTGGCGGGCGGGATGGATCTCATCCGCGCCATGCGCCTGCTGGTGCCGCCGGCCTGGCAGAACAACCCCGACATGGACGGCGATCTGCGCGCCTTCTTCGACTTCAACTCGATGCACATGGAGCCGTGGGACGGCCCGGCCGGCATCGTGATGTCCGACGGCCGCTACGCCGCCTGTAACCTCGATCGCAACGGCCTGCGCCCGGCGCGCTACGTGATCACCAAAGACAAGCTGATCACCTGCGCCTCCGAAGTCGGCATCTGGGATTACCAGCCGGATGAAGTGGTGGAAAAAGGCCGCGTCGGCCCCGGCGAGCTGATGGTGATCGACACCCGCAGCGGCCGCATTCTGCACTCGGCGGAAACCGACAACGATCTGAAAAGCCGCCACCCGTATAAAGAGTGGATGGAGAAAAACGTCAAACGCCTGGTGCCGTTCGAAGATCTGCCGGACGATCAGGTCGGCAGCCGCGAGCTCGACGACGCGCAGCTCGAAACCTACCAGAAACAGTTCGGCTACAGCAGCGAAGAGCTGGATCAGGTGATCCGCGTGCTGGGCGAGATTGGCCAGGAAGCCACCGGCTCGATGGGCGACGATACCCCGTTCGCCGTGCTCTCCAGCCGGCCGCGCATCGTTTACGACTACTTCCGCCAGCAGTTCGCGCAGGTCACCAACCCGCCGATCGATCCGCTGCGCGAAGCGCACGTCATGTCGCTGGCCACCAGTATCGGCCGTGAAATGAACGTGTTCTGCGAAGCCGAAGGCCAGGCGCACCGCCTGAGCTTCAAATCGCCGATCCTGCTGTACTCCGATTTCAAACAGCTCACCACGCTGGAAGGCGAATACTATCGCGCCGAGACGCTCGATCTGACCTTCGATCCGCAGCAGCAGGATCTGGAGCAAACCATTCGCGCCATGTGCGACGAAGCGGAACGCAAGGTGCGCGAAGGCGCGGTGCTGTTGGTGCTGTCCGACCGCGCCATCGCGCCCGGCCGCCTGCCGGTACCGGCCCCGATGGCCGTTGGCGCCGTGCAGACCCGGCTGGTGGAGAAAAGCCTGCGCTGCGACGCCAACCTGATCGTTGAAACCGCCAGCGCCCGCGATCCGCACCACTTCGCCGTTCTGCTCGGCTTCGGCGCGACCGCCATCTACCCGTATCTGGCCTATGAAACCCTGGCCAAACTGGTGGACAGCCAAGCGATCGACAAGAAATACCGCGACGTGATGCTGAACTACCGCAACGGCATCAACAAAGGCCTGTACAAGATCATGTCCAAGATGGGCATCTCGACCATCGCCTCTTACCGCTGTTCCAAGCTGTTCGAAGCGGTCGGCCTGCACCGCGATCTGGCGGATCTGTGCTTCCAGGGCGTGGTCAGCCGCATCGGCGGCGCCAGCTTCAGCGACTTCCAGCAGGATCTGCAGAACCTTTCCAAGCGCGCCTGGCTGAAACGCAAGCCGCTGGAGCAAGGCGGCCTGCTGAAGTTCGTGCACGGCGGCGAATACCACGCCTACAACCCGGACGTGGTGAACTCGCTGCAAAAAGCGGTGCACAGCGGCGAGTACAGCGACTACCAGGCCTACGCCAAGCTGGTGAATGAGCGGCCGGTCGCCATGCTGCGCGATCTGCTGGCCATCACGCCGAAAGGCGAACCGATCCCGGTCGATCAGGTCGAGCCGGCGGAGTCGCTGTTCAAACGCTTCGACACGGCGGCGATGTCGATCGGCGCGCTGAGCCCGGAAGCGCACGAATCACTGGCGATCGCCATGAACGGCCTCGGCGGCTTCTCCAACTCCGGCGAAGGCGGCGAAGATCCGGCGCGCTACCGCACCAACAAGGTGTCGCGCATCAAACAGGTGGCCTCCGGCCGCTTCGGCGTGACGCCGGCCTACCTGGTGAACGCCGACGTGATCCAGATTAAGGTGGCGCAAGGCGCCAAGCCGGGCGAAGGCGGCCAGTTGCCGGGCGATAAAGTCACCCCGTACATCGCCAGACTGCGTTACTCGGTGCCGGGCGTGACGTTGATCTCCCCGCCGCCGCACCACGACATCTATTCGATCGAAGATCTGGCGCAGCTGATCTTCGATCTGAAGCAGGTCAACCCGAAGGCGGTGATCTCGGTGAAACTGGTGTCCGAGCCGGGCGTGGGCACCATCGCCACCGGCGTGGCGAAAGCCTATGCCGATCTGATCACCATCGCCGGTTACGACGGCGGCACCGGCGCCAGCCCGCTGTCCTCGGTGAAATATGCCGGCTGCCCATGGGAACTGGGCCTGGTGGAAACCCAGCAGGCGCTGGTGGCCAACGGCCTGCGCCACAAGATCCGTCTGCAGGTGGACGGCGGTCTGAAAACCGGCGTGGACATCGTCAAAGCGGCGATCCTGGGTGCGGAAAGCTTCGGCTTCGGCACCGGGCCGATGGTGGCGCTGGGCTGTAAATACCTGCGCATCTGCCACCTCAACAACTGCGCGACCGGCGTTGCGACTCAGGACGACAAGCTGCGCCGCGATCACTACCACGGCCTGCCGGAACGCGTGACGAATTACTTCCAGTTTATCGCGCGTGAAACCCGCGAGATCATGGCGCAACTAGGCGTGAGCCAACTGGTGGATCTGATCGGCCGCACCGAGTTCCTGACCGAGCTGGACGGCATTTCCGCCAAGCAGAACAAGCTGGATCTGTCGCCGTTGCTGACAACCGCCACGCCGCATCCGGGCAAAGCGGTGTACTGTACCGAAAGCAGCAACCCGGCGTTCGACAAGGGTCTGCTGAACAAAGAGTTGCTGGCGCAGGCGCAGCCGTACATCGAAGCGAAGCAGGGTAAAACCTTCTACTTCGACATTCGCAACACCGACCGCTCCGTGGGCGCCATGCTGTCCGGCGCGATCGCCAACGTACACGGCGATCAGGGAATGGCAGCCGATCCGATCAAGGCGCACTTCTCCGGCACCGCCGGGCAGAGCTTCGGCGTCTGGAACGCCGGCGGCGTCGAGTTGACCCTGACCGGCGACGCCAACGACTATGTCGGCAAAGGCATGGCCGGCGGCAGCATCGCGGTGCGTCCGCCGATCGGCTCCGCCTTCCGCAGCCATGAAGCCAGCATCGTCGGCAACACCTGCCTGTACGGCGCCACCGGCGGCAAGCTGTTCGCCGCCGGCCGCGCGGGCGAACGCTTCGCGGTGCGCAACTCCGGCGCCATCACCGTGGTGGAAGGCATCGGCGACAACGGCTGCGAATACATGACCGGCGGCATCGTCTGCGTGCTGGGTAAAACCGGCATCAACTTCGGTGCCGGCATGACCGGCGGCTTCGCCTACGTGCTGGACGAAGACGGCGAGTTCCGCAAGCGCGTAAACCCGGAGCTGGTGGAAGTGCTGGATGTCGATCAGCTGGCGATCCATGAGGAGCACCTGCGCGGCCTGATCACCGAACACGTGCAGGCGACCGGCTCTTCCCGCGCGGAAGAGATCCTGGCCAACTGGCCGGAGTGGGCGCCGAAGTTCGCCCTGGTCAAACCGAAGTCCAGCGATGTCAAAGCGCTGTTGGGTCACCGTAGCCGTTCCGCAGCCGAGCTGCGGGTGCAGGCGCAGTAAGAGGTAGGTCATTAATGAGCCAGAACGTTTACCAATTTATCGACCTGCAGCGTGTTGATCCGCCAAAGAAACCGCTGAAGATCCGCAAAATCGAGTTCGTCGAGATCTACGAACCGTTTTCGGAAACCCAGGCCAAGGCCCAGGCGGACCGCTGTCTGTCCTGCGGCAACCCGTATTGCGAGTGGAAGTGCCCGGTGCACAACTACATCCCGAACTGGCTGAAACTGGCCAACGAAGGCCGCATCATGGAAGCGGCGGACCTGGCGCATCAGACCAACAGTCTGCCGGAAGTGTGCGGCCGCGTATGCCCGCAGGATCGCCTGTGCGAAGGCTCCTGCACTCTGAACGACGAGTTCGGCGCGGTCACCATCGGCAATATCGAGCGCTACATCAGCGATAAGGCCATCGAAATGGGCTGGAAGCCGGACATGTCTCACGTACAGCCGACCGGCAAGCGCGTGGCGATCGTCGGTGCCGGCCCTGCCGGGCTGGCCTGCGCCGACGTGCTGACCCGCAACGGCGTCAAAGCGGTGGTGTATGACCGTCATCCAGAGATCGGCGGCCTGCTGACCTTCGGCATCCCGGCTTTCAAGCTGGAAAAGGAAGTGATGGTCAAACGCCGCGGCATCTTCAGCGAGATGGGCATCGAGTTCCAGTTGAACACCGAAGTGGGCAAAGATGTCAGCATGGAGACTTTGCTGAGCGAGTACGATGCGGTGTTCCTCGGCGTCGGCACCTATCAGTCGATGCGCGGCGGCCTGGAGAATGAGGAAGCGCAGGGCGTGTACGACGCGCTGCCGTTCCTGATCGCCAACACCAAGCAGCTGATGGGGTATGAAACCGATCAGCACGAGCCTTACGTCAGCATGGAAGGCAAACGGGTGGTGGTGCTGGGCGGCGGCGATACCGCCATGGACTGCGTGCGCACCTCGGTGCGTCAGGGTGCAACGCAGGTCATCTGCGCCTACCGCCGCGACGAAGCCAACATGCCGGGCTCCAAACGCGAAGTGAAGAACGCCCGGGAAGAAGGGGTGGACTTCCAGTTCAACCTGCAGCCGCTGAGCATCGAACTGAACAGCGCCGGCCGCGTGGCCGGAGTGAAAATGGTGCGCACTCAGCTGGGCGCGCCGGATGCCAATGGCCGTCAGACGGCGGAGCAGGTGCCAGGTTCCGAACACGTGATCGACGCGGACGCGGTGGTGATGGCGTTCGGCTTCCGCCCGCACCGCATGGACTGGCTGGCGGCGCACGACGTGCAGCTGGATAAACAGGGCCGCATCCTGGCGCCGGAAGGCAGCGACAACGCGTTCCAGACCAGCAACCCGAAAATCTTCGCCGGTGGTGACGCAGTGCGCGGATCTGACCTGGTAGTGACGGCGATCGCCGAAGGCCGCAAAGCGGCAGACGGCATCATGAACTACCTCGAAGTGTAAACCTTCCGTACCATCAGAGGCCCGGCATATTGCCGGGCCTCTGTTTTTAGCCTGCCACGCTTTGTAACAACCTCCCCGCTCCTCACCGCCTCAACGCGCTATAGTATTGAGTTAGCACCATTGCGGGGCGCGGCTGCGCCTGACACCGAGATAAGGATAGCGAACATGAAATGCTCCATTTCCCTGTTGGCCGGCGCGCTGCTGGCCGTCAGTTTCAGCGCTTCAGCCATGGCGCTGGATTCGCAGGAGGTTGGTTACAATATCGAAGCGCGCGGCGCACGGCCGGTCGTGGTGCAGTTGGGCAAGGCCGGGCAGTTCGGCGCCGTGGAAAACAGCATCCGGCTGGGGGACGACAGCTGGATTGCCCTGGCGCCCAAGTTGGCCGGCGGCGGCAATGCCGGCTTTACCGCCGGCATCAAATCGGCCCTCTCCGCGGCCCTGATCTACAATCCGGCGGCGGTGTTGCAGGCGCTCAACAAAGGCAACGATCTGCCGCTCAATGACATTTGCACCGCGCCGCCGGAGGTGCAAGGCGACACCGCCATCACCAGTTTCCGTGAGCGCGCAACCCACGCCCTATCTACCGTGCGCGTAGGCGATCTCAGCGCGCCGCGCGACGCCTGCATTGCCGCCTTGAAAGGCTGAGCGCGTCTGCCGGGCAAAAAAAAAGCACCCCCATGGGGTGCTTTTTCGTTTGTTCTCACGGGGTTATTTCACCACGCGCAGCGCCGGGCGGCCACCGCGCGGCGGCTGCGGCGGTTCGTCATCCGGGCCGTTGTCTTCCGCGGTATCCGGGCGATCACCGTCGATCACCGACATCAGGGTTTCCGAAGGGATCGTCTCATTGTCCAGACCTTCGAACACGCCTTCGCTCTCGTCGTAGGCGGCTTCCGGTTCGAACATCGTGCCGGCGCCGTTTTCACGCGCATAGATCGCCAGCACGGCGGCCATCGGCACCGAAACCTGACGCGGCACGCCGCCGAAGCGCGCGTTGAACTGCACGTCTTCGTTACCCAACGCCAGGTTGCCTACCGCGCGCGGCGCGATATTCAGCACGATCTGGCCGTCACGCGCGAACTCCATCGGCACCTGCACGTCCGGGCGAGTCACGTCGACCACCAGGTGCGGCGTCAGTTGGTTATCCAGCAGCCAGTCGTAGAACGCCCGCAGCAGATACGGGCGACGCGGCGTCATCTGAGACATGTCCATCGCGCTTAGCCCCGGGTCTGCAGGCGCATTTCACGCTCGGCTTCGGTCAGGGAAGCCAGGAAGGCGTCGCGTTCGAAGACGCGGGTCATGTAGCCTTTCAGCTCTTTGGAACCGGCACCGCTCAATTCGATGCCCAGCTGCGGCAGACGCCACAACAACGGCGCCAGGTAGCAATCCACCAGGCTGAACTCTTCGCTCATGAAATACGGCGCCTGACCGAAGATAGGCGCGATCGCCAGCAACTCTTCGCGCAGTTGGCGACGGGCGGATTCCGCTTCCTGGCCGCTGCTCTTCTCGATCTTGTCCATCAGCGAGTACCAGTTCTTCTCGATGCGCAGCATCATCAGACGGCTCTCACCACGGGCAACCGGGTAAACCGGCATCAGCGGCGGGTGCGGGAAACGCTCATCCAGATATTCCATGATGATGCGGGATTCATACAGGGTCAGTTCGCGATCGACCAGCGTAGGCACCGTCTGGTAAGGGTTGAGGTCAATCAGATCTTGCGGCAGGTTATCCATTTCGACCTGCTCGATCTCGACGCTGACACCTTTCTCCGCCAGTACGATACGTACTTGATGGCTAAAAATGTCGGTCGGGCCAGAGAACAGCGTCATTACCGAACGTTTGTTGGCAGCGACAGCCATGAAAACCTCCAAGTTATCTAGAAAATACTGCGAATAGCCAACTGACAGGCTGCTATCCTGAATAATCTTGCCGCAGGCCGGCAGCACGCAGCGCGACCCGAGCCCATAAAAAACCGGCCCAGGAGGTCAACTGCACGGCGAACAGGCGCAAAAGTGGGTGATAGTTTACCAGATTCTGCTTGTTTTGTGGGGACGGTGCGGCGAATTCATGTTGAATTGTCTGATATGCCACAGATTTTAGTCGGGGACGGCGGATTTCAGGCGTAAAAAAACCCGGTGAAGCACCGGGTTTTTTGCGTAAATCGCACTGCCGAAGCAGCGAAAATTAACGCTTGGAGAACTGCGGACGACGACGTGCTTTACGCAGACCGACTTTCTTACGTTCAACCTGACGAGCGTCACGGGTGACGAAGCCAGCTTTACGCAGTTCAGAACGCAGAGTCTCATCGTATTCCATCAGTGCACGGGTGATACCGTGACGGATAGCGCCAGCTTGACCGGAGATACCACCACCTTTAACGGTGATGTACAGGTCCAGTTTGCCAACCATGTCGACCAGTTCCAGCGGCTGACGAACTACCATGCGGGCAGTTTCGCGACCGAAGTACTGTTCCAGGCTGCGCTGGTTGATAACGATGTTACCGTTGCCCGGCTTGATGAAGACGCGAGCGGCGGAGCTTTTGCGGCGACCAGTGCCGTAGTATTGATTTTCAGCCATTGCCATTAATCCCGATTAAATGTCCAGAACTTGCGGTTGCTGTGCCGCGTGATTGTGCTCGGTGCCCGCGTAAACTTTCAGTTTACGGAACATAGCACGACCCAGCGGGCCCTTTGGCAGCATGCCTTTAACCGCGATTTCAATCACGCGCTCAGGACGGCGGGCAATCATCTCTTCAAAGGTCGCTTGCTTGATACCACCGATGTGGCCGGTGTGGTGGTAGTACACTTTGTCTGTACGCTTGTTGCCGGTTACAGCAACTTTGTCAGCGTTCAGAACGATGATGTAATCACCGGTATCCACGTGCGGGGTGTATTCCGCTTTATGCTTGCCGCGCAGGCGACGAGCCAGTTCAGTAGCGAGACGGCCTAAAGTTTTACCATCTGCATCAACAACGTACCAGTCGCGTTTTACGGTTTCTGGTTTAGCTGTAAAAGTTTTCATTAGAAAGCTTACCCAATAATTAGTTACACGTTGGTGAACACCCAAACGCTCGAAAACAGTTGAGGCTCACACGACCATACAAGTCCAGCAAACCTACCCCTTCGAATAGCCATTGCCGGCACTATAAAGTTTTTGGGAAAAAAAACTTTGTTGTAACGTGGGGTCGCAAGATTATAGAGAAGTCGCTCACAAAGATCGAACGGTTTTTGAATGGAAAATAAATTTATCGCCGGCGGCGGACAACCGGCGATAGGCCCGGCGGGCTCAGGGCAGATGCGGCAGCTTGAGGTACTCTTCGCTCTGCATTTCCTGCAGGCGCGACAGGCAGCGCTGGAATTCAAATTTCAGCTGCACCCCCTGATAGATCTCGAACATCGACGCTTCGGCGCCGATCACCAGCTTGATGTGCCGCTCGTAGAATTCATCCACCAGCGCCAGGAAACGGCGCGCGGTATTCTCTTTCAGCGGCCCCATCACCTGCACATTATACAGGATCACGCTGTGGTACAGCCGCGACAGCGCGATGTAGTCCAGCTGGCTGCGCGCCTCTTCGCACAGCGTGTGGAAATCCACCGCCAGCACGCCGTCCACCGAACGGATCGCCTGCAGCGGCCGATGGTTGATCTGCAGCACCGGCGCGTCCTCCCCCGCCTTGCCCGCCAGCTTGACGAACATCCGATCCAGCGCCTCGCGCGTCTGGTCGCTCAGCGGCGTCAGGTAGAGGTGCGCCTGGGTCAGGGTGCGCAGACGATAGTCGATGCCGGCGTCGACGTTCATCACGTCGCAGTACTCGTTGATCAGATCGATAGCCGGCAGGAAACGCGCCCGCTGCAGGCCGTTGCGGTACAGATCGTCCGGCGGGATGTTCGACGTGGCCACCAGCGTGATGCCGCGCGCGAACAGCGCCTGCAGCAGCGTGGCCAACAGCATGGCGTCGGTGATGTCGGAGACGAAGAATTCGTCGAAGCACAGCACGTCGGTCTCGGCCTTGAAGCCGTCGGCGACGATTTCCAGCGGGTTTTCCCGCCCCTGCAACTCGGTCAGCTCTTCATGCACCCGCAGCATGAAGCGGTGGAAGTGCAGGCGCATTTTGCGATCGCCCGGCAGACTGTGGAAGAACATATCCATCAACCAGGTTTTGCCGCGCCCGACGCCGCCCCACATGTACAGCCCCTGCACCGGGCGCTGAGGCGCCGTTTCGCCGCCCTTGCCCAGCAAGCGGCTGAGCTTGCCGCGCAGCGCGCCGGCCGGCGCGCTCGCCGCCGGCTTTTGCAGCAGAGCCTGATAAATGCGATCCAGTTGAGTGACGGCCCGGCGTTGAACCTCATCGGCCTGATATTCCCCCGCCTCCAGCGCCTGCTGGTAGCGAGATAACGGTGATAGTGCCTGCATCTGTTCGATGTTCCCTAAGAACGCTTAGAAATTATTTAGCCAACGTTGGCGGCAAGTTGATGCCGATTCGCACCGTTATCGCCACAAATGCCCGCTGCGGGCGCCGCTGAAAACCCTGTGAAAACCAGGTGGAAGCGCATCAGGATTCCACTCGGACAAGGTTAACGGTTATAGTGGATATTATTAAGTGAAAAATCCCTGCGGAACAACGAAGTCAAAATAGGAGTCATCATGACCTGGGAGTATGCGCTGATTGGTTTGGTCGTCGGTATCGTGATTGGTGCGGTGGCGATGCGTTTTGGCAACCGTAAATTACGTCAACAACAAGTCCTGCAGAACGAGCTGGACAAGAGCAAAACCGAGCTGGAAGAGTACCGTCAGGAGCTGGTCGGCCACTTTGCCCGCAGCGCCGAGCTGCTGGACAACATGGCGCGCGATTATCGCCAGCTGTATCAGCACATGGCGAAAAGCTCCAACAACCTGCTGCCGGATCTGCCGATGCAGGAGAACCCGTTCCGCTATCGCCTGACCGAAGCGGAAGCGGACAACGATCAGGCGCCGGTGGAAATGCCGCGCGACTATTCTGAAGGGGCCTCCGGCCTGCTGCGCGGTCAAAGCGCACGCCGCGACTGATATTCTTTCTTCGCCCGCGGGGCCACCCGCGGGGTTAATCCCGTTTGCGCCATATTGACCTTCCTTCGCATTACCTTTACTGAACTTTGCACGCAAATTCACGGTCTTACCCTTCACTATGACAAGGCGATTGCCTTATCATCAAATTTTCATCGGCAGGTATTGAGAGAGTTATCATCAATGAAGAAAAAGTCGTTAATTCTTAGTGCATTGGCAATGAGCCTCGGCCTGGCGCTCAGCGCCGCACCGGCGGCCAACGCGGCCCTGCCCGTCGCCGTGCAGGGGCAGCCGCTGCCGAGCCTGGCGCCGATGCTGGAAAAAGTCTTGCCCGCCGTAGTGAGCGTGCATGTCGCAGGCACCCAGGTGCAGCGTCAACAGCTGCCGGAAGAGTT
This sequence comes from Serratia sp. 22278, assembly GCF_052045405.1. Classification (NCBI taxonomy): domain Bacteria; kingdom Pseudomonadati; phylum Pseudomonadota; class Gammaproteobacteria; order Enterobacterales; family Yersiniaceae; genus Serratia; species Serratia sp. 22278. Next base: position 37,650 of record NZ_JBQEOW010000005.1, on the reverse strand, counting down.
CAGACGCTTCTTCGGCCCCAATTTCCCCGGCCAACAGCAGAGCTCCCGCCCTTTTGAAGGGTTGGGATCCGGCGTGATCATCGACGCCGCCAAGGGCTACGTGCTGACCAACAACCACGTCATCAACAACGCCGACAAAATCCGCGTGCAGTTGAACGACGGCCGCGAGCTGGACGCCAAGCTGGTCGGGCGCGATGAACAATCCGACATCGCCCTGCTGCAGCTCAGCGATACCAAAAACCTGACCGCCATCAAGATGGCCGATTCCGACCAGCTGCGCGTCGGCGACTTCGCCGTGGCGGTCGGCAACCCGTTCGGCCTGGGCCAAACCGCCACCTCCGGCATCATCTCGGCGCTGGGCCGCACCGGCCTGAATCTGGAAGGGCTGGAAAACTTCATTCAGACCGACGCCTCCATCAACCGCGGCAACTCCGGCGGCGCGCTGGTTAACCTGAACGGCGAACTGATCGGCATCAATACCGCCATTCTGGCGCCGAGCGGCGGCAACGTCGGCATCGGCTTCGCCATTCCGAGCAATATGGCGCAGAACCTGAGCCAGCAGCTGATCGAATTCGGCGAAGTGAAACGCGGCCTGCTTGGCATCAAGGGCAGTGAAATGACCCCGGACATGGCTAAAGCCTTCAACACCGACGCGCAGCGCGGCGCCTTCGTCAGCGAAGTGTTGCCGAAATCTGCCGCCGCCAAGGCCGGCATCAAAGCCGGGGATATTCTGGTTTCCGTCGACGGCAAACCGGTGAACAGTTTTGCCGAACTGCGCGCCAAGGTCGGCACCACCGCACCGGGCAAAACCCTCAAGGTAGGCCTGCTGCGCGACGGTAAACCGCAGGAAGTCTCGGTCACGCTGGACAACAGCGAGAGCGCCTCGACCAACGCCGAAACGCTGTCGCCGGCGCTGCAGGGGGTATCCCTCAGCAACGGCGCGCTGCCGAGCGGCGACAAGGGCGTGAAGGTGGAGAACGTGGATAAAGGCTCGACGGCGGCGCAAATCGGCCTGCAAAAAGGCGACGTGATCATCGGCGTCAACCGCCAGCGCGTAGACAGTATCACCGCACTGCGCAAGGTGCTGGAAGCCAAACCACCGGTGATGGCGCTCAATATCGTGCGCGGTAACGAAACCATTTATCTGCTGCTGCGTTAATTTGTGCAAAAACCGGGCTCGGTGACATACTGCGCCCGGTTAACTCATGCTATCCTCCGAACATCGTTCACCACACCACGAAAACTCCATGTTTGCTAAGCTCTTGCGTTCTGTCGTTATCGGTCTCATCGTTGCCGGCCTGTTGTTGGCCGCTCTGCCCATGCTGCGTTCTTCCAACGGTCTGTTTGCAGAGAAAACCGAGAATACCAGCGACGAAACGCCGGTGAGCTACAACAAGGCGGTGCGCCGCGCCGCCCCTGCCGTGGTGAACATCTACAACCGCAACCTGAACGGCGCCGCCAACGTGCTGTCGCTCGGTTCCGGCGTGATCATGAACGAACGCGGCTATATCATCACCAACCGCCACGTGATCAAAGACGCACAGCAGATCACCGTGGTGTTGCAGGATGGCCGCCGTTACGAAGCGCTGCTGGTGGGCTCCGACGGCCTGACCGATTTGGCGGTGCTGAAGATCGATCCCGGCAACCTGCCGGTGATCCCGACCAATAAAAACCGCGTTGCCCACGTCGGCGATGTGGTGCTGGCGATCGGCAACCCGTATAACCTGGGGCAGACCGTCACTCAGGGCATCCTCAGCGCCACCGGGCGCATCAGTATGAGCACCACCGGCCGGCAGACGTTCCTGCAGACCGACGCCTCAATCAACCGCGGCAACTCCGGCGGCGCGCTGGTCAACTCGCTGGGTGAGCTGATCGGTATCAACACCCTGACCTATGACAAAATCACCGACGGCGAAACGCCGGAAGGGCTGGGCTTTGCGATCCCGATCGAACTGGCCACCAAGATCATGGACAAGCTGATCCGCGACGGCCGCGTTATCCGCGGCTATTTCGGTATTCAGGGCAAGGAGATCATTCCGCTGCGCTCGTCCAATTCCGGCATCGATCGCCTGCAGGGCATCATCGTGACCGAGATTACGCCGAACGGCCCGGCGAACAACGCCGGCTTCCAGATCAACGACATCATCATCAACGTGGATAACAAACCGGCGGTGTCCGTGCTGGAGACCATGGATCAGGTGGCGGAGATCAGACCGGGCACCGAGATACCGGTTATCGTGCTGCGCGACGGCAAACGCATTACGTTGAAAATGACGGTGGGTGAATTCCCGGAAGACAGCAATTAAAAAAGGGCCGGCATTGATAGCCGGCCCTTTGCTATTCATCCTGCCGACGCAGCCGCGCCGGCGCTAATGACTTACTCGCCTTTCACACGTTCGATGTTCGCACCCAGCGCGCGCAGCTTGTCTTCAATACGCTCATAGCCGCGATCGATGTGATAGATGCGATCGACGACGGTCACGCCGTCGGCGATGCAGCCAGCGATCACCAGGCTGGCGGAAGCGCGCAGATCGGTCGCCATCACTTGAGCACCGGACAGCTGTTCAACGCCATGGCAGATTACGGTGTTGCTCTCGATCTCCGCGTGCGCGCCCATGCGGATCAATTCCGGCACGTGCATGAAGCGATTTTCGAAGATGGTTTCGGTGATAACGCCAGTGCCTTCCGCCACCAGGTTCAGCAGGCTGAACTGGGCCTGCATGTCGGTCGGGAAGCCCGGGTGCGGCGCGGTGCGCACGGTGACCGCTTTCGGGCGTTTGCCGTGCATGTCCAGGCTGATCCAGTCTTCGCCCACTTCGATATCGGCACCGGCTTCGCGCAGCTTGGCCAGCACCGCATCCAGCGTGTCCGGACGGGTGTTGCGGCACATCACTTTGCCGCCGGAAACCGCGGCGGCGATCAGGAAGGTGCCGGTCTCGATGCGGTCAGGCAGCACGCGGTACACGCCGCCGCCCAGACGCTCGACGCCCTCGATGGTGATCTTGTCACTGCCGGCGCCGCTGATCTTCGCGCCCAGCGTGTTGAGGAAGTTGGCGGTATCGACAATTTCCGGCTCACGCGCGGCGTTTTCGATAACGGTGGTGCCGGTCGCCAGGGTCGCGGCGCTCATGATGGTCACGGTCGCGCCCACGCTCACCTTGTCCATGACGATGTGCGCGCCCTTCAGACGGCCCTCGACGGACGCCTTGACGTAGCCTTCTTCCAGCTTGATCTCGGCGCCCAACTGCTCCAGGCCGGTGATGTGCAGATCGACCGGACGCGCGCCAATCGCGCAGCCGCCCGGCAGGGAAACCTGGCCACGGCCGAAACGCGCCACCAGCGGCCCCAGCGCCCAAATGGAAGCGCGCATGGTTTTCACCAGATCGTAAGGGGCGCAAAACTCGTTCACGCCGCTGGCGTCCACGAAGACCGAACCGTTGCGCTCAATCTTGGTACCCAACTGGTTGAGTAGTTTAATGGTGGTGTCGATGTCCTTCAGCTTGGGGACATTCTGCAGCTCGACCGGCTCTTCCGCCAACAGGGCGGCGAACAGGATCGGCAGGGCGGCGTTTTTGGCCCCGGAAATAGACACTTCACCGCTCAGGCGGGTCCGACCCTGCACACGAAATTTATCCATCTGACTACTCTCTGTTATCTAATCTGAAGCTGCCCGCCCGGCAGGGCAAACAGCCTTAAAATCCGTTGAGTTTGCGGTCTCGCTGCCACTCTTCAGGGGTGTACGCCTTAATAGACAAGGCATGAATGCGGTTGTCCGCAATGTATTCCATCAGCGGTGCGTAAACCGTCTGCTGTTTTTTGACGCGGCTCATGCCGGCGAACAGTTCACCGACCACAATCGCCTGAAAATGGCTACCGTCGCCCGTCACATGTACTTCATCCAGTGCCAATGCCTGCATCAGCACGTCTTTAATCTCGTTGGTTTCCATAGTATCCAGTTCTGCCGCTAAAGGATCATAAACAGCCTAGTATCTTAGTGGAATACGATGTTTTCTTAAACTAAAGAAAAAGCCCCTGCATAACAGGGGCTTTGTATCGTTTTGCCACGCAAGAGCGGCGTAAAACGCCGCTAACCGGCGGTATCGACAGGCATTATCGCCTGCAGGTTGTAGAGCGCGATCAGCGTTTTCAGGCGCTCGGTGGCGCCGAAAATTTTCAGCGCTACGCCGCGCTCGCGCTGCTCTTCCTGCAGATGCAGCAACAGCGCCAGCCCGGCGGAGTCCACGCGCTGCAGTTGCGCCACGTCGATCGCGGTTTTATCCGCCATCAGCGCGTCGCGCTGCCGCCACAGCGGCTGCAGCGTTTCCCGATCCAGTTCACCGCGCAGGATCAGCGTCTGCTGCTCTGATTCGAAGCTGAGCGCTGCCGACATCAGTTTTTCTTGTCCAGCGTGATAGGCTGCGCGGCGGCGGCCTGCAGCTGTTTGGTCAGGCCGTCGATGCCCTGAGTACGCAGCGTAGACGCCCACTCATTTTGCTTGGTGGTGATCATGCTGACGCCTTCGGCGATCATGTCATACGCCTGCCAGTAGCCGGTTTTGCTGTTCTTGCGCCATTGGAAATCCAGACGCACCGGCGGACGGCCACCGTTGTCGATGATGGTGACGCGAATAGCCACGATGTCGGCATTGCCCAGCGGCTGTTCAGGCGCGATCTGGTAAGTCTGGCCGTGATACATCGCCAGCGCCTGGCCGTAAGCCTGCTCCAGGTAAGCCTGGAAGGCGGTGAAGTAAGCTTCGCGCTGCGCAGGCGTTGCCTCTTTGTAGTAACGTCCCAGCACCAGCGCGCCAGCGTATTTCACCTGCACGAACGGCATCAGTTCCTGATGCACGATGGCACGCAGGTAGTTCGGGTCCTGCTTGATCTTCGGCTGTTCGTTCTTCAAACGGCTGAAAGTCTTCTGCGCCGCTTCTTGCATCATGCTGTAAGGATTGGTTTGGTCGGCTGCGCTCGCCAGCGGTGCAACCACCAGCAGAGCCACCATCAGTAAACGTTTAAACATGCAGGTATCCTCTCTTAATGATTTGGAACAGCGGGTTGCGGTGCGGCGCCGGCAGCCGGCTCAGCGGCCGCGTCTCCCGATTTGGCGCTGTCCTGACCGCCGCTTTTATACAGGAACTGGCCGATCAGGTCTTCCAGAACCATGGCTGATTTGGTGTCCTGAATGGTGCCGCCATCTTTCAGGATGGTGGTGCCCATATCAGGATCTTCGAAGCCCACGTTAAGCGCCAGATATTGCTCGCCCAGCAGGCCGGAGGTGCGGATCGCCAGCGAGCTGGTATCCGGGATTTGGTCGTACTTTTTCTGGATATCCAGCGCCACGCGCGGCGTGTAGGTTTTCGAATCGAGTTCGATGTCCGCCACGCGGCCGATCACCACGCCGCCAATCTTCACCGGCGAACGCGGTTTCAGGCCGCCGATGTTGTCGAACGTCGCGTAAATGCGGTAGGTCGGCTCGCTGCCGATCGATTTAAGGTTCGCCACCTGCAGGCAGATAAACACGATGGCGCACAGCGCGATCAGCATAAATGCCCCAACCCAGATTTCACTCTTCTTCGTTTGCATCGAATCAATTCCCAAACATCAGTGCGGTCAGCACGAAATCCAATCCCAACACCGCCAGTGACGAATGCACCACGGTACGCGTCGTCGCCCGGCTAATCCCTTCAGAGGTAGGCACGGCGTCGTACCCATTGAAAATGGCAATCCAGGTTACGGTAATGGCGAATACCACGCTTTTGATCAGGCAGTTGAGCAGATCTTTTTTCCACTCCACGGCGCCCTGCATCGCCGACCAGAAGAAGCCGCTGTCGATGCCTTTCCAGTCCACGCCGACCACCGAGCCGCCCCAAATGCCGATCGCCACGAAAATGATGGTCAATAGCGGCATGCTGATCAGCCCGGCCCAGAAGCGCGGCGCCACGATGCGCCGCAGCGGATCGACCGCCATCATTTCCAGGCTGGAGATCTGCTCCGTCGCCTTCATCAGGCCGATTTCCGCCGTGAGCGCGGAACCGGCGCGGCCGGCGAACAGCAGCGCCGTGACCACCGGCCCCAGTTCGCGCAGCAGCGACAGCGCCACCATCATGCCGAGGCTGGCCTCGGCGCTGTAGGTGGTGAGCACGATATAGCCCTGCAGGCCCAGCACCATGCCGATAAACAGCCCGGAGACCATGATGATCAGCAGCGACTGCACGCCGACGCTGTAGAGCTGTTTCAACAGCAGCGGCCACTGCTTGCCGGGTTCCGGCCGGCCAATCAACGCGTTGAACAGCATCAACCCCGCGCGGCCGAAGCTGGCGCTGGTGTTGATGCCACTGCGCCCCAACGACGCTAACGCTCTTAATAACATGAGCTTATTTACTCCCTAAGCCTAGCAGTTCGGTCTGATAATCCCCGGCCGGATAGCGGAACGGCACCGGCCCATCCGCTATACCATCCAGGAACTGGCGCACGCGCGCATCAGGATTGTTCTGCAATTGCTGCGTGGTGCCTTCGGCGATCACCCGGTGGTCGGCCACGATGTAGGCGTAGTCGGCGATGCTCAGCACCTCCGGTACGTCGTGCGACACCACGATGCAGGTAATGCCCAGCGCATGGTTCAGCTCATCGATCAGCTTGACCAGCACTCCCATGGTGATCGGATCCTGGCCAACGAAAGGTTCGTCGAACATGATCATTTCCGGGTCCAGCGCGATCGCGCGCGCCAACGCCGCCCGGCGCGCCATGCCGCCGGAAAGCTCGTTGGGCATCAGCTGAGCCGCGCCGCGCAGCCCCACCGCTTCCAGCTTCATCAGCACCGTGCTGCGCAACAAAGGCTCCGGCAGGTTGCTGTGCTCGCGCAGCGGGTAGGCCACGTTTTCGAATACGGTCAAATCGGTAAACAGCGCGCCAGACTGGAACAGCATGCTCATTTTTTTGCGCGCGTCGTATAACTGACGGCGGGACAACGCGGGAATGTTGTCGCCGTCGAACCAAATCTCCCCGCTGTCCGGCGCCAGCTGGCCGCCTATCAGGCGCAGCAGCGTGGTTTTGCCGATGCCCGATGGCCCCATGATCGCCGTGACCTTACCGCGAGGCACCGTCAGGTTGATGTCTTCAAATATCCGTCGGTCGCCGCGCGAGAAGCTCATGTCGCGCACTTCGACCAAATTATCTGCCTTTTGGAGCATGTTAATGGACCCTTTACGACTCATCTTTTGCTGAATCTACCCGTGATGTTAAAGCAATGGGCGCAATCCGTCTCATCTTTACAAAAACTTACTGCCATTTCGCAACCAATGGTGCCATTGGTTTTACTTTTCCGCGCCACCCGGTCAAAATTGGTGCCATAACGAAAAAAAACGAAACTGTTCAACTATTAGCCGGGGAAAACCGTTGCTGCGGCTCAAACGCGCGCAACGGAGGGCAAGCAATACCGCCGCATTGACGGCTTTAACCAACGAACCGGGATAATACCCGACAAAGGACCCTGCATGTTTCTCGCGATAGCATTATTAATCGTTGGTTTATTTCTACTGGTGTACGGTGCAGACCGCTTAGTTTATGGTGCTGCCGTGATTTCCCGCTCGCTCGGCGTACCGCCGTTGATCATCGGCATGACCATCGTCGGCATCGGCACTTCGCTGCCGGAGCTGATCGTGTCCACCACCGCCGCGCTGAACGGGCAGATAGATATGGCCGTTGGCAACGTAGTCGGTTCCAACATCACCAACATTTTATTGATCCTGGGCGTGGCGGCGTTGATTCACCCGCTGGCCGCGCGCTCTGAGATACTGCGGCGCGAACTGCCGCTGATGTTAGCGGTCACAGTATTATGCGGTTTCGTGTTGATGGACGGCACCCTGAGCAGGCTGGACGGCGTGCTGCTGCTGGCCGCCGCCGCCGGCTTCATCCTGCTGATGCTGAAAATCGCCCGGCTGGCCCAGCGCGAGGGCAGCGACAGCCTGACTATGGAGCAGATCGCCGAGCTGCCGCAGGACAGCAGCAATACCGTGGCGGTGCTGTGGCTGGTGCTGGCGTTTATCATTCTGCCGCTCTCTTCCAGAATGGTGGTCGATAACGCGACGGTGATCGCGCACTATTTCGGCCTGAGCGAACTGGTGGTCGGTTTGACCATTATCGCCATCGGCACCAGCCTGCCCGAACTGGCCACCTCCATCGCCGGGGCGCTGAAGGGCGAGGATGATATGGCGATTGGCAATATCATCGGCTCCAATATTTTCAACACGGTGATCGTGCTGGGCGTACCCGCCCTGCTGTCGCCGGGCAGCGTAGACACCGCCGCCTTCCAGCGCGATTACTGGGTGATGCTGGCGGCCAGCGTGCTGCTGAGCGTGCTGTGCATCGGCCGCAAACATCGCATCGGCCACCTGGCGGGCGCGCTGTTATTATGCGGCTTTATTGCGTATCTTGCGGTGCTGTTCTTTAACCCTTTCAGTACTTTCGGCTAAACCGACGGGAATGAGTATGTCGAACATTGAGTTGCAACCGGGCTTCGATTTTCAACAGGCCGGTAAAGAAGTGCTTCAGATAGAGCGTGAAGGGCTGGCCCAGCTCGATCGCTACATCAACGCAGACTTCACCCGCGCCTGCGAAACGATCGCCGCCTGCGGCGGCAAAGTGGTGGTGATGGGCATGGGCAAATCCGGCCATATCGGCTGCAAGATCGCCGCGACCTTCGCCAGCACCGGCACGCCCTCATTCTTCGTTCATCCGGCGGAGGCCAGCCATGGCGATTTGGGCATGGTCACCCCGCAGGACATCGTGCTCGCCATCTCCAACTCCGGCGAGTCCAGCGAGATCCTGGCGCTGATCCCGGTGTTGAAACGCCAACAGATCACCCTCATCTGTATGACCAACAATCCGGAAAGCGCGATGGGTAAAGCGGCGGATATCCACCTGTGCATCAAGGTGCCGCAGGAAGCGTGCCCGCTGGGGCTGGCGCCGACCACCAGCACCACCGCCACGCTGATGATGGGCGATGCGCTGGCCGTTGCGCTGCTGAAAGCGCGCGGTTTCACGCCGGAAGATTTCGCGCTGTCGCATCCGGGCGGCGCACTCGGCCGCAAACTGCTGCTGCGGGTTAGCGATATCATGCACAGCGGCGATGAAATACCCCACGTCAGCGCCGACGCCTCGTTGCGCGACGCGTTGCTGGAAATTACCCGCAAAAATCTGGGCCTGACGGTGATCTGCGACGATTTGATGAAAATCGCCGGCATCTTTACCGATGGCGACCTGCGCCGGGTGTTCGACATGGGCATCAACCTGCACGAGGCGAAGATCGCCGATGTCATGACGCCGGGCGGCGTGCGGGTGCGCCCCAACCTCCTGGCGGTCGATGCATTGAACCTGATGCAACAACGCCACATCACCGCGCTGCTGGTTGCCGATGGCGACCAGTTGCTGGGTGTGGTACATATGCATGACATGCTGCGCGCCGGCGTCGTTTAATTAAGGAATAGAACGGAATGGGTATGGTAGAAACCTGCTACGGGCCGGTAGAACAAGAGGTTATGGCGCGTGCCGGGAACATCCGCCTGTTGATTTGCGACGTTGACGGCGTGCTGTCGGACGGCCTGATCTTCATGGGCAACAACGGTGAAGAACTGAAGGCGTTCAACGTGCGCGACGGTTACGGCATCCGCTGCTTGAAAACCTCGGACATCGAGGTGGCGATCATCACCGGTCGCTCCGCCAAGCTGCTGGAAGATCGCGCGCAGACGCTCGGCATCACCCATCTGTATCAGGGGCAATCCGATAAGCTTTTGGCCTTCCGCGAACTGTTGGATAAACTGTCGTTAACGGCGGATCAGGTCGCCTATATCGGCGATGACCTGATCGACTGGCCGGTGATGGCGCAGGTCGGCCTGGCGGTCGCGGTGGCGGACGCCCACCCGCTGCTGACGCCGCGCGCCCACTACGTCACCCGCATCGCCGGCGGCCGCGGCGCGGTGCGCGAACTGTGCGACATCATTCTTTTGGCTCAAAATAAGCTGGAGGACGCCAAAGGGCTGTCGATATGAGTAAAACCAAACTGTGGATCACCATCCTGTTGACGGTGATCGTTCTGGCGCTGATCGGCTGGAACATGACGGACTTCAGCGACGACACGGCCCCTGGCCCGGTCAACGATCAGGATCCGACCTACCAGAGCCAGCACACGGTCACCGTGGTGTACAACCCGGCCGGCAAGCTGAATTACAAACTGGTGGCGGAAGACGCGAAGTATTACACCGCCGGCGAGCTGAGCTGGTTCACCCAGCCGGTGATGACGCTGTTCGATGAGAATGCGGTGGCCACCTGGTCAGTTCGCGCCGATCGCGCCAAACTGACTAAAGACCGAATGCTGTATCTGTATGGTCACGTCGAGGTGAACAGCCTGACCACCACCTCGCAGCTGGAAAAAATTAAGACGGACAACGCTCAGGTAAACCTGGTCACCCAAGACGTCACCTCCGATGACGAAGTCACGCTTTACGGGACCAATTTTACCTCTAACGGCATGAAAATGCGTGGGAACCTGCGGACCAAAACCGCTGAGCTGATTGATAAGGTTAAGACCAACTATGAAATTCAGAACCAAAAAACAACTCCGTAACCTGTTGCTCGGCAGCTTAGTTTTGGCCGCCAGCGCCCCCGCTCTGGCGCTGAAATCCGACTCCAGCCAGCCGGTCAGCATCGACTCGCTCAAGCAGTCGTTGGACATGCAAAGCAACGTCAGCACCTTCACCGACAACGTGGTGATCAAACAGGGCACCATCGATATTCGCGCCGACAAGGTGGTCGTCACCCGCCCGGGCGGAGATCAGAATAAGACCTATATTGAAGCGTTCGGCAACCCGGTAACCTTCTACCAGATGCAGGACAGCGGCAAGCCGGTCAAAGGCCACGCGCAGAAAGTGCGTTACGACGTGGCGACCCAGCTGGTGACCCTGACGGGCAACGCCTATCTGGAGCAGCTCGACAGCAACGTGAAAGGCGATCGCATCACCTATCTGGTGCAACAGCAGCAAATGCAGGCGTTTAGCGATAAAGGCAAACGCGTGACAACGGTTCTGGTACCGTCGCAGTTGCAAGACAAAAACGAGCAAAAAAAGAGTAACTAATCACTTATGGCAACACTCATCGCAGAAAACCTGGCGAAAGCCTACAAGGGCCGTAAAGTTGTCGAAGACGTCAGCCTGAAAGTGAAATCCGGCGAGATCGTCGGCCTGCTCGGCCCGAACGGCGCCGGTAAAACCACCACCTTCTACATGGTGGTCGGCATCGTGCCGCGCGACGCCGGGCGCATCGTGATCGACGAAGAAGACATCAGCCTGCTGCCGCTGCACGCCCGCGCGCGCCGCGGCATTGGTTACCTGCCGCAGGAAGCGTCGATCTTCCGCCGCCTGAGCGTGTACGACAACCTGATGGCGGTGCTGGAGATTCGCCCCGACCTCACCAGCGAACAGCGCGAAGACCGCGCCAAAGAGCTGATGGAAGAGTTCCATATCTCCCATCTGCGCGACAGCCTCGGCCAGGCGCTGTCCGGCGGTGAACGCCGCCGCGTCGAAATCGCCCGCGCGCTGGCGGCCAACCCGAAATTCATTCTGCTGGACGAACCCTTCGCCGGGGTGGATCCGATTTCCGTTATCGACATCAAAAAAATCATCGAGCACCTGCGTGACAGCGGCCTAGGCGTGCTGATCACCGACCACAACGTGCGCGAGACGCTGGACGTGTGTGAACGCGCCTACATCGTCAGCCAGGGCAAACTGATTGCCCACGGCACGCCGGATGCTATTCTGGCCGACGAGCAGGTTAAACGCGTTTATCTGGGCGAAGAGTTCCGCCTCTAAGCGCCGGCGCGCCCTGCGGGGCGACACCGTTAACGGAAGTAGACAGAAAACTATGAAGCAAGGTTTGCAACTCAGGCTCAGTCAACAGCTGGCCATGACTCCTCAGCTCCAGCAGGCGATCCGCCTGCTGCAGTTGTCCACGCTTGAGCTTCAACAAGAGATCCAGCTGGCGCTGGAGAGCAATCCGCTGCTTGAACAGACCGATCTGCACGACGAAATCGACGCCAAAGAAACCCAGGAGACCGAGGGGCTCGATACCCGCGAGGCGCTGGAACAGAAAGACATGCCGGAAGAGCTGCCGCTGGACGCCACCTGGGATGAGATCTACACCGCCGGCACACCGTCAGGCACCGGCACCGACTACAGCGACGACGAGCTGCCGGTCTATCAGGGCGAGACCACCCAAACGCTGCAGGATTACCTGATGTGGCAGGTGGATCTGACGCCGTTTTCCGATACCGACGCCGCCATCGCCACCTCCATCGTCGACGCGGTGGACGACACCGGCTATCTCACCGTGCCGCTGGAAGACATTCTGGAAAGCCTGGGCGACGAAAACGTGACCCTCGATGAAGTCGAGGCGGTGTTGAAGCGCGTGCAGCGTTTCGATCCGATCGGCGTCGCCGCGCGCGATCTGCGCGATTGCCTGCTGGTGCAGCTCTCCCAATACGCCAAAGACACCCCTTACCTGGCCGAAGCGCGGCTGATCATCAGCGACCATCTGGATCTGCTGGCCAACCATGACTTTCGCAGCCTGATGCGATCAACCCGGCTAAAAGAAGATACACTGAAAGAAGCGATGCTGCTGATTCAGTCGCTCGATCCGCGCCCGGGGCAGTCGATCAATACCGGCGAATCGGAATACGTGATCCCGGACGTGCTGGTGCGCAAGACGCAGAACAAATGGACGGTCGAGCTCAACGGCGACAGCGTTCCGCGTTTGAAGATCAATCAGCAATACGCAGCGCTGGGCAACAGCGCCCGCAGCGAAGCCGACGGCCAGTTCATCCGCAGCAACCTGCAGGAAGCCAAGTGGCTGATTAAAAGCCTGGAGAGCCGTAACGAGACGCTGCTGAAGGTCACCCGCTGCATCGTCGATCAGCAGCAGGCGTTCTTCGAGCAAGGCGAAGAGTTTATGAAACCCATGGTGCTGGCGGATATCGCCCAGGCCGTGGAAATGCATGAATCGACGATCTCGCGCGTCACCACGCAGAAGTTTCTGCACAGCCCGCGCGGCATTTTCGAATTGAAATATTTCTTCTCCAGCCACGTGAATACCGACAGCGGCGGCGAAGCCTCCTCGACGGCGATCCGCGCATTGGTGAAGAAATTGATTGCGGCGGAAAACCCCGCCAAACCACTCAGCGACAGCAAGCTGGCCACCCTGCTCGCCGATCAGGGGATCATCGTGGCGCGGCGCACCGTCGCCAAGTACCGAGAGTCTTTGTCCATCCCGCCGTCGAACCAGCGTAAACAGTTGGTTTGACCTCTATTGAGAAGGAAGACACTATGCAGCTCAACATTACCGGACACCACATCGAAATCACCGATCCGTTGCGCGAGTTCGTGAACAACAAGTTCGCCAAACTCGAACAGTATTTTGATCGCATCAATCAGGTGTATGTTGTATTAAGTGTGGAAAAAGTGCAGCAAATTGCGGAAGCAACGGTGCACGTGAATGGAGGCGAGTTGCACGCCACCTCGGAAGACGAGAATATGTATGCCGCAATTGATACGCTGATCGACAAATTGGCACGTCAATTGAACAAACATAAAGACAAATTGAAGCAACACTGACACCCTAACCCATTCCATGAGGCGGCATCCGTCGCCGCCTCCCCCTTCGGCGCGTGACCCGCATGGGTGACGCGCCGAACGGTAATCAGGGTTAAAACCGACGAAAAACCGCCTTGCCGGGCGCGCCCGGCGGCGCGGTTTTAAGTGAAGATGAGATGAACAACGAATATATGCAATTAAGCTCGGTGTTAAACATCGAGTGCACCAAAAGCTCGGTACACTGCACCAGCAAGAAGCGGGCTTTGGAAATTATCAGCGAACTGGCCGCCAAACAGCTCAATCTGCCTTCGCAGGTGGTGTTTGACGCGGTTCTCACCCGGGAACGCATGGGCAGCACCGGTATCGGCAACGGTATCGCCATTCCCCACGGCAAACTGGAAGAGGACACACTGCGGGCCGTTGGCGTGTTTATCCGTCTCGACCAACCCATCGCTTTCGACGCTATCGACAACCAGCCGGTCGACCTGCTGTTCGCGCTATTGGTGCCTGCCGATCAGTGCAAAACCCATTTGCATACCCTGTCGCTGGTCGCCAAACGCCTGGCCGACAAAACCGTATGTCGCCGCCTGCGCGCCGCGCAAAGCGACGAAGAACTTTACCAAATCATCACCGAGTGATGCCCGGCCGGCGTGACTTCCAGCCCGGATAACGTTACTGTTTCACGATGATGGATCCGGCTGCGGCCGGAATAACAAAGTTTCCACCGGTGGCGATGAACGCCGCCGCGATGCCAGGGGAGTTGCCACATGGTGCTGATGATTGTCAGCGGCCGTTCCGGTTCCGGAAAATCCGTCGCCTTGCGGGCGCTGGAAGACATGGGTTTTTACTGCGTTGACAACCTGCCGGTGGTTCTGCTGCCGCAGCTCGCCAATACGCTGGCGGAACGCAATATCTCCGCGGCGGTCAGCATCGACGTGCGCAACATGCCGGAATCGCCGGAAGTGTTCGAATACGCGATGACTCAGCTGCCGGACAGCTTCTCACCGCAGCTGCTGTTCCTCGACGCCGATCGCAACACGCTGATCCGCCGTTACAGCGACACCCGCCGCCTGCATCCGCTCTCCAGCAAAAACCTGTCGCTGGAAAGCGCGATCGACGAAGAAAGCGATCTGCTCGAACCGCTGCGCTCGCGGGCTGACCTGATTATCGACACCTCGGAAATGTCGGTGCACGAACTGGCCGAAATGCTGCGCACCCGCCTGCTGGGCAAGCGCGAGCGCGAACTGACCATGGTGTTCGAATCCTTCGGTTTCAAACACGGCATCCCGATCGACGCCGACTACGTGTTCGACGTGCGCTTCCTGCCGAACCCGCACTGGGATCCGAAGCTGCGGCCGATGACCGGTCTGGACAAGCCGGTAGCGTCGTTCCTCGATCGCCATACCGAAGTGCACAACTTCATCTACCAGACCCGCAGCTACCTGGAGCAATGGCTGCCGATGCTGGAAACCAACAACCGCAGCTACCTGACGGTCGCCATCGGCTGTACCGGCGGCAAGCACCGCTCGGTGTACGTGGCGGAACAGCTGGCCGATTACTTCCGCTCGCGCGGCAAGAACGTGCAGTCGCGCCACCGCACGCTGGAAAAGCGTAAACAATGACGGTCAAACAGACGGTTGAAATCAAAAACAAACTGGGCATGCACGCGCGCCCGGCGATGAAGCTGTTCGAACTGGTGCAAAGCTTCGATGCGGAAGTGATGCTGCGCAACGAAAGCGGCACCGAGGCCGAAGCCAGCAGCGTCATCGCGCTGCTGATGCTGGACTCCGCCCAGGGCCGGCATATCGAAGTCGAAGCGACCGGCCCCGACGAAGTCAACGCGCTGGCGGCGGTGGTCGAGCTGTTCAACTCCGGGTTTGATGAAGATTAGTCGCTGAGGGCGCTTCTGCGCCCAATCACTCACATGCCCCTCAACTCCGGCTCAGGCAGTCCAACGCCACCGCCTTAAAACTGTCGAAGCTGTCGCTGCCCAGCAGGCGGCTCATTGAGCGTTCACGCACAAAGGTGACGAACAGCTCGTAGATCGCCATCGCCTCTTCATAGTCGCTCTTGCTGATCGCCAGCAGGAAAATCACGTGCGCGATCTCACCTTCCCCCCAGACGACGCCCTGCGGCGCCAGCAGCGTCACCACCACGGTCTTTTTCGCCAGCAGCCCCAGCGAGTGCGGCAAGGCGATGCCTTCACCCAGCAGCGTGGAGACGATCGCCTCGCGTTCGACCACCGACGGATAGAAGTCCGCGCCGACGTATCCTTCCCGCTCCAGCTGGCCGCATACCCGGCTGAACAGCTCCGCCTGCGTCAGCGGCTCGTCGAGCACCATGAAATGCTCGGCGTCGAAGAACTTCTCCAGCATGTACGGTTTGGTGCGATCCACCAGCACCAATTTGCCCAGTTGCTCCAGCTGATAATCGGTCGGGAACGGCGACATCACCACCACCGGCTTGTTCTTTTCGCCGATGCGGGCGTTGGAAATCACGAAGTCTTCGTCGATGTGCGCAAGCATCTCATAATCGCGCAGCGAGACGATGCGCGTCATCACCAGTTGCGGATACTTGCGCGCAATCTGCGCCTGGATCATGCGCACCGTCGAGTTGCCGGTATCGCACACCAGCATCACCTGCGGGTGGCGTTCATAACCGATGTTGTAATGCCGCTCCAGCCCCACGCCGATGTGCAACACCAGATAGCCGATCTCGTTTTCACTCAGGGTATAGGGGGTGTATTTGCCCCAGCTGGAGACCGCCGCCAGCGTCACGTCGTAAGCCATCGGATAGTGCTGCTTGATGTTGGCCAGCAGCGGATTGGGGATGTTGATCTGGTATTTCACCCGCGTAATCATGGTCTTGATATGGGTGAGCAGATCGGCCCGCAGCTGCTCGTCGCCCTGCAGATTGTAGTTATAGTGTGCGTTGATGTAGGACAGGATGTAGTCCACCAACGCTTCTTCATCGTCGGCGTTGATCTCGGTCGGTTGCACGTCCTGCACGCGGCGCGCGGCGATGTTGACCCGCAGATAGGCCTCTTCGGCCATCGAGATCTCTTTGCCGGAGGCCGCGCGCAGCTCCGCCGCCAGACGGGTCGACACCTGGCGTACCGCCTCGTCGCCGTCCTCCACCTCAAAGTCCGGCAGCGGATAACCGTCGTTGATGCGCCGCAGGGCCACCGCGCAGTAGAAGATCAGGTACTGCTCGCCCTCGTCGGTCAGGCGAATGGCGTATTGCGACAACAGCGGGTGCAGCAATCCGGCGAACGCCGCCACCTGCGGCTGCAACAGGATCTCGTTGTTGAGCAACGGGTTCTCGGCGTCGGCCAGCTGCAGCTGGAACAGCAGATCGGTCAGGCAGGCGCGGATCGCCATCTCCGCGCCGAACAGCTTCATGCCGTAACGCGGTTTGGTTTCGATCGTCAATTGATAATGCGCCAGACGCTCTCTCACCTCAGCCATGTCGTTTTGCAGCGTGCCGCGGCTGACGAACCACTCGTCAGCCAGATCTTCCAGTTTGAGGGAGAAGGCTGAGGTCAAAAAACGCACCAGCAGATAATGCACCCGCTCCTGCGCGCTGCGCGGGGTGGCCTGTTTGCGGCGCTCCTGATGCTGCAGGGCGCTGAACAGCGCAGCGTTATCGACCTGCAAACGATAGCCGGCCCCGCGGCTATGCACGAAGCGCGCGCCGTATTTGTCCAGGATCTCGTTCAGCGCGGTGATATCCGCCCGCACCGTGCGGGTGGACACGGCGAAACGCTTCGCCAGCTCATCCTGCGGCAAAGTCTCGGTTTGCAAAGCATCGAACAAGTAAGCCAAACGCGGGTAAGGAAATCGCACCATTCTGTGTCCGTCAATCAGGCGGCCCACCCGGCGAACCGGGCGGGCCACGGGTTACTTCGCCGGCGGCAGAAACGCCATTTGCGAGGGGCTGCCGATCGGCAGATAGCCGCCCACAAAGCTGAGTTTGCCGTCCGTCGGGTTGACGCTGAAGCGGGTGACGTTATCGCTGCGCTGGTTCAGCGCATACAGATAGCGGCCATCCGGGCTCAGCGCCAGCGAACGCGGATAATCGCCGCGGGTCCAGGTTTCCGCCACCGGTTTCAACTCGCCGCCGGCGCCCACGCTGAACTGGGCAATGCTGTTATGCAGTCGGTTGGCGACGTACAGCGTGCCGCCGTTTTTGCTGAGCGCCAGCCCCGAGGCGAAGCTGGTGCCCTGATAGTCGGCGGGCAGCGCGGAAACCGCATGCAGTTGTTTCAGAGTACCTTTTTGGCGATCAAAACGGTAGCTGGTCAACGTCGAGGCCTCTTCGTTCACCAGCAGCACGGTGTCGCCGTCCGGGTGGAACACAAAATGACGCGGGCCGGCGCCGGCGGAAGAGGCGGCGATCCACGGCGGATCGTTCGGCGTCAGGCGGCCGCTCGCGGCGTCAAAGCGCCATTGGTAGATGCGATCCAACCCCAGATCCGTGGAGAACACGAACTTGCCGCTCGGATCGCTGGCGATCATATGGGCATGCGGGCCGTTGTGATCGCTGATGGCGAAGCTGCCGTTCACCGCCGCCGCCGGTTTGGCCGCGCCCGCCGGCCCCTGCTGTTGCTGCACCGAGCTGGCGGCGCCCAGGCTGCCGTCCGCTTCAATCGGGAAAGCCGCCACGCTGCCGCTGACGTAGTTCGCCACCAGCAGATGGCGGCCGTCCGGCGTCGAGGAGAGATACACCGGCCCTGCCCCCTGCGAATCCACCTGGTTGAGCTGCGTCAGTGCGCCATCGGCCGGATTGACCCGGTAGGCGGTGATGCCGCCGTGCTTGCCGCCGTTGAAATCGGCCACTTCGCTGGCGACATACAGCGTCTTGCCGTCAGCGCTCAACGTCAGCTGCGCCGGATTCGGCACATTGCTGACCAGCGTGGCGTGGCTCAGCGCGCCGCTGGCCGGATCGACCTGCACCCGATAAACGCCTTCGCCGTTGGGATTGTAGGTGCCGATATAGGCAAAATGAGATGACGTGGAGTTCATTGTATCCTCAGCATGCAGCGCCGGGCCGGTCACGGCCAGCAGCGCCAGGAACAACGCGGAGCGTCGGATTGGAACCTGCCAGTTTCGCATAGTAATCCTCAGTATATACCCGTCATCTTTCAAGCCGCAGCGTTGTTGGCTGCCCGCACTCACCCCAGTCACTTACTTAAGTAAGCTCCTGGGGTGAGTGCGCTTGCCGCCTAGCTGCAACTTGAAAGCTATAGGCTATAGGTAACGGCGGCGCGGCATGCCGCGCCACGGGAAAACCTTCGCCTCCCAGCGTTTACCTCATCCCATTGTGCGTTCAGCCCACCAGCGTTTTGGTCATCGCCAGTAGGGTTTTCACGTCCTGCGGGCGCGTGTCGCCGCTGGCGGCGTCGATGATCGAACTGTAGATATGCGGGATCACGCGTTTCACGCCGGCCGCCAGCGCGATCTCGACGATCGGCTCAAAGTTCTCCAGATCGATGCCGCCGGTCGGCTCCAGCATGAAGTCATGCTCGGCGCAGGCCTTGGCTACGTACTGGTATTCGTCCTTGCACTTCAGGCCGCCCATCGGGAAATACTTGATGGAGCTGCCGCCCATGTCTTTCAGCAGGGCGATGGCGGTTTCCACCGGCACGATGCCGTCCGGCGCCGCGGCGCTCAATGGGCCGGTAGAGATCTTCACCCAACCGACGCGGCCGGTCGGCGACACCAGGCCGTTGACCACGCTGTCGTTCTGGCCCAGCAGCGCGCGGCTGGCGCCGACGCCGGTAAACACCTGGTTAACGTGCTGCGGCTGCACCTGCTGAGCGATCAGGCTAACCATCGCCGACTGCTTCGGATCGCCGGCGCCCAGGCCGACCGAGAGCGCGTTTTCAATCAGGCGCGCATAGCGCAGCATGTCGGTCACCGCGCTGTCGACGTCCGGGTAGTTTTTGGAGAGCACGCCCACCAGCACATGGCCTTCCGCCGCGGCGTAGATGTCTTGCGCGTTGGCTTTGGAGCCGGCCAGCACGTTCAGGCAAACGCGGTCGCGATAGTAGTTAGGCTGCAGCTTCATGCTTGTTTCTCCGTAAACAGGTTTTTGATACAGCTAAAGACGGTCATCAGCTGTTGCTCGTCGACGCTGCGCACGTCGACCTCAATCTTGCCCTCGTTGGCCTTATAGCCGCGGAAGTAGATGGCGATGTCGCCGGTTTTCAGCGCCTGGACGATGTCATAGGTCGACCGCCCCAGCACCGCCTCATCAAAGGTGATCTCGGCGCGAGCGATATCGCGGCCGGCGCTGTCCCAGACGGTCCTGGCGCTGACGCCGGTCAGGGTGTTGAGGCTGTCGAGGAACGGCGTCATCCGTTCCACCATCTGTTGCCCGGTGGTTTTCTCAAGCGTCAGATAGCTTTCAATCGCCTGCGTCAGGCCGAGGATGCCCTCTTTGCCGACCTTCATCGCCCGGCCGATGCCGCCGGATTGCAACTTCACCCACTCGACGTACTGTTTCTTGCCGATCACGAGACCGCTGGTCGGCCCCTCGATGGCTTTGGCGCCGCTGTAGATCACCAGATCGGCCCCCATCTGGTAATAACACATCAGATCTTCTTCCGCCGCGGCGTCGACGATCAGCGGCAGGTTATGTTTGCGCGCCACCACCGCCGCCTGTTCGACGGACAGGATGCTTTTCTGCACGCAGTGGTGCGATTTGACGTACAGGATAGCCGCGGTCTGCGGCGTGATGCAGGCTTCAATCTGCTCCGGCGAACATTCGTTGGCGTACCCCGCCTCCACCACCTTGCCGCCGCCCAGCGCCACCATGGTGTCCACCGGGGCGCCGAAGTTGACGTTGTGACCGCGCGGCAGCACGATCTCGCGCGGCACGGTCACCGACGCCGAATGCAGGTTCACCAGCAGATTGGCGTTATCTTTAACGATCACCGCCGCCACCGACTGGGCGATGCCCGCCGAGGCGCAGGAGACGATCACCGCATCCTCCACGTTGAGCAGATCGGCGATGTAGGCGCCGGTCTTGTTGACCAGATCCTTGATTTCGAAATAGTGGTTCAGGCCGTAATCAACGGCGTCGATCACGTCCTGGCGCGGCGTGGAAACGCCGAGAATGGTCATGCGGCCGGAGGTGTTGATCACCTGCTTCAAACCGTATTTTTCATAAATCGAAGACATGGCTTGCCTCCCCTTGTTCGGTTAATAGGATTTCCCCGGCCACCACCGCGGCCAGCGGCACCAGCAGCCGTTCGCCCTCGGCGGTTTGCCCTTCGGCGTCGGCGAATACCTGCGGTTCGCGGCGCAGCTCAAACAGCGTGAAATCGGCGTCATAGCCCGGCTCCAGCCGCCCTTTGCCGCTCAGCTGCAGCGCCGACGCGGCGTTCTCCGTCACGCAGGCGATCACCTGCGGCAGCGTCAGGCCGACGCTGAAGAACTTGGACATCACCGTCGCCAGGCTGTGCACCGGCCCGTTCATGCGGTTGCGGCAGTAAATATCGGAGCTGATGGTGTGCGGCAAAATGCCCAGTTTGATCGCCTGGCGCGCCACCTCGAAGCTGAAGCTGGCGGTGCCGTGCCCTACGTCGAGCAATACGCCGCGCCGCAGCGCGCGCTGGATAGACTCGCGCAGCGTGCCCGCCGGCGTCAGAATGCGGTTCGGTTTGCCGTTGTAGCAGTGGGTGATGATGTCGCCGCGGGTCAGCAGATCGGCGATCTCATCCAGATCCGGCGGGTTATTGCCGATATGCACCATCAACGGCAGCTGGCGGTTTTCCTGCTGGATCTCTTTGGCCAACACCAGCGGGCGAGTGCCGTTCTTGCCCACCACGCTGCTGCTCATGCGCGCCTTGATGCCGATGACAAAGCCGGGGTGGTTGGCGATGGCCTGGCCGGCCTCGCGCTTGTCGATGTCCGTCATCTCCGCCAGCTCGTTCTGCCGCAGCAGGCCGATGCGCGAGATATTGAGGAAGGCGAAAACGTTGGTTTTGGCGCTGCGCGTCAGCTGATAAAAGGCGTCGATATCGTCGGCGCCGGTGCTACCGGCATCGACCACGCTGGTGACGCCGCTGGCGACGCCGACCCGATCCGGCTCGTCATGGTAAATCGGCGATTCGGGATAGCAATGCACGTGCGCGTCGATCCAACCGGCGCTCAGGCGGCAGTTGCCCGCCAAATCCAGCTGGCGAACGGCGCTGACGTCCGCCGCCAACCGCCCCACCGAGGCTATTTTGCCGTCTTTCACCGCCAGATCGATCAGCGTGTCGTCCGCCAGTCTGGCGCCTCTGATTACTAAGTCATACATACCGCATTGCTCCTGTTAGCCCGGGTGCCGCCGTATCGGGCGGCGCTTGGCGCAGGCCTCTTAAGAAATGGCTACCGGGAAGATCGCCCCCAGGATCATCGCGCCGAGGATCGCTCCGCCGGTGATCGGTTTACCCCAGATATAGAACAGCAGCGCGCCGAGCAGCGAACCGATGCCGATCGGGATCGAAGCGGTCATCGCCGACAGGATGATCAACGGCCCGAGGAAACGGCCCGACGAGTTGCCCGCCCCCATCATCACGTCCGCCCCGTAGGTGGAGTTGCTCTGATTGATGGTGAATTTGCGCGCCAGAATGATCACGTAACCGATCGCCAGGCCGATGATCAGACCGGTGGCCAGCGAAGCGGCGAAGTTGGCGACCGGGAACACGATGCCGGCCCCCAAAAGCAGCGCCGGCACGCCCAGCCCGACGCCGGTCTGGATCGCGCCGCCGATGTCGAGGATGCCCACCAGCGAGCCTTCGATGATGCGCGCGAACAGGAAGCTGGCGCCGAACGCCGCCACCGCGCCGTATACGCCGGTATCCATCCCCGCCCGCAGCATGGAGACGAACGCCACTTCGTTAAAGGCGCCGATGCCGTACAGGTAGTACATGTGCGTCCCGGCGAACACGCCGGAGGACAGCAGGCCAACAAAAATCGGGAATGACCAGTCGGCGTACCAGAAGCCTTTTTGGGTTTGCTCTTCCATCATCCCGCTCCTTATTTACCGCTCAGGGTGTTGTGAATGGCGTCCAGCCAGCCCGGCACGCCGAGGCTGAAGGACTCGAGAACTTTCATGTCGAAGCCGCGGAAGAAGCCGCTCAGCACGAACAGCAGCACGATCACCGCCATCATGATCTTGGTGATTTTGTTCCAGCCGCTCTCTTCCACGCCCTTGCCGATCAGAATGCCCAGCACCAGGCCCGGTACGGCGTTGCCCATGATCAGCTGCGCCAGGCCGCCGAAGATGGTGCCCCAGAAGCCGGAACGGCGCCCGGCGTCGATCGCCGCCAGCCAGAAGATCACCGGCATCACGGTGTTCACCAGCAGGTTGGCCGCCGGCACCAGCACCTTGATGGCGGTAACCTGCAGCGCGGCAGGCACGGCGGAAGCGGTGGTATTGAGGAAGGCCACCACCAGCATGCCGATGATGCCGCAGGCGATGGCCATTTTTTTCGGATCGTGCAGCGTTTGCGCCAGATTGCGGTTCTTGACCATCAGGGCCGCCGCGCCCCAATGCGGGATGATGCGGTGATCGACGTCCTGCGTGAAGGAGCCCGCCGCCACGGAAGACGCCCAGGCGTTGAAGAAGAAGCCCAGACCGAATGAGAAGTGGGAAGCCGGATCGCCCTCGCAGGAGTTCAGCTCGCCCAGGGTGCGAAACGCTCCCATGCCCTGTGTTGTCGGCGCGTGGAACATGCGTGCGGCGCCGGCCCCTACGCCGACCCCCACCAGCCCACCGATAATAATCGATTTAAATAAGATGATTAAAAACATCAGTATACCCTTTCATTTATGCTAACGTTTTTATTTCGTGACGAAGACAACCTTCTCGGTATTGATAATGGTTACGTTCACGGTTATTTCCAGAGAAACGGCATAGCTCTTTCTTTCACGCGGCAAAAAGAAGAAAAGAAATTTCTCTTTAGTTATTTTCTCTTCCGCCTTCACTACGCTGACGTCCTGCGGCTCGATGCGCAGCAGAATATTGTTGGTGGACTTTAATACCGCGCCCTGCACATTAGCCAAGGCGGAAGCAAAAGCTTTCGCTTTGCTGTCGCCTTTACCCTCCACCTTTACCGATGTGGTATATTGCTCTTTCATTATGGGTTGCCATGTTTTTTGACGTAGGCTTCCACCAGTTTCTGGCCCAGCTCTTCTTTATCCATAAAGCCGAAACCCAGCACGTTGCAGCCTTCGTTAATTGCCGTCACGCCCTCTTCCACCGAACGCATGCCGTATTTGGCCTTGTAGCCGTATTTGGTTTGCGCGGTAATCGCGCCTGCGCCGCCGCTGCCGCAAAAAGAGATGCCCAGCTGCGCGTTTTCCGCTTTCATGACGTCGCCCAGCTTCATATCCGCCGCCACGCCGGGGATGACCACCGCTTTTCCACCTGCGTTTTCAACGCCCTGGCCGACTTTTTGCCCTTTGCCCAAACGATCGCCGATCACTACGGTAATTTGACCCATGGTATATTCTCCTGATTGAAATCGATGCGTTAACCGCTATGCGTTATTATCTTTCGCCACTTCGAAGTGCACGGACAGCAAATAGGCTTCTTCGATAGGCAATGTGCCAAACTGATTCACCACGCGTTCCGCCATTTGCATGGACTCGGCGGAAATTTCGTCGAAAAGCGATTTATCCACCTCCGGCAACGGCTCACCGGTTATTGAACGCAGCACCATGGCGCGAATATGCGATTCCAGCATCTGTTGCTGCACCGCATTGGTATAAATATTCTCAGCATTCAGCATCGCGGTAATATCCGCCAGCACCCGAGCGGTGATCTCACCGGCTTCGCTGACATCGGATTGTTCAATTTCTTTTATCGAAGCAGATCCATCATTCACTTTTCAGTACCCCTAGATCCCACATTAATCAGTAAGCCGTAAAGCGCATCACCTGAATAACCCGCTTTCTGTGATGTCTTTACCCTACCCCCGGCAAGATTTTCTGTGTAGACCGGTTTTTTCCAGTTCGAAGTGGAAATTGAATGACGCGCGGGGATCCATTTCGCAAAACGGCGTTATGGCGAAAAAGTAAATGAGATAACAATTACATAACCCGGCTAACGGTTTTTTTTGCCTCGATTGACGATAAAAGCCTTCGTGATCGGGATCTCTTTCTTTTCTCGCCCCAACCGCCTACTATCAATGGGACAAATCGACATTACCCACACCCCCGCTCCTCTGGCGCGGGGGTGTTGCTTTGTGTTGTTTTTCCGAATTTATGGGCGCACAGACTGGCGCCCTTTGATTTGACTGGAGAGTGGAATGACCAAACCCATCATTACTATTAATGAGCTGGATGCGGAACGCCTGGATGCGCTATTGGAACAACCGGCCTTTGCCAACACCGACGTCGCCGCCGCGCTGAACGACGAGTTGGATCGCGCGGAAATCCTGCCGCCGGAGAAAATGCCGGCCAACGTGGTGACCATGAACAGCCGCGTGCGTTTTCGCGATCTGCACACCGATGAAGAGCATGTGCGCACGCTGGTCTACCCAGCCTCGCTGAAAGACAGCCACGATCAGCTGTCGGTGATGGCGCCGCTGGGCGCAGCGCTGCTCGGCATGCACGTCGGCAAGCAGATCTCCTGGCAATTGCCGAACGGTGAAGAAGCGCGGATTGAAGTGCTGGAATTGCTGTACCAGCCGGAAGCGGCGGGCGAATACCACCGTTAAGCGGTTTTCAGGGCGGCATCCGGCCGCCCTTTCTGTCTCAGATGCAGATAGCGATCAGCACGGCGATCAGCAGCAGCACGTAGATTTTGGCATGCAGCGCATCGCTCACCTTCGGCAAACAGCGCCTGGCAAACACGATCCCCGCAATCCCCGCCACCACCAGCAGCCCCAGAATGTTCAGATTGACGTACCCCAGATACTGCGGCCCGCTCATCTCGCGCCATCCCAACACGATATACATCAGCGCTCCGATCACCGCCACCGGGATCGACAGCGGGTTGGCGGCGCTGACGCAATATTTCATGTCGTAACCATGGCGGCGCAGCAGCGGCACGGTCATCACGCTGCCGCCCACCCCCAGCAGGGTGGCGATGCCGCCGATAAGCGGCCCGCCGCCCCACAACGTGGCGGGAGACAGTTCGGCGCGCGCCGGTTTGATCAGGAAGCCCCGGCGGAACAGACAGTCGGCGATGGTCACCGCCATATAGACCACAAACAGCCCGCGGATCACGCCGTCCGCCAGCAGCGAGGAAGCGAACGCGCCCAGCGCCGCGCCGATGCCGATGAAAAAGATCAGCGGCACGATGGTTTCTCGCAGCAGGTTGCCGCTGCGCCAGTTGGTCAGGGTGGCGTAACTCGCGTTGAGGATCATCACCGCTGTCGAGGTCGCTACAGCAATATGCATCGCCTGGCCGGGCTGCTCGCCCGAGGCGGAGATCAGGTGATAGACGAAAGGCACCACCACAAAGCCGCCGCCGAAGCCAAACAGAATGGTGGTGATGCCGGTCAGAAAACCGGCGCCCAGTACAATCAACGTTTCAATCATGGCCGTGCGCCCGCACGAAGTCGTCGAACCCGGCGCAGAACTGCCCCGCCAGCGGGTGGAAGCGCTCGCCGACGAACAGCCCCAAATACTGCTCGCGCACGGCGTCGTGATCCACCAGCTCAATGCCCGCCTGTTCCGCCCGCGCCAGCGTCTGTGCGTCCGGGAAGCCCCAATAGCGCGAATCACCCTGCTTTTCCGCCGCTATCGCTTCGCTCCGTTCCGCCCGCATGAGCTGGCGCGCCAGGAAGGTGCCGCTTTGCACGCCCAGCAACATCATGTTTTCCAGGAACGACAGATCGTGACGCAGCTCGGCGGGCAGACGGGCGAGCACCGGGCCGGCGTCCCAGTGTTCATCCATTTCATGCAGCGTCACCGCACAGCCCTTGTCACCGTTCATCATCGCGCGGAATAGCGTCATCACCCCGCGATAACGCGGCAAGTCGCCGGGGTGCAGGTTCCACAGCAGCTTGCCGCGTCGGCTGAAGGCGCGCACATAATCGGCGGAGAATTTCTGATAGCAGCGCAGGGAGATCACCGCGTCCATATGCTCCAGGCTGCTGATAAACGTGGCGTCATTGATGTCGAGAACGCGATGCGCCTTGACCCCGGCGGCGGCCAGGAACAGGGCCGGCGATTGATAGGCCCCCTCACAGGCGGCGGCGTTGCGGCCAACGAACGGGAACACAAAATCGTTCAGCACCTCGCGCTCATACAGCCCCAGGCGGCGAACCGCCGGCTCCTGGGTGCGGCCGCCGCTTTTCGCCAGGGGGAAATACACCGTAAAAGCACACTCGCCTTTCAGGGCGGCGATCAGATCCTGACACACCAGCCAGGAGAAAATGTCGTTGCCGACAAAGAGCGCTACGTTCTTCATACTTCAGCCTTCTTTGCGTTGAAAATAGGGTTGTTGAACACGATTTTGCTGATATCCCGCGTGATGGATTCCATCGCCGAGGTGTAAAAAAGATCGCCCTTGGCGGGCGCGCCGAGCGAGTAAAGATGCTGCTCACGGCCGCGTCGGTCGGCGATTTTCAGCGTATGCGGGTTGCACTTCACGCCGCCGAACAGGTTCTCTTGCACCAGCCCGTCTTGCAGCAACTGCTGGCTCAGGCGGTTGGGCGGCAGTTGATAGGAAGGCGTGGTGCAGTTGAACAGATACTGCGCGCGCACCCGCGTCTCATGGCAACGAAGGATAAACCCGTCCGTTGCCTTGCTGATATCCACCAGGCCGCCGCAGGCGCGCAGGCGTTGGCTCTCCAGCGCCGCCACGATCTTGTTGGCATTCTTGATCGGCATGGCGTGCCGATTGCGCATCCAGGAGGAGTTGTAAAAGCGCATGAAGACCTGCCGGTTGTTGGCATCCATCTTGACCCAGGCGGCGCACACTGCCGGGTGGATCGCCGCCAGATAGCTGCAGATATGCTCTCTGGCAAAACGCGCGCGATCGAGGCTGTCCGCCAGATCGCGGTAGCAATCGCGCCTTTCCCCCAGCGCTGAGAGCACCGTCAGCCGCTCCGGCCCCGGATAGTGGCGCGCCAGCGCGGCGTTGATCGCATGCACCAGCTGATGCG
The DNA here is from genome assembly GCF_052045405.1 of Serratia sp. 22278. Lineage (NCBI taxonomy): Bacteria > Pseudomonadati > Pseudomonadota > Gammaproteobacteria > Enterobacterales > Yersiniaceae > Serratia > Serratia sp. 22278. The sequence continues at coordinate 9,901 of NZ_JBQEOW010000005.1, read as the reverse complement.
CGTCAATAAAATCGCGGCCGGCGACAAAGCGCCGCAGCGCCTCAACAAACGCCTCCGGCGGCGGACGCATCACCGCCGGCTGCACGCTGGGGAACAGGCCCGAGCGCGACAGGGCGCAGATGTCGGTCGCTCCCAGGCGCTCCATCAGTTCAACGATGGCGTCAATCGCCGTCAGGCTGCAGCCGATCACGCCAATGCTCGAATAAGGGTTGATCGGCGGCAAATCCTGATGGGCCTGATAAGCGATCACCCCATCCACCGGGTAAAGGCACTCCGGCGGGTTGTGCCCCGAACACAGCACCAGCGCGTTCATCTGCTCGGCGCCGCCGCAGGCGGTGGTCAGCCGATAGCCGGCTTCGTGCGGCGCGATGGCATTCACTTCGGCAGTGACGAAATTCAGCACCACGTTACTGTCCGCCGCCATATATATTGTCATGTCGCGAATAAAATCGAGATATTCCCGATACAGCCAGCGCGGCGGATAACGATCCTGGCAAAACTGCGGGAAATGCATGGCGATCCAATCAACGAAGTGCGCATCGTCGAAAATATCCGCCGACATATTTTCCGGCGTCATATTTAATATATGGCTGTCAAAATCGCTGCTGTATGCCATGCCGCCTTTAAATCCCTGCTTGTCGAAAACCGTCAGGGAAAGCGGCCTTTTGCAATGATTAACCGACTTATTTTTTATAAAGTTATACGCAAAAGAGATGCCGGCGGCCCCGCCGCCAATCACACCGAACTTATACATGAAATATCACCTTATAGTCATTGAACTGCGCTAAGAACTATTGCTTCAGGTGTTGGAATAAAATGACGCTTTATTCCTTATTAACTTCTTGTATTGCGAGAACGAGAACCTTCGTCCCACCCTGGTGTGAAGACTTGCACGGGCTTCATGGCCGATAAAATAACGGCGCCCCGAACAAGCGTTATTTTTCTGCCCCGATAGTAGGGCGACCGTCGCTGGCTTGCTTTATATGAAGGGCCAACTATCATTGCGTTTCGGCCAATCTGCCCGCCAAAGGGAACACATGCGCAACGTCCGCATTGATGACATCGACCACGTAACCCGTGCGGTGATCGCCATCGGCACCGATTATCCGCCGGGGCATCTGCTGCCAATGCACAGCCACCGGCGCGCGCAGTTGCTGTACGGCGCTACCGGCGTCATGCACGTTTTCACGCAGCAAGGCAATTGGGTCGTTCCGCCGCAGCACGCGGTGTGGCTGCCGCCACAGATGCCGCACGCGGTGCGGATGGTCGGCGTCACCACCCGCAGCCTGTACCTTGAACCCGGCGCGTTGCCCGCCGAACGGCCGCAGGTATGTCAGGTGGTCAGCGTCACTCCGCTGATGCGCCAGCTGTTGATGGCGGCGGTGGATATGCCGCTGGAGTATGAACAACAGGGCCGCGACGGAGCGCTGGCGGCGCTGCTGCTGCACGAGCTGGCCAGGCTGCAGCCCTTGCCGTTGCACATCCCGCTGCCCGCCGATCCTCGGCTGGGTGAGCTGTGCCGCGCCTTTTTGCAGCACCCCGACGCCCACGACTCCGCGCAGCGGTGGGCGCCTCGTCTGTACATGAGCATTCGCACCTTCAGCCGCTTCTTTCGCGCGCAGACCGGCCTGCCGTTTTCGCAATGGCGTCAGCGCGCCTGCGTGGTGCTGGCGTTGGCGCTGCTGGCCGAAGGACGCAGCGTGACACAGGTGGCGATGGAAATGGGGTATGACAGCAGCGCGGCGTTTTCAACCATGTTCCGCCGCGTGCTGGGGCAGGCGCCCTCCTCCTATCTGACGGAAGACGGGCGCGACGGTTGACGGATTAGCGGAATTTCTTGTGGTTGGCGTCGCGGGTTTGCTTGAAGCCCTGCGCCAGCTGCTTCGCTTCGGCGACTTTGCCCTGATTGGCCAGCGCCAGCGCCTGATCGATTTGGCCGATCAGGGTATCCAACCCGCTGCGGAAATCTTTCATCTCCGGGCTGTCGGCGGCTTTGTCTTCCAGCTTCGGCGGGGTGCCCTGTTTGGCATCCTGCGCGGCGGCGCGCATGTTCTGCAGGCTCTGTGTGAGGGTAGCGGCGGAGTCGGTATTCAGCACCGTTTTGTAGTTTTCCGCCAGGGTGTCCATATCGTCGCCAAGATCGGCGGCGACCGCCAGCGAACTGGCTGCCAGCAGCGTCAACGCCGCCAGCGCTTTCAGGGTATTCTGCATGTTTGCTCACCTTCCAGTTATTGTTTTAATTAACCCACCGTTACCATAGGCAAGGCCGGGAAAAATCGAAACCGGAGATTTGTAAGCAAGGTTGAGACGGGATAACGCGCAGCCGGCGGGCGCCGGCCGCGCAGCGGATCACTGGCCGGCGATCTTCATTTCCGGCAGCAGCACCGAACCGCACTGGATATTGCTGCGGGTTTCGATATCGCTGCCGACGCTGACGATGTTGCGCAGCATGTCTTTCAGGTTGCCGGCGATGGTGATCTCGCTGACCGGATATTGGATCTCACCGTTTTCCACCCAAAAACCGGCGGCGCCGCGCGAGTAATCGCCGGTGACGCCGCTGACGCCCTGGCCCATCAACTCGGTGACCACCAGGCCTGTGCCGAGCTGCTTCAGCATGCCGGCGAAGTCCGCGCCCTGCCCGGCAATGCGCCAGTTATGGATGCCGCCGGCATGGCCGGTGCTGTGCAGGCCCAGCTTGCGCGCCGAGTAGCTGGTCATCAGCCAGGTTTGCAGCACGCCGTCCTTGACGATATCGCGCCTCTGGGTGCGCACGCCCTCGCTGTCGAACGGCGTCGACGCCAGCCCTTTCAGCAGATGCGGATGCTCCTCGACGGTCAGCCACGCCGGCAGGATCTGCTTGCCGAGCGAGTCCAACAGGAAGGTAGATTTGCGATAAACGCTGCTGCCGCTGATGGCGCCCACCAGATGGCCGAACAATCCGGTGGCCACCTCGGAGGCGAACAGCACCGGCGCCTTCATGGTCGACAATTTGCGCGGCGCGAGACGCGCCAACGTGCGGCGGGCGCACTCCTGCCCCACCCACTCCGGGCTGTGCAGATCGCCCATCGCCCGACCTATGGTGTAAGCGTAATCCCGCTCCATGTCGCCGTCCTGTTCTGCGATGACGCAGCTGGACAGCGAGTGACGGCTGGAACAATAGCTTTGCAGCATGCCGTGGCTGTTGCCGAACACCTTGATGCCGTAGTGGCTGTTGAAACTGCCGCCTTCGGTGTTGGTAATGCGTTTGTCCGCCGCCAGCGAAGCCTGCTCGGCGCGCGCCGCCAGCTCGATGCCGCGCTCGGCGTCCAGCTCGGTCGGGTGGAACAGATCGAGATCCGGCGCCTCGAACGCCAGCAGATCTTTCTCCGCCGGGCCGGCGCAAGGATCCTCAGAGGTGTAGCGCGCGATGTCCAGCGCCGCCTGTACGGTGCGGGCGATGGCGTCCGGGCTGAGATCGGTGGAAGAGGCGCTGCCTTTGCGCTGGCGGTGATACACGGTGATGCCCAGCGCGCCATCGCTGTTGAACTCGACGTTTTCCACTTCGCCGAAGCGGGTACTGACGCTGATGCCGGTCGATTTGGTGACCGCGACTTCCGCCGCGTCGGAACCGGCGCGGGCCAGCTCCAGCGCCTGAGAAACGGCCTGTTCCAGCGCCTTGCGCTGTTCTGCAACTTGAGTGACTACTTTCATCAATCTGCCATAATTAATCAGAAAATCGTTGAGAAAAGTGCCGGAGCGGCGTAGTTGTGCACGCGGGGCGGCGCGCAAAAATCCTGAGATCTCTGCCGTTGAGTCTAACAGGAACCGCGTTGAATTTCGCATAAAGCCGAACGGCAAAGTCGGGATAACATGCAAAAGCCATGCATCACTCGACGATCAGTTTTACCGACTTGCCGATATTCGCCATCATGTTGACCAACGCATCTAACGTAAATTTCTCGGTTTTCTGATTCACCACGTCGGACACGCGCGGCCGGGAAGTATGCAGATAACGCGCCGCCTCTTCCTGGCGATAGCCTTCTTCCTCAATCCACGCGCTGATCTCACCCATCAGCTGTTTTTTCAGTGCGATAAGCTGCGCAATTTCCGCATTGGACTGCGCTTGCAATTGCCGAGCCTCGTCGGCGGAAAATCCCAGATCCGCAAACACATTGCCGCCTGCGGGCGTAACGTGGCGTGAACCGGTATCAATCGGTTTGGTCATGACCTTTACTCCGCTCATTAATAACCGCGTCATAACGCGCTTTGATTATCTGAATATCGTGGCGGCTGGTTTTCTCCGTCTTCTTCTGAAAGCTGTGCAAGACGTAGATCGCTTCGCTGAACTTTGCCACATAGACCACCCTGAACGCGCCGCCGATGGCATATAAACGGATTTCGATAACGCCACTTCCACAACTGGTCATCGTTTTCCAATTACCGGGCTCCAAACCTCTTTGCACTTTACTCAGTTCAAATCCTGCCGCTTTTCGCGCATCGATTGGAAAGGCCAACAAATCCTCTAACGATGAACCGCGCCAATCAATGGCTTTCTCGATGCCATCATCCATGAATACCACCTCCTTTTGTATAAAATTTTATACAAACATGATGATAAAAACAACAGCATGAATTCAGAGGACAGGAGCCTAGACATGATAATGCCCCAGCGCGGCAGCTATACTCAGTTTGCTCAGGGCACGCAATTGGCGGGTTGCCGGACAACCTGTTAGGATTAGCCTCTTTTTAACGGAGCCTACCATGAACAAACAGCCTGAAGACTGGCTCGACGATGTCCCGGAGAATGAAAACGAGGACGATGACGAGATTATCTGGGTCAGTAAAAGTGAAATTAAACGTGATGCCGAAGCGCTGAAAGACCTGGGGGCCGAAATGGTCGATCTGGGCAAAAACGCGCTGGACCGCATTCCGTTGGACGAAGATTTGCGCGCCGCCATCGAGCTGGCGCAGAAGATCAAGAAAGAGGGCCGTCGCCGTCAGCTGCAGCTGATCGGCAAAATGCTGCGCGCCCGCGATATCGAGCCGATCCAGACCGCGCTCGACAAGCTGAAAAACCGCCACAACCAGCAGGTTTCCCTGTTCCATAAACTGGAAGCGCTGCGCGACCGCCTGGTGGAAGAAGGCGATGACGTCATTCCGTCGATCCTGGATCTGTATCCGGCCGCCGATCGCCAACAGCTGCGTTCACTGGTGCGCAACGCGCAGAAAGAGAAGGCCGCCAACAAGCCGCCTAAGGCTTACCGCCAGATCTTCCAATACCTGCGCGAGCTGGCCGAAGCGGCCGACTAAGCGCCGCCATCCCGGGATGAACCCGTTTCATCCCCGGTGATGCGCCGGTTCGCCGCTGCTTTCGCGGATATTGAAGCGCAGGCTGCCTTCCAGCTCTTCTTCCGCCTCTTCAAACAGCAGAATGATCGCGCCGAAACGACGCTTGCTGCGGGCATTCAGGTGAGTGAACTCGATTTCCACCGGCAGACCGATATCGCCGGTCACCACGTCCCACAGCGCGTCGAGGTTGGCGCCGAATCCCTCGTCCAGCGCAAACTTGTGCGCAAAATCGCGGTAGAAGGTCGGCACATCCTGGATCTGTTCAAAATCAAACTCTACTTTTGCCATCAAACTCACTCCACACGAATGAAGTTTTTGTAATGGTCGCGCGTGACGAAGATCAGACCGTCGCTCGAATACAGCAGGCGATCGGCGCCGCGCCGGCCACACTGGTAATTGATGTCCGCTTCGCGCCAGACCCGGCCGCCGGCGCTCGGCAGTTGTCCTTCACGGTTAGAGAATCGATCGCCGCCAATCGCCTTGCCCGGCAATACCGCACAGAGGTTGCCTGAACGCGGGTCCCAGCCCTGCTCGCGCGCCTGCTTCTTGGTGACGTAATAGCCCGGCAGCCGCTGATGCTGCTGCAGGTAGCTCACCACCGTTTGCTGCTGCGTGAGCCGATCGATGCTCTGCTGTTGCCCCGCCGGCGCTTGCACCACCGTCGCATTGCCGCCGATCGCACGGTGCTCGCTGCCGCGCAGCGCGCTGAAGACGGCGATGACCACGGCGATGACAATCGCCAACAGAATCCGCTTGTTCATGACATTCCCTGAAATTATGCCGCCGAAGGCGCCGCAGCTCCCCCAGGCTAGTTAGGTATATAGTCGACCTGGATGAAACTAAGATGACCGGCACGTCACGTTTTCGCGGCGGTGAGCGTTTCATCCATTCATGACAATGATGCCACTTTCCAGTCGTTCTGGCACTCGGAGTCTCTCTGAAAACAGGCCGCCTCACATGAGACGGCCCGCCATGTCAGGCACTGCTTTCAGTATAGTCAGGGAAGGCGCCGCACAACGCGGCGCAACAGGAGGGAACGCATCAATCGATCAAGGCGTGACGATAGCGATGCAGCATGTCGGCCAGGCGTTTCACCGGCCCGGTGACGCTGAGCGGCGCCTGATTGTCCACCAGCTTCTGCTGGTACTCGTTCATTTCACCCAGCAAGCGATCGTAGTAATAGGCGCGCTTGACGTCGTTCTTGGCGGAGACCACCCGATCGGCGGTGCTGCGGATCTGGCGGTGGAAGGCCGACAGCTCTTCGCTGACCGGAATCTCCGCCCGCTGCATGCGCTGGTGGGCAATGATCAGGTTCAACGCCAGACGATACTTGGCGATGTCGTTCGGGAACATCATCAGCAGCTGGTTAAGCTGCTGATACAGCGCAGGCAGATGGTTTTGCCGACGACGCGCCGCCTTGGTGGTCAGCGCCGACACCGCGCTGCTGACGAACTGGTTGAGCAACGTGCGCCCGGTGCGTTCACGCGAATTGTCGCGGATCAGCAGCAGCACCATCAGCCCAACGCAGCTGCCGAGGAACTGGCCCAGCGCCCCGTCGAGAAACTGGGTGACGTTGAACTCCATCGGGTTGCTCAGCACCAGAATGTTGATGGTCCCGGCCAGCAGCCCCAGCGAACCGAGCCGCCGCTTCTGCACCTCGATGCCGATGAAAAACGCCAGCAGGCCGAGGCTGAGACACAGCAGCAAAATGCTCTGCTGCGTCGCCGGCAGGATCACCATGAAGAACAGGGAACCGACCGGGATCGCCGCCAGCATGCCCAGCACGAAATCCATCGCCACCATGCGCGGCGCCGGGGTGCGCATCGCCAGCGAGGTGATCACCGCGATGATCACCATAAAACCGCTGCCGGACGTCCAGCCGGTCCACAGCCACAGCAGGCTGCCGAAGGCCGTCGCCACAAAGGTGCGCAGGCCGTTGATCATCGCGTGATGCCCTTCCGCCGAAGTCGGCTTGACCACGGTTTCGTTGCTCAACACCCCCTCTTCCACCGCGCTGATGCTGCAGTTGGCGTGCACGCCTTTCGACAGCAGCAGGTAGCGCGTCGCCGCGCCGACCCAACCGGTGATGGTCGGCAGCGTTTCCTCGGAACGATGCGTGGTCAGCACCTGGCGCAACAGCTTCATGCGCTTGTGGATCTCCTGCGGGGTTTCCGCCGGGACCATCAGCTGCTCCCGCAGGCTGTCTTTCAGTGCCTCCGGGTGATTCACCAAGATCAGATAGGTTTCGCAGGCCTGGGTGATCAGCGTCAGCGACAGCGTATGCAGCGCTTTTACCCGGCGGTTGACCTTCTGCCAGCGCGAGGACTCCATCATCAGATTGTTGCGCATGCCGTCCAGCGCCGTGGTGCTCTTCACCAGATTGCTCCAGGCGCGGTCGATATCCTCTTTGTCGGCGTTGCTGATGCACATCTGCATCAGGCGGTATTGAGCTACCAGCAGCTGATCCACCGCCCGATCGATGTCCTGTTTGATCGAACGCGGCGAGAACAGCAGATCCGCCAACACGGCGCTGACGATCCCCAGCACGATCTCGCTGCAACGTTCGATGGCGAACTGCGGCGCTTCCAGCAGATGAGACTCGCTGGTGGCGACCGTCACGATGATGATCAGCGCGGTATACCCGGCCAGCCCCCAGGCATAGGAGTTCTCCACCTTGATGAGCGAAGAAAGCCAGGTGCAGAAACCGGCCCAGATGCAGCACAGCAGCAGCATCACCACCGGCGCGCGGGCGGTGGTGATGATAATGATCAGGCCGACGAAGCAGCCGATAAAGGTGCCGATGATACGCAGCCAGCCGCGGTGGCGGATGGCGCCGGAGAAGGGTTCGCCGCCGGCGGCAAAGGCCGGGCCGGCGGCGACGATGGCGGCGGTCATCGCCGACCAGCGCGGGGTTTCCAGATTGAGATGGAAGCCGACGAACAGCGCAAACACAATCGCGAAGCTGAGTTTGAAGGCGAATCTCAGCCGGATAAAGGTTGGGCTGCTCATTAGCCGAACTCACGCAGCCGGTGCATCAGGCGCACAAAAGGCGAGCCGCTGTCGGCATTGCGATCGTTCTTGCCGACGATCACCACGGTGGCGGTGGTGCCGGCCGGGTACGGATGCTGTTGATCCTTGGCGTCCAGCAGGATCTTCACCGGCACGCGCTGCGCCAGGCGCACCCACTCCAGGTTGCTGTCGATCGAGGCCAACCCTTTGTTGTTCACCGTGCTGCTGCTGTTGTTCACCGCCGCCGCCACGCTGTCGACGGTGCCGTGCATGATGCGGTTGCTGCCGAGCGGGGTGATCTCCGCGCGGTCGCCCTTATTCAGGCCATTCAGCTTGGTTTCTTCCAGGTACGCCAGGATGTAGAAGGAATCTTTCTTCACCAGCGCCACCGCCACCGAGCCGCGGGTGATGTATTCGCCGGCATGGACGTTGAGGTTGGTGATCCAGCCATCGGCCGGAGCCCGCACCGTGGTGCGTTCCAGATCCAGCTGCGCCAGCTCGCGCGCCGCCACGGCCTTCGCCAGCTGGTGCTGCACGGTCTGCAGCGAGTTGTTCGACTGGTCAATCTCTTCCTGCGACATCGCCTGCACGCCCAGCTTCACGCGGCGGCCGGCCTCGCGCCGTTTTTCCGCCGCCAACGCTTGATAGTAGGCGACGTCGGCGCCGGCTTCCGCCAACGCCTGCTCATAACGCGGCCGATCGACCACGAACAGCACCTGGCCTTTCTTCACCAGTTGGTTATCCACCACCGGCACGTCGGTCAGCAGGCCGCTGACATCCGGCGCGATCGCCACCACATCGGCGGTAAACTTGGCATCACGCGTCCACGGCGACTCGGTGTAGAACACCCAGGCCTTGAATATCGCGGCGATGCCCAACAGCACAAGAATCAAAGTGATCGCGATTCGGGTTATTTTTATCGAAAAATTTTTCACAGCGACCTCAAACAAAAAGACATGAAATCAGATAAAACAAGCAGCAATACAGCGCAGTGTTAAACAGCGCCGGATGCCAGACAAAATCGTAAATCCCCGTCGGCTGCAGCAGGCGGCGCAAGAGAAAAAACAGCGCCAGCGACACCAGCAGCTCGAAAAACACCGGCGGAAACGACAGTCCGAAGATGACCATAACCGGAAGCAAACTCATCACTTTTTCCTTATTGTTCACTGCGCCGGGGAAAGACACATCTCGCCATTCACATTCTCTTTACATTTTAGCGTGCGCGCGCCACAAATCTTGACCAGACAGCTTGTCCAGGTCACGAACCCGAAAAAAGGTTAAACTTTGGGGCAGACGTCCACGACAGGGATTGCGAGGGTGCCGGAGGAGCGGCAGGATTACGTCGCCGATCGCTCTCGCACGTTGGTAAGGTCTATTCACCCGACCACGTTATATTAGCCTGCTTACTATCAAGGCATCAACAATCTGTGATCTAAATCACTTTTAAGCCAGAGTGAATAATGGAAAGATTAAAACGGATGTCGGTATTCGCCAAAGTGGTTGAGTTCGGGTCGTTTACCGCGGCCGCGCGCCAACTCGGCATGAGCGTTTCATCGATCAGCCA